>NZ_CANQTS010000010.1 GCF_947626835.1 uncultured Acinetobacter sp. | reverse complement strand
ATGACAATTTTATATACTCCATAAACCCTTTAAATTAATTAGGTGGTTTATGTCGCACTTCAAGTTTTACTCTGCCCCTTTACTGACTTTGAGTTTGGTGAAGCAAGCGACCTGATTGATGTCTCTGATTTATTAATCAACTACAGTGAAACAAAAGATATTGAAGCTTATGTGTCACTCAAAGTTGAAAATAACCAACTCACCTTGACGATCGATCGTGATGGTGCAGAAGGGAAATACGCTGCACAAGACCTATTGCTACTTCAAGGTGACAGCGTAAAAGCTGCTATCAATGGTGTAACAGCAAGTCAAGATGCAAAAGATGTATTACTTGATCAATTGCTCAACAACAATCAAATCCTTTACTAAGACCAACAGCAAGGAAGCAGTTCGCTGCTTCCTCGTTTGACTTTAACTTTAAATATAGAGCGAGAATTTCAAATGAAAAATATGCTATTGGCTCTAGCAGTATTGGGCAGCAGTGCAGCGACTTGGGCTGAGCTACCGTCGCAATTACAAGGGCGTTATGCATTAGACTGTACAGTCGAACAAGCCGCAGAATTGTCTTATATTATTGGTGACCGTACTTTAGTGCGTTTGGTGGATGGCTTACCTACACCGCACGTCTCTGTGCCGAAAGATTTACGTGTGGTGCCAAAGAATTATCAAGCGCTCATGGTTCAGCAATATGATAAAGATCAGGTCAGTTTTTATACTTTTTCTGATCACAACTATGCTTATGTAGAATCTAAGCGTATGCTCAGCTTTTTACGACCAGATCGTAAAGTGTTGTTAAAACAATGCTTATAATCTAAGCATAACCAACAAAAGAAGCGATTTTCTCAGGAAAGTCGCTTTTTTTTGGTTAAAATAACGTGTAGCAATCGCACAAGAAGGTCGGCATGTTTACATTAGCAACAATGGTACGCTACGAAGAAGAAATTAAAAAAAGTCGTTTTGAAGCGATTGCGGTGCCTGTGGAAAATGAGCAAGAGGTCAAGGCTTTTTTAGAGGCAGTCAAAGACCCGAGTACCACGCATCAATGTTGGGCATGGAAAATTGGGGTCAATGTACGCTTTAATGATGATGGTGAACCCTCAGGCACAGCAGGTCGTCCCATTTTAGCCACCATTGAAGGCAATGATTTAACCAATGTTTTAGTATTGGTGAATCGTTGGTATGGCGGTATTAAATTGGGTACAGGTGGCTTGGTACGTGCTTATGGCGGCTGTGCAGGACAATGTTTATTACAGGCTGAAAAAATTGAACTAATTGAAAAAAAACAGATTCAATTTGCTTGCCAATTTAACGAGTGGGCAATTATGCAATATGAGCTCAAACACAATCAAATTGAATACCAAGAAGACTATACCGCAACAGGTGTACAGATTAATGCACGTCTACAAGTGCATCAAATTGAGCCGTTAAAAATCAAATTGCAAGATGTCACGCGTGGTCGTGAAGCCATTAAAATCATGGAGGAGAACCATGACTGATCTCGACCCGTTGCTTAAATACCGTGAGCAACACAAACATCGCCTCAATTATATGCCATGGTTATATTATTCTTTAAAGCCTAAACATCGGGCATGGGCCGAAGCATGGCAACACGAATACCAAGACTATTTAAGGCAAATGGAAACGGTTGAGATTGGCGAAAACTGTTTTATTTCCCCCCTTGCGCATATTTTTGCCGAACCCGGACGCACAATTCGCATTGGTGATAATACTTTTATTGCCGCCGATTGCACTTTGCATGGTCCACTTGAAATTGGCAGTGAAGTCGCAATTAACCATCATTGTATTTTAGATGGTGGGCGCGTTGGGATTAAACTACATGATCAAGTACGGATTGCAGCCTACTGTCATTTATATGCCTTTGATCATGGCATGGATATAGATCTACCGATTTATCAGCAACCCGTTCGTTCACAAGGCATTGAAATTGGACGTGATGTGTGGCTTGGTGCACATGTGGGCATTAAAGATGGCATTAAGATTGCAGAACACGCTGTGGTGGGCATGAACAGTATGGTGACCAAAGACGTGGCGGCTCGACAGATTGTGGCAGGTAATCCGGCACGTTTGATTCGTTATCGTGAATAATACGCGACAAGGCACAAAAATATGCTAAGTTAAGGGCAATAATTAAAAAACATCCGCCAACTCACCTACCAAAAGAGGCGAATATGAAACGTGTGATTGCCTGTATTGATTCATCCCCTTGTGTCAATGCCTTAGCCGATGCGGCTGCTTGGGTGGCCAAGCAAACCGGTCGTGAATTGGTGTTATTACATATATTGGACTATTACCCTGCAAGTTATCACTTAGGTGAAATTAGTGGGGTGATTGGTTTTGAAAGTAATGCCATGTTATTAAAAGAATTGGCTGAACTTGAAGACAAACAAAGTGAATTGGCACTTAGTTATAGCAATAATTTACTGAAACATATCTCCGATTTAATCGCCTTTAAACACGGCTTAAAAACCACCCATATTCAAGAAAAAGGTGATTTTTTAGAGCAAAGCTTTCATGCCTTACGTGATGATGATTTTGTATTGATTGGACGCGTTGGTGAGCGTGCTGCTGAAAAAAATAAAATCTTAGGTGGTAATGTTGAAAACTTTATTCGTGGCGCACGTTGTGCCGTCATGACGGTGGGGGAGACTTTTAAACCACCAACACGCTTTATTTTTGCTTATGAATATTCACCGACTTGCTTACAAATGATGAAGCGCGTGGCTGAAAGTGATTTATTGCGTACTTTACAATGTCACTTGTTGTATGTAGGTGATCATCCTGAAATTTTAAATGAACCAAGCACTTTTTTACGCCAAAAAGGTCTAGATGTGGTGGTGGAATATCGCTACGGCGATGTGTCAGACAATATTTTGGCCTATCAGCAAGAACATGGTATTCAACTGATTTTATTGGGTGCATTTAGTCACAGTAAAATTCATCAATTTTTCTTAGGCAGTATTACCACCAGTATTTTCCGTAATAGCAAAGTCCCGTTGCTCGTCGTCAAATAAACTGCTATATATAAAGATTAGGGAAAAATTTATCCCAAAGTTATCCGCATTAACTGTGGATAACTTCGTGGATAATATTAGTAAGTTTATGAAATTTATAATAAAAAACAAAAAGGTTAATTTTTAATCTTATTTCACGATTGCCAGTGCAAAACCATCATGACCTTTTGATCCCACTGTCTGTAAGGCTGTACACGATAAAATCTTGGGATGATTTTGCATCAGGCTAAACATGTCACGTAAACCTTCAATACTTGGTTTTTTGTTATTGCTGTCTAATAAGGCGCCCGCACGAATCACGTTATCTAAAAAAATCACCGTTCCTGAATGAGACAGGTTTAAGCACAGTTCTAAATATTCTGGATAGCTTTGTTTGTCGGCATCAATAAAGATAAAGTCAAATGGTGCGGTATCTTCGGGTAGGGCACGTAAAATATCGGCAGCACGACCACATTTCAGTTCTACAGTAGGTTTTAGATTGGCGCGGTCGATGTTTTCTTGGCCCATCGCTGCATGGGTATCACGACCTTCCATCGTTAAGATATAACCATCTTCAGGCAAAGCACGCGCTAGCCATACTGTACTATAGGCTGCAAACGTGCCTAATTCGAGCACACGTTTACATTGATTCATCTGAATCAGCATTTGTAACAGCATACCTTGATTGGCAGCTACTGCTAAATGATCAGGGAAGCCGTGGGCAGCTGTATTTTCTAAGGTTTGGGTTAAAATGGGGTCATCAGGAATTAAATGTGATTCGATATATTGGTCGAGTTCGGTCCACATTTGTTGCATAGTCATGATCATCTTACAAATAATGCCTGCATTTTAAACTTTTCCCTTAAGAGTGCAATTTCTAACAGCATATTTGGGTAAATCTTGGGCAATGAGCTTAGAAATCCCCATTGTAATTACACATCGAACTGCGACGGCTTAAGTCAGGCCCCCATGTACGAAAGCCTTGAGTATCAATATGCACTTGACCTGAAGCATATAAACCTAAGCCCATATTTAGACTTTGACCATGTTGGCTCCAAAATTGGCACAGTCTAAATTTGGTGGCTTCAATAAAAGCATAATCTTCAGCACGTGGATATTGTGGTCCAATGCGAAAATCGATGGCTGAGTTAAACAAATGCCGTGAAGAATTGGCACCGCCTGCACACTTATTTAAAGGTAAATCACGGTACACCGATGTCACTTCGTACTCGGTTAAAACTTTAGAGGCCACGAGGTACTTAAACACAGTTAAGGTTGGAATTTGATTGGACCATAGTTCACGGTTGGGCACCATATATTGTGAACGGCCACATTTTTCCCAATCGCGGGCAGTACGCAGTAATTCATGCATGGGGATAATATTGCCCACCTGATGGCGTTGTAAAAATTGATCATATTCGCGGGCTTGTCTTAAATTTTCGCTCACACTGCTCCAAGCATGATAAGTATAAGGAATAACTTTAGGCGGAATGGGGCGCTGTGTAATAATTGTTTCGCGTGGCAGATAAATACGTGTTTGGCCTGTAGTTTTGGCTCCATCTTGTGAAGTTGAGCTACAGCCAATCAGAAAACAAGGCACAACAGCAACGGCTAATGCAGCCTTAATAAGATGCTTCATTCGGCTATTTTAATGATCATGAGTGTGGCTTAAGTGTAATGCAATTTTGCTCAAAGCCACGCAATAAATTGCAATGAAATGTGTAATTTAGGTATAAAAAAAGACCAGATTAACTGGTCTTTTTACACAATATTTATTTTTCTAAATACTGTAGTTTGTCAGCTTTACCATTCCACTCTTCACGATCGGCAGGTTGGTCACCAATTTGCGTGATATTTGGCCAAGTTTGCGACAATTCAGCATTAAGTTCGATAAACACTTCTTGACCTTCTGGTAACTCATCTTCAGAGAAGATGGCGTTAGCCGGACATTCTGGTTCACATAAAGCGCAGTCGATACATTCGTCTGGGTTAATAACCAGGAAATTTGGACCTTCGTAGAAACAGTCAACAGGACAAACTTCAACGCAGTCTTGATATTTACATTTAATACAGTTTTCAGTGACAACAAAGGTCATGGCGACAGCTACCTAAA
The DNA here is from genome assembly GCF_947626835.1 of uncultured Acinetobacter sp. Lineage (GTDB taxonomy): Bacteria > Pseudomonadota > Gammaproteobacteria > Pseudomonadales > Moraxellaceae > Acinetobacter. Next base: position 61,017 of record NZ_CANQTS010000010.1, on the reverse strand, counting down.
AAATATGCTTCGAATAACTAAGCTGTATTTTAGGCAAAAATGCACCAAACTAACAATTCCTTTTATTGATATTTGTTATATATGTGACTACTTAGTTTAATAAAGTACAATTTTTAGCCCAAAAAAGGCCATGTCTGACATAGCCTTCATTAAAATATTTGCATTTCAAGCAAACTTATTCAGCTTTGAGCAAATTTTTCAGCGCGTAAAGTTGTTCAAGTGCCTGACGAGGACTTAAATCATCTACGTCAATTGCAGCCAACGCCTCTAAGGTGGCTGATGGTTTGACCACTTCCACCACGCGTTCTATCTCACGCGCAATGGGTGTGGCATCAAATAAATCAGCTTGTGGCAAGACCGTGCGGTGCTTTTGCTGCTGGTGTTCCAATTGCTGTAAGCGTTTTTGCGCATCAATAATCACATTTTGCGGAATGCCGGCTAATTTTGCCACTTGCAAACCATGACTTTGACTGGCAGGACCATGTTTGACTTTATGGAGTAAGATTAAATTGCCATCTAACTCTTTGGCGGTGACATGATAATTATCAATGGCAGGTTCTTGTGCAAGTTCAGTTAATTCAAAATAATGCGTTGCAAATAAACATAAGCATTGAATGCGTTTGGTTAAGTCAAGCACACACGCCCAAGCCAAAGATAAACCATCATAAGTACTGGTACCACGTCCAACCTCATCCATCAGCACCAAAGATTGAGAAGTGGCATGATGCAAAATTTGTGAAGTTTCAGTCATCTCAACCATAAAGGTGGATTTACCTGTTGATAAATCATCGGCTGAACCAATACGGGTAAAGATACGATCAATTGGACCTAAGGTGGCGGCTTGTGCTGGTACATAACAGCCACAATACGCAAGCAGCACAATTAATGCAGTTTGGCGCATAAAGGTTGATTTACCGCCCATATTGGGACCGGTAATAATCGCCATACGGTGGGCATGATCAAGGTGGGTGTTGTTGGGTGTAAAGGCTGATTTACTTAAAGCTTCCACCACAGGATGACGTCCTGCAACAATGTTTACACCCACTTCAGGAGAAAACTCAGGACGTGACCAAGCACGCAAACGCGCTTGATGGGCAAAGTTACTGATTAAATCTAAGTGAGCAATTGCGCTGCTCATCATTTGTAAGCTGCCAATATCAGCGCGTAAATTCTCAAGCAGTGCTTCAAACAGCATTTTTTCGCGTGCTAAAGCTCTTGATTCGCTAGATAAGACTTTATCTTCAAAGGCTTTAAGCTCAGGGGTAATGTAACGCTCGGCATTTTTAAGCGTTTGACGACGAATATAATGCTCAGGGGCTTGTTCAGCCTGAGCACGAGTCAATTCAATATAATAACCACTAACACGGTTATAGCCGATTTTAAGGGTATTAATGCCGGTATTTTGGCGCTCTTGTAACTCAAGATTAATTAAAAATTGCCCTGCATGATCGCGAATTTGGCGCAGTTCATCCAGTTCTGCATCAAAGCCTTCGGCAATTACGTTGCCATCCCTTAACAGTACCGGCGGATGTTCAACAATCGCGGCCAATAAATGCTGATATAAACCGTTAAAGTCGCCAAGCTCGTGATTAAGTTGCCCCACTAGACTTGAACGCAAACTGAGACTTTCAATACTTTGGCGTAGCGCAGGAATATGAGCACAAGCTTGGCGCAATTGCACCAAATCACGCGGACGTGCTGTGCCTAAAGCCACACGGCTTAATACACGTTCAATATCACCAATGTCTTTTAATACCAAGCGCATAGGTGCTTCATAATAGCCTTCAAGGCAGGCTTGAATGGCATCTAAACGCTGATCGAGCTGTTGAGTGTCCCGCATCGGTTGCATCAAGGTGCGATGCAATAAGCGTGCACCCATGGCAGTTTGGCAGTCATTGACTAAATCAAACAAAGATGTTCCATGCTCAAACAAAGGCGCGACCAACTCTAAATTGCGCCGTGTGACAGGATCAAGGGCAATAAAATCTGAGCTTTGCTCGAGTTGAATGCTACGAATATGCGGTAACGCAGTTTTTTGTGTGTCTTTGGCATAATGAATTAACGCTGCCGCCGCCGCTTTTGCCAATGGCAAATGATCAATCCCAAAACCGGCTAATGTTGACACAGCAAACTGATCACATAAGGTTTTTTGCGCGTTATTTAAATTAAAATCAACATTTGGACGTTTTGAGATTGGACATTCTAGTTGTTTTTTTAAATTTTCAAGCAGTTCTTGATCATTAAAATCTTCATCCACCACAATTTCACTTGGCATTAAACGAGCTAGTTCAATCGCCAATTGTTCAGACTTAAACTGCAACTGTTGGACTTTAAAAATACCTGCACTTAAATCTAATAGCGCAATTCCGATGTGTTTTTGTTGTAAGCACAGTGCCACTAAGTTGGATGATTGATGGCGATTGAGTAGCGCATCATCGGTTAAGGTGCCAGGGGTTAAAATACGTACAACTTGACGATCTACAGGTCCTTTACCAGTCACTTCACCCACTTGTTCACAAATGGCAACGGTAACGCCTTTTTTGACTAAACGCGCTAAATAGCCTTCGGCAGCATGATAGGGCACACCTGCCATCGGAATCGGATCACCATTGACCTTGCCGCGATTGGTTAAAGTAATGCCAAGCAGTTTAGCCGCTTGCTGTGCATCTTCAAAAAATAACTCATAAAAGTCACCCATGCGATAAAACAGCAACGAGTGTGGATGCTGCAGTTTGACCTTAAAATATTGCTGCATCATCGGGGTGAGCGTAGATAAATTGGCAATGGCTGCTGCGCTGGAGCTACTCATAGATCAAAAAGCCTAAAATAAGAAAAAGGGCATTAAATTGAACGCTAGTGTAGCAAAAATTAAAAAAGCATGGCGATGCATTGCCTATTTTGAATCTAATGCGTTGAGTCCTCGCATCTCAAGCTATACTAGCCACAGTTGAAATAGGTAGCTTCAAATAATGCAACACCCACTTTGGTTGATTGATTCGACATGCTTGAACTCTGTGCATCCTGAGCAATTGTCTGTGCCTGTTTGTTATTTCAATCAGATGCAGGTGGGTGATTTAGTTGCCATTAAACTGCTGCAAAATAGTCACTATCAAGCTCAAAGAAGTATGCAAATCTGTGCTTATGGCTGCATTCAAGGCAAAGACAACAGTAGTATTCAAGTCATTTGGCAAGCTGAGTTTCAAGCAAAAAATTGGTATGACTATATTTATCAAGCTCAAGTTTACCCACTAACAGACCAACATGCGATGGATCAGGCTTTATTTGCTTATATTGTGCATGATCAAGCTCAGCCAAGAGATGCTTTTGTCAATACACAGTGCTATAACAACGACCTAGGTTTTGCATGGACTGACTTTTACCAAGCTATCGCACAGGCTTTATTAACGTATCAACATAAACGTCAAGTCTTGTTGCAATGGGTAATGAATGTGGCACAGCGTTATGAGCTGGCTTATTTACTGGGCCATGATCTACAAGACATCTGTCCATTTACCGTGCTGGGCATGTTTAATCGCGGTATCACCGTGCAAAAGCGCCGTGCGATTGCCACAGAATTGGCAGAATTTCTAGGCGTAGGTTTGAAAGCACCGCAAGATTTTGCTGGAATCCCAACTTTAAATAATCAACGTTCTTTGTTTTTTAAGCCTAATCATGGTGATAGCCGCCAAGACATTGCGCAATTGTGGCAATTTTTTTCGATCGCTTTAGACTATGCTCACCAAGCAACAGTTGAAAATACCCAGCGTTTTATAGCGTACTATGATCAGGTGAGTGCCCAATATGCGGTGGGCTGGAATTTGAGTATGGGCTTATTTTGGTTGGCACCGTATCATTTTATGAGTTTAGACAGTCAATCACAGGCATATATTGAGCAAGATTTAGACCTGAGGATTGTCAAACATGGTGCAAAAGGCCGTTGTCATGGGCATGACTACGTGCAGTTAAAATATGCTCTGATGCATTATTTTCACAGCTCCTATGCCTTGGCACACAATTTTCCAGAATTGGCGTTATATGCATGGCAACAAACGAGCGGCTTAAAAAGCTTGGCTCAAGATCATGACCAAGATTTAACCGATGTGACTATGGCATTAAAAGAATTACCTGTAACTCCGTATGGGTTACAACAGCTACAACAAGAGGGCTGTTTTTTAGCGTTGGACGAACTACAGACCTTACAGCAGCGTCTTTTATATAAAAAAAATTTGATCTTGCAAGGTCCAAGCGGTACAGGCAAAACGTGGCTTGCTAAACGCTTGGCCTATAGTGTGGTGGGCCATCAAAGCGATGATCACATACAAAGTATGCAATTTCATGCCAATACCAGTTATGAAGATTTTATTCGGGGTTGGCGACCGTTGGCTAACAGTAACGGTCAACATGAATTGCAACTGGTAGATGGGCCATTTTTACAACTGGTTGAAAAAGCACAGCGCTTTCCCAATGATCGTTTTGTGATGGTGATTGAGGAGATTAATCGTGGGCAAACCGCGCATATTTTTGGTGAAATGCTTACCTTGTTGGAGCATTCTAAACGCCATAGTCATCATGCTTTACGTTTAACTTATGCCAAGTTGGATGAAAAAATTTATCTGCCCGATAATCTGTATCTGATTGCGACCATGAACACCGCAGATCGTAGTTTAACGCCTTTGGATTTTGCACTCAGACGCCGTTTTGCTTTTGCACAACTTAAGCCAAGTTTTAATCTCGCATGGCACACTTATGTACAACAGCGAGGCATCAGTGAGAGCTTATTGCAGCATATTGCACAGACCATGCAAGCGCTGAATCAGCAGATTGCAGCCTCTGTGTATTTAGGGCAAGGTCTACAGTTAGGACATAGTTATTTTACGCCACATCTTCAGATTAATGATGAAAAACGATGGTATGTAGATATTGTGGAAAGTGAAATTGTGCCGATGTTAGAGGCCTATTATGCTGAGCAACCTGATGAAGTTGAAGCATGGTATATGCGTTTTATGGATCATGTATGAAGACCTACGCAGGTATTCCAATTAAAAATCTATGGTTATTAATGCTGTATGCCTCAGATTTAAAATTAACTCAGGTGCGCCAAGCCATTCAATATCTAGATACCCCTTATATGCATGACAGTTTGGTGGCATGGCTAATACAGTGCTTAGAGCAGTATTTAAAGCAACCTCAGCAGCATTACATACCCAAGCAGCAAGCTTTAGCTTATATTCGCGGTAAAGTGGATATACAACGCAGTTATTTGACACACAGTCTCAAGCAAGGTCAAGTGCATTGCCAATTTGCACAATTAAGCTTTAATTCACCTGAACATCAGTACTTGTATGTTGTGATTGATAAGCTACTTAAACAAACCAAGCTTGAGCATCATCTTGCTCTGAAGCGTTGCCAACGCCAACTTGCACAATTGGGCGTGCAAGTCATTGGGCGACCTTTAGCGCCAAAACATGTCAATCATCAAGCCTTGTCTGAGTTATTGGCTTTAGCAGATGTGCTGCTCAATTTTAAAATCCTAAGTACTGAGGACGGTCAACATGTATGGCAACAGCCGCAAGATGATGTGCACTGGTTAAGACAGCTGTTTGAGCGCGCCATAGGTGGCTTTTATAAAAAGTATTTAACTCAAGGGTGGCGTGTTCTACAAGGAGCAGTATTAAGATGGCCGCCAGCCACCCAACACATGGCTTTGCCGCAGATGAAAACTGATGTGATTTTAACCCATCAAGATGGACGCTGTATTTTAATTGATACTAAATTTACCCAAATATGGACACAAGGTTATTATCGCAAGCAACAGCTGTTCAAAAGTCCGCATCTGTATCAGCTATATACGTATCTACGCTCACAAGAACATGCAACCAGTCGCTTTAATTTTACGCAAGGGATGTTAATTTACCCCAGTATAGGACAAACCGTGACCGCAGATCTTCAATTACATGACTATTGGATAGGGTTCTACACGCTTGATTTAACGCAAGATCAGCAGGGTATTGAACAACAGTTGCTTAGTTTTATAGAGTCATCAAGGCATATTGATTGCGACCATATTTCTTGGCCTGATATAGCGCTTGATCGGCTTGCATAATTAAATCTGACAACTGATGATGACGCTGAGGAATTGTACTGATCACGCCTACACTAATACTAATCCTGTCGCAAACTAAACTACTGGGATGGGGAATGGCCAATTCATTGACACGTTGAATTAAATTGTTGGCAATTTTTTCTGCTTGTTCACGATTGGTCATCGGAAAAATTAACATAAATTCTTCACCCCCATAACGCGCTGCCAATTCATTGCCACGAGAAGTCATTTTTTTTAACACATGGGCAATGGCTTTTAAACAGCTATCACCTGCAACATGTCCAAAGCTGTCGTTATAGTGTTTAAAATAATCAATATCAATCATCATAATGGTTAAAGGGTGTTGATAACGCAACGCGCTAAACCATTCTTTGGTGAGTATCTCTTCTAAATAGCGTCGATTGGCCAAATCGGTGAGTGCATCTTGACGTGATAAAGATTCTAATAACTGTGCTTGTTGTGACAGCTTTTTTTGATTGAGTTCAATAATGCAGTTTTGTAAATAATTTTCACGATGCTGACGGTCAATCGCATAGGCAAGTGCCATACCAAAAAAACTACTAAAGGTATAGGTGCGGTTAAATAAGACCCAATCGATTTCGTAGTTCAGCCATAAACTGACTACCATAGCTAATAGTCCACCTGACCAACCGGCAATAAAAGCGGTATAAAAACGTAAGCCGACAAAGCCATAGATAATGACCACGGCATACATCATGGCAACATGGAACAAAGCATTGCTGTGGACTGAGCCGATGACAGTCACCATTAAAAAACTTAAAGCCACCGCAAGCATAGAGCCAATACCCACATATAGATCAAAAAAACGATCAAAGCGTGGGATAAATGACATGATCCAAGCGATAAAAATGATAATACCGACCCAAGCGTAGTAATACAGCCAAGTAATACTCACGTCATAATCTAGGCTGATTTTATAAATGCCAAGGGTCAAAAAACCATATAACGCTAAAATAATTGGGGCACGATAACGAAACTCGTGTGCTGCCTCTTGACAATAACGACGGCGATAAATGGCTTCAACTTGCCAAGTAAAATGCACCAAGTTTAAGCCATGTGAAATCAGCTTCTCAATTTGATGATAGGTGAATTTACTTGAGCCAGGTAACTTCATAATCCAAACTCAAACAAAAAGAAAGTATCCATGTTTATTTTTATATAAAATAGCAGTAAAAGATGCGGCATTAGAGCTTGCAAAATGTACAAATTGTTGTAGATTGGATTGCACTATAAACGATATTTGTGTTGAATAATAGTGGCTTAGCTTAAAGTGCTTTGGATTGCTTATAAAAATATTGATACCATTTTATCTTTTTAAAAAAAGTGAGATGTAGTTATCTTTTTGATGCATACAGACCTTTAATATATTTTGCACACTGGATAATCACATAACAAGCAAGCTTTAATTTTTATAATGAATACATCAGGGTCAAAGGGGACGCTATGAACACAAAATATGAAGATGATTTAGAAATTACACCGCACAATGAATGGTCGCAAAAATTTTGGGACGATCTGATTCCATTTAAAGATCGTATTAGTCAGCATCCATTTTTTTTAAACATGGCATCGGGTCAACTCACTTTAACCAGTTTTCGCTATGCGCTTTTAAATTTCTACCCATTGGTGGCACATTTTCCATCTTATATGTCATTGGCATTGGCCAAAGCCACTAATTTTGCCGATCCGGGTGTAAATGAGGCACGTAATTGGCTGATTCAAAATATTAAAGTAGAAGAACGTCACCTTAATTGGTATCGCGATTGGGCAGCAGGCTTTGGTTTAACGGTAGAAGAATTAGACAATGTTAAACCTAATGCAGCCATGAATGGGGTAAACCATTTTTTATGGAGTAATAATACCCGTGGCAATTTGGCACAAGCTTTAGCTGCAACCAATTTAGCCATTGAGTGGGCAACAGGGGATTGGAGCAGTCATGTGTATGAAGGTATTCAGACTTATGCTGATCATCCTGAAATTCACATCAATAAACGGACCATTGCTTGGCTACGCGCCCATGCGCATTATGATGATATCCATCCGTATGAAGCGATGGAACTCATCAAGCGTCTTGCCAATGACGATGTCAAAATGCAACAACAAGCCTTTGAATCGGTTAAGGAAGGTTTGGCCTATTATGAATTGGCTTTAGATGAATGCCAGCGTGTACATGAATTGAGTTTAAACCAAGATCAACCCGTGGCAAAATCTGCTTAAGCGAAAAAGCCGAAGTTCAACTTCGGCTTTTTTTTAAGGCTTATACATACCCAATTGGGTCAAATGTAGGCGTAAAATTCGTCTGAGTTCTAGTACAGCCTCAGGCGTTTCTTGAATAGAATGACTGCCACGAATAATTTTTTCGGAATGTGCTGCTTTTAAATGCGCACTTTGATAAGGCACAACGTCATCATTGATCTGTGCTAGATCATCTAAGCCCGTATTATTGCCAATAATGCTGTGAAAAGGTAGGTTTTGACGCGGCATAATATCTTGGGTGAGCTGCATAAACTTAGATTGATGACTTAAATCACTCGGTCCATTTTGAATTAAGCTTCGATCAATTTGTTGCCAAAGCTCTTTTAAACTTGGATCCTCGTCCACTAAGGCATCACCTACAGCAGTTAAAAAAGCAACGGGTAGTTTAATCACTTTACGTGCAGCTTTGGTAAACCAACGATCAGCAAAATCTGTTCCGCGATGTGGGGCAGCTAAGAAGATGGCACGATCAATGTTGGGAATGGGTTTCATGACCATACGTTGTCGCACAATCGGTAGATTACGATAACGGTTCAATTGACGATTATTCATTAAAGCTAAAGTGGCTTGCGTGATATCGGAATTGCTCACCAGTAATCTTGAAATAATACCGCCCATACTATGCCCAACCAAAACCGCATCGTCCTTGGCTGCTGCATTGGCATCGACTTTTGCAAATGCTTGCGTTAACAGGGCATAAATTTGAAAACGACTTTCTAAAATTGGCATATTGGTTGAATAAAATACCTGCCAGACTTGATAGTGTTCGCGCAGTACCGGATCACCCATGATGTCATTGGTTAAACGCACCCAAGCTTCAGGACTGCTGGCCAAACCATGCACCAAAATAATGACCTTTTTATTGGGGTTATAGGGCTCTAGCATATATAAATGCGGCATGGTAAGACGGTCATCTCGATCAATTAAGCTTAAATATGCCGCTTTGCCCAAATTATTTTGCGCTAACCACAAGCCATAGGGAGCTGAGAAATTCGCCGCTAATGGATAGGTTTTTTGCGCAACTTGCACGCTTTCATATTGATAGGGGTCATAAGCGGAGATTTCAAAATCGCCGTGATGCAAAATGCGCTCAATCGATTGAGCACCTTTAGGTTGAGCTGTAATGGTTGCAGCCAAATAACGTGGTGCATGTAAATTGGGGTTATGCCCATTTTTATACGCATAATTGAGTGGATCGACGATATAAGTCGTTTTCGTGGCTCGTGGTATTTCAGGCAACACCAAGGCAAATTCTGCACCAAAACCGTCACGACGGTTAATCGAGCGTAACCCTGAAAAGTTTAAATTATAGGTCGAGATCAATTGTTCAATTGGACGATTTTTAAGTGCAGGATAAGCATCAAAATTAAGGTGGTAACGACTCTCACCGACTTGAATGGTTTTAGGTAAATGCGTGTGTTGATGACGCATGGTATATACGCTGACGATTTTTGCTAAAGATTGATTATAAAAATCACGGATTTGCACTTGACGGTTATCAAATAGGCGATCTTGTGGAGCACGTTTGCTTTGAAACATATAGGCATAGCTATAACGGATACTTTTATCTAGCATATGCAACTGTTGGTCTAAACAGTCTTGTTGCGCCACTTGTTTTTGTTGTTGTTTTTGTTGTGATTGAATACCCGCAATTAAGGCTGTTTTACAGGCTGCTGATTGTTCAAGCTCAATGGCTTTAGCCAAATAAATTTCACTTGCGGTAGACAAAAGTTGTTCATCTTGAATCTGGGGAATCGCTCTTAAATCCGTCACACATTGTTCAGGGTTGCTGCTACAAATTTTTGCCTCGCGCCCAGTCATGGATAGCAAATTAAGACTGGCTTCGCTTAATTTATTGCGTGTTAAAATACTGTCACGTTCATTGGCAATCGTGACATTTAAGGATTGATTTTTGACACTGACCACCTGACAACCAGACAGGAGTAGCATGCTTGTAAAGGACAGCAGGAAAATCTTGTGCATAGTGCTAGAAGTCGATGGTGTGGAAGTATTTTTATCATACGTGATTTTTAGACGCTGATAGAATTTTTTGCATAAAAAAAGACCGCATATTGCGGTCTTTTGACAAATTTTGAATTATTTATTCATCACTTGCCAGACGTTCCAACGCCCTTTTTTATCAATTTCTTGAATTAGACGATCTGCCACAGCCGCTTCTTGTGGGTATTTAACTTTGTAGTTACGCAAAGTTTGTAAAGCATTTTTCTTTTGTTCAAGGGCAATGTAGTTATTGACCGCTGATAAATAGGCTTCTTGCACGCCAGCTTTCATGGCCTTATCCAAATAAGGCATGGCTTCACGGTGACCCCCACCTTCTGAGAGTGCAAAACCAAACCAGAAATTGACTTCGGCATCATTTGGATTGATCTTTAAAATACGCTGTGCATAGTTTAATGACTTGGTGGTATATGCCGAACCTAAATCAAGGTTACGACCCATAACAGCGGCTTTAAAAGCACGAATTAACACGTCAAATGAAGCATTGGGTGCTGCAGCTAAAGTATCTAGTTGTGCACTGACATTTTTGAGTTTGTATTCAAAACCACGACGTTCTTTACGGTCGCTAAAACGTGGCGGGTAATGACGTGCTTTACCTTCCACCATATTTAAAAAGTCATCAATATCGGTGATATCAATTTGATTTTCGCCTGCCAATGCCGCATAGCTCATGCTACGTTGATTGCTGTTGATGGTTGGAATAATCAGTTTATTGCTATCAAGGGTCAGCTTACGATCTGGATCATTTTGACGGCTGACCACCATTTTGGTGACCGGTTGTTTTTGTGCAGCAACCAATGCCAGTTCAAATGGAGATGGCGCTTGATAATCCATTGGATTTAAAGCATAAAAAGGTGTAGATACCTCAGGCTCAGTAAACACAGTCGCGTTGGTATTTGGCGTATTATTTTTTGGGGCAGTTGTGGCACAGCCGCTTAAAACTGAAGCTGCAAGTAAAGCGCAAGCCAAGGGCATTAATTTCATTCGCATAATCCGTTCAATTTATTGTAAACATAGAGATTTAGTATTGTTCGTCAGTCTAAGAAAACTCTGACGAACATGCAAGCTTGGCTACATATTAAAACTTAAAAGCTTATTTGAGCTCGGTACTTTGTGCTTCACATTCACGGCGTACTTCATCAATAATCTTAAGTTCTGCTTCGCTAAATGGTTGTGCGTGGGCAGATGATTTATTAAAGGTGGGGTCTAACAAAGACAAACGCTGACATAATAAATTCATACGTTTTTCATTGTGTTGAATACGGTCAAGCAAGACACGCATACCTTCAAGCATTGGATCACTTTGATCTTGCGTGGCTGCATAAGGTTGAAAACCAATACTTTGTGCATAGTCACGACGACGGCTTTCTTCATCAGTTTGGGGTTTATCCTTACTGATAAAACGTGCAGGGTTGCCCACCGCTGTGGTTTCAGGTGGTACCGCTTTGGTTACCACTGCATTCGAGCCGACCTTGGCATTTTTGCCCACCGTAAACGGGCCTAAAATTTTTGCACCAGCACCTACCACCACACCATCTTCTAACGTGGGGTGACGTTTGCCTTTATTCCATGTGGTGCCACCTAAGGTCACGCCATGATATAACGTTACGTCATCGCCAATTTCAGCGGTTTCACCAATCACGACACCCATACCATGATCAATAAAAAAGCGACGACCAATTTTAGCCCCCGGATGGATCTCGATACCGGTGGCAAAACGGCTAAAAGAGGAAAGGACGCGGGCTGGTCCTTTACATTCTTTTTTCCATAATTCATGCGCGACGCGATGCATCATTAAGGCATGAATACCAGGATATGTGGTTAAAACTTCTAAAGTATTTCGAGCGGCAGGATCTCGCGCGAATACAGCTTGTATGTCTTCTTTGAGCTGTTTAAGCATTAGGATTGATCCTCATGATCTGTAGTCGATTTGCCAGATGGGGTCCATGTGCCATGACGCATGGCCTGTACACGGCTAAAAATACCGCGTAATAAGTGATATTCCATTTTATCTAATTGTATACGTCCAAAAAGGCGACGCAAGCGTAAAGGCAATAATCGTTTATTATTTGGGTCCATAAATTCAATCTCTGCCAACATTGTTTCTAAATGTGGGTAGAATTTGTCCATGTCTTGATGGGTAACCAAAGGTTCATCCCAATGCATACTTTGCCCATCAATCACTTGCATGGTCGCACTTTGATCAGGCTGAACTTCAGCCAGTTCCATGGCAGCCATACGCATTTCATAACAAATCACTTGAATGGCTTGTGCAACGTTGAGCACGCCATAGTCGGTGTTGACCGGAATGGTGACATGATAATTGGCAAGTGCCAATTCTTCGTTGGTTAAGCCACGATCTTCACGACCAAAAACAATCGCCACCTCTTGGTTTTGCTGCGTTACCGCTTGCATAGATTTTTGCGCTGCAGGACGGGCATCAAGTAAGGGCCATGGAATAGTACGGCTACGGGCACTGGTACCAAAAACCAAATGACAATCTTGAATAGCTTGTTCTAAGGTCTCTACAATTTCAATCTGTTCGATGAGGTCAGTTGCACCCGCAGCCAAGGCATCAATATCAGGGTGTGGATAGGTCTTAGGCGCAACCAAGACCAATTTGCTTAAACCCATGGTTTTCATGGCACGTAAGGCACTGCCAATATTGGCAGGTAACGTGGTGTTGACCATGACAATACGCACATGGGAGAGGGTTGCTGAAAGGGCAGCATTATCAGTCGGGTTCATCGGTGATCCAAAGTCTGTTTAAGAATATTGTTGTTGCATGTCGGTGTGATAAGCATCTAAAGCATCATCAATGTTGTGCTCAGGTGGCGCTGCCACGGCTTGTTTATACGGTTTAGGTGCGGCTTTTGCTGCTTTGGATTTGACTTGGTATTCGATATAAATTCGCTCTTTACCAAAATAATCGCGCAGTCGAGCCAGCAACTCATCCATCGGAGCCACTTTCCAATTGACGCCTAAATTGAGATCGGCACGCGCATAGCTATAATCAAGTTGCAACTGCAACGGAATATGTTGACATAGATCGACGTTGCAAAATGGCAATAAGATTTGGCTTAAATCTTGTGGCAAAGTGTGGCTTAAATGCTCAGGTAACAATTGAATTTTAATGCAATTGGCACGTTTTTGACGAATCTCATTTAAGGCAAAGGCTTTGGTTAAGCGCCCCATCGGACGATCAAAGCCTTCACGTTCGTAGATTTCGCCTTCAATGACCACCACTTTATCCACCTGTACAATGTCTTTAAAGCGTTGGAAACGTTCGTGATTACAAGAAACTTCAATCCGCGATGTGCCATCGTCTAGGGTAATCACCATGCGATTAGGGAAATTGGCCACATCAAGCACCAAACCTGCAAATACAGTGGTTACACCACGGCGGGTTGGGGTCAGCTCATTGAGTTTATGCGGAATAAAAGCTTTAAGTTCACTGCGATAAACATCAATTGGATGACCCGTTAAATATAAACCTAAAGTGTCTTTTTCACCTTTTAAACGCACTTCATCCGACCAAGCTTTAACCGGTTTGGTGGGTTTACGTTGCACTTCGGCCACTTCACCAAATAAATCCATAATGCCGGTTTCACGGTTAGAACGCGCTTGTTCTGCAGCTTGTACAGCTTCTGGCAATTGTGCCATTAAATCAGCACGTTCAATTCCAAGGCAGTCTAAAGCACCGGCACGAATTAAAGCTTCTAAGGTGCGTTTATTGATTTTCTTCAAATCAATACGATGGCAAAAATCAAATAAATCTTGATAAGGGCCTTGGCTTTGACGTGATTCAATCACCGATTGCATGGCTGCTTCACCGACGCCTTTAATCGCGCCTAAACCATAAACAATGGTTTTGGTATCCACAGCATGAAAGTTATACAAAGACATATTGACCGAAGGCGGCAGCACATCTAAACCGTTAATACGACAGTCATCAATTAAAAACACCACGTTATCGGTGTTTTGCATCTCAGAGGTCATTACCGCCGACATAAATTCGGCAGGATAATGTGCTTTCAGCCATGCCGTTTGATAAGCCACTAAGGCATAAGCTGCTGCATGGGATTTGTTAAAACCGTAGCCTGCAAATTTTTCCATATAATCAAAGATATGGTTGGCGGTGTCGGTATCAATGTCTTTTTGAGCGGCACCTTCAATAAAGATTTGGCGCTGTTTGACCATTTCCTCAGGTTTTTTCTTACCCATGGCACGACGCAGTAAGTCGGCACCACCTAAGCTATAGCCGGCACAGAACTGCGCTGCTTGCATCACCTGTTCTTGATACACCATAATGCCGTAGGTGGGTTCAAGCACGCTTTCAAGTAAAGGATGTAAGTATTCAAACTCACCGCCATGCATACGATGGATAAAGTCAGGGATCAGGTCCATAGGCCCCGGACGATATAACGATACAAAGGCAATAATTTCTTCAAACTTACTTGGGCGTGCTTCTTTGAGCATTTTTTTCATGCCCACGGATTCAAACTGGAACACCGCTGTGGTATTGGCCTCGGCAAATACTGCATACGCGGCTTTGTCATCAAGGGGAATCAAAGAAATGTCAAGCGGAGTGTCTAAATTGGCGCTTTGGTTAATATGCTGCACGGCATCTTCAATCACGGTTAAGTTACGCAGACCCAAGAAGTCAAACTTGACTAAACCTGCCGATTCAACATCATCTTTGTCAAATTGCGCCACACGGTTGCTGCCATCAGCATCACACATCACTGCAGAATAGTCGGTCAGTTTAGTGGGTGCAATCACCACACCGCCGGCATGTTTACCGGTATTTCGGGTAATGCCTTCGAGTTTAAGCGCCATTTCCCAAATTTCAGCCGCATCATCATGATCGGGGTTATTGGGGTTGGTGACAATATCTTTAAGCTGCGGTTCGGCATCTAAAGATTCACGTAAACTTAAACCCAAAGGTTTGGTCGGAATCATTTTAGAAATACGATCGGCCAAACCATAAGATTTACCCAAAACCCGCGCCACGTCACGGATGGCACCTTTGGCAGCCATGGTACCAAAGGTGGCAATTTGCGACACGGCATCACGACCATAGGTCCGCGCGACATAATCAATGACACGGTCACGGCCTGCAATACAAAAATCCACGTCAAAGTCAGGCATCGAGACACGTTCTGGGTTTAAGAAACGTTCAAACAGCAAGTCATAACGCAGCGGATCAAGGTCGGTAATTTTTAAACTATACGCCACTAAAGAACCGGCACCCGAACCACGACCGGGACCCACCGGTACACCATTGTTTTTGGACCACTGAATAAAGTCCATGACAATTAAAAAGTAACCGGGAAAGCCCATGGCATTAATAATATTAATCTCAAACTCAATACGTTCATCGTAAGGTTTGCGGATCTCAGGCCAATCTTCACCGCGCGTTTCGGGCGGATACAGGAAGTTTAAGCGCTCTTCTAAGCCTTCTTTAGACAAATGGGCAAAGAAGGTGTCAATGGTATAGCCTTCAGGAATTGGGTAATCGGGTAAGTCGTTAAAGCCTAAACGCAAAGCCACGTTACAACGCCGTGCAATGTGATAAGTGTTTTCAAGCGCAGATGGAATATCGGCAAACAGCTCACTCATTTCTTGAGCGGTTTTAAAATATTGATCTGGACTATAGCGTTTAGGACGACGACTATCGCCTAAGACATAACCATCGGCAATACATACCCGTGCTTCATGCGCTTCATAATCGGTTGCATGAATAAAATGCACATCATTGTGTGCCACCACACCAATATTGTATTTACGCGCCAGTTTGACCGCTTCACTGATAAAGTCATCTTCATAAGGGCGATTGGTACGGGTTAAGGCCAAATACACCCGATCGCCAAATTTGGCAATCCACTCTTGTAATAAAGGTTCAGCTTTTTGTGGGTTGGAGGATACCAACATTTTCCCCACGTCACTGTTGAGCCCCAGCATGACAATCATGTCTTGGTGTTGTTCTAATACCCATTCTTTTTTAACACACGGAATATCCAGCTGTTGACCTTCAATGTAACCGCGTGACACCACTTCGGTTAAGTTACGCCAACCGGTGTTGGTCATCGACAATAACGTGACACGATGTTCAGCGTCATTTAGACGAATTTCTGAGCCTAAAATGGGTTTAATGCCTTTGTCCAAGCATTTTTTATAAAATTTAACCGCTGCATGCAGATTAGATAAATCTGTGAGTGCCAAAGCCGGCATTTCATCACTGGCTGCGGCTTTTACAAGCTCTGGCACACGTACAATTGATTCTGTAATGGAAAATTCTGTATGAATACCCAGATGGACAAAGTGCATAGATGAATCCTTGCTAAAACTGTCGGCATTTTATCACGCAATGCCTTAAGGTTCTGTCTAATATTTAACAGATAAAAAATAACCCTCCAAAGCGGAAGGTTAAGTAAAATGCGAACAGGGGAGGCTTAACGTATTTTCGCCAGCCATTCACCCAGCATTTGCACAATTTGCACCAAAATTAACAGTACAATCACGGTTAAGATGACCACACTGGTATCAAAGCGCTGATAACCATAGGAAATGGCTAAGTCACCGATACCACCGGCACCTACCGCACCTGCCATGGCTGTAGCACCAATTAAGCTAATGGTGGCAGTGGTTAAGTTTAAAATTACCGAACTACGTGCTTCAGGTAACACAAATTTAAAAATAATCTGTGTGGGTGTAGCACCCATGGCTTGAGCAGACTCAACAATACCTTCATTGACCTCAAGCAACGAAATTTCAATTAAACGCCCAATATATGGCCCAATGTAAATGGTTAAAGGCACAATCGCCGCCCATGTACCAATCGAGCTGCCCACTAAAAACTTAGTCAGTGGAATCACAGCAATCAATAAAATAATAAACGGCAATGAGCGTAAGGCATTAATAATCGGATTCAGCCCGTGATAAATCACTTTATTGGGTAAAATCCCTTGCGGACGTGTCGTCCAGACAATAATGGCTTGGATCAAACCCCACATACAGCCAAACAACAGTGCAAAAAACACCATATGCATGGTTTCTTGCAAAGCTGTTACAAACTGATCAATCGACAAAGAGCTTTTCCAAAACGGTGCAGTGATGTCGGTGAGCCAAGCAACAATTAAATCTCTCATGCTTGTACTCCTGCTTGTTGTACTTTCACGCCACGCGCTTGTAAAAATGCAATTGCTTCTTGAATAATCTGTTCATTGCCAAGCAATTGAACAAACATTTGTCCAATGACCGTGCCATCAATTTCAGTCATATTGGCAAATAAAATATTTAAGCTTAAATCAAACTGTTTAATCACAGCTTGAACCACAGTTTCTTGTGCTGAGGTGCCCAAAAATTGCAAACTATAAATACTATGATGATTTTGATTTTCTAAATTATTTAAAATCTTCACCGGTAAATGTTGTTGCAACACAGTTTGAATAAAGGTTTGTGTGGTTGGGTGTTGTGGCTGACTAAAAATAGATAAAGTTGAACCCATTTCAATCACTTGACCTTGTTCCATCACCGCTACATGATCGCACACTGATTCAATCACATCCATTTCATGCGTGACCATAACAATGGTAATGCCTTGTTCTTGATTGATTTTTTTGAGTAGTTGCAAGACAGATTGCGTGGTTTGTGGATCAAGTGCCGAAGTGGCTTCATCACAGAGTAAAATTTTTGGATGATTGGCTAAAGCACGCGCAATACCTACGCGTTGCTTTTGCCCGCCAGAGAGTTCATCAGGATACGCATTGCGTTTATGCTCAAGACCAATAAACGCCAGTAATTCATCTAAACGCTGCTGGCGCTTGGCCTTACTCCAACCCAAAAGTTGCATTGGCATTTCAATATTGGCCGCCACAGTTTTGGTTTGCATTAAATTAAAATGCTGAAAAATCATCCCAATGTTGGCACGCTGCTGACGCAATGATGCAGCATTTAGCGCAGTTAAGTCATGTCCATTGACAATTACTTGACCTTCACTCGGGCGCTCAAGCAAGTTGATTAAACGGATTAAGGTACTTTTACCTGCACCACTATAGCCAATAATGCCAAAAATACTGCCTTGTGGGATGTCTAAATTAATCTGTTTTAAGGCAGTTAAGGTTTGACCTTTGAGCTGATAGTGCTTTGAAATATTTTTAAATTGAATCATATTGTCAACATAGGCCCAAAAATGAAAAAAATAGGCAAATTGCTCTGCCTATTTTATATTTATAAAAGCGTAAGGGAGATGGTTATTTCACTTCATCAAAATAACTCATTGGCTTATCAACTGCAATTTTAGTACCGCCTAAATTGTCCGCTACGTATTTTTTCACTGCTTCGCTATGATACAACTGACCTAAGCGCTGTAATACAGGATCATTTTCACGACCTTGAGCCGTCACCAATAAGTTCACATACAATTTAGTCGATGCATCTACTGGCTCATAGAATGTGGCGTCTTTAAGTACATTTAAACCACCTTCCATTGCTAAAGTATTGCCGAGAACAATGGCATCAACTTCACTTTTCACACGTACCGCAGTGGCCATTGGAATGCTTTTAAAAGTGATATTTTTTGGATTTTCAATCACGTCTTTAGTGGTGCCTAAAATCGGACTAAAATCAGTTTTGAGTTTAATTAAGCCTGCTGTTTGTAATAAAGACAATGAGCGTGCTTCATTGGCTGCATCGTTTGGAATCGCGATAGTGGCATTATTAGGGAATTGATCAATTTTTTTGTATTTATCTGAATAAATGCCCATTGGTTCGATATATGTGGTTGAAACCGCAGCCACTTTTTTATCAGTGGTTTCGGTGTTGTATGCCACCATGTAATTGTATGATTGGAAGGTATTGACATCAATTTCTTGATTGGCCACCGCTGTGTTCATTGCCACATAGTCATTAAAGTTTTTAACTTCAAGCTTGATGCCAGCAGCTTTGGTTTCAGGCAAAGTCGCAATATAGCGCCATACATCTGCATCTGAACCAGTAGAGGCCATCGTAACGGTTTGTAAATCATCTGTCGTTTTTGCATCGGACTGTGGAGATTGTGATTGACCACAACCAGCTAAAACCACAGAGGCACCAAAAGCCAAACCAATAAGCTTGTTCATATGTTCGTCCTGATTCAATTTAAAACCATGTTAAAGCACACATCCTCTTTTAGGGAGATTGAATTTTGTACAAATTGTGTGTGTTTAATAGGATTGTCGTAAAGTGGATGACTGTTGTTTAGATCGGCATGGGAGATGGTTATACAGAGCATAAACAGACAGTGATTTTTTGCATCATAGCAATAAAATAATATTCAATATAGTGCATAAGAATGCTATATTTAGCGGATAAAGTGCATAAGAATTATACAGTATAATGAAAAAATATGAACAAAAACAAGAGAATGATAAAAATTATTTTGTTAAAAAATAACCAAATATTATCAATGCATAAGTTATAAGATTTTATGCCATATTTATCATAAAAAAAGATATATGAGGAAACATATAAAACCCTTGTTTTTAAAGATTAAATTATAGCCTCAATCATTTAAACATCATCTGCTTTTTGAGGCATAAAAAAACCTGCCGCGATGGCAGGTTTTTTTAAATCATGCTTTACGCATTTTCACGCGCAATGGCACGGTAACCAATATCTTTACGATATTGCACACCATCAAAGGTGACTTTTTGGCAAAGCTCGAGCGCTTTGGCTTGTGCTTCACCAATGGTATCACCAAGTGCAGTCACGCAAAGTACACGACCGCCAGCAGTGACGATGTCGCCATTTTCATTGGCTTTTGTACCTGCATGGAAAACTTTAGCATCTGTCATTACAGTATCTAAACCGGAAATCACATCGCCATTGCTTGAAGTTTCAGGGTAGCCACGTGACGCAAGCACAATCCCTACAGTTTTACGCTCATCCCATTCAGCATGGCTTGGTAAATTGCCTGCAATACCTGCTTCAACCAATTCAACAAGGGATGATTTTAAACGCATCATGATCGGTTGAGTTTCAGGGTCACCAAAACGACAGTTAAACTCGATTACTTTAGGTTGACCCTGTTCGTCAATCATCAAACCTGCGTATAAGAAACCTGTATAAACATGACCGTCTTTTTTCATACCTTCAACGGTAGGACGCATCACTTCATTCATGGTTTTTTCAAATACATCAGCAGTCACTACAGGGGCAGGCGAGTAAGCACCCATACCGCCAGTGTTTGGCCCTTGGTCACCTTCAAAGATACGTTTGTGATCTTGTGAAGTTGCCATAGGTAAAATGTTGTCGCCATCAATCATACAAATGAAAGATGCTTCTTCACCTGCCAAGAACTCTTCAATGACAACGCGTGAACCTGCATCACCAAATTTGTTGCCTGCAAGCATGTCATCAATCGCATCAAACGCTTCTTGATTGGTCATCGCAACGATCACGCCTTTACCAGCAGCAAGACCATCAGCTTTGATCACGATCGGCGCACCATTTTTCTCAACAAATGCCTTAGCTGCATCGACTTCAGTAAATACATCATAAAAAGCAGTTGGAATGTTGTGGCGTTTTAAGAAATGCTTAGCAAATGCTTTAGAACCTTCTAATTGCGCTGCAAATTGGGTAGGGCCCCAAATTTTTACACCTGCTGCACGGCAAGCATCGACTACACCATTCACAAGTGGTGCTTCAGGTCCTACAATTACCAAGTCCACTGCATTGTTTTTAGCAAAGTCGATAATGGCAGGGTTATCTAAAATGTTAAGTGCAACATTTTCGCATTTGTTTTCAGTTGCTGTACCTGCATTGCCTGGTGCAACAAACACTTTTGAAACTTTTTCATCTTGAGCGATTTTCCATGCCAATGCATGTTCACGACCGCCATTACCTAAAACTAAAATATTCATCGGTTCATACTCCATGAATCGAAAAGCATAAAGTCCTCAGCCTGTAAGCAGGAGAGGACTTTAGGCAAGATTATAAATCTTGTGTATTAAGCAAAAAGTTGTGCTTAATCATGATAAGCGTGTCAACTTAGTGACGGAAATGACGCATGCCAGTGAAGACCATTGCAATACCTGCTTCATCAGCTGCTGCAATGGTTTCTTCATCACGCATAGAACCACCCGGTTGAATGATACATTTGATACCAGCTTTAGCAGCGTTATCAATACCATCACGGAATGGGAAGAATGCATCAGATGCCATCACTGCACCTTCAACCACGAGTCCTGCGTGTTCAGCTTTAATCGCAGCAATACGAGCAGAGTTGACACGGCTCATTTGACCTGCGCCTACACCAATGGTTTGACGGTTTTTAGCATACACAATCGCGTTAGATTTCACGTATTTTGCTACTTTCCAAGCAAAAATCATGTCATCAATTTCTTGTTCAGTTGGGGCACGTTTAGTCACCACTTTAAGATCATCTTTAGTAATCATACCTAAGTCTTGATCTTGTACTAATAAACCACCATTTACACGTTTGTAGTCTAATTGTGCAGCACGTTCGTCAATGGCAGGTAATTCGCCACATACAAGTACACGTACGTTTTTCTTCGCGCCTGTCACTTCTAATACGCCATCAGCAACGCTAGGAGCAATAATTACTTCAACAAATTGACGATCAACAATGGCTTGTGCAGTTGCAACGTCTAATTCACGGTTGAATGCAATGATGCCACCAAAAGCTGACTCAGGGTCAGTTGCATAAGCTAAATCATATGCAGCTTGAATACCGTCTAAAGACACTGCAACGCCACATGGGTTAGCATGTTTTACAATCACACAAGCAGGTTTAGCGAATGATTTAACACACTCTAAAGCTGCATCGGTATCTGCGATGTTGTTATAAGATAATTCTTTACCTTGTAACTGTTTAGCAGTAGAAACAGACGCTTCAGTTGCAGCAGGATCAACATAGAATGCAGCAGATTGGTGTGGGTTTTCACCGTAACGTAAATCTTGTGCTTTGTTGAGTTGCGTGTTGAAAGTACGGGCAAATTTGTCAGCTTGACCTTCTTCTTTACCAACACGAGCACCTAAGTAAGATGCGATCATGCCGTCATATTGTGCAGTGTGTTCAAATGCTTTTACTGCTAAGTCAAAACGAGTTGCATAAGATAAAGCACCTTCAGCTTTAAGCTCAGCCACAACACTTGCATAGTCAGTTGCATTTACAACGATACCCACTGATGCATGGTTTTTCGCCGCAGCGCGAACCATGGTTGGACCACCGATGTCGATGTTTTCAATTGCATCAGCAAGCGAGCAGTTTGGTTTTGCAACAGTTGCTGCAAATGGGTAAAGGTTGACCACAACTAAATCGATCGCATCAATGTTGTGTTCAGCCATCACAGCTTCATCTAGACCACGACGAGCTAAAATACCGCCATGAATTTTTGGATGTAGGGTTTTTACACGGCCGTCCATCATCTCTGGAAAACCTGTATGCTCTGAAACTTCAACTACAGCAATATTGTTATCTTTTAATAACTTATAAGTACCGCCAGTCGATAAAATTTCTACCCCTAGAGCAGCAAGGTCTTGTGCAAATTCGACAATACCAGTTTTGTCGGAAACAGAGATTAAAGCGCGTTTAATAGTCATGATCTTCGTCACAGTTTTCAAGGAACATAAAACAAAATAAGGCAAAAAAAATGCCTGCGTTCAACGCAAGCATCTTATCATTTATTCACTCATTAAACCGTGAGCTTTCAACTTTTTACGTAAAGTACCACGGTTAAGGCCTAGAATTTCAGCAGCGCGTGTTTGGTTACCGCGAGTGTATTCTAAAACAACAGAGAGAAGTGGCTTCTCCATTTCTGCTAGAACCATATCATACACTTGAGATGGTTGCTCGCCTTGCAATTGTGCAAAGTAATGGCGAACTGCGCGATCAACGTGGATACGTAACGCAACGTCTGATTGAGCAGTAAAAATAGGAGATTTGCTATTCATGCGAAGTAATCCGAAAAATAAATATCACCGGGATAAGGTGATATATAAATGTGGTCTAAAAATTAATTGAACCCCCCAGTTTTAGATCTTAAATCCAGAAAAGCTCTAAACTCTAAAACAGATAGGTTAGCTTGCCACAAGCATACGCTTTGGTTGTTTTTTGATCGTAACAAACCATGAATTTTTGTTACACACCAAAATAAAACAAAAAACCGGCTCATACGCTGTTATAGGAGATAAAGCGCAATATGAGCAGAAGTTGTTATTTGTTTTCAATCAAGCGAGGTGTTTGCAGCCGAAGCTGTAATGGCGCGTATAATACCATTGTCTAAGAAAAAGTGAGCAAGAAAACTGCATTTTTTTCATTTTTTTTTCATGTTTATGGGATTTTTTTTCAAGATTATGGGGCAACGATTTCTAAACGTGGGTTTTGTATTTGGTTTTTAGGTAAAGCCAGCCGAAAATTAAAGCCAAACGGTGTATTTGAGGGGATACGTTCAATGCCTTGGTATTTAGATTCAAGATAATCTTCAGGGAGATAAAGATATTCTACGCTGCCAGTGTCATTTTCAAAGCGTAAACGTAAATTGGGCAGCGGCATGCTTTTTGTATCTTGATTGAGCAAAATACCACTGAATATTTGCTGACCCTGTGCATGGGTTGTGATTTTGAACTGAGAGATATGGATATATTCATAACGTTGCTCAAAGCGCTGACAATCCATCAAATTGCAGGCAAAGACCAAACCATGATTTAAGCTGGGATAGCGTGCTACAAAATCAGGATTGAACCATAAGATTTGAAAGGCTAAAAAACCCACTAACACTAAATTAATACTGCTCCACAAAATATAGTAACCAAGGCTATGTTTTTCAGGCACATGCAGCTCTCGCTCTGAGAGTTTTAAACTAGGAAATTGATAGATGGGGTCGCTACTAAAATAATTTAAATTGTTTAAATAGGTGTGTAAGTCAATATTGGACTGTTCAATCTTACGATCAAAAATATCGAGCAAATGTTGCTGACTATAACTTCTGGCCAAAACATGATCACTGACTTCATGCTCATAGTCGTGGTGCAACAAAGCAGGCTCCGCCGCCTCGGGCAGATGTTGCGCTGTGCTGATTTCAACCAAATTCAATAAACCATTGAAGCTATGGCTACATTTTGGACAACAAACCATGCCCTGTGCAATGGTGAGCTGTGCAACAGAAACTTTATAGATTGTTGTACATTCAGGGCATTGGGTTTGCTTTTTATTCATAGCTGATAACTTAAAGTTTATTAAGGTTGGCGTTTACCCGAGATGCGACACCAGTATCCATCGCGTTTTTCGACCTCTAATATATCAAAAAATTCAGAATAAACACTAGAAACATCAGATACTTGCTCTTCAATTACACCTGCAAGTGCGAACTCTCCCTCAGATTTGACCAGTGTTGCGAACTGTGGCGCAAGCATCATTAAAGGACCGGCTAAAATGTTCGCGACAAACACATCAGCTTTTTGGTCTTTTAAGGTTTCATTGAACTCATCAGGTAAGCCTACATATAAGTTTTCAAGTACACCATTAAGCTCAGCATTTTGTTGTGTGGCCAAAACCGCTTGAGGGTCAATATCAGTGGCATAGACTTTTTTGGCGCCCAATAACAATGCTGCAACCGCTAAAATGCCTGAGCCGCACCCATAATCAATCACAATTTTGTCTTTAAGATCTGTTTTTGCTAACCATTGTAAGCATAAGAACGTTGATGCATGGTTGCCTGTACCAAAGGCCAAGCCCGGATCAAGTTTTAAATTTACCGCATTTTGATCGGGTGAGTTAAGCCATTCAGGCACAATCCAAAAATGATCGGCAATTTGAATCGGCTCATAGGCATCCATCCATGTACGTTCCCATTCTTGGTCTTCAATAAATTCATGCGTCAATGGGGCATCGGGTAATTGGGCTTTGGCAAAAGTCACAATCGAATCAACATCAATTTCTTCGTCATCTTCTTGGGCATAGATGCCTGTTACAATGACTTTATTCCAAAGTGGTGTCTCACCCGGCAGTGGTTCGAGTAAATCTTGATTTTCAGCATCATCTAAAGTCACGCTCAGCGCACCTAAAGATTCAAGTAAGGTTTCGGTAAAATCGACTTGCGCTTGATCAACTGTAATATGAATTTGTAACCACTTCACGGGCATCACCTACAACAAAAGGAAAGGCAATAGTGTAGCGTACCTCAAGCTGAAACCGTGAGTTTTAGCAACAATTGATTGTGCAACTCAACTAAGCTGATAAAAAATGCACGATCAATTGGTGATCGTGCATCTTCGGTGTGGAATTAACGATTGCCCGCAGCGGGACGTGGTGGGTTAAAACCTAAAGCACATTGACCTTTATAGGTGCGTCCGTCTAAGATAATGCTGGTGCTTTGAGGATTTGTGCGACAGACATTCAGTAACTCGGGTTCATCACCATAAATAACGGCATTTTTTTCTGAGCTGAAAAATTGTGGTTGGCAGCTGCCATTCCAAATAATGCCGCGATAAGCAAACTGCACCCAATCACCTTGTTGTTTGCCTTTACAGACCTTTTGAAAACCTTCTGGGTGATAGATGGCCGGTACTTTATCATTGGCAATCGCCATCATTGGACTCAATACACTTGCAAGTAAAGCGCTGATTAAAATTTTCTTATTCATAGTGAATACCCTTAGATTATTGTATATCCAACAACATGCATATTATTGTTGCTGTTGTTTGGCTTGATCTTTGATGAAAAAAATCAAATTTTACCTTAAACCAAATGAACTCAAAAACATACTGTGATTGTCATTTTTAACCAAAAAGAAAATCCACGAAAATGTCAACTTATAGACAAACTTTTGCTATAATCTTCGGTCTTATTTTTCAATCTCTCTATTACCACTATGCACTATCCTAAAGTTTATGATGTCATTGTTATCGGTGGCGGTCACGCAGGTACGGAAGCCGCACTTGCTGCAGCACGTATGGGTCGACAGACTTTGCTCTTAACTCATAACATTGAGACTTTGGGGCAGATGAGCTGTAACCCAGCCATTGGTGGTATTGGTAAATCACATTTAGTCCGTGAAATTGATGCTTTAGGCGGTGCCATGGCATTGGCTGCCGATAAAGGCGGTATTCAATTTCGTATTTTAAACTCACGTAAAGGTGCAGCAGTACGTGCCACACGTGCCCAAGCTGACCGTGTGCGCTTTAAAGCGGCGATTCGTGAAACCTTAGAAAATCAAGCCAATTTAGACATTTTCCAACAAGCGGCAGATGACTTAATTGTGGAAGGTGATACCGTTAAAGGCGTGATCACGCAAATGGGTGTGCGCTTTGATGCCAAAACTGTTGTGCTTACAACAGGTACATTCTTAGGTGGTGTGATTCACATCGGTTTAGAAAAATCGAGCGGTGGTCGTGCCGGTGATCCACCTTCAATTTCATTGGCTGCACGTTTACGTGAATTGAATTTACCTGTCGGTCGTTTAAAAACAGGTACACCGCCACGTATTGATGCACGTTCTGTAGATTTTTCTGTGATGACAGCGCAGCCGGGTGATTTCCCATCGCCAACCATGTCATTTATGGGTGATGCGTCTATGCACCCTGAACAAGTGAATTGCTACATTACTCATACCAATGAAAAAACCCATGACATTATTCGTGGTGGTTTAGACCGCTCGCCAATGTACACAGGCGTGATTGAAGGGGTAGGTCCACGTTACTGCCCATCAATTGAAGATAAAATTCATAAATTTGCTGATAAAGATTCACATCAAGTGTTTTTAGAGCCTGAAGGTCTAGATACACATGAACTTTATCCAAATGGTATTTCAACCTCATTGCCATTTGATGTGCAGTTTGAATTGGTGCGCTCAATCCGTGGTATGGAAAATGCACACATCTTGCGTCCGGGTTATGCGATTGAATATGATTACTTTAACCCACAAGCGTTAAAGTTCTCACTTGAAACCAAAGCCATTAATAACTTGTATTTTGCCGGTCAAATTAACGGTACCACAGGTTATGAAGAAGCCGGTGCACAAGGTTTATTGGCAGGTCTAAATGCGGCACGCCGTGCATGGGATCAAGAACAATGGACACCAAAACGTGATGAAGCCTATATGGGTGTATTGGTTGATGATTTAATCACGCTTGGTACTAAAGAACCCTATCGTATGTTTACCTCACGTGCCGAATACCGCTTAATGCTGCGTGAAGACAACGCCGATCAACGCTTAACCGCGATTGGTCGTGAGTTAGGTTTGGTGGATGACGCGCGTTGGGCAGCATATAGCCAGAAGATGGAAGCTGTAGAGAGTGAAAAAGGTCGTTTGCAACATCTTTGGGCTGCACCCAACAATGCTTTAGGTAAAAAGTTTGTTGAACTCACAGGCGATGATTTATCTAAAGAAACCAATGCGATTGATTTGCTCAAACGTCCAAATATTAATTTTGCACAAATTGCTGAAATTACAGATTCTGAAGTTTCTGCATTTGTCGGTGAGCAAATTGAAATTGCGGTGAAATATGCCGGTTATATTAACCGTCAGCAAGAAGACGTGGCGCAAATGAAGCGTTTGGAAGAAACCAAAATTCCTGCGGATTTTGATTATGACATCGTGTCAGGTTTATCACGTGAAATTACATTAAAGTTAAAAGATGTTCGTCCTGAAACACTTGCACAAGCAGGTCGTATTCCGGGTGTGACACCTGCGGCAGTGCAATTGGTGATGATTACGATTCGTAAAAATAACCAAGCTAAAAAATCCGCATAATATTTTAGCTAATAAAGAACCCGCCAAGTGCGGGTTTTTTTATGTATTTCTTGAGTATGTCTATGATCTACATAAAATAATCAAACCCATTAATTTATAATAAAGAGAATAATTTTTTATCGTTAGGCTGATAAATTTAATTTAGGTTTAGCTTAAATTACTTTTAATGATGATGCGATCGTTAAAAACTTTCAAATATATAAATCTATGTTTTTTAAGTATTAATTAAATAATTAAGACGTAATAGTTATTTTTATTCAATGTTTTAACTATAAAAGAATGAAGTTTGCTAGGTTTTTGCTTTATATTTGTCCGACTATTGTCGTGCTAGGTATCTGAGCGCGACTCGCTCAAAATGCCCCACTACACGAATGCACTGTGAAAAACGGAGAATCATTTATGGCGCACAGTACCACAAGCAAGAAACAAAAAATCTTGATCGTATTTTTATGTTTCTGGGTTGCATTCTTTGAAGGCTTTGATTTACAAGCACCAGGGATTGCTGCACAAGGAATTGCAGCAAGCTATGCTTTAGACCAAGTACAAATGGGCTATGTGTTTAGCTTAGGTGTATTTGGGATGTTGTTTGGGGCATTTTTTGGCGGACGCGTGGCCGATTATTTAGGTCAAAAGAAAGTTCTGATGCTTTCCATCGGGATTTTTGGCGTGTTTATGGCATTAACTGCAATTGCACCCAATCTAGAGATTTTATACCTTGCGCGCTTTTTAACAGGCTTAGGTTTAGGTGCTGCGATGCCGACCATGATTTCAGTGGTGGGGGATGAAGCAACCGAAGAAAACCGCGGTAAACTCAATAGCTTAATGTACTGTGGTCTACCTGTAGGTGCAATTTTCGTGGCTGGTTTAGCAATGCTGGTCACCGACATTAAATGGCAAACGCTGTTTTTAATTGGTGGTTTAACCCCATTATTGCTGATTCCATTTATGGCCGTGATTTTAAAAGACAAGCCACGTGTGGTTAAACAAGCCAGCAATGAAGATGTACCGGGTATGGCAGAGGTCTTGTTTAAACAACAGCAATATAAAAATACCTTACCGCTGTGGGTTGGCTTCTTTTTTACCTTAATGATCAACTACATTTTAATTAGTTGGTTGCCAAACTTACTTATGCAACAAGGCCTAGAAAAACAACAAGCCTTTTTAGTGATGTTGGTGTTCCAAGTCGGTGCAGTAATTGGTACTTTAGGATTGGGTTATTTACTTGACCGTTTAAAACTTTGGCAAATGGCGGTGATTATTTACAGTGGTTTATTTATCGCACTGTCACTGTTATTTACCACAACCGCTGTGCCAGTCTTAATTTTAGCAGGTGTGATGGGGGGTATTTTCTCTACAGGTGGTCAATCTATTCTGTATGGTATCTCTCCGATTTTCTATTCGGGTTCAGGCAAAGTTACTGGCGTTGGAACTGCAATTTCACTGGGGCGTTTAGGCGCAATGACAGGTCCATTGTTAACAGGTAAGATTTTAGCACTTGGTTTAGGCACTACCGGTATTTTAATGGCAAGCTTACCTGCTGTGGTGGTATCGGCTGTAGCAGTCACTGCATTGTCGCGTTATAAAGCCAAGCAAGATTCAAGATAACCCATGTACAAAAGAAGGCAGCGTAGGCTGCCTTTTTTGTGCCCTGTATTATGCCCCATATGAGACAGTTATGAATTGAAAAGCCTACTTGCTCCACCTTAGCGCTACAGATGATGATGAGTTGTTCTTATTATATGAAAGTTAAATCGCTGTTTTTTAAAATATGAATACCTAGCATAAGTTTTAAAACAAAGCATCACTGATAAGATAAAAACATGGCATACAGTTTGCTTTAATCCAAGAAAAAAACTTAAAAAACTCATAATCATAAAAAATAGGCATCCCAAAGTCTGGGATGCCTTGTTTATTTTAAGCATCTACTTCATGTTCATATACGGCATCAGCGACTATTTGCGGTTCAATCTGCAAAATTTTGCGCCCAAAACCACGTAGCCACCATACCAATTGCGAGGTAAAAGGCACCGTAGCACGTACTTGATATAAGTTATCCGTGAATTGCTCAATGACTTGATCGCGACTTAAGGCACTTTCTTCAAAAAAATGCACGGTTTTGGCATTCATGGTCAATTTTAGTTCAATGTTTTCTGTGGCTTTTTGATAGTCCACGCGAAACCCCAAAGCCCCCGATTCGATATACTCATCTAAATGAAAATCATTTTGGTGCATGGCACGACTCTCGAGCACTCTTGCTGCCTTAAAACGGTGCAAAGCAAAGGTCTGAATGGCATTTTTATCGTGGCGGGTGCAAATGAGGTAAATCACCGCGCCTTTTTGTACCAAAGCGAGCGGATTTAAGACATAGGTTTTCTCTTCGCCTGAAATACGGCTTTGATATTCGCATTCAAGCTGTTTGTCTTGTAATAAAGCTTCATAAATCGCTTGTTGTGCTGCTTGATCGACCATGGGTGGAATCAAAGGTTGACTGGAGGGCACAATGCGCACTCTATTCATCCATTGTTTGACATGATTTTGGTCGGGTAGGCTACGACGTGCTGCATCAAACCAAGGATTCATTTCGGCCACTAAGCTGGGTGGTAGTAAATGTTTAAGGTGTTCTTCTACCATCATAAAGGTGACCGCTTGAGAACTGGTCATATGCGGTAAGCTCTGAATAGGTGCATCATGACACCAACGCCAACCTTGTGGCACAGTTTTATTGCTCTCTATGGGGAAGCGTTGTGCAATTTGATTCAGGTCACGCTGGATAGTACGCAGACTGGTTTCAATGCCTTCACGTTGTAATTGTTGCTGCAACTCACGCGTACCAATCCATTTGCCTGTAGACAGACGCGCTAAAATTTGCCATTGGCGATATAAGCTGTTGGAGGTTTCTTTTTCTGTATGACCTGTCATATCAATATCAGTGTGCAGTCAGTTGAATAGGCATTGTAAGGCGTGCAAGTGTAAAAATTGAAGTGTTTTCATGTGTCTTCAAATATAAATTTTGTCGTGTAATCACTTGGTATAAAACACCATTGCGAAGGTATGAGGTGATGCTTTATTATACAGTAGCATATCATGCTCTATGATCATGGCACTGATTTTGCTTACATATACAATAATACATAACAAATAGATAAAAGAGGGTAAGCATGTTGAAAGAAACTAAGCACAATGCTCGCGCAGCTGTGCAGGCGACCGAGCAGCTACAACCAAAAACAGTCGAAGAGGCAAAGCGTGTCCCTGCGCAAGCGCATTATCTATTTCAACAGCTCAAATCTGAGTTTTTTAATGAATTAAGAGATGAAAAAAGCATCTCAGGTGAGACCTGCGCCAACATTGAGCAATGGTTAGCACAACATGACCTCAGCAAGCTCAATGCACTCAATGAAGCAGCCAAACAGCATTTTTTATACGAAGGAATTACCTTTACGGTCTATGGTGAAGACGAAGGGATTGAACGTACTATCCCATTTGATGTGATTCCACGTGTAATTGCCAAGCAGCAATGGAATAAGATTGCACTGGGTTCAGCACAACGTGTGCGTGCCTTGAACTTATTTTTACATGATATTTATCATGATCAAGAAATTTTAAAAGCCGGTATTGTGCCTGCACAACAAGTTTTAACCCATGAAGCGTATTTGCCACAAATGTTGGGTCATCACTTAAAAGGTGGTATTTATGGTCAAATTAGCGGCATAGATATTATTCGTGACCGTGAAGGCGAGTTTTACGTTTTAGAAGATAATTTACGTACTCCATCGGGTGTATCGTATATGTTAGAAAGCCGTAAAATCAGCCAAAAGCTAATGCCAGATTTGTGCCAAAGCAACCATGTATTGGCCATAGAGCAATATCCACAATTGTTAAAACAGATTTTGGCAGAAAGTGCTTATGTCGACAATCCATTTATTGTGGTACTCACACCAGGACGTTTTAACAGTGCTTATTATGAACACTCGTTCTTGGCACGTGAAATGGATGTGCCTTTAGTCTCAGCGCGTGATTTATTTGTCGAAAATGACAAAGTCTATGTACGTACCTTACGTGGTCGCCAACAGGTCGATGTGATCTATCGCCGTGTCGATGATGCCTTTTTAGATCCACTGTGCTTTAAAGCAGACAGTACTTTAGGGGTTGCGGGTTTAATGTCGGCTTATTTGGCGCATAATGTGGTGATCAGTAATGCACCAGGCACAGGGGTCGCTGATGATAAATCAATTTATCCTTATGTGGATAAAATGATTGAATATTACCTCAATGAAAAACCGATGTTAAAAAATGTGCCAACCTATCAATGCCGTGAACACAATGCTTTAGAGTATGTACTTGAAAACCTAGAAAAACTAGTGGTTAAAGAAGCACAAGGTTCGGGCGGTTATGGCATGTTAATTGGTCCGCAAGCGTCTCAAAAAGAGATTGAACTTTTCCGTAAAAAGTTATTGGCCACACCACATGCTTATATTGCACAGCCAACCTTAGATTTATCGGTGTGCCCAACCTTAACCCATGACGGTATGGCAGAGCGTCACATTGATTTACGCCCCTTTGTATTAAGTTCACCGTTACGCACCGAGATTGTACCGGGTGGTTTAACACGTGTGGCGATGCAAGCCGGTTCATTGGTGGTGAACTCATCACAAGGTGGTGGAATTAAAGATACATGGGTTGTGGACACACGCCGTAATTAATTTAAAACAATAACAAAGAGACAACAGATGATTTTATTGAGCAGTAATGCACAGCAAATTTTTTGGTTAGCACGTTATTTAACCCGAGTGCAATATTTGTGCAGCCAATTTCCGTTTCAAGCCGATGATACGGCCAAAAAATATGCCAATGCTTTTGCCTTAGGTGAACATGATGCCGCATCTTTAAACACATTGGTACAAGATCCTCACCACTTTGCTTCTTTTGCCCAGCAATTTAGTTGTGCCAAAGACAATATTCAGGATTTACGTGGAGTGTTGTCCGCGAAAAGCTATGCAGAACTTAATCAACTGATTAAAAATGCCAGTGAAAATAGCCTTGATATTTGCGACGTGGTGTCGGAGTGCCATGAAATTTTAGAAGCAGAAGCACAAGACATCTTCTTATTTTTTATGTTGGGTCAATATGTTGAACAGCTTGATCGACAACTACGCTTAAAACAAGATACACAAGTCACATTAAATCAACTTGATCAAGTGATTGATTTACTGACTCAATTGGGGTGGTCAGGTGTGAAAGCGGCATGGCAACAATTGCATATTTTGCCGAATAGCATCAATTTTTATCATTTTAGTGACCATATCCAACATTTATTTGAGGTTGATGTATGAAATTGATGATTAATCATCAAACGCATTACCACTATAGCGATCCTGTACACAGCAGTATCCAATATATTCGTATGTCACCCAGCAACAGTGTTCATCAAAAGGTACATTATTGGGATGTGAGTGTACCCGGACAGCGTCAAGTCAAAAAAGATGCTTTCGCCAATATATGGATCACCAGTGCACAACGCTTTAGTTATCAGCATATGTCTATCATGGCACAAGGAACCATTGAGATTGAGCCAGATACTCAAGCCATGCCTATGGATCATATGCATCCGACTATTTTTTTGCAGCCGACCTTAGCTACCCAGTGTAGTAAAGAGATGTTGGAATTTGCACATCGTTATGTCAAACAGCCCTCACGTCAATGTTTAATTCATTTGGCTGGTGCGATTTTAGATTATATGCCGTACTTGCCTGCTACTACATCGGTCAATACGTCAGCGGCACAGGCTTTTGCCCATCGGCAGGGGGTATGCCAAGATCATAGTCATGTGTTTATTGCCATGTGTAAAGCTTTAGGTTTACCAGCGCGTTATGTGTCGGGCTATTTGTATGTGCCCAATTCATCGCATTTAGCCAGCCATGCTTGGGCAGAAGTGTTTTTAAATCAAGCTTGGTATAGTTTTGATATTAGTAATCAAATTTTTACCCCTGCATCACACATTTATGTTGCGGTGGGTCGCGATTATTGGGATGTAGCACCTGTGCGTGGCGTACGTCAGCAAGGGGGCATAGAAAATATGCATTCGATTGTGCAAGTTTTGGCTTGCTAGTATAAACAGATCATCACAGGAGGATGTATGACCTATTGTTGTGCGCTACGTTTAAAACAAGGACTTATTTTTATCAGCGATACCCGTACCAATGCGGGTGTAGATCATATTTCGGTATTTCGCAAGCTTTATACCTTTGGCATAGAAGGCGAGCGTTTTATTGCAATTCAAGCTGCAGGGAATCTAGCCACAACACAAGCGGTAATTGGACATTTAAAAAATCAGTTGGCGCTTGGGCAAGAACCCAATTTAAACAGTGTGAATACTATGTTTGAAGCTGCCGAGTTGGTTGGAAATTTGGTCAAAAAAGTCATTCATAATGTTGCACCTGAACCTGAAGATCAAAGCACGTATTACTGTAGTTTATTGCTTGGTGGACAAATTGGTAACCAAGAAATGCAACTGTATAATATTTACCCACAAGGTAATTTTATTTGTGCCACCAAAGACACGCCATTTTTTCAGATTGGCGAAAGTAAATATGGTAAACCAATTTTAGATCGGGCTTTAAGTTACGATATGCCTTTAGATCAAGCCTTGCGCTGTAGTTTGATTTCTTTTGATTCCACCTTACGTTCTAATGTGTCTGTAGGTTTGCCACTGGATTGTTTTGTGTATCAAATTGATAGTTTACATATCCCGATTGGTAAACGTATTTATGAAGAAGACCCTTACTTTGCCAACATTAGTAAACAATGGTCAGAAACCTTAAGAAAAGGCTTACATGAATTGCCTACCCCAACTGCTGATTATTTGGAATAAAGCATGCAAACCCTGTGTTATATCAGTCATGCTACTTTTGAGATGCCTATGCAGATGCAGCATCTCAGCGACATTTTAACCGAATCGCGTCAATTTAACGCACGACATGATATTCACGGGGTATTATATTTTGCCGACGGGCAGTTTTTGCAATGCTTAGAAGGGCAGACTGAAGATGTAGAGCAATTGGTGCAGCGCATTCGCCGTGACCCCAGACATCAAAATATCAATGTGATTTTTCAACAACCGATAACACAAGCGCTGTTTGCAGGTTGGTCAATGAAATTTATTTCGCGTCAGCACCCGATTAAGCAATTTTTTCACAGCCAGCATTATGGTCAATTTTGTCCAGATCAATTAAGTTCAGAGCAACTGCAAGATTTGTTGAGCTTGATGTATCAGTTGGATGGGGATGATTTGGTGGCCTAAAAAAAAGAACCTTTAAGGTTCTTTTTTTTGAATGTTTAAACGGCTTGGCGTTTGGGGCGATTGCTTAAACGACAGAGCAGCTCATAGCCAATCGTACCATTGGCACTTGCAACATCGTCTACTAAACGGGTCGGTCCCCAAAGTTCTACTTCTGTACCCAAATCAACTTTGACATCGGTGACATCAATGGCAATCATATCCATGGCTACCCGTCCAACCACAGCGACAAATTGACCATCAATTACAACGCTATTGGGCGCAACAAATGCACGTGGATAACCGTCACCATAACCAATCGAGACAATGGCTAACTGCATGGCTTGTTCAGCTACAAAAGTTGAACCATAACCGACCGATTCGCCTGCTTGAATACTATTAAGCGCAATAATTTCGGCAGTAAAGCGCATAACAGGCTTTAAATCTAGGTCATGCACATCGCGATCTGCAAAGGGGCTTGCACCGTAGAGCATAATCCCCGGACGCACATAGTCAAAATGTAGCTCAGGATATTTATAAATCGCCGCCGAATTACAGCATGAGGCTAAGATCGGTGCACAGTCGTGTTTAATCTCTAAAAATTGAGCAATTTGCACATCGTTTAAGGTATGCTCAGCATCGGCATTGGCAAAATGCATGGCAAGCACACAAGTAAACCCAAGTGCTTGTAACTGCTTGATAATGGCTTTAATCTCAGTGATTTTAAAACCTAGACGGTTCATCCCACTGTTAAGTTTTACCCAAACTTTGAGGTTTTTGGCGATATAGGCATCTTGATGAGTAATCAGCCAATCAACTTGTTGCTGATGATGCACCACAAGCTCAAGATTGTGTGCCAATACAATTGGCATTTCATCGCGGCTAAATACACCTTCAATCAAAGTAATCGGTTGCTCAAAGCCCAACTCACGAATTTCTAAAGCTTCTTGCAGGCAGGCTACCCCAAAGGCATCGGTTTGCTTCAAGGCGTCTAGGCAGTCGTTAATCCCATGTCCGTAGGCATTGGCTTTGACCATACTCACCACTTTGGCCTGTGGTGCCAGTTGTTTGACACGGTTTAAGTTATATTGCAGCGCTTGACGATCAATATAGACGGTTGCTTGGCGCACCTGAAGTTACTCCTTAGGGGTTAATTATTCTTCATCATTATATTGGCTATAATATTCTGGTGAGAGGTTACTAAAACGTGTGTAATGACCTTCAAAAGCTAAGCGTACTGTACCAATTGGACCATTACGTTG
This sequence comes from uncultured Acinetobacter sp., assembly GCF_947626835.1. Taxonomy (GTDB): domain Bacteria; phylum Pseudomonadota; class Gammaproteobacteria; order Pseudomonadales; family Moraxellaceae; genus Acinetobacter. The sequence continues at coordinate 24,327 of NZ_CANQTS010000010.1, read as the reverse complement.
CTTACCAATAATAATCTCGGCTGTTCCTGCTTCTTTTGATTCTTTATTGTAGACTTCATCACGGTAAATAAACATGATCAAGTCGGCATCTTGCTCAATAGCACCCGATTCACGTAAATCTGACATCACCGGACGTTTGTTGGGACGATTCTCTAAGGCACGGTTAAGCTGTGATAAAGCAATCACCGGACACATCATCTCTTTGGCTAAGGCTTTTAAGCTACGAGAAATCTCTGAGATCTCACCCACACGGTTATCCCCCATACCTGGCACTTTCATAAGCTGAAGGTAATCGACCATGATACAACCGAGTTTACCGCCATGTTGTTTGGCAATACGACGCGCACGCGAACGTAACTCAGTTGGTGGTAGGGCAGAGGAGTCATCAATATACAAATGCTTTTCTTGGAGTTGTAAAATAGTGCCTGTGACTTTTGACCATTCATCACCATCGAGTTTACCAGCACGTAAATGCCCTTGATGAACTTTACCATACGATGAAATCAAACGCATGGCAATGGAGTCGGCAGGCATCTCCATCGAAAACACTAAAGCCGGTAAATCACAATTAAACAGCACACTTTCTACCAAGTTCATGGCAAAGGTAGTTTTACCCATCGATGGACGTGCCGCGACAATAATTAAATCACCGGCTTGCATACCTGAGGTTTTATTGTCTAACTCCACAAAACCTGTGGTTAAACCGGTAATGTTGCCATCGAGCTGTGATAATTCATTGAGCTTATCAAATACATCGGCGACAACTGAGGTAATCGCTTTAGGGCCTTGTGCGCGTGCATTATTATTGTGTTGTTCGGCAATAGAGAAAATATTGGTTTCAGCCAAATCTAAAATTTCAGACACACTACGACCTTTGGTGTCATAGGCATTTTGTAAAATTTCAGTGCTGACTTTAATCATATTGCGTAAGGTGGCAAATTCTTTGATTTTGCCTGCATAGGTTTCTAAGTTATAAAAACTCGACGGCGAATCGGCCATCAATTGCATTAAATACTCTTCGCCACCGACCACATCAATAAGATTTTGTTTAATCAGCCAATCATTCACTAACACAGCATCATAAGGTGAACTGTCTTTAGCCAGTTGATGAATGGCACGGAAGATGTATTTATGCCGTGTCGCATAGAAGTCTTCCTCAACTAAAATGTCACTCACTTGTTCAAAAGATTCGGCCACAGTCATTAAAGCAGCCAAAACGGCTTGCTCAATCGCAAGGTTGTGTGGCGGGGTACGAAACTCTTTGAGTTGTTCTGGTTTTTTTTCAGAAGCTACATTGAGTACAGGAGCGGCGTTCGCCTGAGACATAAAAAACCCTATAAGAAGCTGGTGCAAAACAAACGGCAAGAACCGATATTAACAAAAATCAAAGTGGACGAGAGCGCATTTTTTGAAATTTTACAGATAAAAAAAAGAGCATGCCAAAGCATGCCCTTTTTTGTGGTGAGAAATTACTCTGCTACGATAGTAACAAGAACTTCTGCAACAACATCATGGTGCAATTGGATTGCGATGTTGAATTCACCAGTATTGCGAAGCGCACCGTTAGGTAAACGAACTTCAGCGCGGTCTACAGTAAGACCAGCATTCGTTAACGCATCAGCGATATCACGCGTACCGATTGAACCGAATAATTTACCTTCGTCACCCGCTTTCGCAGTGATTACGATATTTACTTCGTTCAATTGGTCAGCACGTGCTTGAGCAGCAGCTAAAATATCAGCTTCAGCTTTTTCAAGTTCAGCACGACGAGCTTCAAAAGCAGCTGTATTGGTTTCAGTTGCAGCAACAGCCTTACCTTGTGGGATAAGGAAGTTACGGCCGTAACCTGCTTTAACAGATACTTTATCGCCTAGCTTACCTAGGTTTTTAATGCGTTGTAATAAAATAATATCCACAGCTCAACCTCACTTATGATTGTCAGTGTAAGGGATCAACGATAAGTAGCGAGCTTGTTTGATCGCAAGCGCTAATTGACGTTGGTAACGAGCTTTAGTACCTGTAATACGGCTAGGAACAATTTTGCCGTTTTCAGTGATGTACTGTTTTAACGTATCGATATCTTTGTAGTCGATATACACAACTTTTTCTGCTGTAAAGCGGCAGAACTTGCGACGACGGTAAAAACGTGCCATTGAATGTTCTCCTTATGCTTCAGCAGAGTCTTGGTTAACTTGTTGTGCTTCTTCACGTTGAGCTTTACGCGCACGTTTTTCTTCAGCACTCTTAGCCAATAAAGACTCTTCAGTAATTGCGTTTTCACGACGAATGATAAGGCTACGAAGGATTGCATCGTTGTAACGGAACAATTCTTCTAATTCATCAAGCGTAGTTTGATTACATTCAACGTTCATTAAAATGTAATGTGCTTTGTGAATTTTGTTAATTGGGTAAGCCAATTGACGACGGCCCCAATCTTCTAAACGGTGAATTTGACCTTCAGCGTCTTTGATGTGAGTTAGGTAACGTTCTACCATACCCACTACTTGATCGCTTTGATCAGGATGTACTAAAAGTACGATTTCGTAGTGACGCATTGTCAGCTCCTTACGGATTATACAGCCGCTAACGCAATTGTTAGTGGCAAGGAGTCACAACCGAAGTTGTGCGAGGCTGCAATTCTAGAGCTTTTGGCTTAAAAAGACAAGCGAAGAAAGGGAAGAAAAAGAGATTGCTGTTTTTATCAGCAATAAAGGCAAGATCTTTTAAAAGATAGCATGCAACTATCTTTTAAAAGAATACCGTATTGAAAGATGGTGCTGTAGAGGTGACGCTAAACAATAGGCTAATCACAGTAATTAAAATCACTGAAAATAAAAAAAAGCGTTTTGCCCACAGCGTGTCTTGTTCAGGCTTTGTTTTAAAGCCAAGCACTGCAATATATAGCCAATAAATACATAAAGCATTTAAGACAATGGCGTAAATCCAATTGGCATAGCCATAGATAAACAGACCATTCATTGCCAGTGTGAATAAAACCACATAAATCAAAGATTCAATTTTCGTGCGTAAAATACTACGCGCCACAGGTAAAATCGGAATACCTGCGTTTTTATAGTCGTCAAAACGGTAAATTGCAATCGCCCAAGAGTGGGGCATTTGCCAAAGTGCATAGCCTAGAAAAATCAGCAAAGCAGCTAAGTCAAATTGATTGGCAACCGCCGTATAGCCGATCACCGGAGGACTTGCTCCAGAGATACTACCCACCACTGTTTGATGAATGGTTGTGCGTTTGGTCCATAAGCTATAAAAGCCGACATAAAACACATAACCAATCAAAGCAAAAAGAAAAGCGTAAGCGTTGACCCAAAACCAAAGCAGGCTAAATCCAATGACACCTAAAACCAATGCATACACAAGGGCGACAGGCACCGAAACAGATTTTTTAACCATGGCACGATTTTGTGTACGTTGCATTTTATGGTCGATGTCTTGATCAATGACATTGTTGACCACACAACCAGAAGCAACGACGAGGGTAGTCCCAAGTAGGGTCAGCAGAAGGAGAAGGAAATCTACAGAACCTTGAGCGGCTACAAAGTAGCCGCCCAAAGTGGTAACGAAGTTACCAAAGAGAATTCCTGGTTTTGTCAGGAATAAATACTTTTTCAGCATGACAACCAGTTTAGATCATCATGTTGTAGTGTAAGTAGTTCATAATCCATACAGAACCGATGAGTAATACAGCGATACATAAAATGGTATAAACAAATGCAATCACGTTCCAGCGTTGTTCAGACGATGAGTTCATGTGTAGGAAGTACACCAATTGAACAAGAATCTGCGCAACAGCAGTAATCGCGATAACAGCAACCACTAAACCACGTTGAGTTTCTTGCATACCTGCCATGACCATACCGAATGGAATTACGGTAAGTAATACAGAAAGAATGAAACCAATCGTATATTGTTTAACGTTGCCGTGAGAAGCACCAGCTGCGTTATGATCGTGACTCATTATAGAACTCCCATCAAGTAAACGACGCTGAATACACAGATCCAAACGATGTCAAGGAAGTGCCAGAACAAGCTTAGGCAAGCAAGACGACGCAAATTGATTAATGTCAAACCATTTTTCTTGATTTGATACATCAATACCAGCATCCATACTAAACCTGAAGTTACGTGAATACCGTGCGTACCAACTAAAGTAAAGAACGCAGATAAGAACGCACTTACGCTTGGACCGTGACCTGCATGAACTAAATGGTTAAATTCATAAAGTTCCATGCAAATGAAGATAGCACCAAATACCCAAGTGATACCTAACCATGTTAATACTTTTGCAACGTCTTTTTTATATGCAGCAAGGACTGCAAAACCAAAGGTTACAGAAGAGATTAACAGTGCAAAAGTTTCAGTTAATACAAAACCTAAAGAATCTGCAAACAGATCTTTTGCACTTGGTGTACCCACAGGAATATGGCTACTTAATACAGCGAACGCAATGAAGAGTGTACCAAAAAGTACAAGGTCACTCATCAAATATGTCCAAAAACCAAAGACCGTGATGTCAGTATCATCGTGGTGATGATGCTCATCATGTCCGTGGTTGTCGTGATGAAGTACGTCAGCCATTGTCTTAGTCCTTCTTCAAGTGTTTTTCAAGGATCGCATAGCGTTCGTTTTCAATACGCTCAACTTCAGCTGCAGGAACATAGTAGTCCACTTTCTTCGTGAACGAAGAAACGATGAAGGCAATGATCGAACCAACGAAAGTTGCGATAGCTAACCACCAAATGTGCCAAACCAATGCAAAGCCCATGACGGTGAGAAGAGCACCAATCACAACACCAGCAGCACGATTTGTTGGCATGTGGATGTCTTCGTACTTAGTTGGTTTTGCATAAGCAATACCATTTTCTTTGTCATTCCAGAACGTATCAATACCATTGATCTTTGGAAGATGCGCAAAGTTATAGAACGGAGCAGGAGAAGATGTTGCCCATTCTAAAGTACGACCATCCCATGGATCGCCTGTGTAGTCGATACGTTGGTTACGTTGTAAGAAACCAACCACAATTTGCATGATGAAGCAAAGAATACCGAACAATACAAGAACCGAACCGAAGAACGCAATCGCTAAGTACGGATCCCATTCTGGGTTGTCATATGTATTCAAACGACGTGTCATACCCATGAAACCAAGGATATACAACGGCATGAATGCAAAATAGAAACCGAAGAACCAGAACCAAAAAGCAGCTTTACCCCAAGTTTCATTTAAGCTCCAACCAAACATTTTTGGCCAGTAGAAAATGATACCTGCGAACATACCGAACACCACACCACCAATAATTACGTTATGGAAGTGAGCGATCAAGAATAATGAGTTGTGTACAAGGAAGTCCGCTGGTGGAACTGCCATTAACACACCTGTTAAACCACCGATACCAAAAGTCACAAGGAAGCCTAGTGTCCATAGCATTGGTGTTGTATAGGTAATACGACCCTTATACATGGTGAATAACCAAGAGAAGATTTTCACACCAGTTGGAATCGCAATAATCATGGTCATGATACCGAAGAACGCGTTAACGTTGGCACCAGCACCCATGGTAAAGAAGTGATGTAGCCATACCACGAACGCAAGTACTGTGATCGCGATGGTTGCATACACCATAGATTTATAACCGAACAACGTTTTACGAGAATACGTTGATACCACTTCTGAGAAAATACCAAATGCAGGTAAGATCAGAATGTAAACTTCTGGGTGACCCCATGTCCAAATCAAGTTTACGTACAACATTGGGCTACCACCCATGTCGTTGGTAAAGAAGTGGAAACCGAAGTAACGGTCAAGGGTAAGCATTGCAATTGTTGCAGTTAACACTGGGAATGATGCAATGATTAACACCGCGGCACATAAAGATGTCCACGTGAAAATCGGCATATCCATAAGTTTCATGCCAGGCGCACGCATTTTGATGATGGTAACAAAGAAGTTAACACCCGTTAATAGCGTACCTAAACCTGAAACTTGCAGTGCCCAGATGTAGTAGTCCATACCAACGCCTGGAGAGTATTCGATACCCGACAATGGTGGATAAGCCATCCAACCTGTTGCCGCGAACTCACCAAGAGCTAAAGACACCATCATTAAGCCTGCAGAGCCGGCGAATAACCAAAAGCTAAGCGAGTTTAATAATGGGAATGCAACGTCACGTGCACCGATTTGCAGCGGTACAGAGATGTTCATTAGACCAACAACTAGACCCATCGCTACGAAGAAGATCATGATCACACCGTGTGCGGTAAAGATCTGATCGTAGTGTTCTGGGTGTAAATAACCTTCACCGCCACCTTTTGCAAGGAACAGTTGAAGACGCATCATAATCGCATCGGCGAAACCACGTAATAACATGATGATCGACACGAGAAGGTACATAATACCAATTTTTTTATGGTCGACTGATGTGAACCATTCGTTCCACAAGTAGCCCCATTTTTTGAAATAGGTAATCCCTGCAAAAACTGCAAGACCACCTAAAATCATCATGACAACGGTCACCTGTACGATTGGATCGTACGGGATCGCGTCCATACTTAACTTACCTAAGAAGCTCATGTCTTATTCCCCTACAACTGAAGAAGCAGGTTGTTCAGCATTCACAGCAGCAATTTCAGCAGCAGCAACGGCATCATGTGCAGGCACAGCTTCTACATTAGCGGCTTTATGATCAGCGCCATGGTAGTTGCTCATGTATTTGTTAATTACTGATTCAAACAGCTTCGGTTCAACTGCAGAGTAGTAAGTCACAGGATGAGGCTGATTTTTGTATGCACCTTCAGCTTCAGCTGTCGCAGCAAGCTTTTTCTCTAAATCAGTTTTCGCATTACGAACCATTGCCGCAATTTGTTTCTCTGAACGGTTACCGTCACGTAGCGATGCAAATTCAGCTTGGTCTAACATGCCTTTTTGAACTGCTTCAGCGTTGATTGACGTTCCGTTACCTGCTTGAACAGCAGATACCCATTCAGCAAACTGAGGCTCTGTTACCGCATGTGCTTTAAAGCGCATTTGTGAGAAGCCATAGCCTGAATAGTTTGAAGAGAAACCACGGAATACACCTGGTTCGTCAGCTAACATATTCAAATGTGTTTGCATACCCGCCATTGCATAGATCTGACCAGATAATGCAGGGATAAAGAACGAGTTCATTGTGAAGTTAGAAGTTAAACGTAAGCTTAGCGGTGTTTCCGCAGGGAAGCGTAGTTCGTTAACTGTCGCAATGTTTTGTTCTGGGTAGATAAAAATCCATTTGAACTGTTCAGCAATGACTTGAACTGTGAGTGGCTTTTTATCAGATTCAAGCGGACGGTATGGGTCATATTGGTGTGAACCCCACCATGTTAAGTACGCAAGAATACCAATAATAATGACAGGGATACCCCAAACTACAATCTCAATTGTAGTTGAATGTGCCCATGTAGGTTTATAGTCTGCATCTTTATTCGACGCGCGATATTTCCAACCAAACCATAATGCCATAATGATAGATGGAATCACCACCAACAGCATTAAATAGATCGCTTTCATCATCAAATCTGACTGACCTGATGCGACTGGACCTTTAGAGTTTAGAAGTACCATATCACCACCACACCCAGTTAAGAGTGCAGCCATCGCAGATAAAGACAATACAGCTAAAGTCGTTTGTCTCATTTTACAACCTCGGTGAAGAGTCCCATTCCCTAATAATATGGGATAGCGATTAAAGTGTCGCATGGTTGAAAAGCTTTTTTTCAGATGTGAAAAAACCTCTCAATCATGAGACACCGCTACGTTTGAGGCATTATGCCCTATATCAACAAACTAAGCTATATATAAAACGGCTTTAAATGACTGTATTAAAAACTGATTTTTTTACTCGGATTTAAATTTCCTATCTTATAATTTTTTTTGAATATCAATATTATGTAAAGAAAAAGAGGCGCTTAGCACCTCTTATTTTACTTTCTTAATCACTTTTGTTTTGGCCAATTTGTCATGCAAAGTTTGACGTTTTTGGCTCAATCCAAAGGCATAGTCGACCAAAGTAATAAACGGGAAAAACATCAGGTTTAAGAACACAAACAAAAAGGTGCGTAAGGTAAAACCACGCCATAAACTGACCTTTTCATTGTTGTCTTGATCAACAATTTGGATCTTGCATAAGCGCTTGCCTAGACTTTGTCCTGTTTTGGTGATCATCAGCGCTTGAATAATCAGCATCAAGACAATATACACGCCCATGACTTGCCATGCTTCGTTTGGCACCAATGCCCACAATTGTGTTTGTAGCTCTTGTGCTTGGGCTGAGGTGCTGGCTTGTTGCATTTTTTGCTGTAAAGCACTGAGTTGTTCCAGTTGTTCAGCATTTAAGAAAAAAGAGGGAATGGCAATTGCGGGTAACCAAAGCAATAGATCTAAAACTTTGGCAAGTGCACGTTGACCAATCGAAGCCAGTTCAGTACTTGGCTGCACAGCGCTTGGTACATCGACTTTTGGCTCAAAAGCGCTGACTTGTGGCGCAGTATAACCTTGTGGCTGATAAGTCATACGACCTTGAGTGAGTTCACCTAAGGTTTTCCACTCAGTTAAACCCTGATGCCAAGCTAAATCGGTGAGCAAGACTTGCTGGCTGGCCAACATCTGATTGAGCTGTTCTAAGCTATACGGACCGGCTTGTTGATTGTTGCGTGCCAAATAAATTTGCATAAAAATTTAGTCTCAAAAACGGGAAATAAAAAAAGACCCAAGGTTGGGTCTTTTTTTAACACAGATTGTTACGCTTGTTGAGCTTTTTCTTCTTCAGCTAAGAAGAACCAAGTCTCTAACACTGAGTCAGGGTTTAAAGACACTGAATCAATGCCTTGTTCCATGAGCCATTTTGCAAGATCTGGATGATCTGAAGGGCCTTGACCACAGATACCCACGTATTTACCTGCTTTACGACATGCTTGAATAGCAAGAGACAATAATGCTTTCACCGCAGGGTCACGTTCGTCAAACAAATGCGACACAATACCTGAGTCACGGTCTAAACCAAGTGTTAACTGGGTTAAGTCATTTGAACCGATAGAGAAACCATCGAAGTGTTCAAGGAACTGTTCAGCCAACAATGCATTGGTTGGAAGTTCACACATCATGATCACTTTAAGACCGTTTTCGCCACGTGTTAAACCGTTAAGCGCTAACAATTCAATCACACGCTTCGCTTCAGCGACGGTACGTACAAACGGAATCATGATTTGAACGTTGGTTAAGCCCATTTCGTCACGTACTTTCTTCAATGCACGGCATTCAAGTTCAAAGCAGTCACGGAAGTTGTCAGATACGTAGCGGCTGGCACCACGGAAACCTAACATTGGGTTTTCTTCTTCTGGCTCGTATAACTTACCACCGATCAAGTTTGCGTATTCGTTTGACTTAAAGTCAGACATACGTACGATCACTGGTTTGTCAGCAAATGCAGCTGCTAGGGTAGAGATACCTTCAACCAATTTTTCTACATAAAACTCGATTGGAGATGCATAACCTGCAGTACGTGCCATCACAGCCGCACGTGTTTCACGCGGTAAGCTATCAATGTTAAGTAATGCTTTTGGATGCACACCGATCATACGGTTAATAATGAACTCTAGACGTGCCAAACCAATACCTGCGTTTGGAATTTGAGCAAAGTCAAATGCGCGGTCTGGGTTACCTACGTTCATCATCACTTTAAATGGAAGTGCAGGCATAGATTCGATTGAGTTCTTTTGAATCTCAAAATCAAGCGCGCCTTCGTAGATGAAACCTGTATCACCTTCAGCACAAGACACTGTCACTTCTTGACCGTCAGTTAAAAGTTCAGTGGCATTACCACAACCGACAATTGCAGGTACACCAAGTTCACGCGCAATAATCGCTGCGTGACAGGTACGACCACCACGGTTGGTGACAATCGCAGCAGCACGTTTCATCACTGGTTCCCAATCTGGGTCAGTCATGTCCGATACCAGTACGTCGCCGTCTTGTACTTTGTCCATTTCTTTAATTGAAGTGACAATACGTACGCGACCTGAACCAATACGTTGACCGATTGAACGGCCTTCGCAGAGCACATTACCTTTTTGTTTTAATAGGTAGCGTTCCATAGTACCCACGTTTTCACGGCTTTTTACCGTTTCAGGACGTGCTTGCACAATGTAGATTTGACCGTCATCACCATCTTTTGCCCATTCGATGTCCATTGGCGCACCGTAATGGTTTTCGATGATCAAGGCTTGTTTAGCAAGCTCTTGTAACTCTTGGTCGTTTAGAGCGAATTGTTGACGTTCAGCTTTGTCGACATCAACGATAGACACTGATTTACCTGCAGATGCATCTTGGCTGTAAATCATCTTTTGATGTTTAGAACCTAAGTTACGACGTAAAATCGCATGCTTACCTGCATTTAAAAGCGGTTTAGAGATATAAAATTCGTCAGGGTTTACAGCACCTTGAACAACCATTTCACCCAAACCATAAGAGGCAGTAATAAATACTGCATCACGGAAGCCTGATTCTGTATCTAGGGTAAACATTACACCCGCAGCGCCAGTTTCAGAACGTACCATACGTTGTACACCTGCAGATAACGCAACCACGTCATGGGCAAAGTTTTGGTGTACACGGTAAGAGATGGCACGGTCGTTGTATAACGATGCAAATACTTCTTTAATGGCGATCAATACATTGTCAATGCCACGGATGTTTAAGAATGTTTCTTGTTGACCTGCAAAAGAAGCATCTGGTAAGTCTTCTGCTGTTGCAGATGAACGTACCGCAACCGCGATATCTGGGTTGCCATTTGAAAGTTCTGCAAATGCAGTACGAACTTCTTGTTCTAAACCTGCAGTTAGCGGAGTTTCAACAATCCATTGACGGATTTTCGCGCCTGTTTCAGCCAGTGCATTCACGTCATCTACGTTGAGTGCAGCAAGCTCAGCATTAATTTTGGCGTTTAGGCCGCTTTGCTCGAGGAATTCACGATAAGCTGCTGCTGTTGTTGCAAAGCCACCTGGTACAGATACACCAGCGTTAGCTAAATGGCTAATCATTTCACCTAAAGATGAGTTTTTGCCACCCACGAGTTCAACGTCGTGTTTCCCTAATTTTTCCAGACCAATTACGCGCGCTTCCAAAGTTGTTACTCCACTTTTTGCAGTATAAATCACTATCTAGGCATGATTTTATGAAAAAGCTTAGTTTATATATTTTTACTAAGCGACTCTCATGTAAGATGGGTTTACTATAAAGATAATCGTGCACTTAGACAAATATTTAAGGAGAAAAGTTGATGTCAGACGAGAAACCGATTAAGCGCAGTGTATTTTTCATTTCTGATGGCACTGCAATTACGGCAGAAACGTTAGGTCACTCGCTTCTGGCGCAGTTTCCGCATGTGAATTTTGATATCCATATCATCCCGTATATTAGCTCAGAAGAAGCAGCCATGAATGTGGTGGCTGAGATCAATCAGCGTGCCGATACTGATGGCGAAAAACCCTTAGTATTTGATACCTTAGTTGATAAAGATGTGCGCGATATTATCAATACAGCCAATGCCATTAACCTCGATGTATTTGAAGGGTTGATCAGTAAACTCTCTGAAGAATTGGGGACACAACCTACGACTTTGGTCGGGCAAACCCACGCAGTGACCAACTCAGAATCTTATAAAGCCCGTATTGATGCAGTGCATTTTGCCCTCGATAATGACGATGGCGCACGTACACGCCACTATGATAAGGCGGATTTGATCCTGATTGGCGTATCTCGCTCGGGTAAAACCCCCACTTCAATCTATTTGTCCTTGCAATTTGGTATTCGTGTCGCGAACTATCCATTGACCGAAGAAGACTTAGATGACAACCGTTTACCAGCAGTTTTGCGTCCGCATAAACACAAATTGTTTGGTTTGATGATTGATGCTGATCGTTTAGTGGCGATCCGTAACGAACGTAAAGCCAACAGTCGTTATGCAAGCTTTAGCCAATGCCAAATGGAATTACGTGCCATAGAAGGTATCTATATTTCAGAAGGTATTAAGTATTTGAATGTGTCCGAGATGTCAATTGAGGAGATCTCAACGCGTGTTTTACAGATGACAGGTTTGAAGCGTCGTATTAGTTAAGTGGTATGTTCAGCCATCCATGTGATGGCTGTTTTGCTTCTATTATTAAGACAAAATATATATAAATGAAAGAATATAGTCCTCCGTCATAGACAGCAAAATAGGGTTAAAAGTACCAATTGTATGTGTTTGATTGATTGTTTTTTGCTCAATTTAAGCAAATTAGTTTTAAAATGTCTAAAAAAAAACACCATTATCATTTAAATAAATGGTGTTTATTTATATATAAATATCAATTAGCGCTATTTCATATCGCTTAAAGCACTAAAATTGTTTAAGCGTTGCTCAGGATCATAAATATCACAGGTGAAAATAAACTCATCTACGGCATATTGTTCAAGCAGTTTTTGTAGACCTTGACGTACCGTATCGGCTGAGCCAATTTGTGCCAGGGCATAAAAATCTTGTACCGCACGTTGTTCACTCACCGACCATAATCCATCCATACTTGTAACCGGTTGAGGTAAATGTCCACGCGTGCCACGCAACATATTTAAAATACGTTGATAAGGCGTCGTAGCCAAATACTGTGCTTCTTCATCTGTCTTAGCAATAATAGTGGGCACACCCATCGACACATAAGGTTGGCTTAAATATTCAGAAGGCTGGAAATTGTCACGATACAATTGAATCGCTTGACCCAGCATACGCGGGGCAAAGTGTGATGCAAACGAGTAAGGTAAACCTAAACGCGCTGCGAGTTGTGCACTAAATAAACTTGAACCCAATAACCACACGGGTACATGGGTGCTTTGTCCCGGCGTGGCGATAATACGTTGATTGGCTTCTGGGTCTTTAAAATACTGTAAAATTTCCAATACATCTTGTGGAAATTGATCTTCGCTTTCTTGATGACCGCGGCGTAAAGCACGCATGGTGTATTGATCAGTACCTGGAGCACGGCCTAAACCCAACTCTACACGATGGGGATACAGTGTGGCTAAAGTACCAAATTGTTCAGCAACCACTAATGGGGCGTGATTGGGTAGCATGACACCACCTGAACCAATGGTTAAATGTTTGGTATTGGCAAGAAGATAACCCATTAAAACACTGGTCGCAGAACTGGCAATACCGGACATATTATGATGTTCGGCTAACCATAAACGGCGAAAGTTTAAATTTTCGGCATGTTGTGCCAAGGCTAAGGCATGGGTGAGGGCATCTTGAATGCTTTGACCGCTACGGACTGGTGCAAGTTCTAAAATCGAAAATTCGGTATGGGCTAAACGACGCATGATCATCTCAAGCTATTAGGTATATCGAAATATTACGATATAAGAGAGGCTTTGTATATCGAGATGATTGGATTAACTTAGCTTAAGGCCATCGCATGAGCATGATTCGTTAATGGCTCACGATGAGCTACAGAGTCTAAATGGATTCATTTATTAAATCTCTTGCTGATATGGCACGCACTGAATTGAGCATTAAAAAAAAGCAGCCTGTAGGCTGCTTTTTTTGTTAGTTATAACGACGTTTTTTCCAACGTTTATTGGCGCGTTGTTCAGCACGTTTATCGGCGGCTTTATCTTTGGCAATTTTATTGCCTAAAGCTGCACCACCTGCCGCACCTAAAGCTGAACCAATGTAACCGCCATTGGTGCCACCCATATTTTTACCTACCGTATAACCTGCACCACCACCCAATGCACCACCAATAGCCGATTCGGTACGATTTTTCTTATTACTTGCAACTGCTGCACCACCTGCACCCCCTAAGGCTGCACCAATAGTTGCACCAGTTGTGCCACCTAAATTTTTACCCAAGGCAGTACCCGCGACACTGCCTAAGGCACTTGCCGCTGCAACACGCGCTGTACTATCAGCGTGCGCTGATACCGTAAACATTGAACCTGCTGCAATCACAGTACTCATTAATAAGGCATTTAATTTCATGGCAAACTCCATGTCCACATGGACCAAAAGTAAAATAATTTCAATGCGGCTAATTTAACAGGCGATTTAGAAAAAAATATGGAGAATCTAAGGAGGTCTGCGACAAAAGCGAGAGTGTTTGTATAGCTTTGATTAACATTGTGGAGAAATATGTGAAAAAGCGACTAAATCAACAGCAAAGCTTACAAGTCAAGCAATCGTATCTTTGTTCAAATCGCTTGAAAAAATAAAGCTTGAATGGGGGCAAAGATGTCTTTTAAACCGAAGAGTAGGTAAACTAGGCGCAATGTGTCATACACAGGGCGCAAGCCGTCCTATTTTGAGAATAATTTTCCCATGAAAGAATCTTTACGCTTACGTTTGGATCAATTGTCCGACCGTCATGAAGAACTGACCGCATTATTGGCGGATATTGAGGTCATTTCTGACAATAAACGTTTTCGCCAACTGTCTCGTGAACACAATGATTTAACCGAAATCACGGCAGTGTGGAGCAAATATAAACAAGCCGAAGCCGATATTGAAACTGCACAAGCCATGCTCAGTGACCCTGACTTTAAAGAAATGGCGGTTGAGGAAATCAAAGAAAATAAAGCCGTGATTGATTCACTTGAGGCTGATTTAAATATCCTTATGATTCCAAAAGATCCAAATGATGCCAACTCAGCTTATTTAGAGATTCGTGCCGGAACCGGTGGTGACGAAGCAGCCATCTTCTCAGGTGATTTATACCGTATGTATAGTAAATATGCCGAATCTAAAGGTTGGCGTATTGAAATCCTGTCTGAAAATGAAGGTGAGCATGGCGGCTACAAAGAAGTCATTTGCTTGATTAACGGTGAAGGTGTCTATGGTCGCTTAAAATTTGAAAGTGGCGCGCATCGTGTACAACGTGTACCAGCGACAGAATCACAAGGGCGTGTACATACCTCGGCCTGCACCGTGGCAATTTTGCCTGAAGTGGATGTGGATACTTCGGTTGAGATTAACCCTGCAGATTTACGTATTGATACCTATCGCGCTTCAGGTGCCGGTGGTCAGCACATTAACAAAACCGACTCTGCCGTTCGTATTACCCATTTGCCAACAGGCACGGTGGTAGAGTGTCAAGACGAACGTTCACAGCATAAAAACAAAGCCAAAGCCTTAGCCTTGTTGGCCTCACGTTTAGAAAATGCCAAACGTGCAGCAGCCGATGCTGCCACGTCTGAAATGCGCCGTGATTTGGTGGGTTCAGGTGATCGTTCAGAACGTATTCGTACCTATAACTATCCGCAAGGTCGTATGACCGATCATCGTATTAACTTAACCTTATATAAGTTAGATGCGGTAATGGAAGGTGATTTAAACGAACTTTTAGACAGCTTGCATCGTGAATACCAAGCAGATCAATTAGCAATGCTTGCTCAACAAAATGGTGGTTAATTGAATATTGCACAGGCTTTAGCCTTACGTGGTGAACCCGAAAGCTACGAACGTCAAGAAAATGCATGGCTGCTTGAACATATCACGAAAATTGATTCTTTTGATTTAATCATGAAAAAGGATCAAGCATTAACCTCTGAGCAAGAAGCAGCCTATAAAGCTGCGCTGCAACGCATTGAAGCAGGTGAGCCATTGGCCTATGTGACCGGTTCACAGCCATTTTGGACGCTTGATCTCAAAGTCACTCAAGATACTTTGGTGCCACGTCCTGATACCGAAGTATTAGTAGAAACCGTGTTAAAGCTAGACTTACCTGAAGATGCACGGGTGGTAGATTTAGGTACAGGCACAGGTGCAATTGCCTTGTCATTGGCATCTGAACGTGCAACATGGAAAATCACTGCTTCAGATGTGTATGCGCCTACGCTTGAAGTGGCACAATTTAATGCCGAAAAGCATGATTTAAATCATGTGGAATTCGTGCTAGGTTCGTGGTTAAAACCTTTTGGTCGTCAATTTTTTGATGCGATTGTGTCTAATCCACCTTATATTGATGCAAAAGATGTGCATATGCAGACGTTGGCCACTGAACCGCGCCGTGCTTTGGTGGCAGAGCAACAGGGTTTAGCTGATTTGGCTGAAATTATTGTAAACGCCAAAAAGCACCTGACGGTCAATGGTTGGGTGGTGCTTGAACATGGTTATGATCAAGGCGATGCAGTGCAGCATTTATTCCGCCAAGCCGGCTATAAACAAGTGCGTACCGTGAAAGATTATGGTGGCAATGACCGTGTCACTTTAGGGCAATGGCCACATTAAACAACATACAAAAAAGCGACCAAAGGGTCGCTTTTTTTAGATGGGAAAATCTTGTAAGGGTTCAGCAATATCAAGCTGCTCTAAGGCATTGGTTTCAAGGGCTAAACATAAAGCAGCAATTTTTAAGGTGTCGCTTAAATATTCAGCTTTAAGTGCAATGCCTTGTTTTAAGGCTTGAATCGCATCTAAGCTAATATCTAAAGCCGATGCGCTTTGTAAGGCATCAGGACGTTCAAAAAATGCAGCAACTGCACGTGCTAAAGCATGGTCTGAGGCATTTAAAATGCTTTGATTCAGTTGTTCATCAAGTTGTGCTGCCGACAACGATGAAAAACCTTGGGTGAAGTTCTGTACGAGGCTATGTGACAGTACGTCAGTCATCTTAAGCATGAATAAACCTTAAATCAGGTGATAAAAGCGAAGCATTTAAGCCGATACACGGTGCATAGGGCTTAAAATTTGGGCAAAATTTAACCTAAAACCGAACACTTGGCAAAGCGATTAAGATGAATGGTCAGTCATAAAAAACACTTGGCAGATCTGTTTTATCATTACTTTAATTTTTCTGAGCGGTAATAACTTGGCTTTAAACCGGTCCACTTTTTAAAGGCGCGATAAAAGGCACTTGGGTCATGGAAATTGAGTTGTTCGCTGATCTGTTGCAAGCTTAAATCGGGTTGTTTTAACAGTAAAATGGCACGCTCACAGCGAATTTCATTTTTAAGTTGTTGATAGCTTATGCCTTCTGCTCTTAAGCGCCGTTGTAAAGTTGCCTCAGACATATGCAGTGCATGCGCCAAAGCACGAAATTCTAACCAATGTTGCGGCGCTGTATGTAAAAAATTTTTACGAATCTGTTGGCTTAAAGCGGCAGGGTTTTTAAAGCGTACCAATAAATTGGCTGGGGTGGCTTGTAAAAACTGATCACGTGAGTGGGCATCTTGCTTAATGGGTAAGCTTAAATAATCCAACGATAAGCTTAAGATATTTTCAGCACTTTCATAGCGAATATCGGAACAAAAGCGGGTTTGATAATCAGCGTGTGCAAGCGGCATGCTGCTTTGAACAGACATCCAATTTAACACAATACGTTGACCACTGAGCCAACACAGTAAGCTATGAATCAGCATCCAATAACAAGCATAAGTGAACATAGATTGCCTTTGACGTTGATCTACAATCACAATCTGCGCGCTATTTTGTACTAAGCGCAATTCACCGTATAAATCCTCAAAACACACATTAAAAAATTGCAAAGTTTCTTCAAGGGCATGTTGAATGGTTTTGCAATGAATCAGCCATTTGGTTAAGAGCTGAAAACTACCACGTTTTAAAGCGCGGCGATCGAGTCCAAAAAATTCATCATTCATGGCATCTGCAATCGCAATCCAAAGCTGTGCATAGTTGGCAATCGCAACCCGTGCTTGAGGTAAAGCAAGCAGTTCTACGGCAATATTGGCGCGTTGTAACAACAAAGTCATGTTTATACCTTGTGCTTTTGCCGATTGCAAAGCTTCATGCACAAGACTGATACAAATACTGTGCTCGGGTCTATGGCTCACCTGATTGTCCTTATTGGGTATTGTTCAAATCCATCACGACGGCTGCATGTTTTGGAAATTGTACTTAAAAAGCAGACTGATTACTCTGAGGCTTAAGTCGAGTGCAAAAATATGAGGAACAATAACATGCACATTCAAGGAAAAGTGGCTGTAGTAACAGGTGGCGCATCGGGTTTAGGCGAAGCCACTGCACGACATTTAATAGCGCAAGGCGCCCAAGTGGTATTGGTCGATTTAAATGCCGAACAAGGTCAGGCCGTACAAGCACAGTTAGGTGAGCAAGCACGCTTTGCCAGTTTAGATGTCACGCAAGAACAACACGTTGCTGCCTTCTTTGAACAATTACAACAACAAGAAGGGCGTTTAGATATTTTGGTTAATTGTGCCGGAATTGCACCTTCTGCCAAGGTTTTAGGCCGAGATGGCTTGCACAGCCTAAGCCTGTTTCAAAAAGTACTCGATATTAATGTTACGGGCACATTTAATATGCTGCGTTTTGCCGCGCAAGTGATGGCGAATCAAGAATTGCAGGATCAAGAGCGCGGTGTGATCATTAATACCGCGTCGGTTGCCGCTTATGAGGGTCAAATTGGACAAACTGCTTATGCTGCATCTAAGGGTGCGATTGTCGCCATGACCTTGCCTTTAGCGCGCGAGCTAGCACGCGATGCCATTCGGGTCATGACCATCGCACCGGGTATTATGCACACCCCTATGATTGCCGCCATGCCTGAACATGTGCAACAAGCCTTAGGCGCGATGGTACCATTTCCAAATCGTTTGGCGCAGCCAGATGAGTTTGCCAAATTAGCGGCACATATTATTGAAAACAGCTATTTAAATGGTGAAGTAATTCGTTTTGATGGTGCCATTCGTATGGCAGCTAAATAGCCTAAGTGATATTTTCATTGTGTTTATAAGGCAAGCCACAAAATTTTAAAATATTGGTTGAGTGGTTAAAAAAGGCCATGCTTCGTCACAAATGTTAAACGCTTAAAAATCAGTTAAAAAAATAGCGAACCTTGGGTTCGCTATTTTTATGCCGGGTTTTAGAAGAAACCTGCAGGTTTGGTTGAGTAACTCACCAACAAGTTTTTGGTTTGTTGGTAATGATCAAGCATCATTTTATGGTTTTCACGGCCAATGCCTGATTTCTTATAACCACCAAAGGCTGCATGTGCAGGATAAATATGGTAGCAATTGGTCCATACGCGACCGGCTTGAATTGCACGACCAGCACGGTAAGCAGTATGCGTTGAGCGTGACCAAACCCCTGCGCCTAAGCCGTAAATGGTGTCATTGGCAATTTTAATGGCATCTTCAAAATCTTTAAATGTAGTCACTGCAAGTACCGGTCCAAAAATTTCTTCTTGGAAGGTTTTCATGCTGTTATGACCTTTAAAAATGGTGGGTTCAATATAAAAACCTTCGCCCACTTCATGACGCGCGCCACCACCAGTTAACACCTGTGCACCTTCTTCACGACCTGTCGCAATACAGCCTAAGATTTTATCTTGTTGTTCTTGTGAAGCTTGGGCACCAATCATGGTGGTGGTGTCTAGCGGATGACCGGTTTTAATACGTTTAACACGCTCAACCGCCATCTCTAAAAATTGATCAGCAATACTTTCTTGAACCAAGGCACGTGAAGGGCACGTACAAATTTCGCCTTGGTTTAGGGCAAACATGGCAAAGCCTTCTAAAGCTTTGTCTAAGAACTCGTCTTCTTGATCTAAAATATCTCCAAAGAAAATGTTTGGTGATTTACCACCCAATTCTAAGGTCACCGGAATAATATTTTCCGTTGCATATTGCATGATCAATTGACCCACCGCCGTTGAACCGGTAAAGGCAATTTTAGCAATGCGTGGATTCGTCGCCAATGGACGACCCACTTCAACCCCATAACCATTGACAATATTGAGTACACCAGCAGGAAGCAAATCTTGAATTAACTCCGCTAACACCAAAATACTAACAGGGGTTTGCTCAGCCGGCTTTAATACAATACAGTTGCCCGCTGCCAAAGCAGGTGCCAATTTCCACGCCGCCATTAAAATTGGGAAGTTCCACGGAATAATTTGGCCGACAACACCAAGTGGCTCATGAAAATGATAAGCGACGGTATCATGGTCAATTTCAGAAATGCCACCTTCTTGGGTACGGATACAGCTGGCAAAATAACGGAAATGATCAATGGTCAGTGGAATATCTGCAGCTAAAGTTTCACGAATGGGCTTACCGTTGTCCCACGTTTCAGCCACGGCCAATGTTTCTAAATTGGCTTCAAGACGATCAGCAATTTTAAGTAAAATGTTGGCACGTTCAGTTGGGGAAGTTTTGCCCCAAGCATCCTTGGCTTTATGTGCAGCATCCAGTGCAAGTTCAATATCTTCAGCAGAAGAACGTGGCACTTTGGTAAATACTTTGCCGTCTACTGGTGAAATATTGTCAAAATATTCACCTTTAACGGGTTTTACCCATTCGCCACCAATAAAGTTGTCGTATTGAGCTTTGAACTGTACTTTTGAGCCCGGCTGATTTGGATCGATATAGCGCATATTTATTTTCCTTTGCGTGGTGTAATATGTCAGGGTTAATGACAAACATTCATCAACTGAATATAGTGAAAAGCATACTTAGCATAAGGTTGGAAAAAGGTAGGCAAAAGTCCTATTACAAGATCAAGACAATTGTTTACATAAGCAATGCGTAGGATGCGCGTTTTTGAGTGTGGTCTCAAGGAATAAAAAAATGAATAAAAGCCAATTGATTGAAAAAAGACAACAAATTGAACAATTTAAGCACAATCCACACAGTCTGACCCAACACAGCCATGTTTTAGGCGAAAGCATCATACGCTCATGGCAACGCTCAGCCCGTGCTGATATTCCCAAAGAACGTATGGCAGCACCTTTAATTCGCTTAGATACACAGCCGAGTCCATTACAACATGCCTTAGCCTATTGTGAAGATGAGCTCAAAGCCATTGCAGCACAGGCCAATATGGTGTTAGCCATTGCTGATGTGGGCAGCACCATTTTATGGAGTGCCGCACAAGGACAGATGCAACGCGAGGCAGAAAATGTGCATTTTGTACAAGGCGGGCAGTGGTGTGAGGCGTTGGTGGGCACCAATGCTTTGGCTTTGAGTATCAAGACCGAGCAATCGAGCTGGGTATTTTCTAATGAACACTATATGCCCTCGGTACAAAATTGGGTCTGTTATGCCGCCCCCATCACAGATCCATATTCAAAACAAATTTTAGGCGTGGTGGATTTGTCGACCATTTGGGATCAGCACAATAGTTTAGGGGTGCTCGCAGCAGAGCGCTGTGCGGCAATCATTCAAACCGCATTACTGCAATGTCAGCGCCAGCATTTGTATATCCGTGCTTTTAGTGTGCCGCAAGTGTTGTTTAACGGTAAGATTTTAGTGCTTACCCCACGTCAAATTGAAATCTTGACTATTTTAGCGCTGTGCCCGCAAGGTCTAAGCTTAGACTCTTTGCATCAAGCTTTATATGGTGAGCGTAAAGTGAGTATGGGGACTTTAAAAGCAGAAATGTCACAATTGCGAGAACTGTTGGGGGGCTTGCTGGGCTCACGTCCTTATCGTTTATTGGCAGATGTAGAAGCTGACTTTTTACAAGCCGAACATGCTTTAGATCGTGGTGCGACCACTGCTGCTTTAAAACTTTGCTCGGGCGTATTTTTGTCCAAAACGGAAAGTCCATTTTTGTCAGCATGGCGTGATTGCTTAGAATCACGCTTAAGTGATGCGATTTTTAAAGCCAATGAAACCGATGTATTGCTCAGACATTTAGCCCGTTGTCCAGAGGCAATTGATGCTATTGAACGTCTGATTGAACTGATGCCAATGGAGCATCCTGTACATCAAAATTTACTCAAGTATAAAGCCCATTAAAGTGCTTTTTGTTGTAACCATGCAAAAAGTTGTTGATAGGCAAAAGCGCGTACAGCGGGTTGAGACAGCACTACGTCATGTAATGCGCCCTCCACGGCAACAATGCTGACATCGCCTTGGATCTGTTTGGCACAGCGCACAATGTCATCGACATTTAAAATAATATCGCTATGGTTAACCTCCTTGGTCTTTGTTCTGGGTGCGCTACTTTTTTGACTGTGCATGACAAGCGTAGGTAGGTGCAGCGAGATACCTTGCTGTAACTGTTGCTGTACGCGATAGACTGCGTGAATAAAACTTAAACGCACCCATGGATAATGTTGCGGTTTAAGCTTTAAATCAAAACACCATTCACCATCGAAGTCTTGATGCAAACTCGGTACATATAAAGGATTTAAGCCACTAGGCACGGCTAAATTAGGCAGCATGTTTGCCAATTTCACCACTTGGTGCAGTAAGAATTTTTGCACTGAGTGATTTAAATTAAAATCAAAAAAAGGGCTATTGAGCCATAAAGCCTTAATCAAAGGGTGTTTACTGTGGCGTGCAGCAAATGAGGTGCAAATTAAGCCACCGGTGGAATGTCCAGCTAAAATTAAGCTTTGATGACCTTCGCGCCAAATCACATCTAAAGTCTGATGTATTTCGGCATCATATTCACGTAAGTCGTGTACATCGTAAGCCCGTTGATGCGGCAACAAAGCACGCCCGTATTTACGTAAATCTAATGCATAAAAATCATAGCCGTGTTCATTAAATTGCTGGGCAAGTTCAGTTTGAAAAAAATAGTCAATAAAACCGTGAATATACAGTACCGCTTTTGGGGTGCGATGTGGGGCAGTGTGACGAATCAGTTTGGCAATCACAGCACCTTCATGGTCATCTGGCAAGTTTATAGTGGCACAGTCAAAGCCGGTTAAGGGGTCAGTGTCATAGTGAAGGGGAAACTGTAAGAGACTCGCCATAATTGTGTAACATGTTATTGTTGTAAACGTGCATCTTTGATCAGGTTACGACTGCTTGTCAAATAAAAAAAAGGTCAACCCCTCAAGAGGGGATTGACCCAAAAAGCATGTAAGCCTAAAACTTGGGAAAAACTTACATTGCCGCTTTAAAGTTCACAATACCGGCATCAGGGCTTTGCATGGCTGCTTTAAACATATTGACTACATCGGCATGGGTGGCTTGACGTGGATTGGTCAGCATGCAGGCATCTTTTTGTGCATTTTGTGACATCACATCTAAGTCTTCTTCTTTGACACCCAGTTCAGATAAACTGGCCGGAATACCAATGGATTTAGACAAGGTACGAATGGCGTCAATTGCAGCATGTGCCGCTTCAGTGACGGTTAAACCGTAAGTGTTTACACCCATCAATTCTGCAATACGGGCATAACGATCTGGGCAGGCAATTAAGTTAAATTCACATACATGCGGTAACAGAACAGCATTACATACGCCGTGTGGCAAGTTGTAAAAACCACCTAATTGATGTGCCATGGCATGGACATAACCAAGTGATGCATTATTAAAGGCCATACCAGCTAAGTATTGCGCGTAGCTCATGGCATCACGCGCTTCTAAGTTCTGACCATTGGCTACCGCAGGGCTCAGCCATTCACTGATCATGCTAATGGCTTTTTCAGCACATGCATCGGTAATTGGGTTGGCCGCAGTAGAGACATAAGCTTCAACTGCATGGGTTAAAGCATCCATACCTGTAGCCGCCGTTAATGCAGCAGGTTTGGCCAGCATCAGTTTTGGATCATCAATGGCAATCAGTGGGGTACAGCGCCAATCGACAATTGCCATTTTGACATGCGTGTCGGTGTTGGTGATGATACAAAAGCGTGTCATTTCAGAGGCTGTACCTGCGGTGGTGTTCACGGCAATGAGGGGAGTCATAGGTACCGTGCTTTTATCAATGCCTTCATAGTCACGAATATGCCCGCCACCTGCTGTCACTAAGCCAATGCCTTTGGCGCAGTCATGGGATGAACCACCACCTAAAGAGACAATAAAGTCACAGCCGTGTTCATTGTAGGCATCTACGCCGTTATGCACGTTAATGTCGGTTGGGTTCGGTTCCGCGCCGGGGAAGATATGACTTTGTACGCCAGCTTCGGTTAAATGACCGGCAATAATGTCAGCCACGCCAAATTTAAACAAACCGGCGTCAGTCACAATTAAGGCTTTTTTTGCACCTAAACTTTTGGCTTTATTGCCAATTTCTTTAACGCAGCCAGGTCCAAATAAAGATACACATGGGATATAAAAGCCGTTGGTTTGGTCGGCAAGATGTTTAAACGCCATAGTTAAATTCCTTTTTTCGTATTGTTGTGATTATGCTCGGTGAGCCTCACCGTTGTTTTGAGTATCTAAACTTTAAAAGGCAAAGAAAACCTACCAAATACCTACCATAAGTCTTTTTGAGACTAAGATTATAGTTTAAATCAATAGACCTCTTGCGAAAGTAAAAATCACCTCCATATAAATTTCATGAGATATCAGAAATTAAACCGTTTTTCAGA
>NZ_CANQTS010000009.1 GCF_947626835.1 uncultured Acinetobacter sp. | reverse complement strand
CCACTTACCCAAGTTACGCCTTAAATTTGGCTCAATTAGGGGCGCTTTGCATTTCAAATCTTTGTGCAACAAAGCCAGTGGTAGATAAAAGTCAAACATATGAATTTTCATTAAAAAATAAAAGAGGATTATAGTCCGTGGATATATAGTCCTCAATTGGTGATATTTCTGTTTTTTGAGCAATTAGTTTCAAATGACAAAATTATCAGTTGAAATTGGACAATTAATCCGCAAACAAAGAACACAACAAGGTATTACTCAAGAATCTCTAGCGCTTCAATGTGGTATTGATCGAAGCTACATGGGGAGGATTGAGCGTGGGGAAGTAAATCTTACTGTCGAAAAATTATATGAAATTGCTTCGGTCTTAGGTGCAAGTGCAAAAGAATTATTACCTTAATACTTGATGTACATGCACTCAAATTTTTTAAAAAATAGTCAAATATAGTCCGCTATATGTCTTATTAATAGAAATTTAAAGTATAATCATATAGTTGACGGGATTTGCGTCAACCCAAGCTAATGTATTTCAATTTGAAGATTTGGTCAGGTAATCTGTGACACAAGAAAAATTAGAAAAGCTATACGCTTACAAAGGGAAAGAAAAATTTTTAAGCGAAATTAGTAGTTATAATATTTTATACCTTTTAACTATTAGTCTTCATATTTTTCTAACCGTCTATATATCTACAATTTGCGCGTTATTTATATTTTCATATAACCTTTTTTCAACTTTAGATATCAATATTTTAAATAAATATATTTCATTAAATATTGGTAAAAATAATACATTTTCTAATGATTTAAAGAATGCATCATTATATTTATTTGCTGCTCAAGCAACTCTGATCGGTTTAATCTTCCCTATTGTTATTGCATATGTAAGTTTAGCCAGCGTAGGAAGAGCAAGTTCAGATAAATTAATGAATATTTATAAAGTTCATACAGGATTTAATCTTCTAGCAAGTAGCTCTTTTTTACTTCTAGCATCTTATGCTTTTCTATTTATTTTTGATTCATTTTTTAATATTCCTTTATTTAAAATAGCCCAATTTTTATTTTTAATTTGGTTTGTTTTTAATCTTTATATCATTTATGTTTTTTTATCTAAAACCATGGATTTTATATATGCAAAAAAGAAGATAGAAGAAATAATAAAATATACATACAATAATAAAGAAGGACTTAGAGATGGTTTTTTAGTAATTATTGATGAATTGAAATACCTTGTTGAAAATAAAAGTATTTCTCAAGTAGAAGAGTTAGATATTCAATTAGTAAATTTCATAGAAATTAACTATATAAAGCATAAATTTGATGTCAATGATCTTAATTTTTTTATTAGTGAAATTAGGCAAATTATAGATAGCACATTAGATTATAATAATATTCATTTAGTTAGAAGAATGCTTTATATATATTATTATATCGGAGGTAGATTATCTAGGAGGGAGGGATCTGATTACTTGAGTACATTACTTGAAATGCATCATGTAACAGTTTTTGATTTAAATAATAAGTTGAATGTGAGTAATGAATTTAGATATTTAATTTATTCACGATTCATAGACTCTTGGACATCGTGGGATTATATTTTAAAAGAAAATACACTTAAAGCTAGCTATAACTTCTACACTATAATTTTAGCCACTAACTCTATAAGAAATAGAATAGAAATTGACAGATTGATTGATGTTTTTTTAAACATACCAAATGGGGTTAAAGTTGATTATTATAATAGAGATAAATTTGAAACATTTAATGATTTAAGTGTTTTATTCAATAATGGTTTACTCAATCTATGTATTGATAGTAAATTTTGTTTAATTAAAAATATATTAGAAAGTGATCTAAGTATTGAAGAAAAATACAAGTACGTTAAAGCTATTTTACAAAATTTAACTTTAATTAAAGGTGCCACAGCAATATTTTCAGAAACAAGAATTGAGACTTCACATGATATAGTATTTAGCTTATTTAGAGTTTTATCAAATCGTCTATATGATACATATCTCAACAGTATTCTTTCAAAAAGCAAAGAATCTAATCGTGTTGTAAACAGAGTGTTTTGGGGTGATACAAGTAATTATCTAGATAAAATTACTGAAAGTTATGCCTACATATATGATCAATTTATTTCAAAAAACTCTTTACCATTATATGAAATCAATAACTATTTAGATAGTTTAGGGGATGAAGCTAAAAGTACATTATTTATTGAAATTGATTTATATTTAAGGTCGTTGCAAAACACTGATTTTGATTATGATTTTTTTGAAGAAAAGAAAAAAAACTTAATTAAAACAAGATATATTCAGTTTATACGTTCACTAAAAGATATTGTTCAGCTTAAGGTGTCATAATGTCTAACAATATTAAATCATCACAACTTACAAGATTGGGATATGAATACCAAGACCTCTTATGTATTCAGTTACTTATTGATTGGTACCATAATCCTGATAAATACCACTGGATTAGTATTGAAAGTTCATCAGTTGCTGGTGAAAAATTCCAAGGTCTTGATGATGTAATTGCTCTTAATTCTAGTAATAGGTATGAGTTATACCAGGTTAAATTTACTATAGATGCGCAAAGAGATGACTTAAAACTAAATTTTTCATGGTTATGTAATAAAAAAGAAAATGGAACTTCGATGCTCCAAAAATGGGCTAAGGATGTTTATAAATATGGTGCAAATAATCAACTTGAGAAAGCTATACTAGTAACAAATCGAATTCCTGATGAAACATTTTCCCAACTACTAGATTCAGGATTTGTTGATGTTTCTCGTATCTCCACTTCAGATCTTGAAATTATCAATGAACAATTAGGTGGTATAGAAAAAACAAATTATTTCTTTAAAAATTTTAATTTTAAGCATAGCCAACCAACAATTCAGAAATATGAAAATAAGTTAAAAGATTTATTAGTACCAGATCATACAGATTTAGAAGGCTGGTATCATTTTCTGAAAAGTGTAACAATTTGGGCTACAAGAAAAAATCAGCCTAGCCCGGATGGTCTAATTTATCACTACCATATAGAAGAATTATTGAAATTTAATAATTCACAATCCTTATCTCAATTTTTCGATATACCTAAAGGCTATATTCCTCCTACACAAGAATTTCATAATAATCTTTGGGATAAAACACATAGTACAGGTGCTTGGGTTATAAGTGGAAAACCTGGAATGGGCAAAAGCACATTTCTATCATTTCTCGCTACGAAATTGATGGAAGAAGGTACACCTGTTTTACGTCATCATTACTCTCTTTCTTCACAAAGTGAAATTGATCGTATCTCATATGCGAATGCCGAAAAATCACTTCAATTTCAACTTAAGGAATTATTTCCTAATCGATTTAATGATGAAAACCCATTATCGAATACTTTAGAAAAATGGTTGAATACTGCTATTTATGAAGCTAAAAGACAAAACAAGCAATTAGTTATTATTATTGATGGTTTGGATCATGTTGGGCGCGAAAGAACTGATATAAACCAATTATCACATTTAGTTAATCGTCTCCTTCCTTTTAAAGAAAGAGTTTGTTTAATTTTTGGTACTCAACCTATCAGCACTAGTAAACTTCCAACTAGGATGCTTTCTGAAATACCTAGAGATTCAAATTGGTTAACTTTCCCTCCCATGGATATGTTAGCTATAAGAAATTGGCTAGAATGTTTGGTAGAAAATGAAACAATTTTGTTTCATCATGATGAAACATATAGATCACAACAGATAGAAGAAATAGCAGAAGCTTTTTATAAGGTTTCTGCAGGCTATCCATTGTATCTTATCTATTCCTTAAGGATTTTAACCTACAAAAATAAATATTTGTCTAAGTATGAAATCGAGAGATTACCTGTATGTCCTCAAGGCGATATCAATCAATACTATAATTCGCTTTGGATTAATCTTTCGCCTCAAGCTCAACAAGTTCTATTACAGATAGCTTGTGTAGATTTTTTATGGCCTGATAGAAATAGCCTTGCCTATTGTTTTGAAGACTCTTTAGGGTTTGCACAGGCTTTTGAAGAGATAAGTTTCTTATTTGAAAAACGCCTAAGTGGAATTACTCCTTTTCATAGCAGTATTATCGTTCACCTCAGGAATAAGAAAGAATATATAGATCAATGTGAATCTCTTTTAAAAAAAGCTAAAAAATGGATTGATGATGATGCTCCTGAGTTCTGGAAATGGGGATGGCAATGGGTCATAAGTAGTCAATTAGGTGATATAAACCCCTTATTAACAGGGATCACACGAGATTGGCTTATAGATTCTATATGTAAGGGCTATTCACAAGACTATATAAAACGTATTTTTTCTATAGCAGAGAAAGAAGCTTTTATACAAGAAAGATTTCAAGACTTAGTAAGAATAAGCTTAATAAAACACCGCTTTCTCAATGGTCCTGAATTCCAGATTCAGGAATATCATGAATATATAAAAATAGCTTTGAATTATGATTTTTCGGGAGTCTCAACTGATTGGAGAATAGATCATCTTCACACATTGAATGAAGGGGAAATTTCTGCTGTAGCTTTTAACAGAAAAAATTCTCCAGAAATCATTGATAAATGCTTCGAAGAAATAATTAAAAGAATTAGATTCTATGTAAAAAATGATGTTGACTCTCTAAGTCATAAAATTGACAACCTTATTGGGTTAGCTTTTGACTGTTTAACTTATACTGATGAGCCAAATCTTGAAAAAATTTGCTGGTTATTAGAAAAAGTTGATGACAAAGAACAATATTTCATTCGAATAATAGATAATCTTGTCAAAGCAGATGCACTCTCTTCAATTCTAGAGTTTCCTAAAAATCATATCCCTCTAGAATCCGCCAATTATTATTGGAATAATTTCATTTTTGCTTGTTGTGATTTGGAAATATCATTAAATGATAGACCTGAAAAAGAGATTTATAACAATAATATTTATAGATATATAATTGAATTCTTAAGTGGGAATAAAATCATTCATGATTTCAATTATGAAAGAAGGATAATTTCTTCTTACAAAGAGGTGTCATATCAATATTATAGCAATATCTTTTTCTATGAATTTGCAAAAGTTCTTTATACTAATTCTTATGTAATTATAGACAACAATTTCAATAATTTAGATTCAATAATAATCGCAAAAAATGCAGAAAGATTTTTTGAATATGCTGCATCAAAAATTGCTCAGAAAGTTAATAGTAGTGAAAAAATCAATATATTCTATATATATGATTTAATTAAGGAAGTTGAATTTCCAGATCGCATAGATTTAGATTTTGAAGGCCAATCCATTTGGCATAATATATCTAAAAGCTTAACTTACATTTCAATCACTCTTTATAGATTATTAAAAAATATTAGTCTTTTAGAAGAAATTGATGAAGAAAAGATCTTAGATCTCACAAAAAATCAGTGGTTTTTACCATTAAATTGGTTGTCATTTGCCGTTGATCATAATGTTTCACATATCCTTTCTAGAAAACTAGTATCGGATTTTATTTCTAATGCTTTTCAGAATCTTTCAGCAAAAAAAGATAATACTTCCACACTAACAAATGAATGCTTTGAGATTACTAAACTTTCTTTTATGTATGATTTAGAAGAGCAAACTCGTCATGGAATGGCTCTTACAGCTAAGCATATCTTAGGGTATGGATATAGAAAAGATACAACATTACATGAGTTATATGAGTCTATTGATGAATGTGGTAATCATGAGGTGGGTAATATATCTGATTGGATTAGACGGTTATCACCTTTTACCAATGATATATTCGATTTTACAGAGCGTGAGATAAGGCATATCCCAGGCTGGAGAATTAGACTTATAGCTCAGCACTTACCCACACGTTTAGCTGATGAGTTTAAGCATAATCTGAATGAGCATAATTGGTCTTTATGTAATAAGGTTTTGGAAAGCTTCGTACAGTTTTTTCCACTTTCCTCTCCATTAGATCAAGCATTGTTAAAATCTCAGGTAAATTATGAAGTTCTAAAACAACTTGAGGTTAGATCTGAAAATAATATTGAACTAAAAAAACTCTTTGATGAACAAATAGAA
This sequence comes from uncultured Acinetobacter sp., assembly GCF_947626835.1. Classification (GTDB taxonomy): domain Bacteria; phylum Pseudomonadota; class Gammaproteobacteria; order Pseudomonadales; family Moraxellaceae; genus Acinetobacter. Next base: position 63,170 of record NZ_CANQTS010000009.1, on the reverse strand, counting down.
TTTTTAGGAGGCTTTCCTCCAGCTCCTAGAGACTCTGATAATGGCTCCTCATATGAAACAAAGCCTATAGATATTGATATTTGTCATTATCCACCTGAGTCATTAAAAGAGCTTTGTAATGAACTTGAGTCACGTAATATATGGTATGAAGAAGAGTTTCTTGAAAATTGGATTAGTCATTGGGTTGAACAGGGGCAAGGATCAAATATTCTTCAAGCTTATACTGAATTAATCAATAATGATGCTAATTTCCCTAGGGTTCTTCAAAGAAGTCTTGACTCTATATTTGAGCTGAGTAGAAGACTTAGGGGGTTAAAAAAATCCTATAACTTAGCCATTTTAAGCATTCAAGAAAATAGATACTGGAGCCGTTATTCTGGTTCTAAAGCAGAAGAAAAATTATTAAATTATGCCAAATTGTATAAGAAAAATTGGCAATCATTTCTTAAAGACTCTTTAGTTGGCGAAAAATCAAATAGTAATTTGGTTGACTGGTTTTACACGCCTTCTAGTGGACTAGTTAAGTTCTATATTGCTGTTGGGGAACACGAGTTAGCTAAAAATGTAACTGAGACTATGCTCGAATGTTTAGAAGAAGAAATTGCTCATTTGTCTTTATCGGAATTGTATTGGAACGAGAAAGAATTCTTACAATCCGAAATTTCATCTCATATTCTTCTCTGGTATTACAAATGGCCAGACAAGGTGGCTAGACTACGGACTGCACAGCAAATTTCAATTTTATTGGAAGAAAATAGTGATTTTCGTTCTTTATATTTGAATCATTTAAGTAAATTAAAGTATGAAGTTGACGTTACGGATTACCTATCTATACTTTTTCATAATAAAAATCAGAATTTTAGTTTGGAAGAATTGTTACTTAACATCAACAAGCATTCGATTTTATCGAATGCAATTTTAAAAGATCTTGGCTATAGCTTAGAAGTTAAAGTGAATACCTCTTCTTATACAAAAATCGAGAATAACTCTTTTGTAGAATCACTAGATTTTAAGAAAGCCCAAAATGGCTTAGCGCCAATTTATTTAAATATTTTGAAAGATTTAGGAAAAAGTCTCAATTATCCTCTCATTTCACATTGTGCGTTTGAATGGGAATCGATAAGGGATAAAAATGAAATTAATTATTTTGGACATTATAACTTCATTAATGAGCAATTTTATCCTCAAGATAGAGTGTCGTGTAGTATTTCATCGGATGCTGAAACCATAGTCTTGTCAGCTTATCTACGAACTATTACATTTGCATATAGATGTTTGAACTTGTCTTATGAGGAAGCTATCACTTTATCGTATCAAGTAAGCCCATACTCTAAAAAATATGTATATCTACAATCAGCCCAGATACCTATAGGATGGCCTCATATTGCTGAATTTGAAAAAACTGAAAAAATTCATAATATTAACGAATTAGATTGCTATCTCAATGCAATAAATCAGCAAAATGAGATAATACTTTATGGTTCAGGACCTATAATTAGATCCAGTAAAGATATTAGTATTGATTTGGAAGTTCAACTTTTTCATAGCTTGAGCAATATCAATATTTCTTCAGAAGAAATCTATTCTTGTCTTAAAAATGATCAAAGCCATATGTTTGATATAACGCCTTTGTCACAGTTACACTATCCAAATGATGTTGGTCGTTGGCAAACAGATCTATTGAAAAGAGGTTATACGACACCAACTTTTGCTATTGGAAATAATATGCCAATTGTAAATATTAAAGAAAATAGTATTGAATACAAGTGTGGAGACATTTTAAATGCCAAATGGATTTTTTGGAACCACCATTGGTATCCAGCAAATTATCAAGAGTTAGGCCCATCTCTTGGTACAAGTTTATTAATTCCTAAAAATATACTTGAATTTCTAAAATCTGATAGTGATGGAGATTTCTATCTACTAGGAAAAATGACTATTGTAGATAAACGTAATTTTTCAAGTGAAGAAAAAGTTACAGAGCTATATAGCCGGATACAGATCTAATGTAAAAATTGCTGATAAAATATTGAATAGACTAAAGTCGTTTTAATCGCTGAGCACTGTCCAAGTAATGTAAGAATCGCTGTCCAAGTCACAGTAAGAATATCTGTCCAATTTCATAAGAATATGCAGTGAGCTGCATAAAACGTGAATTAGGGCTTAAATCATCTGGTCCATTTTGGATTAAACCTTGCGTGCTGGTACTGCCCGTCAATTCAATATTCACTTGATCAAAAAAAGAGGTGGGCAGTTTGACCAATTTCTTGGCCCACTCCACATACCAACGATCCGTTAAATCACTGCCTTGATGTGGTGCTGCAACAAAAATGGCGCGGCTAAAAGGTAAATCATTTTTAAAGTCAAAGCGTTGCTTAATAATGGGGTTTTGTTGCAAACGGGTATATTGTTCATAATTCATCAATGGAATCGCTTGCTGAGAAATATCCTCATCACTGACCAATAAACGGCTAATAATTCCACCCATACTATGTCCAATTAAAACAGCATCTTGATTGGAAGCAGAACCCTGTTCAGTTTGTGCAAAAGCTTGTTTTAACAGAGCATGAATCTGAAAACGACTTTCAAAAATTGGCATATTGGTTGAATAAGCCACCATCCATATTTGATAGTTTTGTCTTAAATGTACATCACCTAAAATATTATTGGTCAGGTTCATCCATGTTTCAGGGCTACTGGCTAAACCATGTATCAAAACCACAACTTTTTTATTTGCTTGATAAGGCTCTAACATATAAAGGTGGGGCATGCGCAATGTTTCTGCTCGATCAAGTAAACTTAGATAACCAAATTTCCCCAATTGATTTTGAGCCAACCAATAAGCAAACGGCGCTGTATAGTTTGCTGTCAGGGTATAGCTCTGCCCATTGATTTGACCAGTTTTGTATTGATATGGATCATAAAGATCAATTTTAAGCGGGATCTGTGCGCTTAAGATTTGCTCAGCAGTTGCATCTTGTTGGAGAGGTTGAACTGTAGCTGTCACAGACAAGTATTTTGGCTGATGAATACGCGGATTGTCTTGATGGGCATAATGAGTAAGTGGATCTAAAACAAAATCATTGGCAATCGGTGCTTGATCTTTTTTCAGCACAATAAATTCTGCACCTAAACCATCTTGACGATTAACGCGATCAAACCCTGAAAAATTTAACACATAACTCGATTGCAAACCTTGAATAGCTAAGTCTTTTAAAGCCGGATAAAACGATGTATCAATATAATATTCTTGTAAACCTACACCAAATGCTGCGGGCAGTTGAGCACTTGGATGGGCTTGATATTTGAATGTGATTAATTTGGATAATGAATAATTATAAAAGGTTCTGCCTTGCATTTGTCGCAAATCAAAAGTGTGCTGTTTGGGATCTAAGCCAGATTTAAATAAATACAAATAGCTATACTTCAAACTCAACTCATAGGCTTTGGCAATTTGCTCACGATCTGCGCCAAGTAAACGTTTTTTTTCAAGCTGTTGTGCATGGGCTAAATATAATTCACTTAATGTACTGTAGCGTTCATGAGCTGCAATCACTTGACGCGCCAAAACATGAGCACTACAAGCGGCAATATCACTTAAGCAGGTAGTTGGGGTATAGGATAAAAGCGTGAGTAAACTGATGCTATCTGCACTCAAGTGTTTGCTATTGATAATATCTTGTGTGCGTGATTGTATGGTTTGATCAATTTTACCTTCTTGGATACTCACCATCTGACAAGCAGATAATTGTGTAAACACCAATCCCAAAGCGACGCATAAGCGTTGCTGTTTTTTGCTTAAAAGTGCTTTGGTCATGGCTGCCTTGCTCGTATCCTAAAGCTTGTATTTTAACTTTTATTGCTTCATTTGAGGTGCTTAATTGAGCTGAGATTGTATAAGCGTTTAGCTTTTATGGGCACTTTTCACCTCAAATTTGAGTCCTACAGGTGCAGAGATTGCTTTTATATTGTACTTTTCATATAAACCAGCATGTTACTGCTTTTATCTTAAACTACTTTGGATGATGCCTGCACGATGACTTTTGGATTAATAATGTTGGCCATTTTGAATAGTTTTTAAGGTGGTATATCGCCAGCAGTGTTCTCACTAGTTACCCATCAACATAAAAACCACTGAACCTAGGTCACGCCAAATTATAAACACAGACATGCTAATCTGATGCACTTAGGGCTAAGTATCTAGTGGCTCTTTTAGGTGAGTGAGGAGGTCAATACAAAGATGTATGAGGTGGTGAGATCAGACTTAACATAGCGCAATGCAATTTGAGCAAATAAAATCCCAAATTGGCACAGTTTATGCAAACCTTTTAGTCATACAAATTATAAATTTCGTCATACTAGGAGGATACTTGCTCATGCTGCTCAAACAATTATATCCCGTAAAAATCTTTTTAACCAACCTATTCACTGCACGTGCCGGCCTATATATCGTACAGCCTCAACATAAGGCAGATAATTCAAGTGCCTAAATCTAAACTTGCCCGTATTAGTATTACTTTGCCGCAAAGTACACTTATTGCACTGGATAAAAAAATTGTCCAGCCAGATTACGAAAATCGCTCCCAAGCCATTGTGGAGATGATCCATCAGCAACTCGTAAGCAAAAATGATCAAGCCAATGCGGTCATGGTCGGTACACTCACTGTGCTCTATAGCATTCAATCTAAAAATATTCACTATCAAATAATTGATTTGCAACAACAATATCTAAAGCAGGTCATCAGTTCACAACATATTCAACTTGATGATCAAAAAATCATGCAAGTGATGCTATTACAAGGTAAAAGTCATGACCTAAAACGCATCAGTCAAAATCTAATTGCCCTAAAAGGAGTCATTAAAGGGCATTTGGAGTTAATGGATGCTGTTATGCCGCCTTTGGCACAAAATGATCAGCAACAAGGACAAGACATAGCATATGCCAAGCTGCCTACTGACAATTCTGCTCGTAACACACATTTATCTGTAACCAGTACACCTGATTTAAATACAAGCAGAGGGCTATGATGAAAATAACGAGCTTTATCTTATATGCAAGTGTGGGGCTATTGATTGGCTGTGACAAAACGGCACCTATTCCACAACCGAGTCAACATACCAAATTACAAACAACCATGCAGCCCATTAAAATTGGTTATAGCGATTGGCCAGGATGGGTGGCATGGCAAATTGCCATTGATAAAGGTTGGTTTAAGGAAGCTGGACTTGAAGTTGAATTTAAATGGTTTGATTACTCTGCCTCTATGAATGCATTTGCTGCAAATCAGCTGGATGCGATTTCGATTTCTAATGGTGATAATTTAGTGGTTGCCTCAGGCGGTACACGTGGCATGATGATTATGGCCACCGATTACTCAGCGGGTAATGATGTCATTATTGCTAAATCAGGTGTGCATAGTATTGCTGATTTAAAAGGTAAAACCATTGCGGTTGAAAAAGGTCTCGTTGACCATCATTTACTCAATACTGCGCTGCAAGATGCTGGTATTCAAGAACATCAAGTCAAGCTGATTAATGCCGTCACTAACGAATTACCGCAAGTATTTGCCAGCCCACAAGTGGATGCTATTGCGGTATGGCAGCCTGTTGCCAATCAAGCTTTAAACAGCGTGGCAGGCGCTCAGATTATTTATTCATCTCAAGACAAACCCGGTCTGATCTATGACACTTTAACAGTCAATATGACGCATTTGGCACGTCATCCTGAAGCTTGGAAAAAAATAATCCAAATTTGGGATCGTACCGTGCATTACATTGAAGATCCCAAGACACGCCAAGATGCACTCAATATTATGGCCAAACGCGTGGGTGTAGATGCAGCACAATACCAACAATTGTTGGAGGGTACGCATTTATTAGACATTCAAGCCAATCAAAAAGTATTTGAAAAATCAAAGCAATTTGATTCCATTTATGGCTCAACTTATCACGTGAATCAGTTTAATGTAGACCAAGGCGTATATACTCACCAGCTTGATGTAGACGGTTTAATTTATCCACAATTATTACAATCACTGCGTTAAAAAAAAAGCCAAGCAAAGAGGGGAGAATTGCTTGGCTTAAAGGATGACTATACATTTGGTCGGTAGACCAACCCTCAAGGTTGGCTACCTGGTCTGTTGTTAGAATAAAAAAAAGCCATCCAATTGTAAAACAGATAAAATTTATAAAATTGATCGTTTATTTAGATTTTAAACCACGTTGCCTACGGCAGCGTTCTGAGCAATACTTGACCTCATCCCAGCAGCGTTGCCATTTTTTGCGCCAAGTAAAACTCAAACCACAGCAGATACAGATTTTCTGAGGTAGATGTTGTTTTTTCATAACAGCTCAATCCATGTAATTAATTTCAATGAAAACAAGATTTAAGCAACAAAAAATCACATATATTTCACTTTTTGTCACTTAAGATAAAGTTTAATCAGATGTTTGTGTCAAGCCATGAGGGGATCACATGTCACATACAGCCGTAGATGTATCAAGAGTCATTGAAATGGCGTGGGAAGATCGTACCCCATTTGAAGCCATTTTACGCGAATATGGGTTAAATGAAGCAGCGGTGATTCGCTTAATGCGTCAAGAGCTGAAAAGTAGCAGTTTTAAATTATGGCGTAAACGTGTCACAGGTCGTAAAACCAAACATGTTGCGCTACGCTCTGATGAGGTGATTCGTGCCTACTGTAGTCGTCAATATAAACCCACTTAAGCCAGGAGAGTGCTTTTGATGTTGTTGCGTAAGAAAAAATATCTGTTACTCGCAGCAATTGCACTGTTTGTTGTGTTGTGGGTGTTTTGGCAAAAAGTGCAAGGTCCTGTTGTTGCCACTTATCGTGTGCAAAACCAAGCCTTAGTACAAACAGTCGTGGCTTCAGGTCGTCTTGAAAATGTATCACGTAGCGAAATTGGGAGCCAAATTTCAGGTGTGGTATTAGAGCGCCGTGTTGAAGAAGGTCAGCAAGTGAAAGCCGGTGATGTTCTGTTGGTGATTCAATCTGATGATGTCAAAGCACAAGTGAAAGAAGCTGAAAATGCTTTAAGAGAGCTTCGTCAAGTGCGTTATCCACAAGCGCAAGTGGAGCTTAAAAGTGCTGAATTACAGCTTGAACAAGCCAGTCGCGAAGCAAAACGTCGTCAAAATACCGAAGCTGGCGTACTGTCTGTGGAAGAAAAAGAACAAGCGCGCGAGGCAGAACGCTTAGCCCGGAATCAACTAGCCGCAGCACGTCTAAAAGCACAAAGTTTAGCAGCAGGTCAAATTGAAGAGCGCACTTTAATGGAACGTCTGAATGCATTAAAAGCACAATTGGCGAAAAGTGAAGTTCGTGCACAAGTTGCCGGTACCATTTTGACCCGTAATGTTGAGGTCGGTGATGTGGTACAACCGGGTCAAAGTTTATTTAGCCTCGCGATAGAGGGTCCAACCCAAATTTTAGTCCCCCTGGACGAACAAAATTTACCCTATTTGGCTGTAGGACAGTCAGCACAAGTCATCGCAGATGCTTATCCAAATCAAGCTTTTCCTGCACAAGTTAATTTTATTGCGCCACGTATTGATCCACAACGTGGTACGGTAGATGTCAAGCTTTCGGTTGATCCTGTGCCTGCATTTTTACGTCAGGACATGACGGTATCGGTCAATATTGAAACTGCCCAACGTGATCAAGCCTTAGTCATTGACAATGATGCCTTATTTAATGTGCGTGGTGCACAAGCAGATGTATGGGTAGTACGTGATCAAAGACTACAACGTCAAACACTACAACTGGGATTAAGAAGCAGCACCAAAAGCGAGGTACTGCGCGGCTTAAAAGCAGGTGATCAGGTGTTACGTGATCCAAATCAGGGGCAGGATGCACAACGTGTGCGCATTGAGCAGGTAAGCCAAGATTGAATATTCGACGCTTGTGGACCAATTGGCTGATTGCAATTGGTTTTTTACGTGAAGGACGCAGTCAATCACTGATGATTATTGGTGGTGTCGCCATTGGTGTGGCGGTGATTGTTTTCATTAGTGCTTTGATTCAAGGCTTACAAGCTAATTTGATTGAACGTACCTTAGGCACACAAGCCCATGTGAGTTTGCATGCACCACAGCAGGTAAATCAGATCATTAGCCCGCCCAATACTGTACAAATGCTCTATGAAGATCAACGCGCACAGCGCTTACGCTCAATTAATAATTGGCAAGAAGTGGTGAGTAATCTTGATCAAATTCAGACACTACAAGCCGTTTCACCGATGGTCTCTGGACCGGCTTTGGTCAAGCGTGGCGATGCCATTCAATCAGTGGCTATTATGGGTGTGGATTTAGCGCGCTACCAACGTATTGTACCGTTACAAGATTATCTGACCCAAGGTCAAGTTCGTCTAAAAGCAGATGATGTGTTAATTGGCAGTGAAATGGCCAAAGATCTAGGTGTGCGTGTAGGCAGTAAAATTCGTTTGGACAATGGTTTAGATGTCAATGCGGTCATGAATGTGGCAGGTATTTTTGAACTTGGCATACGTGAACTGGATTCACGCTACCTTTACGTTGATTTAAAACGCGCGCAATCTTTACTCAATTTACCCGGTGGTGTCACCGTCATTGACCTACGCATTGATGATATTTTTGCTGCAGAAGAGGTGGCAGCACAAATGCACCGTCTGACGGGTTTAAAAGCAGACAGTTGGATTGGCAGTAATGCTCAATTAATGAATGCCATTTCAGCACAAAGTTTATCCACCAATATGATTATTGTATTTGTGGCAATTTCAGTGGCATTTGCAATTGCCAGTGTTTTATCAATTAGTGTGGTACAGCGTACGCGTGAAATTGGTATTTTACGTGCTACAGGTGCCAGTCGTGATCAAATTTTGGTAATTTTCTTAATTCAAGGCGCAGTATTTGGCTTATTAGGTTCAGTGATGGGGATATTAACCAGTTACGCTTTAGTATGGTCATTTAATCAGTTTGGACCGGGTTTATTTTATATTCCAATTTCACCAAGCTTAATTAGTGCAGCTTTATTGTTGGCCACCTTAAGTGGTTTAATTGCCGCAGCCATTCCTGCCCGCCGTGCTGCACGACTCGATCCTGTAGAGGCCATCCGTCATGTCTAGCTCTCCTGAAGTATTACGCTTAGAGCAGTTAAAAAAATCCTATAATATTGGGCAACCCAATGAAATTGAGGTTCTACATGGCATTGATTTCACCATTCAACGGCATGACTTTGCAGCTTTAATTGGCCCCTCAGGCTCGGGTAAAAGTACGTTACTTAATATCTTAGGCTTACTTGATCAACCTACAAGTGGCGAAATTTACTTACTTGGTCAACCCACCAGTCAAATGGATGACCAAGAGCGCACGCGCTTACGTGGGCAAAGCATAGGCTTTGTATTTCAGTTTCATCATCTGATTCAAGCCTTTAGCGTGCTTGAAAATGTACTGATGCCGTTAATGTTGGTCCATGGACGCCCCAATCAGCAGGCGATTGAGCGCGCACATTACTTACTTGAAGCTGTCGGTTTAAAAGACTTCGCCAAGCGTAAAGCCAGTCAACTTTCCGGTGGTCAACAACAGCGCGTTGCCATTGCACGTGGCTTGATTACCCAACCAGCCTTACTGCTTGCCGATGAGCCCACAGGTAACTTAGACAGCCAAACGGCCAGTGAGGTGTTTGAATTATTCCGTGAAGTCAATGCCCAACATGAATGTGCAGTTTTACTGGTGACACATGATCCAAGGTTGTCTGCCACCTGTGACCGTACCATTAACTTGGTCGATGGGCGGATTGCAAGTGATACCTTGACGACCAAGGCACTTGACTAAAGTGGTTGTTTGTCACTTGTTTAATCAGGTTGACTGAAGATGACCTATCATCAATTTAGATAAACCAGTGATCAATCATTTAACAACAGATAAAAGCTAAACTCGAAAAAACATTCTATCTGTGCTTGTGTACAATGAGCATTCTTCATCTAGGCTTTTTAAAAATGCTCAATTTAAATTGTGCTTAAAATAAGGTAGATTAGCTGTTTTGAAATTTGGATAGATGGTTATGAGCGTAATTGAAGCCTTTGAAGCCAAGAAAAATGCATATTTTGATTATGACTTTAATCCGATTGATGTAGACGATAATTTTCCTGATTGTATTTATAAGTCATTGGTTGGCGAACTGTATAAGCATGTCATTGAATATCCTGATACAACTTATTGTATCTATTATAGTGAACAGCTTTTAGGTGAAGAATGGGAAAAGCTGCAACATGATTGGCAACGTTATTGCCCACACGCTTAACTTGACCTCCTACGGGAGGTTTTTTTATGCACTTTTACAGCAATATTCAAAAACCTTAATGAGCAAGCCATCTAGTAAGGATTGATCTAAATACATTGAAGTGCTGAGTCTGCAAAATATGAGCCGTGATGATGTTTGCTCGTCGTTTAATAAAAATTAAGCGGCTGATCATATAGATCAGCCATTTTTCATTTGGTACTCACTTGTGTCATTCTTGGAATTTTGGGCAAATTTGCAAGTGCAGGATCAAGTGTCTCTTCACTTACATGCACTAAAGCGTCAACGCGTTGTCTTAACCGCTTAAAGGCATCGCTTTGCATGACTTCTATATCACGCGGACGGGGCAAATCAACCTCAATAATTTCTTTAATTTCACCGGGATTGGCTTTGAGCGCCACAATACGATCTGCCAATAAAATAGCCTCATCCATATCATGCGTGACAAAAATAATCGTAATATCAATATTGGCCCATAAATCCATCAGATGCTTTTGCATTTTTTGGCGTGTATGTGGATCAAGTGCGCCAAAAGGTTCATCCATGAGTAAAATTTTGGGCTGATTAACCAAGGCACGCGCAATCGCAACTCGTTGCTTCATGCCACCTGACAATTGGTGCGGGTACTGATGGGCATATTGTTCTAAACCAATGATATTGATCCACTCACGCGCTTGAGCCTCAGCCAAAGGATGGCTTTCTCCTTTCATTAAGGGACCAAACATCACATTTTCTTTGACCGTTTTCCAAGGAAATAGCGTATAGCCTTGAAACACCATGCCACGTTCAGGACTTGGACCGGTCACGGTTTGGCCATCGACCAATAACATACCACTGGTGTAGCCATCTAAGCCTGCCACCACACGACTCAAGGTTGATTTGCCACAACCAGATGGACCAATGATACAAATAAACTCACGTTTATGAATTTGTAAATTAATTTGATTTAAAATGGTGCGCCCAGTTTGACCTTGTTGGAAGACTTGGCTTAAATTTTTAGCTTCTAAAATCACAGGACGTTGATAAATCTGCTCAAAGTAAACCGAGTTTGTCATGCTTTTGCTCCTTTCCATTTAAATAGACGCTGGCCTAATTTCATCAGTAAGACATCACATACCAAACCAATCATGCCAATAATCAAAATTGCGGCGAAAACATTATCAAAATTTTGATAGCGTGCTTGTTGGGTAATAAACCAAGTAATTCCTGAGGTACTGCCAATAAGCTCTGCCACAATCAAATAGGTCCATGCCCAACCTAATAGCACTCTTAAATCACGATAAATGTCAGGTAATGCAGCTGGAATCACGACGTAAAATAAACCCTTGGTTTTACTGGTCCCTAAGGTAAAACCCGCTTCAATGAGGCTTTTATCGACGGTTTTTGTGGTGTTGGCGATAATTAAAATTTGTTGAAAAAGTGTACCAATTACAATAATGGCAATTTTAGGTGCATCATTAATGCCTAAAATCGCAACTGCCAGTGCGCCGAAAGCAGGCGCAGGCAAATAACGAAAAAACTCAACAAAAGGTTCAATCAATTGCGAGATGGTTTTAGAAAATCCACACAAAATACCTAAAGGAATGCCAATCAATGATGAAATAAAGAAGGCACTAAATACCAATTGAATACTGTGCCACAGACTTTGGTGAAACCAAGGTGCGCCTGCTTGTGCAGGTGGTGTGATAAATGCCGTGACCAATGCAGTGGCAACCTCGTGCGGTGCAGGTAAATAAATTGGATTACTAAGTACGCCTTGGGGTGGGGTCAGGCCTTGATCGACTGCAAGTTGTGCTTGTTCAGTAAAGATATGGCGTTCAACTCGACTATCGAGTTGTAAAAATGTGCTACTCCCTACATCGGTAATATGTACTTGCGGATGCCAAATAGCTGGAATGTAGCTCATGGCACACCAAATTAAAATTGGAATTAAAAATGAGCCAAGGCCGAACAATACTTTTTGTTGCGGGCTGAGAGATTGTGTTACGTAGCTCATAACGTCGCATATTGATCATACTTTTTATATAAAACGTAATACCAATAAGCAAAATGAGTGCCATAAAAAAAGCAGCCCATGAGCTGCTTTTTTTATGATGTAAAATTTACTGTTGTTTATAAGGAGTATAGATCAGATCACTTAAATCATAGCCCAATGACTTGGCATAGTTGAGGTACTCGTCAACCACGGCTTGGTTAGGCTGCGGATCGCGCGATAATACCCATAAATATTTCTTGTTTGGCTCACCCACTAACACGGTTTGATAATCTTGATCAATTTTAAGCACCCAATAATCACCGCGTGCCACTGGAATCCAACGAATGGCTTTAGGTAAGAAGCTCACCTTTAATTTTGAGTTGGCAGGTGCATTTTGGACAAAACCTTCGGCTTTAGATTGCTTCATGCTGCCATCTGCTTTGTAACAGCGATTATCTACAGCAACATTCCCTTTGGCATTTAAACTGTAATTGGCGGTGACATTGTAGGCACAGTCTTTTTGGAACATTAAAGGCTTACGTACTACTTCGTGCCACTGGCCCAAATACTTATTTAAATCAACCTGCTCAACGGCCTGTACCTGAGTTTTGGCAAAAGCCGGTGTCATGGCACTGGCTGCAAGTAGGCATGCCAAGCTTATTTTTTTTAAGTGTTGCATGTTAGAATCCAAGTCAAATTTATGTAGCTATGATGCTGAATTTAATACTATTTTTATAGAGGTAAATGCGCTTAAAATTGTATAAGTATTGTGAGGGTTTGAATAAAAATGTTTTCTATCACCATTTGACCTTCAACTTTAGATGAAATTTCACTTAAAAATCACACTTGGCCTGAATCAATTTAAACCAAGTTTTAATTTTTGTTATAGGTTTTGTAAGTAAAGACGAGATCTTGGCGCTTTTATATTATGTTGGGATACTCTAAGAATAATCACATGATGTTCAAAAATGATAAAAAAAGCGATCTTACCAGTTGCAGGGTTTGGAACACGACTACTACCTGCCAGTAAGGCGATTCCTAAAGAAATGATCAGTATTATTGATCGCCCGGCAATCGATTATGTAGTGCAAGAAGCGATTGATGCTGGCATAGAGCACATCATTTTAGTCACGCATTCGAGTAAGACTTCGATTGAGGACTATTTTGACTGCCATGCTGAACTGGAACAGCACTTGCTCAATAAAGATAAGCCTGAATTGTTACAGGGTCTTCGGGTCATTCCACCACACGTCACCATGAGCAGTGTACGTCAAGGCAGAGCCTTGGGCTTAGGTCACGCCATTTACGCAGCACGGCACTGTTTGGCACCCAATGAAGGCTTTGCTGTGTTGTTGCCCGATGTGTTAATTGATGCACCCTATTCAAATTTAAAACAGATGATTGATGCCTATAGCGTCAATCAAATAGCACAAATCATGGTAGAACCCGTTGATCCACAACGTGTTGATCAATATGGCATTGTGGCCACTGATCAAGCACTTACACCAGGGCAGAGCGCCTTCATTCACAGCATGATTGAAAAACCTGCGGTGGATCAAGCACCTTCTAATTTGGCAGTGGTGGGGCGTTATGTGCTACCGCATGATATTTTACACATTTTAGCCAACACACCTGCGGGACAAGGTGGCGAAATCCAACTGACAGATGCCATTGTGCAACTCGATCAGATACAAGCCTACCACTTACATGGGCAAAGTTTTGATTGTGGTCATCCGGCAGGTTACTTTAGCGCGACCTTACACTATGCCAAACAGCATCCAACCCTTGGACATGAACTGTGTGAATTGATCAAAAATGCATAAGCGCTAGAGAAATATTATGAAAATCGTGGTATTTGGGAAGACCTTGTATGCAGGTGTTATGAGCGCTTTATTGGCTGAATCAGGGCATCAAGTCTATTGGTGTGATCATTTGGCAGAAGATCTGAATTTTGAGGATCATTTTGAAGATCACTTATTAAAAGTCATGCTGATTAAACAAAAACGGATTGGCTTTTTAAGGCAGTGTGACTTTGACTGCTTAGACACCGATATTGATGCATATTGGTTCTGTTTGGGTGCCTATGAGGAACAACAGGCTATTCGCCTTGCTCAACGTCTTCAACAACGGCATATTATTCATCCTAAATTGATGATTAACACAGCTACCTTTGGTCTCTATGGCACAGCTCAGCTACAGGATATTTTAAACCAAGATGAATGGGTTTACTTACCAGATAATATCCGAGAAGGTAAAGCATTAAGCAGCTTCACTGACGCAGAACAATTGGTGGTCGGTTGTGATTGCCAACAGACCTTAAGCAAGGTGCAAGAGCTATTGCGAGCATTATTTCCACAGCCGCAACAATATATTTGTATGCCTATTTTGGATGCTGAATTTAGCAAATTGAGTGTTTCAGGCATGTTAGGGGCCAGAATTAGTTTTATTAATGACTTAGCCACTGTGGCTGAAAAAATTGGTGTTGATATTCAACATGTACGCGCCAGTATGGCAGCCGATCCTCGGATTGGGGGCAATTATTTATTTCCAGGGATTGGCTTTGGTGGTGAAAATTTTTCACACGATATTCTAACCCTAACGCGTGCTGTGGCAGATGCAGGGGGGAGAAGTCGTTTATTAGAGCAGGTATGGCAAATTAATGAAGAACAAAAAGAGCTGTTGTTTCGCAAACTTTGGGCCTACTTTCACGGCGAATTAAACGGCAAAACCATTGCAATTTGGGGTGCTGCGTATAAAGAAAATACCGCAAGTATTCACCAATCTGCCATTCACCCCATGCTTGCAGCGTTGTGGGCACAAGGCGCAGTTATTCGCTTACACGATCCTGCTGCTTTACAAAGTATTGCCAGCATGTATGGCGAGCGCGAAGATCTAATTTTATGTGAGCAGCAATATGATGCCATTAGCGATGCACATGCTTTGTGCGTACTCACGCCATGGCGGCAATATTGGAGCTTAGATTATCGTCAACTGGTCAATCGTATGCAGCACCCGTTATTACTCGATGGGCGCAATATGTATCATCCTGAATATGTCAAAAATCAAGGTTTAGCTTATATTGGGGTAGGACGACAATGAGCCAACAACAACGTTTACACGCGCTTGCCCAAGATATGCGTCAGCGCCATTTATATGAGTTATTTTCACAAGAGCAACAACGTTTCGAGCGTTTATCGGTACAACATGAGCAAATCATTTTTGATTTTAGTAAACAGCGTTTAAATGACGAGGTGCTCGATGAATTAATTGGCTTTGCCAAAGCTAAACAACTCGATACTTGGATTGAACGATTATTTTCCCAACAAAAAATTAACTATACCGAACAACGTGCCGCCATGCATTGGGCTTTACGTTTACCTGAATATAGCGAGCGACATCAAGATTTAAGTACGGAAGTACATGCACAACTGCAACGTATGTTTGCTCTGGTTGAGCAAATTCATGCCGGTCAATATCGCGGTGTTACAGGACAAGTGATTCAAGATGTGGTCAATATTGGCGTAGGTGGCTCAGACCTTGGCCCAATGATGGTCAGTCATGCGTTAGCAGATTTTAAACACCAAACGGCCAAGGGACTACGTCTACACTTTGTTTCGACCATGGATGGCAGTCAGCTGTCTGATGTTTTGCAACACCTACGACCTGAAACAACTTTATTTATTGTTTCCTCAAAATCCTTTAGCACCATTGACACCTTGTCGAATGCCCAAACCGCCCGACTATGGTTAAGTGCTGGTCTTGGGGAGCAAAGTTTGTTCTTAAAACATCATTTTATTGGGATCTCAACCCGTGCCGACAAAATGACAGCATGGGGAATTACCCCAGACAAACAATTTTTGTTATGGGATTGGGTCGGTGGTCGCTATTCGTTATGGTCATGTATTGGTCTTCCCATTGCCTTAAGTATTGGTGTGGCACAGTTTAAGCGATTGTTGGCGGGGGCATATTCTGTCGATCAACATTTCCAATTGGCCGATTTTCGACAAAATATTCCAGTTTTAATGGCGTTAATTGGCATGTGGAATATCAACTTTTTACAGATCAATACCCACGCTGTTTTGCCTTATGATGGGCGCTTAAAATATTTCACCTCGTATTTACAGCAGCTTGAAATGGAATCCAATGGTAAATCCATTCAGCGCAATCATCAGCCTGTTGAGATGCATACTTGTCCGATTATTTGGGGGGAAGTCGGCCCCAATGCACAACACGCCTTTTATCAACTGTTGCATCAAGGTACCAATCGGGTCAGTTGTGATTTTATTGCACCCATTCATCGTTATGATCAGCAACAGCTTCAACTTGAAAATGCCAACTCCCTGATTGAACAACATTATTTGGCTTTATCTAATTGTCTGGCACAATCGCGTTTATTGGCTTTTGGCAATCATGCCTTAGAAAATGAAGACCTTGATCAACTGCCGGTATATCAACACTATAGCGGTAATCAACCCAGTAGCACTATGCTAATGAAATCTTTAGAGCCTTATTCTTTAGGTATGCTGATTGCGCTGTATGAGCATAAAGTGTTTGTACAGTCTGTACTTTGGAATATTAACCCCTTTGATCAATGGGGCGTTGAAAAAGGCAAACAAATTGCCAAAAGTTTGTTGCCTGTATTGACTCATACCCACGCTGATTTATCCCATTTGGATGCCTCTACCCGTGGTTTAATTCAAAGCATCCAAATGTTTTAGCCCTAAATACACCTCAGCCATGTAAGTTAATTAAATCTGTAAGCAGTTGAATATAATATTCAATCGGCTGTGGCTGTTGCTCAGTTCGTGTTTCAATATTCAAACGCAACAGGGGTTCAGTGTTTGAGGCGCGAATATTAAAACGCCAAGCACCAAAATCAAAACCTAAGCCGTCGGTGTCATCAAGTTCAAGTACTTGGTCTGCAAAGTGCATCTTTAACGCCAAAATAGTACTTTGGGCATCTTTGACTGTAAAATTGATTTCGCCACTACACGGGAAACGCTGTTGCATGGTTTGGGTTAAGGCTGATAACGGCAATTGTTGTGTTGAAAGTAGATTCATCATCAATAGCCAAGGAATCATGCCACTGTCGCAGTAACCAAAATCACGAAAATAATGATGCGCACTCATCTCGCCGCCATAAATCGCATTTTCTTGTCGCATAACCTGCTTGATATAGGCATGCCCAGATTGGGAAGCTACAGCAATCCCTTGATGTTGCTCAATAATATCAAGTGTGTTCCAAATTAAGCGTGGATCATGCACAATTTTTTGTTGCGGGGCTTGTTGTAAAAAAGCTTGTGCCAACAGACCCACCATGTAATAACCCTCGATGAATTGACCCTGCTCATCAAAGAAAAAACAGCGGTCAAAGTCACCGTCCCATGCCACGCCAAAATCCGCATGGTGTTCAAGCACAGCTTCACGGGTAGCAACGCGATTTTCAACCAGCATAGGATTAGGAATACCCATTGGAAAATGACCATCAGGATGATGTTGAATTTTAATTAGTTCAATGGGTAGATTGTGTGCCATAAACGCAGCTTCTAAAGCATCAACAATGTGGCCGGCTGCACCATGACCGGGATTGGTGACAATTTTAAGCGGTTTAAGCTTTGGCTTTAGATAACCCATCAAGTGGGCAATATATTGCGGCACAATATCATACTTTTGACACTCACCTTGACGGCTAGGCAGGAGAAAGTCACCATTTTGCATGTACGTTTCTAGCTGTGTTAAACCGGTGTCTTTGCCAATGGGACGGGCTTGTTTGCCTACTAATTTCATACCGTTATAATCCAAGGGATTATGGCTTGCTGTAATTTCAATGCCACCTTCAACATCTAGGGCAAGTGCTGCAAAATAGACTTCTTCTGTGCCTGCTAAGCCTAAATCGAGGACATCAACACCGCCATCATTTAAACCATGAATGAGGGCAGTCTTAAGACTGTTGCTGCTTAAACGTACATCAGCGCCAACCACAATGGTCTGAGGTTGAAACACATCAGCATAGGCACGCCCCAACTCATAGGCAAATTTCGGGGTAACTTCAGTGTCGAGTTTGCCACGAATATCATAGGCCTTAAAAGCAGTCATTATGATCTATCTCATTATTTTATAATAAAAATTGCAAATTACTGGATAAGTCGGCCACCCATTCTTGTTCGTGGTCTACCACTCATTCCTATTCCAAGTCGGCCACTCAAATTAAAAAAAATAAGCTTTTATTTTTGAGAAAAGATTTTCTCTCTGTACGACCGGCCTAAAATCTCAAGTTCATAAGATCTATGTAAAATCCGATCCATGACTGCATCTGCAATGGTAGGATCTTGAAACTGCTCAAACCATAATTTTTTAGGAACTTGGCTTGTAATTAAAAGTCCACCGCTCTGAGATTGCTTATCGATAATTTCAAGAAAAGCTGGTGCTAATGATTGATTAAATCCACCTAAACCAAAATCATCAATAATAAGCAATTTTGCAGTACATACTTTTTTCTTGAAGTCTTTGATTTCACCTAAAGTGATTGCATTGGCAATTTCATCAAATAAGCTAATCGCATTAAAATACATCGTGCTGTAACTGCGATGACAAGCCTCTGCTCCAAAAGCGCAAGCTAGCCATGATTTTCCTACACCCGTTGAGCCTGAAATAATAAGTCCGCGACCATCATTAATCCATTCACAGCTCGCATAGCGATGAATATCTGCTTTTTTAATTTGCCGTTCCGCTGCATAGTCGATATGTTCTAATCTTGCATTTGGATATCGGAATTTGGCTTGAGAAAATAACCGTTCAATTCTCCGATTTATTCGATCATTCAATTCAGCATCTAGACAATAATCTAAGAACTCTTCAATACTCGCCTCCTGACTGATCATTTGATCCAGTGAGCTTTCTGCTGATCGAATAAAACCTTTGAGCTTAAGCTGTTCCAGCTTATCTTTAACTGACTTTTTAAGCATGTGCTGTTACTCCTGAATGCTGCAAATAATAATCTGCACCACGAATATTTTGATGTAGTGTTGGTGGACGCGGTTGAATGTCTGATGTTTTTTGAATGAGGAAAGCATTATTCGTGATAATGCTTTCAAGTCGCTTAAGCGTAAAAATCTGGCGTTCCATTGCAAATTGACAAGCGCCTTCCAAACAATGTGATTTTTGTTTATCTACGACCCATTCTCTGAATTTATTTAATGATTTAATATTTTTGGCAAGGTCTCTTTTTTGACTGAGGATATGATTAACATACTGTGAAGTATGTAACCCCATACGATTTGCCCAAAAAATGATTTCGTCTTTGGATAGGCCTTTTTGCGCAAGATGCTCTGGTGACATATGCTCATCTAAACAAATATCCTGATGGATCCCCTGATTGATCGTATGCTCCGCTATTTTTTCACGTTCATAAAAAACATGAATTGCGGATTGCATGATCTTGATATCGACTTGTAAATGCGCATATGTATAGGGAACAGAATATTGGTTAGATTGATACTCAACGCGATAGAATTCACTTACCCGCACCGAACGTTTCCAAGTACACAATTCATATGGGTAAAGAGGTAATGGATTGAGGTCTTTGCCATCCAAAGCTAAGAACTGTTCATAACGACTAATGGTAAATCTGCGAGTCGTTTTACGGTTTATGATATCCATTTTTTGTTGGATTGCTTGGTTGAGTTCGTCAATAGAGAAAAATTTTTGATTGCGTAAAGATGCAAGAACTGAACGCTGAACAATTTGTACACTGACTTCCGCTAGCCCTTTATCCTTTGGATGACGGGGTCGAGTTGGCATAATCGCAAAATCGTAATGCGCAGCAAAATCTTCAAAATCCTTCTGAAACTCTAAACCCGACTTATTGTTCTTGATTACGGCTGACTTTAAATTGTCAGTGATAATTGTGTCTGGTACACCGCCGATATGCTTAAATGCCTGAATAAAACATTCGAGCCAATGTTCCACTTTTTGGCTCGGAACTGCATAAGCGAACGTATACGCGGATGCCCCTAAAACACCTACAAATACCTGAACATAACTTTTTGATCCATCTAATGGCGATGTGATTTCCATTGTACGACCGCAAAAATCCACTAACAGCGCTTCACCACTTTTAAAACTTTGGCGCATGGATGAATGCCGTTTCTTTTGGAAATTTCTAAATACTTCACAAAAACGTGAATAAGAAAGCCCCTTTGCATATTGAGCAATATATTCTTGCCAAAGTAATTCAAGGGTCATATCACGTTTTTTTAATTCTTGATTCACATACTCAAAATCTGGATATATTTTTCTTGTTGGGTAGTTAGCGACCCTAGAGATTTCAAAATAGTCGAGCAATTCAAGGTTAGTAAATAAATTAAGTTCACTATTGTGGATTGGAAAAAGTTTTAACTTTTCATAAATCACTTTAACAGAATCTCTGGAAATACTGACTTGTTTAGCCGTTTCCCTTTGACTGTATTCTAAATTGAGCAGTCTGACTGCCTGCCGAATCTTATCGGTTTCGATACGCATAAATTATAGACCTCTTTGGTTCACTTAAAGAGGCAGAAACCACTCATTGAACATTGATAAAAGAATCAATGTTCAATACAATGATCTTGTCTTGACCGCAAAATTAAGACAACTCTTAAAGGCTCATGCACCATCATGAGCCTTTATTTTTTTCTGCCGATGACTGTACTAATCTTTCATTTGTACATTGTCCGAGAATTGCATAAACTTCTTTAAAATAAAGTTAACTTGAGCATTTAAAGATCGCTGTTGGGCATTAGATTCTGCTTGCAGCTGCTTTCTCAGCGATACAGGGATGCGTATTTTTAATTGAGCAAATTCAGTATTGGGGTTCATATCGACCTCAAATAAACCACTATGGTTTAGCAATGATAAACCATAGTGGTTTATTGTCAATATAATGAGGTACTCTAAGATGAGTCTTTTAAGCGATTCTCAAATAAAATTAAGATTACCGACAGAGCTAAAACAAAAAATAGAGGCTGAAGCGCAGGATTCAAAGCGGTCCATGAATGCTGAAGTGGTTGCCCGCTTAGAAAATAGCTTTAATTTTAAAAAGCTGGAAATCGAAGGAAGTGAACAAACTATTTTAGGCCCATACCAGCTCATGGACCGCAAGAAGGAATTGTCAGATCGATTGGTTCATGCGATTCAGTGGTCTAATTACTCAAATGCAAAAGAGCTTAAGTATTCACATATTGCAGAGCGGCTGGGTTATGACACCGCTGAAATCTTCCTCGATTGGGTGCAAGGAAAGCAAGAACCTACATTTTCTCAACTTCGAAGTATTGCAGATTTTTTAAAGCTCAATCAAGACTGGCTGGTTCACGGAGATGGTTATCCAACCCCCAATTCATCATTTGATGCGTCTGGTATTCCAGAACAAGATATTCCTGAATTATTTTTAACTCAAGGAATCACAGATCATGAAATTTTTATGAGCGAAGTTAAGAAAATTCATTTCGTTCGAAATATTTCCCCTGAAGGCGAACTCCTGATCGTTCGTGAATACAAAGACGAGCGAGTAGATGTTCTGCAAACAAGAGCTCATATCTCAACAGTCATTGGCGATGGTGGGCGAAGAATGTTGCAAAATTTTGCACGTTTATGGTGTTATCTTTATAACAGCCCACACCGCAATGCTGTGTATAGTTATTTGCTCAAAGATGAAAAATTTAATCAGCTTCGCAAGCTTTATGTTCATCCTTTATCTATTCTTCGCACGACCCAAACCTCCTTTTGGTGGGAAGAAATATGGAAAAAACAGCCAAGTGCTCATATGGCACAGTTATATCAGGAACAATGGTCAGATTGGCTATCAACGACACATGTGGCAAGTGAGGGTGTCCTGCAGAATGAAAGTTGAAAGTTAAGTGTCTATTGAGGGGTAAAATCTAATGGGAGAAATTGAAAAATAAAATACCATTGAATATATGGTGAGATTTTGTTAATTTCTGCGCAAAATTTAGCATGCAATAAATTTATGTTCAGAAAAAATATAGTATTAAAAAGCATTTTGCTTTCTTTGGGTGGTTTTGTTGTTACTCCTTTTACATTTGCAGAAACATTTGACCCAGCGATAGATGGTTTGATTCGAAACCAGCAGCGCCAAGCAGAATTAGAAAAAATTATACAACCTGAACGTGATGTAAATTTAGAGGTTGTTCAAAAAAAAGAAGCTGTAAAACTCACAGACATTGAAGACCAGAATTGTTTTGAAATTAAAACAGTTGAACTTCATGGAGAAATGAGTCAGCAGTTTGATCACGATGTGCAACAAGCGTTAAAAGATTTAAGTTTTACTTCAGGTTTATGCATGGGTGAGCAGCGAATCAATCTGTTGATGACGCAAACACAGAACATCATCATTGGCCGAGGCTTTACTACGACACGAATATTGGCTGCACCTCAAAACTTAAGCACAGGCGTATTAAAACTTACCGTCATTCCAGGATTAGTTCGAGAAATCAAACTCGATTTAAGTGATGAGGAAAATACCCGAGCAGGCCGAATTCAATATGCCAAAAATATCTTTCCGATGAAGAGTGGCGATATTCTCAATTTACGAGATTTAGAACAAGGCTTAGAAAACTTAAAAAGGCTGCCTACAGCGGAAGCTGATATTCAAATTATTCCTGCAGATGCGCCCAATCAAAGTGATGTGATCGTCAAATGGAAACAGCGAAAAATTCCAATTCGCGTGACCTTAAGTGCTGATGATGCTGGGAGCCGTCAAACTGGTAAATATCAAGGCAACATCACCGTTTCAGTGGATAACCCTTTATTTAGAAGTGACTTATTTTACGTCACTGTGGGCCGTAACTTAGCAGATCAGCAAGAGATTACGGATCAAAATGGAACCACAGTGAAGAGCGGAACCCATAACTACGCCCTTCATTATTCAGTCCCTTATAAAAACTGGCTGATCAGTGCCAATGCGAGTCGATACAATTATGACCAAGCTGTTGCAGGTACAAACAATGTCTATAACTATAATGGAGAAAGTCAGACTCAAGATTTAGGTTTGACCCGATTGCTTTATCGGGATGCCAAGCGTAAAACCTCAGCGACCTTAAAAGGTTGGCATCGTGAATCAAAAAGCTATATTGATGATGCAGAGTTGACTGTACAACGAAGAGACGTTGCAGGTTGGCAATTCAATCTTGACCATCGTGAATATATTCAATCTGCAGTGCTGGATTTGAGCCTAGGATATAAGCGCGGCACAGGTGCATTTGATTCATTACCAGCAGTTGAGGAAGCGCTGAACGAAGGTACATCACGGATGAAGATCTGGACGCTGGATGCCAATCTGAATGTTCCGTTCCAATTTGAAAATCAGCAATATAGCTACTCAAGTGCCTTTAGAGCGCAATATAACGGCACGCCACTGACCATCCAAGACCGGCTTTCTATTGGTGGAAGGTATACGGTACGCGGTTTTGACGGTGACCTAACCTTAGCAGCAGACCGTGGATTTTACTGGCGCAATGATTTAGCCATGTCTATTTTCCCCACACACCAATTTTATATTGCTTTAGATGCGGGTCATGTCGATGGACAATCAGCAGAATGGCTATTGGGCCAAACCTTAATTGGCACAGCCATGGGTTTTAGAGGCCAAGTACAGGCAGGTGGTAGCTTTTATTATGACTTTTTTGTAGGCAAGCCGCTGCAGAAACCTGACTACTTCCAAAATTACGATATGAATTATGGGATTAGCCTGAATTACTCATTTTGATTTTGAGCATTCAAAAAAAATAATGAGTCCTTAAAGACATTTGAAAAGATTTAAAGCATTGGTAAAAGAGAAATGAATAAGAACTGTTATAAAACGATTTTTAGTCAAACCCGTGGTGAGATGATTGCCGTTGCAGAAAATGTCTCAGCCGCAGGACAAGCCTCAACACAGAATAATAAAGCGGTTGATCTTGAAACAGCAGTCATTGCTTCTGAAAAAAGTTTAGGTTTAAAAGTTCTTTCATTTTCATTGATGCTGATTACAGGCACTGCTCTGATCAGTGCATCTATTGGTGTATCACACAGTAATGTTGTTGCAGACCCGAATGCGGCAGGCAATCAGCGTCCAACGATATTGAACAGCGCCAATGGCACAGCGCAGGTGAATATTCAAACCCCAAGCAAAGCTGGGGTATCGGTGAATCACTACCAGCAATTTGATGTGAATCAGAATGGTGTCATTTTAAATAACAGCCGCCAAAATACCCAAACGCAGCTTGGGGGTTATATCCAAGCCAATCCGTGGCTTGCAGGCGGTGAAGCCAAAGTCATTGTCAATCAAGTCAACAGCAGCAATCCAAGTCACTTAAATGGCTATGTAGAGGTCGGTGGACGCAAAGCAGATGTGATCATTGCCAACCAAGCTGGGATTAATGTCGATGGCGGCGGTTTTATCAATGCAGGTGGGGTGACTTTAAGTACCGCTAATCCGAATATTCAAAATGGACAAGTCACGGGTTATCAAGTCCGTGACGGGGTGATTAACATCACAGGTCAGGGCTTGGATGCCGGTAAAGCCGACTATACCCAACTGCTCAGCCGTGCTGCACAGATCAATGCGGGGATTTGGGCTAAAGAATTAACGGTGGTTGCCGGACAAAATGATATTGAAGGCAATCCGCAGGCTGGTGCGATACAGGCTGCTTCGGGATCGGCAGGCACTGTACCACAGTTTGCCATTGATACCAGTCGCTTAGGCGGGATGTATGCGGGCAAAATCAGTTTAATCAGTACCGAACAAGGGGTTGGGATTAACAATGCGGGGCAAGTGTTTGCCTCAGCTGGGCATATTAAAATCAGTGCCAATGGCGAGCTGCAAAATAGCGGTGCAGTCGTTGCAGAAAATAAAGTCGATAGCACCCCAGTGAGTTTAAATCTTCAAGCAAAAGATTTAAACAATACTGGCAAGATATTAAGTCTGGGCGATCAACGCATTCAGGCTGAAAACGTCAATAATACTGGCCTCATTAATAGCCAAGGTTTGACGCGTATTGATGCCAGTCAAGGCATTCAAAATGTGGGTACAGGTCAAATCTATGGTGACCATATTGCCCTACAAACCGCGCATCTTCTCAATGCGGAACAACAAACCAGCGAAGGTGTCAAAGCAGGCACGATTGCGGCACGTCAACGCTTAGATATTGCAGGCGGAAAAATTGAAAATAGAGAACAAGCCCTAATCGCCAGTGAAGGTACGCTGACCGTTGGTGGGCAACTGAATGTAAACCATATGGCAGAGGGCTCTGCCGCATCCTTAGACAATGCCAGCGCACGTATTCAATCTGTGGGTGATATGTACCTAGGTGTGGATACGTTGACCAACCGAAATTTACATTTCAGTTCAAGTGTTAAAGAAATACCGGAAACCCGCAAAGATGTGACCGCTTATCAAGGTGCTGGAAGCGCTGAAATTCTTGATTCATCGCATATTACGGGTTATGGAGGTCATGATACCATTTACTTGGACGGTCAAAAATATGAAGACTATACCCGATATATCTACAACCAGTACGAAACCCAACACTATGTGGATTCCAGTGCACCAGCGGAGATTATTTCAGGTGGCGCACTGACGCTAAAAGGCCAAAGCCTGACCAATGACAAGAGTCAAATTCTAGCGGCGAAAGGCATCAATATTGAACAAAATGAGGTGAATAATATTGATGCTGAGGGTGAACACCGTGTGATTAAAAACGGGACATCGCAGTATCACTATGTAGGATGGAACTCTTTAGGTACCAGCAAAAAAAGTGAATGGAACGGTGTTCGTGCCTATAATCCTGCGGACATTGTGACACCGATTAAACTCGATGTAGTGAAATATGATGGTGCTCACCAAGGCTCATTAAATGGAGATACCTCAGAACTAAGCTTACCGCTGCAATCCTTATACAGCGTGAATAAAGAAAATAATAACCGCCCTTTGATTGAAAGCAGCGATGCCTTTACTAATTATAAAAAATGGTTAGGCAGTGATTACATGCTGCAAATGTTCGCGACCGACCCGCAAAACATGCAAAAACGTTTAGGGGATGGTTATTACGAGCAAAAACTGGTCAATGACCAAATTGCACAACTGACGGGTCAAGTTTATTTAGATGGTTATACGAACTTCGAGGATCAATTCAAAGCCTTGATGGATTCTGGGGTGAGTGCCGCCAAAGATCTTAATTTAAGTGTTGGGGTGAAACTTTCAGAAGCACAGATTGCTCGATTGACCAGTGATATGGTGTGGCTGGTGACAGAAACCATTACCGTTGATGGCGAAAAAATCCAAGTCTTGGTACCGAAAGTGTATGTTGCAGTACAGCCGGGAGATTTAAACAACAAAGGTGCCTTGATTGCAGGCGAGACGGTCAATTTAAAACTGAGTGGGGATTTAAACAACCAAGGCAGCATTGCTGGACGCCAATTGGTGAATCTTGAAGCCAATAACATGAATAACGTGGGCGGCTTAATACAAGGTCGAGACGTCTTTGCGACAGCACACACCGATATCAATAATATTGGTGGGACAATGACCGCCAATCAAACCCTTGCCCTTGATGGGGGCCGAGACATTAACAACATCACCACGACGATTAAAACTGAAAATAAGCACGGTTTAAGTGAATTTAGCGCTGAAAACATTGGTCGTGTTGCTGGGCTGTATGTACAAGAGGCGGATGGTCAGCTGGTTGCTAATGCCAAGAATAATATCAATCTGACTGCATCAGATCTACAAAGCCAAGGCAGTGTTACCATCAAAGCGGGACAAGACCTGAATCTTTCTACGGTGAATATCAGTCGCAGTGATTTAAGCTCAGCAGGTGACAAGGATCAGATTCTGAATGCTTCGAGTCGAGATGTAGGGACGCAGATTCAGGCGAAAGGTAATATTTCTCTGCAAAGCGTTGCCAATACTCAGATTAAAGTCGGCACATTGAACAGTACGTCGGGCAATGTAGTGATTGATGCTAGACAAAATGTCTTGATCGAAAATGGACGAGATGAACGCAGTTCTCAGCTTGCCGCCCAAGAAAAAGGTGGCTTCTCTACAACAGATAAAAAAATCCAATCTTCGACCAGTCAATCGATTGCAACCGACATCCAATCGGGTGGCAATATCCTGATCAATAGCCAAACAGGAGATATTCAAGCCACACACCTGCAAGCAGGTGCGAAAGACAGCATTCAAATTACGGCAAACCAAGGTAATGTCAAACTTTTGTCAGATATTGATACTGACATGAAGAGCACGGAAACAGCCAAGAAAAATACAATTCAATTTAAAAACCGTCAATCAGGATATATCGACGAAGACGTTGCACAAACACAGCTCAAAGCTGGCAAAAATGTTGATATCAATGCCGGTAAAAATATCGAGCTGCAAGCCAATGATATACAAGCTCAAGACAATATTTATATTGGCAATACCCAATTCGAACGCCAAGCGGATGGCAGTTTAAAATCCAAAGATGGTAATGCCCTGCCCGAAAATGTCAGTCTGACGACATTAGAAACCAATGATCAGCAATGGGATGAAACACAAAAGGGCTATCGAGGCATTGCCAAAGACTTAATGAAAGTGACTGCTGTTGGCTTAGCAGGTATTGAGGCTTTAGCTCCGGGATTAAAAGCACCGAAGATCACGATCGGAGAATCATCGAGCACACGGACTGAGCAAAGAACACAAACAGGGACCGATCTTGGTGCCAATAATGTCTATGTGGGCTCAGCAGGTCAAACGACACTGACCAGTAGTAACATTGATGCACAGAACACGGTCTTAGCGGGCAAAAAAGTCACGCTCGATGCAGCAGAAGAACAACACAAAACGGTAAGCTCAAACAGCAAAGAAACGGTACAAGGTCTTGGGGTAAAGCTGAATAAAGACAGCATTCGAGTGGGCGGCTTTGTACTTGAAGATACAGAGAATACCGTTAAAACTACAGCCACAACGCATAAGTCAGGCAATATCAATACTGAAAACTTAACGATTCAAGGTGCAGAAGGTGTAGATCTCCTCGGCCAAAATATCACGGCTACAGGCGATACGATCATTGATCATGGTCGAGGAAATCTCAACATAGGAGGTTATGAAAATAAAACAGCCACAGAAGAAAAGACCCATACTGAAACTGTGAGTACAGAAGTCGGCATTCGCAATGCCTATTTAGATGCAATCTTAGCGGTAGAAGCTGTTGCAGATGCAACTAAAGCCTTATCTAAAGCTAAAGATGAGTATAGCCAAGCACAACGTGACTATGCAGCGGGTCGAATTACCAAAGGAGCCTTAGATGACAGCAAAGCCAATGTCGCAATGGCAACGGCCAATGTGGCAAGTGCACAGATTGCTGTAGGGGCAGCAGCCTCATCTGCGGCTGCAAGCAGTGCAACCTATGGCTTTACCATTGGCGCTAATGGTGAAAGGATTGAAACTACGACGACCACGAATACAGAACAAAGCCAATGGCAAGGTAGCAACTTAGATTTAAACAACCTTCAGCTTAAATCAGAAGGTCAAGACATCAATATTCAAGGTAGTCGCGTGAATGCGGCAGGCACTACGGCCTTCGATGGCAGCAAAGACCTCAATGTGACTGCAGGCGTCGAGCGAACAAAACAGGACAGCAATAGTAAAACCAATAGCCAAAGTGTGAGCTATACCTATGGTGGTGGCGGTAGTGCTTCAATAGGCAAGCAAACCAGCCAATCACAAAACGAAAGCCTCACCCACGTAAATAGTGAAGTTGTGCTGAATCGTACTGAAGGTGCTATTGATAAATTGAATATCCAAGGCGGTACGGTGAGCATTGCTGATCGAGGCAGCCTGCAAGTTAAGGAAATTCATGTAGAAAGCTTGCAGGATAAAGCATCCAGCAGCAATAGCAGTAAAGGCGGTTCTATTGGCGGCGGTTATGGTTCGGGTTCAAAGAATATTACGGCCAGCTACAACCAAGCTAAAGGTAATAGTGACAGTGCATGGGTGAATGACACCAGTAAGCTACTGATTGGCAATGCACAAAACGATGCCGACTTAGACGCGATGGGTGTTAAGAACGTCACCAATATCGGTGGTGTAATTGCCAATGCAACGAAGAATAGCGATGGCACATTGACCGACCATGGCAAACTGAATTACTCAGGTGAGCTAGAACTCAAAGATATCGAAGACCACAACTACAACAGTAGCAGCGGCTTTAATGTCTCGACCAATATCGGTATTCCACAAGGTGGGACCAAAGAAGCATCTACTGCACCAAAAGGTTCAACGACCATTGGCCTCAACAGCAGTGGACAGGAAACAGAACAATTGACCAAAGCGACAATGGGTCAAGGTACAGTTACAAATGCTACAGATACAACCAATAGATATATCAATAACACACAAGAAATCACCCGAGACCAAACTACAGGCATGCTTGATGGATCAGTGACGGTTGACCACCGCTTATTAACAGAAAGTGGCCGTGCTGAGATTATTAAAGAACAGAAGGATTTACCTGAAAATTTCCGTCAAAGTGCTGAAAATTTAGCGAAAGCATTACCAGAGGGTGAGTACAAAGATAAGGCTTTACAAACGCTAAATAATATTCAGGCAAGGCTTTATAATTTACCAAGTGAATATAAAGAAACGGGCGTAGTTGGTGACAAAGTTGCAAGTGAATTACTCAAACGAGGGATAGAGCCCAAAGAAGTAGAAGCATTATTTTCTAAATTAGATTTTTTCTATGCAGCAAAAGAATTTAGTGAGATTCAGAATCAATTAGATACATTAGCTCAATCTGGTGTTGATTTAGAAACGATTTTTAAACAACCTAAAATAGGCGTAAGCGAACAAGAAACAATTTATGCAAAAGGGACTGACTTTGAGACAAAAGTTACGACTCAAACAACAGTTGGTATGACTATTTTAAGCAATATTGCAGATTTAGGGAATAATATAAAACAGATTAGCGATGATTTAGGTGTTGATTTAGGTACTGTTCAACTTGCGGTAGGTTTAATGATTTCAGGTCCAGTTCGTTTAGTAATTGAGACAGGAAAGTCTTTAGCTTTAGATAATGTAGCAGGAGCTGAAATAGCTCAAGGATTTGATGCTCTAGCAACATCATTAACTGCCGCCGCTCATCTTACCAATTCAAATACGATTAATAATTGGACTAATCCAGAGAAAGTTAAAGAAATTGAAAACTCTACGTCTGAAAATAAATTAGATGAATTGAAATTTGCAAATGAAATTGAAAAGAATAAACAAGGTGCAGAATATTTAATTAATGCTGTGGCTGGAGTTGTAGGTGCTGGAATAGGTAAAGGTGTTGTTAAGGGGAAAGATTCAGAACTTGAAGTTTCTAAATCTGGATTTGAAATAGGGGATAATAATTCCATAACTGGACATCAGATTTTAGGCATACATAAGGACGAAAGTAATAATACTATTGGTAATTACATAGTCGAAGGCACCAAGCCATCAACTAAAGATAAAGTTATTAATGTTGAAACACAATATTATGAAAATCCAGGACATCATGACTTGAAAGATGGAAATATGCCTTATAACTCTACTAAAGCAATAATTCCTGACAATCATGTAAAATTATGGGAAAACAGTGTAAAAATTGATAGTGATCCAAAAAATAGATGGGCAATTGAAAATAAAGATGGGAAGGTCATTTATCATAGGTTTCAAGATGATGGTAATGGCAATTTCCATTGGAATGGTTCGACAAAAGGTATTACGTCCTCAGGAAAGGAACGAAATATCAAGATTTCTGATGTCCCTTCTGACTTGATAAAAATGGTAGATAGCAAATGAATAGAATTGGAAACGATCAAGTTTTTATAGAGTTTGATGGAAATTATCAGAATAGTAATTTCATCCCATTGCGTTTATGTATTGAGGGGGAGTATCTAGGAACTTTAGACTCTCCTACTTATGTGACTAGCTTTATAAATTCACTAAAAAACTTACTAAATGATAATTACTATTATAGCAATGTGATAAATGATGAAAATTGTAAAAAATTTTTCTATCCTAAAGGTTTATTATCTGAGAATTACAGAATCACTTTAGAAGAAACCTTTGATGATTTCAGTAAAAGGGCAGCAAGGAATAATAATACTATTTATTTTACTTGGTTTTTATATGAAGATCATTTTTTTGAATACAAAGATAACATTGTAAATAAGGTAATTTTTTCTAAATGTAAAAGTCTAGATTTACTCAATTTAATAGATGATTTTCTTGAAGTAATTAATTAAGGGGCTGTAGTCGATAAGGCTAAATACCCACCAAAATTAGGAGGTGACAACAGCACTCAATGGTCTTTCAGCAGCGATTAGTACAGGGATGGTAACGGTTGCGAAGAAAGGTGGTGGTCACTGCTGTCCCACAATTTTTACAAGAGGAAGCTCATTTAGGCTTCCTCTTGTTTGATGGGGACTTTATCGGGTGAAAATAACGCTTTTAAGGTTTTTATTTCAAATAAATTCACTTGAATTATTCTGAGTAAGCGCTGAACTGTCCAGCCTTTTTTCCCTAAATGTTGAGCGAAACTTACCAGTAAATAGGCGATCATCGCAATCCAGATTTGCGTCTGAATGGCGTTCTTGCTTCGGCCTAAAAAGGCTTTTAATTTCAGGTTCTGTTTAATCGCTTTAAAGAACAATTCAACTTTCCAGCGGTCTTTGTAAATCGCTGCAATGGTAGAGGCAGCTAGATGAAAGTTATTGCTGAGAAAGCTAAAGTGCTTGCCACTTTGCTGATCTCTATATTCAATTCTTCTTAATACGGGGGCTTTTCTTTTTAGGGCATGTGCGCTATTTAGCTGAATGGTTTCATCTTTTAGAATGCCTTTGGATTCAAGCACGGGATGTTGCTGGATCACCTGATACACCGATTTAGGTCTAAAACGTGTCACAAAGCTAACGTTTTGAGCGCTTAGATTCGCATACCATTGATAATCGACATAGCCTTTATCAAAGACCACAATGCTGCCAGCGGGAAACTGGAATTTTCGGCCTTGTAACATGTCATTTTCTTTACCATTTTCAACTGCAATAAACTCAGGAATATCATTGCTGTGATTCAATCCTATGCTGAGTTTCATGCTGGCTTTTGAGTCGTGAACTTTGGCCCATTCACATAAGGAAAGCGACAGGTCAATATGACTGGCATCCAGGGAATATAATGGATTCTTAAAGCGAAATTTATGGGCTACTTTTGAGTGTTCATAGTATTTAAGCAACTTGTAAAAGAGCTGTTGATACAAGGCAGCAGGCTGCTGCTCATTGATTCGTGCCAGTGTACTTCGGGGAATAGACTTTGCTCCGAAATGACTCAGTTTGTCCTGTTGGCACTCCAGATTGGATTGAATATCTCTCAGACTTTGCCTGCAGGAAAGTTGAGACATCAAGATGGCAATAAACTGATCCCATCTTGAAGCCGCTCTAAATTTCTGTCCAACATGGTGTACTTTAGCAAGTTGCTCAAAATCCTGTCGCACGACGGGTTTAATAAGCTGATGAAATACGGTATTCTGATGTGACAAAACCTGAATCCTGGTCGTTAAAGTGTTTGTTTGCACTCATATTTTAACGATTTGGACTCAGGTTTTTTATTTAAATCAAACTATGGGACAGCAGTGAGGTGGTGGTATTGTTATTGATACTGCTAAAAGTACTAAACGTATTTTAGAGCCTGTAAATTATTTTGTGTAAGTTCGATTTTTTAATCGATCATCGAACGTAATCGTAAATCAGTTCATCGCTAAATGATATAAGTAGCGCTGTTGTGCAATATTGGCATTTGAATACTTTTTATGAGGTTCATTCTTCTTGTAATTCTATTACTGAATAAACCCTAAGTGGCCGACTTGGAATAGGAATGAGTGGTAGGGAACGAATAGGAATAGGTGGTAGGTTTATGCAGGAATATGCAAAAAATTAAGCTAACAGCGTTTTTTGCTACTTTGGGTAACTAATCATTAATTTTTGTTAAGTTAAGCTGAGTTTAATCAGTGCAGATATGATGAAAGACTTGACATCCTGCTCAATTTTTCGGTAAATATCCGCACACCTTAAGGCAGGGGAGTCTCCAAAGAGACTGAGAGGCTAGATGAGTATCAACTCGAGCTAGCGACCCTTTGAACCTGACCCAGTTAATGCTGGCGTAGGAAGACCATCTTGATTTTATAAGCGCATATCCATTGTGCTGACTTCATTATTCCTGTACGTCGCATGGGTCTCTTTTCTTGGAGATCAACATGTTATTTGAGTTTCGCGTATGAGCCACTGGTCAATTTTGGGCAGTGGTGTCAGTGCGCTTTGTGTTGCCACTGCATTGCGCGCCCACGGCGAATCGATTGAAATGATTGTCAGTGAGCAGCCGAGTGCCTCATATTTTGCCGGCGGTATGCTCGCCCCTTTTTGTGAAGCAGAAGCTGCGCCTCATTTTAAAAATTTATGTGACTTTGATGCAATTAAATGGTGGAAGCGTCATACCCAGCAAGTCATTCAACATGGCACGTTGGTACTTGCACCACAACGTGATCATGCTGAACTCTCGCGTTTCGCAGCGCGTACCATCCAACATCAAAGGGTAATACCTGCGCAACTTGAAGCAGATTTAGCCCACTTTGCGCAAGGCCTATTTTTTAAAGATGAAGCACATCTTGATCCACGCTTGGCTTTGGCTGAATTAAAACATCATTTAATCCAACACGATGTACCCATCCATCAAGGGCAAGCCAGCGGTCGGATCATTGATTGCCGTGGAATCTATGCACAAGATCAGATGCCATTACGCGCTGTGCGTGGTGAGATGTTAATTTTAGAACAACCTGAAGTACACCTCTCACGTCCCATCCGTTTCTTGCATCCACGTTTTGCCTGTTATTTGGTGCCACGCCAAAATGGCCAATTTATGTTGGGTGCGACCATGCTTGAAAGTGATTCACGCCAACCAATTAGTGTACGGAGCAGCATGGAATTGTTAAATGCAGCCTATGCCATTCATCCGGCTTTTGCTGAAGCACATATTGTTGAAACAGGGGTTGGCTTACGTCCTGCCTATCAAGACAACATTCCAAAAATTAGCTATCACAATCAAATTTTTTATATCAATGGCATGCATCGTCATGGCTTTTTGTGTGCGCCATGGCTTGCTGAAAAACTCGTTCAACACATTGCAGGGAGTGCAACATGAATATTTATTTAAATGGTCAAGCAATTGACACCCAAAGCTTAAATCTTGCTGATTTACTGCTTGAGCACGATATGGATGCCAGTGTGGTGGCCACAGCAATAGATGGTGATTTTGTTCCACGTAGCCAATATCACTGTACGCCTTTAATGTCAGGACAAAAAATTGAAGTCCTTGCGCCCATGCAAGGGGGTTAATATGCAAGTTTATGGAACGACACTACAATCGCGCCTATTTTTAGGTACAGCAGGTTATCCATCGCCTGAAGCACTGCTACAGGCAATTCAAAGTGCCAATGTAGATGTGATTACGGTCAGTTTGCGCCGGGAAGGTTCTGGTGGACAAGGCTTTCGTGAATTACTACAGCAAGTCAAATGCCGGTTTTTACCCAATACAGCAGGCTGCTATAGTGTTAAAGAGGCGGTCACTACGGCGCATATGGCACGTGAGGTGTTTAATACCTCATGGATTAAACTTGAAGTGATTGGGCATCCCGATACCTTACAGCCCAATCCATTTGCCTTAGTTGAAGCAGCAAAAATTTTAAGCCAAGACGGTTTCCAGGTGTTTCCTTATACCACCGATGATCTGATTGTAGCGGAAAAATTGCTTGAAGCCGGTTGTGACGTACTGATGCCATGGGGTGCACCGATTGGTTCAGGTCAAGGCTTATGTCATATAGAAGCGCTACAACGTATGCGCCATTATTTTCCACAGACACCGCTGATTATTGATGCAGGCATTGGTGCACCCAGTCATGCAGCCTTAGCGTTAGAGATGGGCTTTGATGCCGTATTGCTTAATACCGCAGTTGCACAGGCCCAAGACCCTGTGGCCATGGCACAAGCATTTGCGCTTGCAGTACAGGCAGGTCATGGAGCTTATCATGCCGGATTAATGCCAAAACGCGATTTGGCCCAAGCCTCAACACCACTGTTTGGCTTAGCGGAGTTTTAACATGCCAAATCAACGCTATAGCCGCCAAATGCAAATGCCACAGGTGGGTGAGCTAGGTCAACAACGCTTACAACAGGCAAAAGTTCTGGTGGTGGGTGCAGGTGGGCTAGCAGCGTCATTGCTGCCCATTTTGGCAGCCAGCGGGGTCGGCTATTTAAGGTTATATGATGCGGATCGGGTGGAATTGTCGAATTTACATCGGCAAATTTTGTTTCGGATGTCAGATATTGGCGAGGACAAAGTCCTTGCAGCGCGACAACATTTACAGCAACTCAACCCCGAAGTACATGTAGATGCCATACCTCAGCACATCGACAGCACTACCTTACAAGCGGCCTTGGTGGATATTGATATCGTGGTGGATGCCGCAGATCGTTTTGCCACCACCTATTTATTGTCAGATGCCTGTCATGCAGGAAAAATTCCGTTGATTAGTGCTTCGGTATTAACTGAACAAGGCTATGTGGGCGGCTTTTGTGGTACAACAGCACCGAGCTATCGCGCTTTGTTTCCTGAGTTACCGCATCAAGCTGCTTCTTGTCAGAGCGCAGGTGTACTGGCTTCCAGTGTCGCCACCTTGGCCAGTTTGCAAGCACATATGGTGCTTAATGTTCTATTACAGGCCAAAAAATCGGCCTTGGGTCAGTTGTTACGTTTAGATTTAGCCACGTGGCACATCAGCAGTATGCGCTTTGATCAACTACCAGAGCCTGAAGAAAGTCACATGTGGCTTGATCGTGCTCAACTTGGTGCAAATGACCTCATTTTAGAATTACGTGACCCAAGCGAAATAGCATCTCCCATTACAGGGGCAATTTACGTTAAGCTCGATACTTTACCCGTACAAGTCACGTCCCAACGGGTGGTATGTGTCTGTAAAAGCGGAATCCGTGCTGCAAAAGCCGCCAAAATCTTAAAACAGCGTGGTTTTCCAACGGTGTATATTTTAGCGGATTAAAATATCTTGACCTTCCCATCATGGGAAGGTTTATTCTATGTGCGAGGCTTGATAGGAAAAGGATAGAGCAATGCAATCGGTTCAGCTCAAAATTTTAGGCATGACCTGTGCGTCTTGTGTGGCACGGGTTGAAAAAGCCTTAAATAAAGTTGAAGGCGTGACTGCGCATGTCAACCTTGCTACAGAATGCGCCGATGTGCAGGCTGAACAACTTGACTATCTTGCCTTGCAAAACGCCGTGCAAAGAGCAGGCTTTGATTTAGCAGTGCAGCATCATGAGTTAAATATTCAAGGCATGACTTGTGCCTCTTGCGTGGCACGCGTTGAAAAAGCCTTAAAAAAAGTCGCTGGGGTGACGCACGCCCAAGTCAATTTAGCCACTGAACAGGCACAGGTCCATGCTTTAAGCAGCATCACGCAGCAGCAATTGATTCAAGCCGTACAAAAATCAGGATTTGATGTTCGTTTAGCGCAGATTCAATTACATATTGTGGGCATGAGCTGTGCCTCTTGTGTGGCGCGGGTTGAAAAAGCTTTAAAAAAAGTCGTGGGTGTGAGCAATGCTCAGGTTAATTTAAGCACTGAACAAGCCACCATTACTGTTGAGCATGTGGTGGATCCGGAAATTTTGATTCAACAGGTTAAAAAATCCGGTTTTGATGCCTATTTGACTCAAGATGCTCCACAGGATGAAAAACAACAGCAGCAATATGGCTTAAAACGTGATTTAATCCTCGCAACAGTTTTAGCATTACCCGTCTTTATTTTGGAAATGGGTGGACATTTAATCCCTGCTTTTCATCATTGGATTTTATCAACGCTTGGACAATACAACAGTTGGGTGCTGCAATGGCTACTCACCAGCGTAATTTTAATTGTTCCGGGACGGCATTTTTATCAAAAAGGCTTCAGCGCACTTTGGCGCTTACATCCTGATATGAACTCTTTGGTTGCAATCGGCACACTTGCTGCCTATAGCTACTCGGTGGTCGCGACGTTTTTACCCCATCTCTTACCTGCTGCAAGCTTAAATGTATATTTTGAAGCTGCCGCCGTGATTGTAGCGCTGGTGTTACTTGGGCGTTATTTTGAAGCACGTGCCAAAGGTCGTACCTCGCTTGCGATTCAACATTTGCTTGGTTTACAGCCTAAGACTGCGCATATTGAGCAAGATGGTCAAAGCGTTGAAATTGCCATTCAAAATGTCCAAGCCAAGATGGTGCTTTTGGTACGTCCCGGAGAGCGAATTGCCACAGATGGACAGATTGTAGAAGGGCAAAGCTTTGTAGATGAATCCATGATCAGTGGCGAACCCATGGCAGTGACCAAACAGGTCGGTGACACCGTGGTGGCTGGTACCATTAACCAAAATGGTTACTTGAAAGTGCGTGTAACCGCTGTCGGACAAGACACGCTTTTGGCACAGATTATTCGTATGGTAGAACAGGCACAAGGGGGTAAGCTACCCATCCAAGCCTTGATTGATCAAGTGACTTCGTGGTTTGTGCCAGTGGTGATGATCTTATCTATGCTGACCTTTATCGCATGGTGGTTATTGGGTCCCCAACCGAGTCTGAGCTTTGCTTTGGTCAACGCTGTGGCGGTGTTAATTATTGCCTGCCCATGTGCGATGGGATTAGCAACACCCACCTCGATTATGGTGGGTACAGGACGTGGCGCGGAATTAGGCATCTTATTTCGCCAAGGTCAAGCCCTGCAACTGTTACAACAAGCCAAAGTGGTGGCTTTTGATAAGACAGGCACATTAACTGAAGGTAAACCTCAGCTCACCGACTTACATGTGGTTGCTCAGTTTGATGAACAACGTGTGTTAAGTTTGGTCGCGGCAGTAGAACGACAATCTGAACACCCCATTGCACATGCCATTGTCAAAGCTGCAGATGATTTAGCACTGCCGTATTATCATGCCACAGACTTTCAAGCCCACGTGGGCTATGGTATTCAAGCTTGTGTTGACGGGCATACCTTACATATTGGCGCTGAACGTCTGATGCAACAACTCAACATTGACACCCAACAGCTGCTCGCTTTAAGCCAAGAGTGGGGGCAAGCAGCCAAAACCCCAATTTTTATTGCCATTGATCAACAGCTTGTGGGAATTTTAGCTGTTGCAGACCCGATTAAGCCAAGCAGTATCTTTGCCATTCAAGCGCTACATGACCGAGGTATTCAGGTCGCTATGATTACAGGCGACCAACAGCATACAGCGCAAGCGATTGCCAAACAGTTAAAGATTGATCAGGTGATTGCCGAAGTTTTACCTGCAGGCAAGGTGGCTGCCATTCAAGCATTGCAACAACACGGACATGTGGCATTTGTGGGTGATGGGATTAACGATGCACCTGCCTTAGCACAAGCAGATATTGGAATTGCGGTGGGCACAGGTACTGATATTGCCATTGAAGCAGCAGAAGTGGTGTTGATGTCAGGTCATCTACATGGCGTCGCCAATGCCATTGCATTAAGTCATGCCACAATGAACAATATTCGCCAAAATTTATTTTGGGCGTTTATCTATAACGCTGCGCTGATTCCAATTGCAGCAGGTTTACTCTATCCAATGTTTGGCATTTTATTGTCGCCGATGTTTGCTGCTGCTGCCATGGCCTTATCCTCTGTGTTTGTGCTGAGCAATGCGTTACGTTTACGCGGTTTTCAGGGCCAGCATGAGATAAAAACATGAACATTGGTTTAGTGGCTGCGCAAAGCGGTATTTCAGCCAAAATGATTCGTTATTATGAACAGATCGGCTTAATTCAAGCCACACGGCGTGCCAATGGTTATCGAGAATATACCCCACAGCATGTAGACACATTAAAATTCATTAAAAATGCCCGTGAATTAGGTTTTGATTTGAACAACATTCAAACCCTATTGGCACTATGGCACAATCCGGCGCGCACCAGTCGTGAGGTAAAGGCACTAACTTTGTCACATATTGCTGCATTGGATGAAAAGATTCATAGCCTACAACAAATGCGTCAAAAATTAACTCAATCACTGGTGCAGTGTCGTGGCGATGACACCCCTGAATGTAGTATTTTAACCCAAATCCTCGGAGAAACGAGCATGAAATTTCGTATTGATAACATGACCTGTGGCGGTTGCGCACGCAGTGTCACAGCCACTATTCAAGATCTCGACCCAAACGCACAAGTGAATATTGATGTTGCCAGCAAATTGGTTGAAGTTAAGAGCCAAGTTGATGCAGCACAACTCATTGCTGCTTTAACAGAAGATGGTTTTCCGCCTGTTTCTGTTTAAATAACAGCAGGTATGCTTAAAGTCATACCTGCGACTCTTTGCCTAACAAGAGCTGCTGAATTTGCATTTTCATTTGCTCAATCCATACAGGCTTTACCCCTTCAATCAAACAACGACTGATTAAACCTTCAATCAGTGTATAAATCAGATTAGTCCATTGGCCTTGTTGTATTTGCTGACAACTTTGTCCAACCCGTTGATAAATCATATATTTATGTTGTTGCGCAATTTGTAAGATCGCTTTATGACTATCATCGGTTTCAGCCACAGCTCGCACAAATAAACAGCCTTTAAAATCATCTTGTAAAAACCACGCTACATGCCAATCGATTAAAGCCAAAATGGCGTCTATCCCAGACAAACCGTCTAAGGCTGCTTGTAAATCACCTTGAAATTTTTCATCGCGCTTTTTAAGTACCGCAACAATCAGCTGCTGCTTGTTTTTATAGTGGCTATACAGCGTGGTTTTAGAGCAACCTGACACATCCCGAATGAGATCTACCCCGACGCCAGTAAAACTGTGCTGATTAAACAGATGTTCTGCTGTGGTTAAAATTTTAAGCGCAGATTTAGACATAAACTTCCTTAAAATAAAACTGTACAGGTCTGTACTATTTTTATTCTATCGGTATGATGGTAAAAAGACAAGGTACGGA
Organism: uncultured Acinetobacter sp.; assembly: GCF_947626835.1. Classification (GTDB taxonomy): domain Bacteria; phylum Pseudomonadota; class Gammaproteobacteria; order Pseudomonadales; family Moraxellaceae; genus Acinetobacter. Next base: position 22,816 of record NZ_CANQTS010000009.1, on the reverse strand, counting down.
TCTACATAATGAGATTATTTGAACAAGCAGGGCTAAATCGCGCGGTTGGTATAGATGCACTACGCGGTTGCTTAGGTGGAACATTGAGTATTTTTATACTGTTGCAATTAAGCCAAGTGAGCGACTATGTGTGGATTATGGCACCCTTTGGTGCAAGCTGTGTATTGTTGTACGCTGTACCACATTCTCCCTTAGCGCAAGCGAAAAATGTGATTTTGGGGCATGTGAGTAGTGCTTGTGTGGGATTACTGTTCTTAGAATTTTTTCCTATACACGCATTCACCATTGCTCTAGCAGTAGGCATTTCCATTGCTGTCATGCAATGTTTAAAGTGCATTCATCCCCCTGCAGGTGCCAATCCTTTGGTGATTTTGTTGACGTACCAACAGGTGCACTATGGCTGGGATTTTTTGCTATTTCCAGTCTTGACGGGGGCTGTGCTTTTGGTGGTGATTGCAAAAATCTTGAATAGATGGATGCGAAGATCAGCCCTTTAATTTTAATTAGATTTTTGTCTGGTGGCAAGCCAACACAACACTGCACCTAAAGTCACGCACAACACCCCTTGCCAGAAAATCCACGACAAACTGGTACTCAGAAAAAATGCGGCGAATACCGCAGACAATACCGGAGTAAAGTAAGATGCTCCTGCCAACAAGGTCATGTTGCCAGATAAAATCCCGATGTTCCATGTGCCATACCCTAAGCCAAGTCCTGCAGCAGCCAAGAGTAAAATCAAGCTATTGTCTACGGTGAAATTTAAACTTGGTGCCCCAATAAAAGCATATTTTATCCATAACACCACTGCCACCAAGGCAAAAAACAAAGTCACCACATTGTGTCCTTGGGAAGTGCGTACCGTGACTGCACAATACAAGCCCCACAAGATGGCTGCTGCAAAAGCCAAGCTATAACTGAGTGGATTACTGAGTAAGTTGGCCCATACTTGCGCCATATTCAGCCCAATTTCAGCAGCCAATACCAAAAAAATCCCAATCATAGCGGCCGCACAACCCGGCACAATCAGGCCATTGGCTTTGACATTATTCAATAAAATGGCAAATAACAAAGTAAAAGTCGGCCATAGATAATTGATCATGCCCACTTCAATCGCTTGGCGAGAATTTTGTGCATAGCCAATGGCAAGGGCAAAGCATAATTCATAGGCAATAAACAATAAACTGCCCCAAAATAAATAACGCTTAGGCACGTCTTTTAACTTAGGCAAGCCGATGGTGAAAAATAAAATGAGTGTGGCTAGGGTATAAATCAATGCCGCACCTGCCACAGCACCAAAACTTTGACTCACACTACGCATTAATCCCACGTTACTGCTCCACAAAAACACTGCGCTTAAGCCAATGAGCGTGGCACTGTTTGGCGTTAATTGAGGCAAATATCTGAGCAGCATGGTGGATAATCCTAAGCACAAAAGAGGAAGTTTTATTCTAATTTTCAAGCATGATGAGCCAAATAAAGATCATATTCAAGCCTCACTTACAAAGCATGAAAAAGTGCACTCAATTTGCAGCTCAAAGTAAAAAATTGCCATGATTTTATGGGTAAAAGCACAATCACCTCTGCTATATTAGCAAGCTGTTTAAACACATGAGAATGACAATGTATACCGGTATTGTGCTTGGGACTGAACGCATTGAGGCGATTGAACACCATGATGGGTTTCATACCATTTTTGTCAGCAACCAAAAGGGCTTTATGAATGATGCCTTTATTGGCGCAAGTATTGCGCTTGATGGTACGTGTTTAACGGTTACCGGCATCCATGATGATACAAACCTCGTCAGTTTTGATATTGGGCAGGTCAGCCTTGATTTGACCACATTAGGTCAGTTAAAGGTAGATGATGTGGTCAACATTGAACGCTCATTTAAAATGGGTATGGAAAATGGTGGACACAACCTGTATGGCCATATTGAAGGTACAGCTAAAATCGTCAACATCCTTCATATTGGTCAAACTGTACAGTTTGATATTCAAATCCCGACACACTGCATGAAATACTTTTTCTTAAAAGGTTTTATTGGCTTACATGGCTGTAGTCTGACCATTAACCGGGTAGATTTAGCCGCTGAGCAAATTTCAGTCAATTTAATTCCAGAAACCTTGCGTTTAACTAAATTTGGTCAGATGCAAATTGGAGATCAACTCAATTTTGAGATTGATCAGACCACACGTACTTTGGTTGACACCTTAGAAAACATTTATGCACGTAAGGCATAAGCTTAAAATAACAAGTCAGACTCAAATGAGTCTGACACTGTTTTAAACTTGATGGTCATGATAATAATGAGCCAGTAGTCGATCGAATACATGCATCAATAGCTGTAATGACACACTGCGCACGTCTGACCATTCATTTGAAATGCGCGCATGATTTACATAAGGGCATTCAAATAATAACGTAGGAACTTCTAAGACTTGACCAATATGTTTATCACTATACCCATCACGTGGCACCCCCAACCAAGTTAAAGCAATCTCTGGATTTGGATCATTAAAATGCTGATAATACCAAACAGAAAATTTTTGAAATGCATGCAATAAAATACGTTGACTAAAAGGTTCAGAAGCGCAACCCCAAGATACCGACAAATCACTGTGATCATGGAAATTTAAAAAACATAGGGTCTGTTGTTTATGCTTTTTCACCCAATCGAGTAAAATTTTGCTTTCTATTTCTGAGAGTGCCACTTCGCCTTTATTGCCCTGTGCTTGTAACCAACCTACACTAAAATTACGATTTAAATCCACATTGTTTGCATTTCTACGTTTTGCATGCTTGACTCCCCAAGCATTTAAACACGGGATAATACGTAAATGAAAAGAAGAACGTAGTAAAGATAAGGTCGGATAACTGCGCGGCTCGTAAAACATATGATGTAACATCAGCATGACATTGACGATGGCCGTATACTCTTGACCATGTTGCCCAGAAATCATCAGTAAGGTGGGTAGTGTATTAATTTCCTCAGGTGCACTACGCATTTTTCCAATATGACGTGGTTTAATCCAATATTCACGGATTTCTAAGCCTGTACTTTCATGGCCTAGCACTTGACAGCTCACCTCTTGAGGAAAATTTTCCATCAAACGATCAAAGAAGCCATAGCAAACTTGGAGCATATCACCGCCCATGGCTGCAATTCCATCATTTGCTTGTAAATACCAAGGGTGCAATGTATCGGCTTTAAGCCCGAGCACCCCTATTTTTTTGGTTTTTCTTTGCCAGCTGGAGAAGTACTGATTTTTGTTTTAGACTTTTTTCTCTCAAGTTTAGGCTCTTCCAAGACTTTTTCTTTCAACTTTTTTGCAGCAATTTTCTCGGTCACGTTCTTTCTCGTCGCTATACATATGATATTTTAATGTGGATAAATAATATCTTAATTGATTTATCCTCAAATTTAAGCATGTTTATGGTTGAGGTACAAATCCCTTGAAGAAATTGCTGCATCAACACTTTATTTACCATAACAGTATTAAACAGACATACAGTCTTTTTAGTTAATGCAAGCTTAAGTTATAGCAGCCTCACTAGCTTTGTGATAGTTTTTAGCATCTATAATTAAAAATTGTTTTTATAAATATAAATCATCAAGGACGATATACATGGATCAATTGTTAAAAGACAAAGTCGCATTTATTACCGGATCTGCCAGTGGCATTGGGCTTGAGATTGCGCAAAAATTTGCTGGTGCCGGTGCAAAGGTGGTGATTTCCGATGTCAATGTGGAAAAATGCCAGCAGGCTGTACAACAATTACAACAACAAGGCTTTGAGGTATTCAGTGCGCCGTGCGATGTCAGTGATGAATCCCAATATCAACAGGCCATTCAAGAGAGCTATACCCATTTTGGGCGCTTAGATATTTTAATCAATAATGCAGGATTTCAGCATGTAGCAGCCATTGAAGATTTCCCGACAGCCACCTTTCAAAAACTACTGGATGTAATGTTAGTGGGGGCATTTATTGGCATTAAGCATGTTTTACCCATCATGAAGGGTCAGCAATTTGGCCGCATTATTAATATGGCATCCATTAATGGTTTGATTGGTTTTGCTGGCAAAGCAGGCTATAACAGTGCCAAACATGGGGTCATCGGCTTGACTAAAGTTGCCGCCTTAGAATGTGCCCGTGAAGGAATTACAGTGAATGCTTTATGTCCAGGTTATGTCGATACACCTTTAGTACGTGGTCAGATTGTAGATTTAGCCAAGACGCGTCACATCAGTGAAGATCGTGCACTAGAAGATGTTATTTTAGCTATGGTACCGCAAAAGCGTTTATTGTCGGTTGAAGAAATTGCCGACTATGCGATTTTTCTCGCCAGTGATAAATCCGGTGGTATCACCGGTCAGGCCGTGGTAATGGATGCAGGCTACACTGCTCAATAAACAATCTGATCTAAATACCGCCCTTACCGGCGGTATTTTTATTAACAAATCAGCAATAAGCGATATTCACCGTCTTGTTCAAGCGGTGCACGATGCACACAAGGCGCAACTTGCTGCGTAGGATGATCAACAGCCAAACGCCATAGGTGACCTTGTCCCAAATTGATCGGCTTGGCATCGGGTAAAGGCTGATAATGCAAATCAAAAAAGTATTCTGTCAAAAACTGCTCAAAATCAGCTTCAGGCCCATCATACAGCGCACGAAGTTGCTCGCGAATACTTGGAATTAAGATTTTTTGTTGCACTTGAGCATTGGGCAAAATATCACTGGCTGCACCATGATAGGTACACAAAAAAGTATCTGTGGCGATGGGCGAACGATCAACATGATATGAATACACATCTGTTGCAATAAAGTCCAGCTCATCATCACGTTCATAGCACTGAATGAGATTGAGTACAGGTGCTGCACCAATTTGTGTCAGCTGCTGTACATCTTGCAAAATGATTTGACGTGCGATTTCACCCTGTGGCGAAAGATGCAAGACCTCTAAATCAGCAACAGAAACTTCCGTCACTTGTTCATGTAAGGTAAGTTGACTAACAATTTCTTTAAAATCACCGCATAACTCTCTTTGCCAACATAAGGCATTGACCTCATGCTGGAATTGATGGGAGATCAAATCAGAAAAATTAGCCACCACTGCTAGATTAGGGTAATCAAATAAACAAGGCATCATCGTACACGGTAAAAAAAGCCACATGATCATAATGCAATTTATGCACAATACGCAGTTTTTTCATCTATAAGCGTATAGTTAAAAGCCAATATACTCCTTACTACTAAAAAATTTTAAAATACAGCAGCACATTGAGTCTTAGCTGGGGATTACTGGCTAAAAAGGTACTACCTCAAAAATAAAGATAAAGTAAAAAAATCTCTATGATTAGTAATAATTTTTTATAAATACGTTAAAATCGCCGTGTTTTGTCACAAGCAAAAAATATACAAGTCAGTGGATGGATCATTTTCAGGTTTCTGGATCGACCAAATACACAAAGGAGAGGAAAGGATGACCGGTTCTTATATCACAATTGAAAACGGCAATAAAAAATTTAACGCGTACCTTGCAGTGCCTGAAGCAGGCAAAGGGCCGGGCATTGTATTGTGCCAAGAAATCTTCGGCGTTAATGCTGTCATGCGTGAGAAAGCTGACTTTTTAGCAGAAGAAGGCTATACAGTTTTAGTACCAGATTTATTTTGGCGTGCCGAAGCTGGCATTGAACTCGGTTATACCGAAAGCGATTTTGGCCGTGCCTTTGAATTGTACCAAGGCTTTGACGAAAACTTAGGTGTTGAAGACATTCAAGATACCTTAGCCACCTTAAAATCTTTAGACGTATGTGATCAAGATGCAGGTCTTGGCGTGGTGGGCTACTGCCTAGGCGGTAAACTGGCTTACTTAGCAGCCTGTCGTTTGCCTGAGGTCGCTTGTGCAGTGGGTTACTATGGCGTAGGGATTGAAAATAATTTAGATGAAGCCGCCAATATTCAAGGTAAGCTTGTTTTACATATGGCAGAACTGGATCAATTCTGTCCAAGCGAAGTTCGTGAGCAAATCCGTACAGCCCTATCCGCCCATAAACACGTCAAAACATTCTTATACCCAAATGTCGATCATGCCTTTGCTCGACCACATGGTGCTCACTACGACAAACCAAGTGCATTAATTGCGCATGAACGCAGTATTACTGCCCTACGTCAAGCGATTGGTCCTCACTATGACTTAGAAGCGATTTGGGAAGAGCACTGCAAATACGAATTTGAAACCCGTGATGTACCTGCAACGATGGCAACCATGGTGGCAGAGCCGTATGTGAATCATATTCCGACGCTGACAGGCGGCGTGGGGTATGCACAATTATCACGTTTTTATCGCCATCACTTTATTCATAACAACCCACAAGACATGAGCTTGGTATCGATCTCACGTACGGTGGGTGTGACCCAAGTGGTGGATGAATTTATCATGCGCTTTACCCATGATCGTGAAATTGATTGGTTAGTGCCTGGGATTGCACCGACGGGTAAATTTGTTGAGATTCCGATGTTGGGCGTGATTAAGTTCCGTGGTCCGAAACTCTGTCATGAGCATATTTATTGGGATCAAGCGAGTGTGTTGGTACAGTTAGGTTTACTTGATGCGAAAGGTGTGCCTGTTGCAGGGGCAATCACTGCGCATAAACTGCTGGATGAAAATATTGAATCGAATCAAATGATGCCGACTTGGCCATCAAGTGAAGGCAAACCGATTGATTAATTGATTGCACCATTACATGGATCAAGGAGCAACCTCTTTGATCCATGCTGTTTGCATCGGTATTTACATTCATTGATCTATATTTAAGTTTTTGAAGCAGCACGTCTCATGGAATGACGTATAAGGGGGGAGCGTGTCTCAACATCCATTTTTACAAAAAAATAAATTCTTATTAGGTTCATTTGCAAGCAATTGTTCCAGCGGCATGACCATCTCTACATTACCTGAGCGTTGGGATGCAAGCTGGGAAAATAACTTAAAACTTGCTGAACTCCTTGATGACGCAGGTATTGATTTTATGCTCCCAATTGCGCGTTTCACCGGCTATGGCGGTGAAACCGATTTCCAAGGTAGCATCTTAGAAACCATGACATGGACCTCTGCATTACTTGCACGTACCCAAAATTTAGTGGTCTTTGCCACCATTCAAACCGCGGTCAATCATCCAGTTGTGGTGGCGAAACAAATTGCCACCATGTCTAAAATTGGTAACGATCGTGTGGGCTTAAATATTGTAGCTGGTTGGAATAAGCCAGAGTATGAGGCTTTAGGTCTAACACTGCCTGATGATCACGAGACACGTTATGGCTATGCTCAAGAGTGGTATGATCTGGTCAAACAGGTCTGGGAAAGTGAGGAGGCTTTTGATTTTGAAGGTAAATATTTCCAAACCAAAGGCACGTATGGTAAGCCACGCCCGGATTACATTCCGCCGATTTTCAATGCTGCGGGCTCAAAAAATGGGCGTGAATTTGCAATCACCAATGCAGACTTTTTATTTACACCCGTTTCTGATTTAAGCCGTTCAGCTGCTGAGGTTGAAGAACTCAAAGCTTTAGGACGAGCTAAAGGTCGTGATACCCAAGTGATGACCTTTTCGCATGTGATTTGTCGTGCGACAGAACAAGAAGCCCAAGCGGAATGGGAGAGACAATTAGCGCATACGGATATGGCGGCGTTAGACAACTTAATGAATTTAATGTTTGCCCATGCACAAAGTTTCCCACCCGAGATTCGTCAACAGTTACGTGATCGAATGGCAGTCGGGCATGGCGGTTTTCCATTGGTGGGTACACCTGAGCAAATTGCAGATCAAATCGTTGCATTACATACGGCAGGCTTTAGTGGTACGACCTTATCCTTTTTGGATTATGTTGAGGAGTTCCCATACTTCGGTGATCATGTTTTACCTTTACTCCAAGCTAAAGGTCTACGTTAATTGCTAGACAAGCCAATCTGATTTGATTGGCTTGCTTTTTCTGTAAATATGCTAGCTTCTCAACTAGTATGGAATGGATAATTTCTTTAATCGAGAGATTAATGTGGTCGGGTTAATGCCTAGTAAATGCGCGGCGCCATCTTTACCAAAAATTTTACCATCACAGCATTGAACAGCATTTTTAAGATTTTGAATTTCTAAAGCTTTTAAATCTTCTACAGTGAGAATATTTACTTGTGCTATTGGCACTTGATGTAAAGCAATCGAATGAGACATTGTGGATTGTATTTCTTGTTCCAGCAAATATTGGAATGACACTACCCCATGCCGTGCTGTAATCATGGCACGTTCCAATACATTTTGTAGCTCACGAATGTTACCCGGCCAATTATAACGCTGTAATTCTTGAATATGTTTTTGACTAAAAGCCAAATAAGGCACCTTACGTTGCTCGCTAATGAGTTTGCTAAAATGACGCACCAAAAGCGGAATGTCTTCTTTACGCTCCCTCAGCGCAGGTGCAAAAATCGGAAAAACATTAAGACGGAAATACAGGTCTTCACGGAATCGTTTTTCTTGTACTTCACTTTTTAAGTTTCGATTGGTCGCAGCAATAATGCGGACATCAACTTTACGCGTACGTTCCTCACCCACGCGTTCAAAGGTTCCTTCTTGTAAAACACGGAGCAATTTGCTTTGTAGCTCCAGTGGAATTTCTCCAATTTCATCCAAAAATAAGGTCCCTTGATCGGCCAATTCAAAACGTCCAGCGCGGTCACGAATTGCACCGGTAAATGCCCCTTTCACATGACCAAAAAATTCACTTTCAAACAGTTCAGCAGGAATCGCGGCACAGTTGACACGAATCAAAGGATGCTGTTTACGATGACTGGATTGGTGAATCGCGCGGGCAATCAATTCTTTGCCTGTACCGGATTCACCATAAATCATCACGTTGGCATCGGTTACAGCCACAACCTTAATTTTCTCAATAATCTCTCGAATAGAGCCACTGTTGCCTACAATTTCATGGTACTGATTGTCTTGTAAAATTTCTTCTTGAAGATATTCATTTTGTTGCTCAAGACGACTTTTTAAATGTTGTAGTTCATTTAAGGCTTGAGTGAGTTTGGTCTCAGTATTTAAACGTTCTGAAATATCGCGAAATACCACGACTGCACCAATAATTTCACTCTCTCGAATGACAGGGGTACTGGTAAATTCCACAGGGAAATAACTGCCATCGACCCGCCAAAAAATTTCCTGAATACCTTCATAAATTACGCCATCATGTACAGCTGCATAAATTGGGCATTCATGTACAGGGTAATGCTGGCCATTTTCGTGAGTATGATGGTGGACTTGGTGAATATTTTTACCTAAAACGTCTTCGGGTTTTAAGCCCAACATTTTGGCACCGACAGGGTTAATAAAGGTACATAAACCTTGCGGATTAATACTGTAAATCCCATCACCCACAGAACTGAGCAATAAATGTTTGCCTGTATCTGAGTCAATAAACAGCTCTTGTAAAGCTTGCCATTCTATTAATCCGGCACGAAAGGCTTTATCGGCATTTTTATTCAGTTGACGCAGTTCAAGGTCTTTTACATCAACCAATGACCAAATCATATAGTCATGCTGCTGATAAGGAAGATGTACTGCATGTACATCGAGTTGGATTTTCTCACCGTCACGATCAAAGGCAAAAACTTCATTGTTCCACGCTTGGCCTTTGGTGAGGGTTTCTTCGGTAAAGGCAATCAGTTGAGGAAGTAAAGTGAAATGCCCAAAGATAGAGGTCACTGATTTTTTGAGTAATTCATGACGTTCAAAACGAAATAGTTCGCAGGCTGCAAGATTAAAATCAACAAAACGATTTTCTTTAGGGTCTAAGACCATGATGGCTTGTTTGGTATGTTCAAAAGCCAATGGGCGTAAAGAGGCTTCTGAGTTGTCCCAGCCTGAGATATAGTCGCTTATCATATTATGAATTTTCGTAGTTATTGCTATGAAATTTCATAATAATACGAAATTTCATAATTTAGAAGAATTTTCATGTATTTATTATTTTAAAGCTTAAATAAATAAAAATTATATAAAACAAATAGATAAAATTAATTTTCTGTTTTTTAGAAACTTGGCACGGCTTTAGCCTTAACTCAGACAAACCCATTGAGGTTGTTTAACTTACACGTCGGAGCAGGTTATGCCAAAAGTAGATATCGAACATTATAACGATGGTGATTTTCTCGTCGATTACGAAGAAAAAGTATTTGAAGATGTTAAAGCAGAACCAGGTGAAAAAGCCTTAGTGACTTTCCATACAGTTGCATTTGAAGGTTCGATTGGCTTAGTCAATGTTTTACAAGCCAAACGTTTATTACGTAAAGGCTTTGAAACCAAAATCTTACTGTATGGCCCAGGGGTACAACTTGGCGTACAACGCGGTTTTCCAACTTTAGGTGCGGAAGCTTTCCCTGGTCATTTGGCAGTCAATAATCAGCTTAAAGCATTTATGGCAGAAGGTGGCGAAGTCTATGCCTGCCGTTTCGCCCTACAAGCCTTATATGGTCAAACTGAAAAAGCCCTTATTTCAGGTATTCGTCCTATCAATCCACTGGATGTCATGGACTTGAAATTGCTGATGCGTCGCGATAATGCACTTATTATCGATACGTGGACAATGTAATTTATTGATTTAGAAGAAATAAGGAGTAAAAGGCATGCATCAAATTGTCAAAGCTGCAGCAGTGCAATGTAGCCCAGTGTTATATAGCCAAGCGGGCACGGTAAAAAAAGTCTGTGACTTCATTACAGAACTGGGCAAGCACGGGGTGCAATTTGCAGTTTTTCCAGAGACCGTGGTGCCGTATTACCCTTATTTCTCCTTTGTGCAACCGCCATTTGCCATGGGTGCAGAACATTTAAAGTTGCTGAATGAGTCAGTGCTTGTGCCTTCCGAGGCAACCGACTTAATTGGTGCAGCATGCCGTCAAGCACACATGGTCGTATCCATTGGTGTGAATGAACGTGTCGGTGGCACGATTTATAACGCGCAATTGTTATTTGATGTTGATGGTCAGATCATTCAACATCGCCGCAAAATTACCCCAACCTATCATGAACGTATGGTATGGGGACAGGGCGATGGTAGTGGATTATGCGCTATAGATTCTGCCGTTGGGCGTATTGGTTCATTGGCGTGTTGGGAACACTACAACCCATTGGCACGTTTTGCCTTAATGGCGGATGGTGAGCAAATCCATGCGGCAATGTTCCCAGGTTCTTTAGTTGGACAAGTCTTTGCCAATCAAATTTCAGCCACCATTCAACACCATGCACTTGAATCAGGTTGCTTTGTGGTGAATGCCACTGCATGGCTGACACCTGAGCAACAGCAACAAATTATGCAAGATACGGGATGTGAAATTGGCCCCATTTCAGGTGGCTGTTTTACTGCCATCGTATCACCTGAAGGTAAATTTTTAACCGAGCCTTTGACTGAAGGAGAAGGCTATGTGATTGCGGATTTGGATTTTAGCTTAATTGATAAACGTAAACGCATGATGGATTCGGTGGGACATTATAGCCGTCCAGAATTACTCAGTTTGTTGATTGATCGTCGATCCACCCAAGTCTTACATGAACGTTCAAATACCAATTCACTCCCTGATTCATCAAAAGAAGTCGTCCTGAATGTCGAAAATCATTACAGCAACGTTTAAACACGAATAGATCTATTGCACTAAAGACAAGAAAAATACCGAAGGAGAATGCCATGTCAGCAGTTGAATTATTAAGTGAATTACAGTGCAACGGACTGAAATGGGAAGGGGATATCGGTCTTGCACGTAAAGGTGGAGCGGGACCAAGTGACCATAAAGCACTGAGTTTACAAGGACACACCATGATGATTCCTGTCCTCAATTTAGCTGCCAAAGATTCTCCTTATACAGCCAAGCAAGAACATGATACTAACAATGTGATGGTGTTCAAAAATAAAGTCCAAGTAGCGACCTTGAGTGCGCCAAAACGTCCAAAGTTTTATGACTTAAAAACACAAGATGGTATTCCTTTTGAGCAAATTGCGACATTACATAGTCATGATGTATTAGCAACCACCGTGTTACAGCATTGTATTCGGATGAATGACAAATCAACGGCCTGTCAATTCTGCTCGATTGATCAATCTTTACAAGATTCACGAACTGTGATTCGAAAGCGCCCGGAACAATTGGCTGAAGTGGCAAAAGCAGCTGTTGAGCTAGATGGTGTTAGTCAAATGATTCTGACCACAGGCACACCGAATACACCAGACCGCGGTGCCGCAATTTTATTGGATTCAGTTGTCGCGATTCGAAAAGCTGTTGAGATTCCAATACAAGTGCAATGTGAGCCACCAAACGACTTTTGATGGTTTCAAAAACTCAAAGATGCAGGAGTCGTCTCGATTGGTATGCATTTAGAAGCGGTCAGTGAGCGAGTACGTCAGCAGATCATGCCAGGCAAAGCACAAGTCTCATTAGACACTTACTTTCGCGCATTTCAAGCAGCGGTTGAGGTTTTCGGTCGTGGTCAAGTGAATACCTATATTTTGGCAGGTCTAGGCGATACACAAGAGGAAATTTTAGATATGACTGCCCAACTAACACAAATGGGCGTCTATCCATTTGTTGTGCCTTTTGTCCCCATTCAAGGCACACCACTGGAACATCATCCAAAACCTGAACCGAGCTTTATGCAGGCACTGTATACAAAAATTGGTGCTCAGCTGAAGCAATATGGTTTGAAGTCTGAAGAGACGCAAGCGGGCTGTGCCAAATGTGGTGCCTGTTCTTCTCTAAAAGCCTACGAATAGGAGATGAATTATGTATCTTGATGATGATCTGTGCAATAACACATGGCTGAAACAAGTTAATGCAGAATTACAGCATTACTTGTCTGATGAATTTATCAGTGCTGATATTGTCATTAAATTGGTCAGTGAAGATTGGGAACGCCGCGAATATTATCGATTACGTGAAGCCACCTTTCGCGATGAGCAACAGTTACTCAAAGAAGATCGTGATGAGTACGACTTTAAAGCCTTCGGGATTGTGGCAATTGGACAGATGTTTGGTGAGCCTGATCGTGTGATTGGTGCAGTAAGGATTTTCCCTGACGGTGAACAGACATGGTGGGGAGGGCGTTTATGTGTCGATCCAATATATCGTCGCCATCATTCAATTGGCAAAGCCTTAATTAATGCAGCAGTCTCAACAGCGAAAAAATTAGGCTGCCAAAATTTTCTAGCCACAGTACAACAACAAAATGAACGTTACTTTCAACGCTTACATTGGCGAAGTCAAAGCCAAATTACTGTCGCTAATCTGCCACATGTACTGATGCAAGCTGACCTTCAGCCTTATCCACTCGCGTATATGACACAAGCCTATATGCAATATTCATTCACTGAGCAGGAGATCTAAATGACACGTTTAGAATTAAATCAGTTGATGAAGATGTTGCGGCAAACGCCAGCGATGCAATCCAAGATCAATATCGGGCATGCCATTCAGGTCAATGCAGCACAAGCCAAAAATTTACAAGATTTTTATGCATTACCCGGTGATGACACAGCAGCAATACCCACAGATCAAGGCTATTTACTGCATGCCTGTGAGGGCATGATCCCAAGCTTCGTAGAACAGTATCCGTATTTCGCCGGCTGGTCCGCCGTGATGGCAAATGTCAGCGATATTGCAGCCATGGGCGGTCGAGCGACCTCTATCGTGAATAGTTTTTGGCATACCCATGCGGACAAAGCACATGAATTAATCCGAGGGATGCAAGATGCCTGTCGGCATTATGCCGTGAATTTTGCAGGCGGACATACCCATATTGATCCGAGCTTTCAGCCTGCTTTATCTGTCGCGATTCAAGGACAAGCTAAGAAATTATTATCTGTCATGCATGTTCAACCAAAGCAAAACATTTTACTGGTTTTGAATATGAATGGCACATTTCATCCCAATACCACCTATTGGAAATGCTTTGAAGATGTGTCAGCTGAGATTTTACAAGCGCAATTAGCGTTGCTTCCTCAAGTGGTAGAACAAGGTCTAGCGATGGCAGCGCGTGATATTAGCAATGCAGGTATTTTAGGCAGTTTGCTCATGTTGTTAGAAGCCACAGGGACAGGTGCAATGCTTCAACTTGACAACATCCCTAAACCAAGTGAAGTGAGCTGGGCGCATTGGTTACAGCTCTTCCCGAGTTATGGTTTTTTACTCACGGCAGATGCAGAGCATTGTGATGCCATGAGAACCTTATTTGCCGATCAGGACTTGCACTGTGTGGTCATAGGGCAGGTCAATGCCACAGGATCTGTACAAGTCAGCTATCAAGATACATCTGCTAAATTTTGGGATTTTAAAACAGAAGCATTTACAGGGCTGTGTTATGCCAAAGATCTACAACGTATACGACAGCATTGTTATGAAACAAGACAAACGGAGCCATGCGTATGCCAAGCGTAAATTTTACGGTGAAATGGCCAAACGGTCAGCAAGAGAATTTTTATTCACCAAGCACCATTGTTTATGAATATTTCAAAAAAGGTCAGCAATGGCAAGGACATGAATTTTTAACTCAGGCTGAAACGGCATTACAAGCAGCTTCTGAACGCGTTCGAGCGCGTTATGGATTTGCCTGTAGCTCTGCCATGGATACCTTCAACCGGATTCAGGACAAAGCGCATCATCTGGCGTTACAGCCAACAGATTATATTGAAATTACAGATATTTATAATATCGATTAAAGGAGATCATGATGTTTCAGCCTACAGCATTAAAATCACATTATGATGTCGTGATCATCGGTGGTGGCCAAGCAGGGTTATCGGTCAGCCATTATTTAAAAGCCGCTCATATTGACCATGTGGTGTTAGAAAAAGAAGAAAGCCTGACGCATAGCTGGCGTAAAAAACGTTGGGATAACTTTACCTTAGTCACACCAAATTGGCAGTGTTTATTACCGAATCATCCTTACCAAGGTCAAGATCCTCATGGCTTTATGAAGCGGGATGAAATTGTAAACTACTTAGATGCCTTTATTGAAAAGCTCCAACCACCTGCTATTGTGAATATTGCAGTCGAGCAAGTGACCAAAATCGCAGAGCACCATTTTGAAATACAAACTACTCAAGGTAAAACCACAGCCAATCAAGTGGTGGTTGCTGCTGGTGGCTACCATACCCCGATATACCCAAAACTGAGTTCGAGCTTACCTGATACGGTATATAACATTCATTCAGAACAATATTTTAATCCTGAACAATTGCCTGAAGGCAACGTATTGGTTGTGGGGTCAGGACAGTCTGGGGCACAAATCGCCGAAGATCTTCATTTGGCGGGTAAGAAAGTCTATCTATCGATTGGTGATGCACCTCGCTGTGCACGTTTTTATCGTGGAAAAGATGTCGTTCAATGGCTATTTGATATGGGGTATTACGAAACCACGGTTAAAGACCATCGCTATAGTGAAAAAGTACGCAGTAGTACCAATCATTATGTAACAGGTCGCGATGGTGGTCGAGATATTGATCTGCGTAAATTTGCTTTAGAAAGGATGCAGTTATTTGGACGTTTTGCCGATTATAAAGATGGGCATTTATATTTTGAACGCAATTTAAAGCAAAATTTAGACAACGCAGATGCCACGTATAACCGCATTAATGCGTCGATTGATCACTATATTGAAACACATGCAATTGAAACAGCTCAACCTGCAAGTCTCTATACGCCCGTTTGGCAACCTGACATTGAGCCAACTGAGATTGATCTAAAAGCTGAAAATATCACAACTATTATTTGGTGTATTGGATTTAGACCTGACTATGGCTGGATTGATTTAGACATTTTTGAAGCAAATGGTTATCCAAAGCATGACCGCGGTATAACCGTAGATGCTGATGTTAGCTTTATTGGTCTACCTTGGCTATATACGTGGGGGTCTGGACGTTTCCTTGGGATCAATCAAGATGCACAGTATGTGTCTGAACATATTGTGAATCGGCATAAAATATTTGTGCATAAATATGCAGAAATGATTGCCTAGATGAGTTGATTCATTGGCTACGCGATGACCAAATATGTACTCGGGTCATCGCGGTTGTTTAAGAAGGAGCATAGCCGTTGCTCCAGACATCCATAGCATGCTGTAAATGCCCACGTTTCACATAAAGCACCGCACCTTGAGCAGTTGCTTGTAATGCTAGATGACTGTTTTGCGGAAGTCGCATCCAAGTGCCTGTAGGGTATAAGTCTGAACCATTAGCCAGCTCACCTGAAAGAATGAATATTTCAATCCCATGTTTGTCGCTTTCAATGAAAGATTGATGTGCGACGAGCTTTTCTAAAAAGGTCTTTTCAAATTCAGATTCATATAATGGGCACAGATGACGATCTTGTATGAATATCCAATTTTTGGGGTCATGGGTATCAATACGCGTTGGTTTTCGCTCCTGATTGGTCATTTGCATCAATTTGACAAAAATCCGGCAGCCGAACTCACTTGAAACTTCATGAGCGGATAGGTGTGGATTACGCATATACCAACCTGTTGGGTAATGTTGATCCTGATCTTCAGTAAAAATGCCTGATAACACCAAAACTTCTTCACCCAAAGGATGCTGATGTTGAGGAAAGCGCGACTGAGGTGCAAACTCAACTAAGCTTGTGGCACGTGCTTTTTCTTCACCAATGCGATCTAACATCATTCGATTGACTTCACCACCGGGTGATTTGAGCCATTGATAATTCTCAGGAGCAATAATGACAGGTTGAGAGAAATCTGCATGAATAAACATAGAGGAAATTCCTGCTAAGGATAATAGAAGAAAATTACACCAGTGCTACCAATTTTAGCTGACTCTAATACATAAGGTTGATGATGAAAGTTACGATTTCTGTTTAGCTTTTTGACGTAAAACATACAAATATAAGCTTTCTACTTTTTCCCGTGCCCATGGTGTAGTACGCAAAAATCGTAAGGATGATTTAACACTTGGATCTATGCAAAAACATCTAATTTCAATTTTACGGCTTAAGCCTTCAAAGCCACCGTAGTAATCCAATAATTCATCCAAAATGTCAGCAAGCTTTTTGCCATGTAAAGGGTCATTGGAAGTATTCATATCATAGATCAATATTTTGGGAGGTGATCATTATAACCTAAACGCATAAAAATATGAGAAGGTTATAATTCAGCACCGCTGATACACACTATAGCCAGATGACTCTATTTTTTTTAACTTATGTTTACCTAAAGTTTAGTTCATAAATAAAACATAAAATATATCTATAAAATTTAATAGCTTAGAAAGAATTTTTATTTTTAATGAAAAACTTAGTTCATGAACCTATCGGAAAAGGTCAATTTTTGAAAAATAGCAAGAGAATGTATTTGATTTAACCTAAATAAGCGTCTGGTAGAGGTCAAAATGCAAGGTCATAAGGTGGGATATGTTGACCAAAATATTAGACGTCAACTTGACGGAATTGAGCTCGACCGGGTTTTTGTTGATAAGGCCTCTGGAAAAAATACTGCCCGCCCGAAATTTCAGGAAATGCTGAGCTATGTCCGTGAAGGGGACATGATTGTTGTTCACTCTATGGATCGTTTCGCTCGGAGTCTGAAAAATTTAGTTACTGAAGTTGATCAGCTCGTAAAGAGGGGAGTCGCCATCCAGTTTGTCAAAGAGAATATTCTACTTTTAGATCCTATTATTTTTAGGGAGATTACCGGAGCAGTCTACTTTTTGAAGTGCCTATCATAAATTCTGATTTCTATTTGCAACAGTAACGTTATACTTAAGCCATTAATTTTTAGTATATTTGAGTTAATCAAGAGGGGGAGAATAATGCAAATTTCTAATTTAAGAATAAGTGGATTCAGGTCTTTTGGTCTAGATGTTGTTGATATTCCTTTAGTCAGTAAAATGTCGACATTTATTGGTCTAAATAGTTCAGGTAAAACTACAGCTTTAGAGGCACTAAGAAAAGTATTCGGTACATCTTTATCAGAACGAGAAATTTATAGAGAAGATTTTCATATTGCATATAATGAAGATCCAACAAATATTACAAATAGAAAACTTTCTATAGAAGTAAAAATAAAATTCACAGAAGAAGAAAGTCAAAAAGATGCAATTATTCATCTTTTTCCAGCTATGGTCGTAGGTGGAGTTGGTGAAGATCCGTATGTACGAATTAGATTAGAAGCTACATGGGAAAAATCTGAAATAGTCCCAGATGGTGAAATAGAAGTAAATACTTATTTTATATCTATGGCTGATGGTCTTAATGAGAAAGATGAGGATAAAAAACCAGTTCCAAATCATTTACGAAATTTGATACAAATATTATATGTTCCTGCAATTAGAAGACCATCAGAGCAGATTAAATATGCATCAGGTAGTATTTTATATAGGATATTAAAAAAGATTGAATGGAATGATTCTTTTAAAGAAAATTTTGATACCCAAATTAATAAAATCAATGATTCTTTTCAAGGATTAAGTGAATTTTCAACAATCCAAAATTCAATCTCTGATATATGGAGTAAATTCCATAAAGATGAAAGGTATAGCGATACTTCTATAGGATTTAGTAATAGCAATTTCGATGAAATTTTAAAAAAAATAGAAATTTCTTTTAGCCCTACAGGAACCCATAAAACCTTTAGTGTAAATGAATTAGGTGATGGTTATCGCTCAATGTTTTATTTAACTCTTGTGTGTGCTTTATTGGAAATTGAGGATACCTTAACAAAATCGTCTAATGACAAAAGTATAGAATTTACACGGCCATTATTAACCATACTTGCAGTAGAAGAGCCGGAGAATCATATTGCACCCCAATTACTTGGAAGAGTTGTTAAAATTTTGAACTCAATTTCCTTACAAGAGAATTCCCAAGTATTATTTTCTTCCCATACTCCAGCCATTGTTAAAAGAATAGATCCAGAAAATATTTTACACTTTAGAATTACAGAAAAATATATAACTCAAGTTAATTGTATTAAATTACCAAATAAAGCTGATGATGCCTATAAATACATAAAACAGGCAATACATAATTATCCTGAAATATATTTTGCTCGTTTAGTTGTGATTGGAGAAGGTGATACAGAAGAAGTTATTTTTGAACATCTCATGAGAGTTAAAGATCTAGATTTTGATGATAATATAGTTACATTTGCTCCATTAGGTCATAGATTCGTTAGCCACATCTGGAAATTACTAAATACTCTACACATTCCTTATATAACTTTATTAGATCTCGACTTAGAGCGAGAAGGTGGTGGATGGGGAAGAATTAAATATATTTTACAAGAACTTATTGAAATTGGAGTTTATAAGAATGATCTCTTAAGGTTAGAAAATAATAGAATTTTATCTGATAAAGAATTAGAGGAAATGCATACCTGGGAGGTCAGTAAAAAATATTTATGTAGTTTAAATGGTTGGGTAGATTTTCTAAAAAAATATAATGTATTTTATTCAGCACCATTAGATTTAGATTTTTTGATGTTGAAGCATTATCCAAACTTCTACAAACAAAATATACCTAAAAATGGTGGACCAAGAATTCCTGATAAAGATAAAGATGTAATATCTTTTAATAAAAAAGTTGTTGATGGAGTGGCTGCGACCCTTAAATCAGAAAATGCAAAAGGTATTACCTATTCTGATGAGGAAAAAGAATTAATGATTTGGTATAACTATCACTTTTTAAGTAGAGGTAAACCTACAACGCATATTCTAACCTTAGCAAATATAGATCAAGAATCTCTAGAAGATAATCTACCTATAATTTTTAATGAAATTTTTAGTTGCATTAAAAACCTATTAAATTTAAAAGATGATTAATAGTATTAAATGATGTATATGAAATATATAGAAATAAAAGATTGGCATCCTAGTGATGGTTTAAATCTTGAGACGAATGCTCTTCATGTAGTAAAAAGTTCTGAAAACACTCTAGTTATAGCAGGACCAGGAGCTGGAAAAACTGAAATGCTTGCCCAAAGAGCAAATTTCTTACTACAAACAAATACATGTGTTTATCCAAGAAAAATTTTGGCTATTAGCTTTAAAAAAGATGCATCTTTAAATCTACATGAAAGGGTAATGAAAAGAAGTGGAGAAAAATTAGCAAGAAGATTTGAATCTTTAACTTTTGATTCTTTTGCTAAGCAAATATTAGATAGGTTTAAACAAGGACTACCTGAATCACTATTAATTTCTGATAATTATGAAATTTTAACTACTGACCAGAATAAAATAATATTAAATTATTATAAAAGTATAGATATTGATTTTTATAACTCAACGATGGAAAGTGATATTTTAAAATTACATTTTCAAAAATTACCACTTTTGGAAACTGATAAATATCAAAAGACTAGAAAAAAAGCATGGGAAAAAATGCTGACAGAATCACCTAGTAAGTTAACATTTCCTATGGTTATGCGCTTGGCTGAATTCATTATTAATATTAATCCTAAAATAAAAAAATATTTACAAGAAACTTATGCCTATGTGTTTCTTGATGAGTTTCAAGATACAACAGAAATACAATATAGCTTTTTTAAAAGTTGTTTTCTAAATAGTAATGCTATCTACACTGCGGTTGGTGATGATAAACAGCGCATTATGCGGTGGGCGGGTGCTCAAGAAACTATTTTTGAAGATTTTAAGCAAGATACAAGAGCGAAAGAGATTCATCTTTTTATGAACTTTAGAAGTGCTCCTAGATTAGTTGAACTTCAAAATTACTTGACTAACCATCTGTTGAAAAAAGATTCTATCGCATCTCCTTCATCTAGATGGAATAAGGAAGATGGAATATGTGAATTATGGCTATTAGCGAACCCAGATCAAGAGCAGGAAAATTTATTAAAAGATATAAAAAAATGGATCTATGAAGAAAATATTAATCCAAGGGATATATGTATACTTGTAAAAGGAAGGTTAGAATTATATACGGGTGAATTAATCAAATATCTTAATAAAAATGGTGTAAATGCCCGCAATGAAGACAAATTTCAAAATTTTCTAACTGAAGAATTTATCGTTTTTATAATTAATTTTTTACGAGCGTGTTCAGAAAAAATTAAAACTGAATCTAGATATTTAGTTTTTAATTTCCTTTCTAATTTATATGATGAAAGCGACACAAATAAGCTATTATTATTTGAATTTTCAATATCACAATTGATTAATAAAACAAAAACAAAATATGATTTTGATAATTTGGAAGATAGAAATACTTTAAAAAATATAATAGATGAAATTATATTTTTTACTGATATTGATAAATTGAGGGCGAAATTTCCAAATTATAGAAATACTCATTTTTTTAGTAAATTAATTCAATCTTTTATTGATGAATTATGGAACTGTTATCAAAATAAAAAAGAATTTTTTGAGTCCATAGATTCTTTTTTAGGTGTTAATACCGTTCCAATCATGACTATACATAAGAGTAAAGGTCTTGAATATCATAGTGTTATATTTATTGGTCTTGAAGATGGAGCATTTTGGTCTTATAAAAAACAAATGGATGAAGATAATTGTGCTTTTTTTGTCGCTTTATCAAGAGCAAAAGAAAGGATTATTTTTACTATAAGCCGTAAAAGAATGACAAATTATGGATTAAAACCACAATCTGTAAAAAGTATTGAAGAAATTATTAATGTATTAAATACTTCATGTCTTGTAGATATTATTGATAAGAGTGAAGAAAATTAATATTTTTAAATAGTTATGTAATCAAGTTCAAACTGATATCAGTCATTAGATGTTATGCCTATAATTGAATGACAGCAGGGGGAGTAGTTGAGGATCTATTGGATAACTTATTGGATTTAAAGATTGATCATATCATCTGTATTTTTAGACTATACCAGACCCCATAATTTGTGTCTCATTTAAATGAAATTTCCCCATACGTTACATGTAACTTTTAAGTTTTTAACTTATTAATTACAACAAATCGAAATAATCTTCTGATCGAGAGCAATATGAAAATTAACAAGGTTGGATATAGGCTTTCTAGTTGGAAGTACGATAGATTTTAGGTGTAGGCTTATTCACCTGAGAATTATATTGCTGAATAAGCTGTTACAGATCGGTTTGTACAAAAAAAGCCCTAGGAAAGTATAAATTAATGAATGACAAAGTAGTTGAAGAGTCTGACCTGCAAGAAGAATCTCAAAGAATAGTGTCTGATAAGATATTTGCGTTAACTCAAATTAGGCATGCAAATCCTCTAATTCGTGCTTTGTGTGCCACTTGGGAAGAGTGTGCATTACAGTTAGTTTATGATTCTGACACCTTTGTTTGAATGGAAGGTGTTGCAAAATGGCAAGCATGTGCTGAATTGCTTTTTAATGACAGTGATCCAGTTATTCGTAAGGTTTGTGCAGAAAACCATGAACATCTAGCTGCTAGGCTGATAAATGACCCTGATGAAAATGTTCGTGCAATGTGTGCTAAATGGGAAACTTTAGCTCCGGAATTAATTCACGATCCTAGTCCTCTCGTTCGTCAAAGTTGTGCTGAAAGCTCTCACCATCTCGCCAAACTAATGATTAATAGCTCTGATTGGCAAGTACGTGCAGGTTGTGCAATCTGGGAAGATTTAGCAGTGCAATTAATGAATGATGTCTCTTGGGAGGTGAGAGTTATTTGTGCTCAACACAAAGGGGTAGCAAACCAATTGAGAGATGATGCAGATTGAACCGTACCGGGTTTGTCGGAGACTCAATATTCTGAGAGACTATTCCGATGAAAAAACCAACCTATACCCCCGAA
>NZ_CANQTS010000008.1 GCF_947626835.1 uncultured Acinetobacter sp. | reverse complement strand
CGAAATAAGTTTAGAGTTAAAGATATTGATAAATTATTTAAAGATTACTGTAATGATTTATTTGGTATTTAGCTATACTTTATACAAGTTGATATTGGCATATTGGGTGTATGGCACATCTAAAGCAAAACCAACACCATACAGGAAGTTGTTAAAACCACGGTTGTTGTCATAATCTGCATTGTGTTCCCAAGTCGTTGCAATCAGCACGTCTTTTACAGGACCAAAGCTTAAATCTTGACCTGATACTTCACCTAAGCTTAAGCGTGGTGCAATTTCAAAATAAGTACTTGCGTCGTCGTTGTCATCCCATTGTTGGTCAACAAAGAAAAACACATCAGAATATTTGTATTTAGCTGCATATTCAGCAGTTAAAGTGGTACGTTGCTCGGTACCAACTTCGTAATTTTCACCATAAAGCGCAGTGAGGCTAAAGTCTTGCCATACTGGCTTAGCTTGAGCAAACACAGCAGCGGAAGAGAGTGCACAAAGTGCAGCAAGTTGTGTAAGTTTCATCAAAAAAATCTCAGGCCTATAAAAAAGCGTATCTAGAATACAGACAATTAAGTAAAAATAAAGCTAAAAAGGACAAACGGATAAGCTAAGCGTTAGTTTTTTAACTGCCTCGATAAGTAGAGTAAGCAAATGGGCTGATCAAAAGCGGAATATGGTAGTGCTCATTTAAATTATCTACACTAAAATAAATAACAACCTTTGGGAAAAAACTATTTAAATTTAGTGATTTAAAATAATTCATGGTGAAAAATTCTAAGCTGTAATGTCCAAGTGCTAACTGATTTAAACCCAAAGCCTCACTTGTAATACGACCATCTTGGTTGGTCGCTACAGTGGCTAAAATGGTGTCTTGCTCATCACGTAAATTGACCAAAACATGGGCGGCAGGTTTGCCTAAATGAGTGTCTAAAATGTGGCTGCTAATCATGATGTAATTCCTGTTCTAAGCGTGATAAAGCAATCGCAGCAAGTTGTTGTTGAACAATCTGTTGTTCAGTTTTATCGTCATTTTGCAAGCGTGTATTTAAAGCGTTAAGTATCTGTTGGCTACTTAAGCCTGCAGCTTTTATTAAAAATATATAGCCAAAGCGTTTTTGATAGCTAAGATTGGCTGCCAAAATTTGAGCTAAGGTGTCGGGGTCACTTTGTGCAGCAGCTTGCTCACGTTCAGAAAAAACCTTTTCTTGTGCAGTTAAGGCATGTTGAGCTTTTTTTTCACCAATTTTAGGATGCGTATTCAGTGCGTTTAACACCTCTTGCCATGTCCAACTTTGGGCTTGTTGTTGTGCAAATGCAAGTACAGCTTGTTTTGAGCTAAACGGACGTGCTGCTGCCATGGCCTCAGCCCAACGCGGAATGTTGACGCAATGCGCTAAAAATTCTGTAACTGGTTCTTGATTAAATTGTGCTAAGTCCATAATGGTCAAATTATTTTAATATATTCGCTAAATTAGCAATAACAATGCCAACACTTGGTAGCCAAAATTTTGAAAAATTTGAGCAAATTTAAATCTTTAAATGGCTGGATGATTGAGTTGCCAATGCCGTGCAAGATCACCACGACGACAAATCCATACCTGTTCATGGCTTTGGACATAATCTAAGAAGCGTTGCAGGGCTTTAAAGCGCCCCGGACGCCCCAAAAGCCGGCAGTGCATACCAATCGAGAGCATTTTTGGTGCGCTATCTCCTTCACGATACAACACGTCAAAGGCATCTTTTAAATATTGATAAAAATCATCAGCCTTATTAAAACCGCCAGCTGAACTAAACTTCATATCATTGGTGTCTAAGCTATAAGGAATAATCAAATGTGGACGCTGAATGCCTTGAGCATTGCTAAGGCTTGTCCAAAAAGGTAGGTCATCGCCATAGTAATCACAGTCATATTCAATTTGTGGAAATTCAGCGAGTAACTGGCGTGTGTTGGGGCTATCTCGTCCGGTATACCAACCTATAGGTGCTTGTCCAAATAAGGCTTCAAGTACACTGATTGCTTGGTGCATATGTTGGCGTTCGGTCGCAAGATCAATATGTTGATAATGCAACCAACGTTGCCCATGCGACACTACATCGTAACCAGCTGTTTTAATCGCCTCTACCACATAAGGGTTACGGGCTAAGGCCATGCCTACCCCAAAAATGGTCATGGGTAATTTGCGTTGTTGAAATTCTTGGTGAATACGCCAAAATCCTGCGCGCGAGCCATATTCATACATCGAGTCCATTGACATATGTTTGGCATTAAAAGTCATAGCACCAACCAGCTCAGATAAAAACTGCTCAGAGCCTTGATCACCATGTTCAACATGATTTTCGCCACCTTCTTCATAATTTAAAACAAACTGCACGGCAATTTTGGCTTGATTGGGCCAAATCACCCGAGGTGGTGTGCCTTTATATCCAATTAAATCACGTGAATATGCAGAATTTTGAATAGAATCAATGAGTTTTTGTCCTATCAAGTAAGAAGTTGTCACGTTTGGTATCCTTTTGATAATTTTTTTCAAATACCTCTTGCATATTTTAAACAGAAGCCCGATATTCAAAGCATAGAAGGACGCTTCTTAAGACTCAAAATAGTGCATCAATAAATGGAGGTTGTCTTCCAAAACAATACAGATGTAGTGCTTTAGCAATAGCTAAGCGACAAGCGTGCCAAGATAGAAAAGTTTTGCACAATAAAGATTCATATAAAGATACGAAAAGAGGATGAAATTATGAACATTGAAATCCGTACAGATAAAAACATTCAAAACAGTGATCGTTTAATTGGTTATGTACGTGCAGAACTGAACGAAGAATTCCAACGCCATAGTGAGCGTATTACCCACTTTTCGGTACATTTAAGTGATGAAAATGGTGCAAAAGGTGGCGATGATGATATTAAATGTATGATCGAAGCACGTCCTGCGGGACTTAAACCAGTCGTTGTTAATCACCGTGGACACAATGTAGATACTGCAATTGCAGGTGCTATTGACCGCTTAAAACGTAGTTTGGAACATGTGATTGAGAAAACAGAAAAACCACGTGCTCAACAACCGCAACTGGTTGATAACGACAAAGACAGTGATTTAGATCTGATTGATGACGACGAATAATCTCTTCAATTGATCAAGCCCCTTTTTTAGGGGCTTTTTTACGCATGCGTAAATTTGTCATCGCAAATAGCAGCATATTGGGCATAATAGGGCTTAGATTAAACAGAGAATTACTTATGTTAAGCACACAACAACACGCCTTAGTTGCAGCCGTTTCTGCTTTAGATGTTCAACAAGTTGAACAGCTGTTACAACAAGGCACAGACCCAAATTTTATTATTGATGCTGAAACAGGACCGTTGATTTCATTGTGGTCAGATACTGTATTTGCATGGTGGGAACAAGTGTGTGAAGCATATGAGTCAGGTCAGCCTTTATCACAAGATGAAAAAGCCCAATTGCTCAAACCTTATATGCAAATTTTAGAAGCGCTGATCCAAGCCAAAGTTAATTTACATCTGTGGGATGCAGAAGAAATTTATGGCCCACTTTGGGATGTGGCAAGTGCAGCCTGTGTGCCAGCAGTTGAGCGTTTATTAGCTGAAAAAGTTGATCCAAACACTAAAGATGAAGATGACCTAACAGTTTTATCATCGATCAGCCAATTGCTGTTTGAATGTGATTTTGATGAAATTGATTGGTCGCAAGCACTTGAAGAAGAAAAACAAGTACTTGAATTGTTACGTGCCCATGGCGCAAAAATGTCTAAAGAACTGAACTAACTTTGGAAAACGTATGACCCAACAAAAAACGCTCATGGCGCTTGCATTGCTTGGTTGTAGCTGTGCAAGTTTTGCTGTTGAATTTGACCGTCCGGGCAGCGGTTTTGGCACCTCTACTGTTCCTGTAGGACAGCTGGCTTGGGAGCAAAGTCTTGCCAATGCACATTATGTTGAAGATCAAAATGCAGCAGGGCAAACAGTCAAGCAGACCCTAGTTTACGCCGATACGCTGCTGCGTACAGGCTTAACTGATGATTTAGAACTGCAATTGGGTTGGCAAGGTCCTGCATGGTCAAAAACTAAAGTTGCAGGGCAGTCACTTGAGCAAGATGGTTTAGGTGATGTCAGCATTGCGCTAAAAAAAGCCATTGATTTAGATGATGAAAAGCTCTCCATGGCAGTTGTAGCACAAGCTGTGATTGCCACAGGTAACGAGGTATTTAGCCTGCAAGATGACCTCTATAGCCTTGCTTCAACTGTCAATTATCAATATACAGATGAATTAACTACAGGCA
Source organism: uncultured Acinetobacter sp. (assembly GCF_947626835.1). Lineage (GTDB taxonomy): Bacteria > Pseudomonadota > Gammaproteobacteria > Pseudomonadales > Moraxellaceae > Acinetobacter. The sequence continues at coordinate 75,364 of NZ_CANQTS010000008.1, read as the reverse complement.
TCAGTATGTTTTATGCAGTACAAGATGGAAAATGGCGTGCGACAGCTGTTCCTACCTTGCAATATGCATTTAATCAGCGTTGGAGCGGTTACTCTGAATTGGTGTACTCAAAAGCTGAAAGTCAGGACTATGAGTATGGTTTGGGGTCAGGGGTGATGTATAAAGTCAATTCACGCTTGCAGCTAGATGCTGGTGTGGGTGTCGGTTTAAATGGTCATGCAGATCGTTACCAAGCAGGTTTAGGCTTTGCTTACGCTTTTTAAAATGTGCTAAAACCATAGGAAAACGCAGTTGAAGATTCAGTCTTGGCTTAGCCTGTTTATTTTAAGCTTCTTGGCCTTATTGAGTAGCTTGACTCAGGCGCAAAATGAGTTGTTATCTGCTGACGCTGCGTTTCCGATTCAAGTACAGTCGCTTGCTCCTGATCGAGTAAGCATTTCTTGGGAAATTCCTGAAAATTACTATTTATATCAACATAAAATTGAGGTACAGCAACAGCATCAAGCCCTGCAACTTGAGTTGCCACCCAGTCAAGCTATGTATGACGAGAACTATGGTCATACCCAAGTTTACTATCAATATTTAACTTTTCAGATTCCAAGTCAGCCCTTAAAAAACTATCAAGTATCATGGCAAGGCTGCGCCAAAGATCGCATTTGTTATCCGCCACAACAGATCAATTTTACAACCGATGTTAACGGTTTAGTGCAATTTCAAACTGCCAAGCACAAGCTTGACTTATTACAGCTGAATCAGGAAAACCAAGCTGCAGAGCAAGCCACGTTAGCGCATGCACAAGATCAACAATGGTTAGATCGTTTAAATGCACATCCATTTATATATAGTCTGTTGTTATTTTTTGGCTTAGGCATGTTATTGGCATTTACGCCATGTTCTTTGCCGATGTTGCCGATTTTAACCTCTTTAATTGTGCGTGATCGGCGTGGTTTACAGGCCGGTTGGATTGCCTTGGTCTTTGTTTTAGCCATGGCAAGTGTCTATGCACTTTTGGGTTTATTGGCCTCAGCTGCCGGTTTGAATTTCCAACGTTGGTTACAGCAACCGGTTACCTTAATGCTATTTGCAGGCTTATTTATTGTCTTTGCTTTAAATTTATTTGGTTTGTTTGAGCTTAAATTACCCTCGGCATGGGTCAATCGTCTTGATCGTTTACAAGCCATGCAGCGCGGTGGGACCTTGCTTGGCGCTGCACTGATGGGCGCGATTTCGGCTTTATTGGTCGGTCCTTGTATGACTGCACCGTTAGCAGGTGCTTTATTGTTTATTAGTCAAAATCAAAACCAACTACAAGGTTCAATGCTGCTATTTAGCTTAGGTTTAGGCATGGGCACGCCTTTATTATTGGCCAGTATTTTAGGCGCGCATGTCTTGCCACAAGCAGGGCAATGGATGCAGCACGTACGTTATGTGTTTGCTTTTTTAATGTTGGGCCTAGCGCTGTACTTTGTACGTCCTTTACTGAATGAAACCGTTATATTGCTATTGGGCTGCGTACTCAGCTTAAGCTTCTTTAGCTATATGGGCTATCAAATTTACCACAGCCAAGCGCGTTTAAGGATCTGGTATATTGCACTGTTACTCATAGTTGCACCAATCACCATGTATGTGCAAGTGCAACCACTATTGCAACAACAGCAGACCAACCATCAACAAAATACTTGGCATGTCGCGAAAACCGCAGCGGAGTTTAAAGCACTATTGGCACAAGCACCGCAGCAAAATATAGTGATTGATGTGTATGCCGATTGGTGTGTTGCTTGTCAGCCCATTGAAAAACGCGTATTGAGAGATTCTAAAGTACAACAAGCACTATCCAATGCCTATTTGATTAAACTGGATTTAAGTGATTACGATGCAAGTCATGCCATTTTGTTAAAAGAATGGCAAATTTTAGGTCCACCAACTTTTTTATTTTTAAATTCCAAGCAACAAGAACAACGTCATTTGCGCTTAACGGGAAGTTTTAGCAGTGAAGATCTGCTTAGTAAGTTAAAGGCTTTAGAGTAAATATTGTTCTATATATAAGACATAGTGTGCCAAGCATAGATATTCACTTAGCTTTGTAGGACGTTATAATGGTTACATCGCAAACAATAAGATTGGAATCAGCATGAAAGTTTTACACATTGATTCAAGCATCCTAGGTGCAGCATCTGTTTCACGTCAACTTAGCCATGCTTTGGTTGAGCAGTTAAAAGTTAAACATGCTGCAATTGAAGTTGAATATTTAGACTTAAATGAAACCAATATTCCGCATTTAACCGGCGCGATTTTAATGGGTCAAAATGCCGAGCAAACTGCTTTAGGCGAGCAATTGATTAGCCAATATTTAGCAGCTGACATTGTGGTGATTGGTGCGTCAATGTATAACTTTGGCTTATCTTCAAATTTAAAAGCATGGATTGACCGCATTAGCGTAGCAGGTCGTACCTTTAAATATACTGAAAATGGTCCGGTTGGTTTAGCAGGCAATAAAACTGCTTATATCTTAAGTAGCCGTGGTGGTGTCTATGGCGACAACAGCCCAATGGATTTCCAAGAAGGTCTACTCAAAGCAGTATTTAACTTTACTGGCGTAAGCGATGTAACCGTGATTCGTGCTGAAGGCGTGAATATGGGCGATGATGTGAAAACCCAAGCGATTAATGTCGCACTGGCTAAAATTGCGCAAATTTAAATAAAAAAGGTCAGTGAATACTGACCTTTTTTTTAATCTACATCTACAGCATGTGCAAATTCAGATAAATCAGCCAAAGCTTGTTTGGCTTCATTAAACCATCCAAACAGTTGGAAGTTATGCCACATACCGGTATAAATTTTAAGCTGACTTTTTACCCCTGCTGCCTCAGCACGTTGGTGCAAACGCTTGGCATCATCGAGCAATAGAGCTTTTGAGCCGACTTGAATAAAAAGGGGAGGTAAATCATCGAGCTTGGCAAACAGTGGTGATATTTTGGCATCGCCTCGTTCATAGCCACGTGGCACGTAGTATTCAATCCCTGTATCTAAGGCTTTGGGGCTTAGCAAGGCATCCAGTTTGGCATTATAACGAATGGATTCACTGGTTAAGGTTAAATCTAAAAAAGGTGAATTTAAAATTAAACCACTCACTTGTGGTAAGTTCTCGTCGCGAATCCGCAAGGCTAAAGCCAAGGCTAAATTCGCCCCCGAACAGTCACCGGCTAAAATAATATCTTTGGCTTGAATACCTTGTGCCAATAAATCCTTATAAACCCGTAACAACGCTTCAATCGCATCTGGAAATTGATACTCAGGCGCCAATGGATATTGCACATGCAAAATCTGCATTTGGCTACGCGCTGCCACTTGGGTTAAATACGCACGATGTGTGTTCAGCGAACCAACAAAAAATGCCCCACCATGAAGATACAAAATCAGTTGCGTAGCTTCATCTTGGGCTTTGATTTCTTCAACTTTTAAACCACTGATCGTTAAACTGCGTATATGGGTTTGTTTATGCTGTGGTAACACGCGACTCATGTGTTCTAAAGCAAAACGTAAGCTGTTGGGCGGCAAATTCAGCTGACTTGGCGCACGAATGGTGGTTTTTAACAATTTTTCCGTGGCAAGTTGTTTAATTAGGGGATCTATTTTCATTGCTAGCCTATTTATTGTTGCTATGACTTAGGTTGTATATTTCACAACACTTTTGATCAGGCTACACTAAACAGTCACATTCAAAAATTGCAAATTTGTTGCCGATTTTTAATACTAGAACAGTCGATTCGACCTTAAGGTAGTCATAACAATGAAAAAATTATGGGTTGTAGGTTTATTAGCTTTAGCGAGTATGGCCAATGCAGCAGATCCACTGAATGGCACAGTATGGAAAACCATAGATGAAAACACCAATAAAGCCAAAGCGTTGGTAAAATTTACTGAACAAAAAAATGGCACACTCTCGGCAAGCATTCAGCAAGTACTAACCCCCGGTGAGGAAAATGCATGTAGTAAATGTGAAGGTCAATACAAAAACAAATCCTTAAAAGGCTTGACCATCGTGCATGGTTTAAAAAAGGTTGGTGCAAACATTTATGAAGGTGGATCTATTGTTGATCCTAATTCAGGGAAAACCTATAAACTTAAAGCACAGCTCAATGGCAGTAATTTACAGATGCGAGGTTTTATTGGTATGTCTTTGTTGGGGCGTACTCAAACGTGGCAACGTGTCAATTAAGTTCATAAAAATAGCCTGTTATTGGCAGGCTCTTTTTCTTATGCAAGTGCGCGATAAGCAGCTTCGTCAAAACCGACAATAAGGCCTTTGGAGGTTTGTAAAACAGGACGTTTAATTAAGCTAGTATGTATTGAAAGCGTATCAATTAAATTATCTTGTGAACCTAAAGCGTTTTGTTGTTCTTGCTCAGAGAGTTTGCGCCATGTGGTCCCTTTTTTATTTAAAATCACCGCCTCACCTTGAGTATCAAGCCAAATTTTTAAGGTGTGTGGGTCAATGCCGTGTTTTTTATAATCATGAAATTCATAAGCCAAACCTAATTCATTAAGTAGGTCAAAAGCTTTTTTCATAGAACTACAATTTTTAATGCCGTAAATTTTTAACATATTGCTGCTCAAGGTTGATTTTGAACTAGCTTATACGATTTGGGCTTAAAATTTAATGACTGTCATCATGATGTCATAGCGGCAGTTTAAAGTAGGGATTAGAAATGAGTGCTTTAGAATATAGAAAACCCGCATCTAATCGTCCTGATTATGCGGGTCTCAGTGCAACGTCCGTTGTCTTCTTCCTTAAAACAAGCTTTGGGTAAAAGCTTATTTTTTCATCCTACAGCATCCAATCCATGTGTGGTCATCCTGACCGGCTCCCTTTGCTGTGGCGACATAATGCCCTGAATCTTTTTAAGAAAAAAGCAATAAAGTCGACAGAGTATGTAGGAAATAAACACCGATTGAGTAAACAACTGTTTACTTAAACTTAAAGTTTGTAGTCAATAATCACAGGGGCATGGTCACTGTACCATTGCTCTTTATACACCCAAGCATTCACCGTACGTGCTTTCCAATCGGGTGAGCAGGCTTGGTAATCAATACGCCAACCAACATTTTTAGCCCGTGCTTGCCCACGATTCGACCACCATGAATAGACTTCAGCTTCTTTCACCACTTCACGGAACGTATCGACATAACCTAAATCATCATAGATATGATCAAGCCATGCACGCTCATGCGGCAAGCAGCCAGAGGCTTTTTGATTGCCGGACCAATTTTTAATATCAATCCGTTTATGTACGATGTTGTAATCGCCACACACAATTACCGATTTATCTTCATCACGCCATTGTTTGAGAATTTTTTTGTATTCTTCTAAAAAGTGGTCTTTACGTGCCTGAGCTTCTTCACCTGATGAACCTGAAGGTAGATATAAGGAGCAAATATGTGCAGTTTTATCTAAACCTAGGTCAAATTCAGCCGAAATAAAGCGACCTTGTGAGTCGGCCAGTTCAAAGCCTAAGCCATCGGTCACAGAAACAAAGGGTAAACGGCTATAAATTGCCGTACCTGCATAACCTGGTTTTTGAGCTGGAAATAAATGTGTATGCCAACCTTCAGGTTTAAACTTATCGGTCCATTGTTCATGATTAATGCGTGATTCTTGCATACAAATCACGTCGGCATCTGAAGTGGCCATCCATTCAAAAAGCCCTTTTTTTTCGGCAGAACGTAGTCCATTTACGTTAATTGAAACAACGCGCAGAATTTTTTGATCACTAGGATAGCTACTCTTTGGTATCATGCTCAGGTTTAACCTCAAACTTAAAAAATGGAGCACCTCATGACAACGCAAGCGGCATTTAACCCACAAGCTTTTATCGAACTCGCATTATCACGTGGTGTGCTTAAATTTGGTGAGTTTACTTTAAAATCGGGTCGTGTGAGCCCTTATTTTTTTAATGCCGGTTTATTAAACGATGGTGAAGCATTAACAGGTTTAGCCGCAGGTTATGCAGCGAAATTAACCGAATGCAACCATGTAGAAGTGATTTTTGGCCCTGCGTATAAAGGCATTCCTTTTGTTGCGGCAACTGCTGTGGCATTGTCACAAAATCACGGTGTGAGTGTCCCTTGGGGCTTTAACCGTAAAGAAGCCAAAGACCACGGTGAAGGTGGCGTATTAGTGGGCGCTGCGGTTGAAGGCAAAAAAGTATGGATCATTGATGATGTGATCACTGCAGGTACAGCGATCCGTGAAGTGGTAACTATTTTAAAAAATGCGGGTGCACAAATTGCAGGTGTTTTGGTTGCTCTTGATCGTCAAGAAAAAGGTCAAGGTGAGTTATCTGCTATTCAAGAAGTGCAAAAAGAACTCGAAATTCCAGTTCATGCTTTGATTACCATGAAAGATTTAATGGATTACTTAGCTGCCAAAGGTGATACAGAAGCATTAGCGAAAATGGAAGCGTATCGTGTGAAATATGGTATCTAATTTTTTAATATAAAATATTGATTTTTAATAAAGCTCTATCCATGATAGGGCTTTATGTTTTATAGGATTTTATACTGGTTAGTAGTCACTTTAACCTCATTCACATAAGTTGTGACACATTTTAGTTGTTGTGTCATGTCGACTTGAAAGTTTAATTCAAAATCTGGCAAATCCTCGGGACTATAAAAGTTACAAATTAATTGCTGCTCTAAACGTTGCATTATAATTTGAATAGGGAAGCGATAGGTGTTTTGAAACTGTAAATCTTTATAGCCATAGACCACAGTGGCATCACTGCCTAAAGGGGTGAAGCGCTCATGTTCTTGATAAATATCAATGGAATGCGAGTGACGCTCAATAATCTTTAAACCCGCTTTGAGTGCATTGATGTATAAAATACCAGACACCTGACAAATTCCTCCGCCAACATCTTCACGAATTTGACCATTCACTAAGTTACGTCCAGTTTTAAAACCATTCTTTAACACAGGTTGAGGCACCAACTGCCAAAATGAAAATACTTGAGATGGTTCAATCACGACGTGATTGATATGTTCTAAACATAAATCAATATTATGTACTTTATTGCCAAAACTATGACTCATTTTGATTTCTTGGTAATGAGATAGTTTGTGATTAAGTTTAAGTGGATTTGCATTGTGTTGTGCAAATTTTTGTGGTTTTAAAATATGTTCACGTAAATAGCGCTTTACGAGTTGATAGCGTAGGCGGGCTTTTGCAGGAATTAATTTTTTCATAATGATATCTGATCGCATGCAAAAATTTAGGCAAGTGATTAAGTTATATAAAATGCATATTTTATTGGACTTTTATGTACAAATGTTGCTCATTAGAGAATTTTTTTTTAAAAGAAGCCTTATCTAAACTCAGATATACTGCAAATATTGTAAAAACTGAGAAAAGTTATGCGTGTACTTGTAGTTATGGATCCCATCGAAAATGTCAACCTGAAAAAAGATTCAAGCATGGCAATGCTTTGGGCTGCGGCACGCCGTGGCCATGAGCTCGGTTATGCTTTACAAGAAGATTTATATATCGATCAAGGTAAAGCCTTTGGCTTAATTGCGCCGTTAAAGGTGTTTGAAGATGACCACCATTATTTCGAGCTAGGTGAAAAACAAAAAGAATCCATTGCAGCTTATGATGTGGTGTTGATGCGTAAAGATCCACCATTTGATATGAACTTTGTGTATACCACTTATATTTTAGAACAAGCCGAACGTGAAGGCGCGTGGATTATTAACAAACCACAAAGCTTGCGTGACTGTAATGAAAAGCTGTTTGCAACCCAGTTTCCTGAACTACAAGTGCCTACTTTAGTGACCTCGCAACAAAGTTTAATTCGTGAATTTATTCAAGAACATCAAGATGTGATTGTTAAACCACTTGATGGTATGGGCGGTATGGGGATTTTCCGTTTAACGGCTGATGGCGCCAATATTGGTTCAACTCTCGAGATGCTAACCCAAATGGGGAAACAGCCAATTATGGCGCAGCGTTATATTCCTGAAATTGTGGATGGTGATAAACGTATTTTAATAGTCAATGGCGAGCCGATTCCGTATTGTTTGGCACGTATTCCACAAAATGGTGAAACGCGCGGTAATTTAGCCGCAGGTGGTCGTGGTGAGGCACGTCCCTTAACTGAAAATGATAAAGCGATTGCAGCAAAAGTTGGGCCGTTTTTAAAAGAAAAAGGTTTGATTTTTGTCGGCTTGGATGTCATTGGTGATTATGTGACAGAAATTAATGTCACCAGTCCAACCTGTATTCGTGAAATTGATGCACAATTTGGGACTTCAATTGCTGATAGCTTATTTGATGTCTTAGAAAGCGCTTTAAAAGTTTAAGTTTTAAGCATGATGAAAAAAGAGCCAACTTATGGCTCTTTTTTTGGCAAGTTATTTTGACTTTTTGCTTTAAAAGACTCAAAAATGATGGATTTACACGCAACCTTAACGCGTCAAAATTTGCATAAATTTACAATAATTTATAAGCTGCATAGCTGTTGATAACAAAACTAGTTTAAAGTCACAAATCTAAGGAAAAAACCAATAAATTGCCCACTGAAAAAAACTAAATTGACTTTCATGGCTGCATATTTGTGATTACAATTGTTCGCTTATAAAGAACTTTCATTAGCCCTCTCTGAATTGAAGAAATAGACCGTGAGCCAAGCGCAGAAACAACAACCTAAACACGTCATGATGATGGCTGCAGGGACAGGTGGGCATGTATTCCCCGCGTTAGCTGTGGCCAAAGAATTACAACAACAGGGGGTGACGGTCTCTTGGTTGGCTACGCCAACAGGTATGGAGAATCGTCTATTAAAAGATCAAAATATTCAAATTTATCAAATTGATATTCAAGGTGTTCGTGGTAACGGTGTCGTGCGTAAATTGATCGCACCGTTTAAAATCTTAAAAGCCACTTTAAGTGCTATGAAATACATGAAGCAGCTGAATGTGGATGCTGTGGCAGGTTTTGGTGGCTATGTGGCAGGCCCAGGTGGTCTTGCAGCACGAGCTTTGGGTATTCCTGTATTAATCCATGAGCAAAATGCAGTGGCAGGTTTTACCAATACGCAGTTGTCACGTGTTGCTAAAATAGTATGTGAAGCGTTTCCAAATACTTTTGCAAGCACCAGTAAAGTGGTTGCTACAGGTAATCCTGTACGTAAAGACATTACTGAAATTTTAAGCCCTGCTTGGCGTTATGAACAGCGTGAAAAAGCTGGTTTACCGTTAAAAGTGTTGATTGTTGGTGGTTCGTTGGGTGCACAAGCGTTAAATGAACGTGTGCCTGAAGCATTAATGCAATTGGGATTGCCTTTAGAGGTGTATCATCAGTGTGGGCAAAATCACCAAGCAGCGACAAGCGAGCGCTATGCGGGCGCCGCTGCGGATTTAAAAGTACAAGTACAACCCTTTATTCAAGATATGGCGCAAGCTTATAGTGACGTCGATTTAATTATTTGCCGTGCCGGTGCACTGACTGTAACAGAAATTGCCACAGCTGGTGTGGCTGCGATTTTTGTGCCGCTACCCAGTGCCGTTGATGATCACCAGACAGCCAACGCTAAATTTTTAGCCAATGCGGGTGCTGCCAAAATTTGTCCGCAAGGCACACTGAGCTCGGCCAGTTTAGCTGAAACTTTAGCACCGTTGATGAATCGTAAAACATTGTCACACATGGCAGTCAAAGCCCGTCAACATGCTCAACCTGATGCAACCCAACATGTGGTTCGTTTAATTCAAGAATTGTTACCCGAGTAATTTATGTCACCCTCTATTCCTGCTAATCAAGCAAAAAAATTAATTAAAGTTCCAGAAATGCGCCGCATTAAACACATTCATTTTGTGGGAATTGGTGGTGCAGGTATGTGTGGTATTGCCGAAGTTTTGAAAAACCAAGGCTATAAAGTCTCAGGTTCTGACATTAAAGCTTCAAAAACCACTGCACAGCTTGAAGAAAACGGAATTCAAGTCTATATCGGGCATGCAGCGGATAATATCCAAGATGCTGATGTGGTTGTAGTTTCTACAGCAATTGATCAGGAAAACCCTGAAATCAAAGCAGCGATTGAACATCGTATTCCTGTGGTACGTCGTGCAGAAATGCTAGGTGAACTCATGCGTTACCGTCATGGTATTGCTGTGGCAGGTACGCATGGTAAAACCACAACGACCAGTTTAGTCACCTGTATGTTAGCTGAAGAAAACCTTGACCCGACCTATGTGATTGGCGGTTTACTCAATCGTACAGGCGTGAATGCTGCGTTGGGTGCGAGTCGTTATATCGTGGCAGAAGCAGACGAATCAGATGCCACTTTCTTACATTTACAGCCAATGGCTGCCATTGTGACTAACATTGATGCCGACCATATGGATACCTATGGCGGTAGCTTTGATGTACTTAAAGACACGTTTGTCACCTTCTTACAAAAGCTCCCTTTTTATGGTTTAGCTGTAGTGTGTGGCGATGATGCCAACGTACGTGAAATTATGCCGCGTATTGGTCGTCCAGTTTTAACCTATGGTTTTAACGAAGACAATGACATTCGTGCTGTTGATGTTGAACAAGATGGCATGCAATCACATTTTACTGTACTTCGTAAAGATCGTGAGCCATTACGTGTCACCATTAATATGCCGGGTGCGCACAATATCCTCAATTCTTTAGCAGCGATTGGTATTGCCACCGATGAAGGTGTATCCGATGGTGCAATTTGCCGTGCCCTAGAGAGCTTTAGCGGTGTAGGTCGTCGCTTTCAAGTCCAAGGTCAGTTTGAAGTTGCTGGCGGTGATGTAAAATTGGTGGATGATTATGGTCATCATCCAAAAGAAGTTGAAGCGACTATTAAAGCCGCGCGCCAAAGCCATCCAGATCGTCGTTTAGTGATGATGTTCCAGCCACATCGTTATAGCCGTACGCGTGACTGCTTTGACGATTTTGTCGACGTTTTGTCGCAAGTTGACCAATTGTTACTCCTTGAAGTTTATAGTGCAGGTGAAAAACCAATTGTCGGTGCAGACAGTCGTGCCTTAGCGCGCAGTATCCGTTTACGTGGTGATGTTGAGCCAATTTTGATTGATCCTGTAGAAGGCAACCTGCAAAATGCATTGCAAAAAGTGTTACAAGCAAATGACTTGTTATTAACCCAAGGCGCAGGTAATGTGGGTGGGATTTCAGTCGAGTTAGCGCAAAATCATCTGTATTTAAAATAATTTGCTTGCGATTAGATTTGATTAAAAGCTGTACTAAAGATTTTAAGGATATTAGCGTGTTAGATGTTGCAAAATTCGGCAAAGTAGCCGTGTTATTTGGTGGGAACTCAGCAGAGCGTCAAGTGTCGCTCGATAGTGGTCATGCTGTGCTTGAGTCATTATTACGCTCAGGTGTAGATGCAGAAGCGTTTGATCCACAACAACGTAGCGTGACCGAATTAGTCGGCTATGATCGTGCCTTTATTGTTTTGCATGGACGTGGCGGTGAGGATGGTCAAATCCAAGGTACATTGGAATGGTTAAATGTTCCTTATACCGGTACAGGTGTGCAAGGTTCAGCCATTGGTATGGACAAGGTAAAAACTAAGCAAATTTGGCAGGGTTCTGAACTGCCAACAGCGCCTTATCGTATTGTCAGTAAAGATTCTAATTTAGATGAAGTTGTAGCTTCGATTGGTTTGCCATTTATTATCAAACCGGTACATGAAGGTTCAAGTATTGGGATGAGCAAAGTCGAGAAAATTGAAGATTTTGCAGCTGCTCTTGCCAAAGCCACTGAACACGATGCGATTGTAATGGCAGAAAAATGGATTACTGGGCGTGAATTTACTATCGTCATGCTCAATGGTCAGGCATTGCCTGTGATTCGTTTACAACCACCAGCAGATGTTGCATTTTACGATTATGAAGCGAAATATCAGCGTAATGATGTAGAATACGGCATTCCATGTGGTTTAAGCCCAGAAGAAGAACAACGCCTACAAGCATTAAGCTTACGTGCTTTCCAAGCAGTTGGTGCAAGCGGTTGGGGACGTATTGATGCCATGCAGGATGAACAAGGTAATTTTTGGTTACTTGAAGTCAATACCGTGCCGGGGATGACCAGTCATTCTTTAGTGCCAAAAGCAGCCCAAGCCGTCGGTTATAATTTTGATGAATTGTGTGTTGCGATTTTAGAGCAAACTTTAACGGATGTGGCTCACTAAATCATGGTCCAACTTCCTGCTGCAATGCGGCGTAAACGCAACAAGGCGATTACCTCTATTCATGACAAGCCACCGACCAAGCAAGAAAAGCTTGCACATTGGGGTGGTTGGTTATTATTGGTGATTGCATGCGCTGTATTGGCAGTGGGCATCTATGCATTATATAACCTAATGACTGATGCACAGGTGGCTAAATTAGATGTCGTAGGTACACGTTCAGGTGCTGAAAGTAGTAAAGTGGTGCAACATGTTGCACCGGTAATCACCAAAAATTATTTTACCTCTGACCTTGGGGTGGTGCGTGATCGTACTTTAGAGTTGTCGTGGGTTGAGCGTGTGGTGGTGTCACGTGCATGGCCTAATGCCATTCGTGTGCGTGTGATGCCACGTCATCCCATTGCACGTTGGGGTACAGGACGACTGCTCAGTGATAGTGGTGTGGTGTTTAGTGAAGTTGATGCAAAAAACTATCAACATCTGCCTTTATTACATGGTCCGGTGCATCAGTCTGAGATGATGATGCGTCGTTATAATGAAATTAATCAATTATTCCTACCAGTGAATTTGCGTCTCAAAGAATTATATTTAACAGACCGCATGACCTGGTTTATGCAGTTTGATTCGGGTCTACGCGTCATTGTCGATCAAGATCAAACCATGAGTAAGTTGCAACGTTTAAGTCATTTGGCACAAACTGATTTTAAGCCGGTGTGGCAAAAAATGTCATCCATTGATTTACGCTACCGCAATGGTTTAGCCATTCAATGGCAACATTCAGCGGCACCGAGTATTGTAAATGGTCATTTTGTTGTAACTACAAATGACAAAAGCATTGCAACAGGAACCAAGGCAAAGCCATAATTTGGCTTTATAAATAGAGGCTTAAGGCCAGAAATTAAACCAACATAATGGTAGTAGTGAATAATGAGTGAAGCTGTTCCCTCGGTTGTTGCGATTGACATTGGGACGCACAAAGTTTCGGTTTTGATTGGTAAGGTACACGCGCCGGATAAAATCCAAGTGATTGGTATGGCAACAGCTCGTAACCGAGGCATGAATAAAGGGAAAATTGTTAGTCTCGATAAAGTTATCACTGCAATTAAAAATGCTGTGCAAGAAGCCGAAGATATGGCTGAATGCCGTGTGCATTCTGCTTGGGTGTCTATTCCAAGTACAGAGCTAAAAAGTTGCTATGCCTTTGGCACGACTACCATTACCAATGCCGATCACACCATTACCACTAGCGAGGTGGTGCGTGCGCTTGAGCTTGCTAAAGCCAGTCAGGTCAGTTCAGATCACTATTTAGTCAGTGCTGTGCCTTTAGGTTTTGATTTAGATGAGTCAGGTGAATGGGTACAAAACCCAATTCGTATGTCAGCCAATAGCATGACTGGTCATTATCAGTTGATGCAACTGCCGATTAGCACCATGCAAAACCTAGATCGTGCTATGAAAGGCGCTAATATTGGCGTTGAAAAAATGGTGATTTCAACCCTTGCCACATCAGAAGCGTGCCTATTAAAAGATGAAAAAGAATATGGCGTATGCTTAATTGATATTGGTGCAGGTACCACCAATGTAGCGATGTATATTGAAGGTCGTTTGGCACTCACGCATACTCTACAACGTGGTGGTGAACATGTCACACGCGACATTGCAGCTGTGTTGCAAACCACGACCGAAGAAGCAGAGCGTATTAAATTATTGTATGGTTGTGTGGATCAAAAAGTCGTAAAACCCGATCATATGATTCAGATTCAAGGCATTGATGGTCCACAAACTATTAGTCGAATTGAGCTGACTGATATTATTATTGCGCGCTACGAAGAAATTTTTGGGCAAATCCGTCAAGAGTTAGAAAAAACGGGTGCGTTACAAGGGCTTTATCATGGCGTGGTCCTTGCAGGTGATGCCTGCCAAATTGAAGGTATGGTGAATTTTGTGCGTCGTATGCTGGGGGTGTCTGCACATTTAGCCAATCCACCAACAGCGGTATATAGCGATGATGCGCAGCAAGCGGCGTTACACCGTTCACAATATGCAACAGCAGCAGGACTGTTGATGTTTAGCCAAAGTGAGTTGCCTGAAGCGATTTCTGAGGAAGAAGAAACTGATGAAGTTTCATTTTGGAAGCGTGCTGGCCGCGCTTGGTCTGGTTTAAACGATAAGTTGAAATCATTCTTTTAGGTGAATATGCGGTAAAAGCATTTACAATTGCGGCTACAAATTAAGCTTAGACTTGACAAGCCGTCACTTGAACAGCATGCTTTAAAGCAATTTTTATTTATTAAATATAAGGCAGTGTACGGGCTTTAAGTGGCTGCCAATTATGAATTAGGAACTCTCAAGGTCATGGCCTCATTTGAATTTTTTGAAGATGATCAAACCGATAGCAACGGTCAAGCCCGTTTTACTGTGTTTGGTGTAGGTGGTGCTGGTGGTAACGCTGTGCAACACATGTTGGAATCTGACATCCAAGGCGTAAAATTTGTTTGTGCCAATACCGACTGTCAGGCGCTTGATCGTATGAATGCGCAATTTAAAATTCAGTTGGGCGAGCAAAGCACACGCGGCTTAGGCGCAGGTGCAAATCCACAAGTGGGTCAAGCTGCGGCTGAAGAAAGTCGCGAGATCATTCGTCAGCACCTAGAAGGTACTGACATGGTTTTTGTGACCGCAGGTATGGGCGGTGGTACTGGTACGGGTGCTGCGCCTGTTGTGGCTGAAATTGCTAAAGAAATGGGCATTTTGACTGTCGGTGTAGTGACCACGCCATTTAATTTTGAGGGTAAACGTCGTTTACTTTCAGCAGAAAAAGGCATTGAAGCATTAGAGCAACATGTTGATTCTTTGATTATTATTCCAAACCAACGTCTGCTTAAAGTGTTCCGTGACATCTCAATGAAAGATGCCTACAAAAAAGCCGACGATGTATTGCTTAATGCAGTACGTAGTATCTTTGACCTTGTGGTGCGTCCAGGTCATATTAACCTTGACTTTGCCGATTTAAAAACCGCCATGAGCACACGTGGGTATGCCATGATGGGTGCAGGTTTAGGTCGTGGTGAAAATCGTGCCCGTCAAGCAGCTGAACAAGCGATTCGTAGCCCATTGTTAGACAACGTCACGATTATGAATGCCAAAGGCATCTTAATTAATGTAACTGGTGGCGATGACGTGACCTTTGGTGAAATTGAAGAAATCACCGATGTAGTCAATCAAATTGTCGATCTTGATGAAGGTCAAGTGTTCTACGGTACCGTATTTGACCCAGATGCGCGTGATGAAATCAGCGTGACTGTAATTGCCACTGGTTTAACCCGTAACTCAGCCGATGCTGCTGATGTGGTCAAACGTCCAGCGGCTAATCCAACAGTACCGAATGCTTCAGCAGCACAGCAAACAGCAGTGGATGATGATGATGTACCTGCTATTCAGCGTCAAACGACCGAGGCGCCAAGTACACCAGTTGCTCCAACAGGTAATGGTCGTCCAACACCAATGAGTATTCAAGATTATCTTAAAAATCAACAACGTAAGTAATATGTAACAAGATATGTTTACATTGTTACAACGTAAAAGGTAGCTTTCGGGCTACCTTTTTGTTTTTGCATCAGGTTTAAGTATGCTAACGTATAGCGGTTTAAGCGAATAGATTGGACGGATATGTTGAAGCAAAGAACCCTAAAACGTGTCGTGAAAGCGAGCGGTATTGGTCTGCACAGTGGTCAAAAAGTCTTTATTAACTTTGTGCCTCACCATGCGGACGGGGGGATTGTGTTTCGTCGTATTGATTTAGATCCAGTGGTGGATATTCCTGCCGATGCCATGCTGATTCAAGAAGCATTTATGTGTTCTAACTTGGTACAAGACAATGCCAAAGTGGGCACGATTGAGCATGTCATGAGTGCCATTGCCGGTTTAGGCATTGATAATTTAATTGTTGAAGTTTCTGCTTCAGAATTACCGATTATGGATGGCAGCGCTGGTCCATTTATTTATTTACTGATGCAAGGTGGTTTACAAGAACAAGATGCAGCCAAGAAATTTATTAAAATCTTAAAGCCTGTGGAAGCCTTAATTCAGGATAAAAAAGCTATTTTTACCCCACATGAAGGTTTTCAGCTAAATTTCACCATTGATTTTGACCATCCTGCGTTTGAAAAAGAGTATCAGTCTGCCACGATTGATTTTTCCACAGAAACCTTTGTCTATGAAGTCAGTGAGGCGCGTACCTTTGGTTTTATGAAAGACCTTGATTACTTAAAAGCCAATAATTTGGCTTTAGGTGCCAGTCTTGAAAATGCGATTGGGGTAGATGACACCGGTGTGGTCAATGAAGAAGGTTTACGTTTTTCTGATGAATTTGTGCGCCATAAAATCTTAGATGCTGTAGGCGATTTATACCTTATGGGGCATCAAATCATTGCAAAATTTGATGGTTACAAATCAGGTCATGCCCTGAATAATCAGTTACTACGCAATGTGAAAAATGATCCAACGAGCTATGAAATTGTAACATTTGATGACGTTGAAAAATGTCCCATCAGTTATGTAACAATTGCATAAGTTCTTGTCTTTTCATGTAAATGTAATAATGTAACAGATACACTTGTGATTTAAGTCACGAATTTTATTCATCATTTGGTCTAAGCATAAATGAGAATTACTTTTTTTTGCTTGCCAAACGTAGCATAGCTTGGCTAAGCTTAGGGTCGCTCACAAAGCAAGCAGCATCGCGGAGCATATCTTGCGTTTCTGCTTGTAACTGTCTAGAACAATTCGGATTTTTTACAGGTGCTTGGGTTTTAGACCGCAAACGTACCTGAATTTTCTGTAAGTGTTCTAAACCAGAAATTTGTGACAATTGTTGTACGTATTGCTTTTGTAGATAACCAAGCTGACTAATCATGGCTTGATTTTCACCAGTGATCGTCAAAGTACCATTTTCATAACACACAACTTGCCAGTGCTCCGGTTGGGGCAGGATGGGTTGGATAAGTTTGCTCAGTTTCTGCCAAGCAGCAACTTGGCTTGAGAGAAACGTTAAGTTTCCTGTTTTTAAATGTTGACTTGTTTGCCCAAAGACGTTGACAGGTTCAGACATACATCATTCCTTCATATTTATGTCTTAATCTTATGCGCTTCTTTTGTTGGATATCAAGGAAGAAATTCAGACAAGGGAACTTTGCTAAAGACAGTTTAAAGAGGTTTTTTTATGCATTTGCGACGTATTTTTGTAGCGTGTACTTTAGCGGCTTCAGCGTCAACCGTGGCTTTAGCTGAATTGGTTGATCTGAATACGCAAACTAAAGTTCAAGTATTAGATTTAAAAGTTGAGTCCAATGAGGATGCACTTGAGCAACTCACCAAAACATTGGCTCAAGGTTCATATTCAGACTTTAAACCAGCAGCTGAAATTGCTGAACTTAAACCAACTGAACTGAATGTAACTATTCGTGGTGCAGAAAAAACCACAGTACTCAATAATGAGATGCTTGAGAAAAAATATCCAAGCACAAGTACAGATTATTCGGCTTCTCTACAAAATATATCTTCAAGTGCTAGCCCATATTCTTGGTTGCTCAATCATCCACTGCCCAATGGTCGTATTAGTTCAAACTACGGCGGTCGTACTATGAATGGTCGTGCCGAAAACCACTCAGGTTTGGATTTAGCAGCACCAACCGGTACACCAATTTATGCCACAGGTCCGGGTGTAGTGACCAAATCAGGTTGGGGTACAGGCTATGGTCAATATGTGGAAATCAACCACGGCGATGGCTATGTGACGCGTTACGCACATGCTTCACGTTTAATTGCTAAAGTGGGTCAACGTGTCAAAGCGGGTCAACATATTGCTAACGTAGGTTGTACTGGTCGTTGTACTGGACCACACTTGCACTATGAAGTAGTTAAGAATGGTCAGCGTAAAAATCCATCACCTTATTTAGCGATGTTACGTTAATTGAGTCGCTTTAAGTGCTTGCATGAATAAATTGTCAACACTTAAAACTTTCAGTTGAAGTCCTAAGCTGTATTAAAAAGCCTCTTTAAACGTTAGGCTATCACTGAGAAAGAATAGTTGTTGTCTAAAGAACCGCCTGAATTGGCGGTTTTTTGTTAATTTGACTGAATGTTAAACAGCAACTATTTAGTTATGAAATACTCCTCGGATTTGCTATTCAGCTACAACGATAACTTGCTACGGCTAAAGTATGATACATATACATCCTAAACTAGGTATATGGGATAGTAATTATGGCGTTTTATGGCGATACTGACGCGCAAGAAACCCAAGAATGGCAAGAAGCGTTTGACTCTGTGTTAGAACACATGGGTACAGAACGTGCTGCCTTTTTATTAGAAAAATTGTATCAGCGCGCGATTGCAAAGCATGTTCCCATTCAGCGCTTAAATACACCTTACTTAAACACAATTTCTGTAGAAGAACAGCCAGCTATGCCGGGTGATGCCGACATGGAACGCCGTATTCGTGCCCTCATTCGTTGGAATGCGTTGGCGATGGTACTCCGTGCTAACAAAACTGGCGACGACCTCGGTGGTCACTTGGCAAGTTTTGCGTCATCAGCAACCTTATATGATGTTGGTTTTAACCACTTCTTCCGTGCCAACAGTGATCACTTTGGCGGTGATATGATCTATTACCAAGGTCACTGTGCTCCGGGTATCTATGCACGTTCATTCTTGGAAGGTCGTTTAACCGAAGATCATTTAAATAACTTCCGTCGTGAAGTAGATGGTGTTGGTTTACCTTCGTACCCGCATCCATACTTGATGCCGGATTATTGGCAGTTCCCAACTGTGTCGATGGGTTTGGGTCCTATCATGTCGATTTACCAAGCGCACATTCAAAAATATTTGATGAATCGTAGCTTGATCAAAGAAGAAAATCGTAAGGTATGGGCCTACCTTGGCGATGGCGAAATGGATGAGCCAGAGAGCACTGGTGCAATTGCATTAGCTGGTCGTGAAAAGTTAGATAACTTAATTTGGGTGGTCAACTGTAACTTACAACGTCTTGATGGTCCGGTACGTGGTAACGGCAAAATCATTCAAGAACTTGAATCATTGTTCCGTGGTGCCGGCTGGCGTGTGATTAAAGTGGTTTGGGGTCGTCATTGGGATCCACTCCTTGCCAAAGACGAATCAGGTGCTTTAAAAGCAGTGATGGAAGAAACCGTTGATGGTGAATTCCAACGTTTACAAGTCAAAGGCGGTGCTTACGCGCGTGCTAAATTCTTTGGTAAATACCCAGAAGCTGAAGAACTGGTTAAAGGCTTAAGCGATGAAGACATCGACAACTTAAACCGCGGTGGTCACGACCCGTATAAAGTCTATGCAGCTTATGCAGAAGCGATGAAGTCAACTGGTCAACCTACAGTGATTCTAGCGAAAACTGTAAAAGGTTACGGTTTATCTGATGAGATTGAAGCGGTTAACAAAACCCATCAAATCAAAAAAATGCAGCTTGAATCGCTTAAATATGTACGTAACCGCTTTAACTTGCCATTTACCGATGAGCAATTAGAAGAAGTACCGTTCTATCGTCCAAGCGAAAATTCACCTGAAATTAAATACATGAAGGCGCGTCGTGAAGCATTAGGTGGTTACTTACCTGCACGTCGTAAAGAAAGCGAACAGCTTGCCATTCCTGAATTATCAGCGTTTGATGCAGTCCTTGCCGGTTCTAATGGTAAGCAGCAATCAACCACCATGGTCATGGTGCGTTTAATCTCTGCTTTATTAAAAGAAAAAGCCATTAAAGATCGTGTTGTTCCAATTGTGCCAGATGAAGCACGTACTTTTGGTTTAGAAGGTATGTTCCGTCAGTTGGGTATTTATGCTGCTCACGGTCAAAAATATACCCCAGAAGACCAAGAACAATTGATGCATTACCGTGAAGCTAAAGACGGTCACATGCTACAAGAAGGGATTAACGAAGCCGGTGCAATGAGCGCGTGGGCTGCGTTGGCAACTAGTTATTCAACTAACAATTTGCCAATGATTCCAATGTACATGTACTACTCTATGTTTGGTTTCCAACGTATTGGTGACATTGCGTGGGCAGCAGGTGATGCACAAGCACAAGGCTTCTTGTTGGGTGCTACAGCAGGTCGTACAACCTTAAACGGTGAAGGCTTACAGCACCAAGATGGTCACTCACATATCTTAGCCAATACTATTCCAAACTGTATCTCGTATGATCCATGTTTCGGTTACGAATTGGCTGTGATTGTACATGACGGTTTAAAACGCATGTATGTGAACCAAGAGCGTGTGTTCTACTACTTAACGGTAATGAACGAAAACTACGAGCATCCTGCAATGCCACAAGGCGTTGAAGAGGGTATTAAACGTGGTATGTACTTACTTGAAGAAGATGAAAAAGCCACTGTTCAGCTCATGGGTTCAGGTGTAATCCTACGTGAAGTGATCAAAGCGGCTCAAATTTTACGTGACGAATACCAAATTCATTCAAACGTATTTAGCGTAACCAGCTTCAATGAGCTTGCGCGTGATGGTATGGCGTGTGAAGAATACAACCGTCTACATCCAATGGCTGAAGAAACCAAAGAAGCTTGGGTATCTCAGCAATTACGTGGCACCAAAGGTATTGTGGTATCTGCAACAGACCATATGCGTGCCTATAGCGAACAAATCCGTGCGTACCTTCCAGACAACCGCCCATTCGTAGCGCTTGGTACTGATGGTTACGGTCGTTCAGATACACGCGCTAAGTTACGTAGCTACTTTGGTGTAGATGCAGCGCACATCGTGGTGGCAACGTTGAAAAAATTGGCTGATGAAGGCGAAGTAGACGCGCGTTTAGTCAAAGATGCGATCTCTAGCTTTGAATTAGATACAGACCGTCCAGTAGCATGGCTTCCTCAAGCGACTCCATCAGTACATGCTGTTGCTGACTACAAAGAGGAGAACTAAGCATGCAAATTACGACTCCTGATATTGGTGTAGATAAAGCCACAGTCGCTGAAATTTTGGTGAAAGTGGGCGATAGCATTGCTGTTGATGACAGCATTGTCTTGCTTGAATCTGACAAAGCATCTGTTGAAGTGCCTAGCACGGTCGCAGGTGTAGTAAAAAGCATTTTAGTCAATCTTGGTGACGAAGTCGCTGAAGGTGCAGTTTTGGTAGAACTTGAAGCACAAGGTCAGGCCGAGCCTGCATCTGCTGCTGAAGCGCCAAAAGCTGAAGCACCTAAAGCAGAAGTGCAAGCAGCAGCACCGGTTGCAGCGCAAGCTGAGCCTGTAGCGGCAGCAGCATCACAAGTGGTTGATGTGCAAGTGCCAGACATTGGTGTTGAAAAAGCACTTGTGGGTGAAATCTTGGTTGCTGTAGGCGATGAAATTGACGTTGATCAAAGCATCGTAGTGGTTGAATCGGATAAAGCCACTGTAGAAGTGCCAAGCACCATTTCAGGCACTGTAACTGCTATCGAAATTTCAGTCGGTGACAGCGTAAAAGAAGGTGTGGTGATCTTAAAAGTGAAAACTGCAGGTTCTGCGGCAGCGCCAGCTGCGTCAGTACAAGCGGAAGTTGCACAAGCGGCTCCTGAAGCAGCAACAGCAGAAGTGGCAGCACCCGTTGCTGCTGTCGCAGCAGGTAAAGTTGACATCGCTGTACCTGATTTAGGTGTGGACAAAGCAGCTGTGGCTGAGATTTTAGTTGCAGTAGGTGACAAGGTTGAAAAAGACCAAAGCATCATTGTAGTTGAATCAGACAAAGCAACAGTTGAAGTACCAAGCTCAGCAAGCGGTGTGATTACGGCCATTCATGTAACTTTAGGTCAAAACGTTTCTGAAGGCATTGCTTTAGTCACGATTGAAGCTGAAGGCCAAGCCCCAGTGGCTGCTGCACCTGAGCCTGCACAAGTGCCAGCAAAAGCTGAGGCAGCAAAAGCAGCTACTGCACCTCTACAAGCAGCACCTTCGGCAGATAAGCTGACCAAAGGACAAAATGCAGCCAATGCAAAAGTGTATGCAGGCCCTGCAGTACGTAAGTTGGCGCGTGAATTAGGCGTAATTTTGGCAGAAGTGAAAGCATCTGGCCCACATGCACGTTTAATGAAAGAAGACCTGTTTGCTTATGTGAAAACACGTCTGACTGCGCCAGCACCTGCTGCTGCTCCAGTGGCGGCTACGGTTGCTGCAGGTTTACCAAAACTGCCAAGCTTTGATGCCTTTGGTGGTGTGGAAGAAAAAGCATTGACGCGTTTACAACAAGTGTCAATTCCGCAGTTGTCTTTAAACAACTACATTCCACAAGTCACCCAGTTTGACTTAGCTGACATCACTGAGCTTGAAGCATGGCGTAATGATCTTAAAGGCAACTTTAAGAAAGAGGGCGTGAGCTTAACCATTATGGCCTTTATCATCAAAGCAGTTGCGCATCTTCTTAAAGAAGAGCGTGAGTTTGCCGGTCACTTGGCTGATGATGGTAAATCGGTATTGTTGCGTAACGAAATCCATATGGGCATTGCGGTGGCAACGCCAGATGGTTTAACTGTGCCTGTATTACGTAACCCAGACCAAAAATCAATTAAGCAAATTGCGGTTGAATTGGGTGAGCTAGGTCAAAAAGCACGTGATAAGAAGCTTTCTCCGAAAGATCTTCAAGGTGCAAACTTCACAATTTCAAGCCTTGGTGCCATTGGTGGTACAGCATTTACCCCACTGGTAAACTGGCCACAAGTGGCAATTTTAGGTATTTCACCTGCAACGATGCAGCCGGTTTGGAATGGTCAAGGTTTTGATCCGAAGCTTATGCTGCCGCTTTCATTGTCATATGATCACCGTGTGATTAATGGTGCCGATGCAGCACGCTTCACCAATAAGTTAACTAAATTGCTGAAAGACATCCGTACTTTATTAATCTAATCAGATTGGTTTAAGTAAAAAAAAACCCTGCTTCGGCAGGGTTTTTTGATTTAGGTTTGTAAATTAAATTTGAGTTGACTATAATCAAGCCACTTCATTGGGGAGTAGCCGCTTTTTACGCAAAGTAAAAAGGTGATGGTCAACATATTTGCTCTAAACCGAGCATGGTCATCATAGCAAAGAACCAAATAAGCTTATGTAAGCTTTCTTTTGTTGGCAAGACCTTTGATTTATCACTCTGCAGATTTTGGCTAGCAGGAGGGATAGGTCATTGGTATGTATGCTAGCCAGAGAAACACATCATGTATGAGTTCCTACTCTCAACTGCCATTGTCGCGCTTGCCGAAATGGGCGATAAAACCCAACTTTTAGCGCTGCTACTTGCTGCACGTTATCAAAAACCCGTTCCTATTTTAATTGCTATTTTATTGGCCACCATTATTAATCATGGTTTATCTGCGGCTTTAGGTCAGTGGGTCACCACTGTGATGAGTCCTGAAGTGTTACTGTGGATTCTGGCATTGGGCTTTATTGGTATGGCCCTTTGGATGCTTGTACCAGATGAGCTGGACGATGAAAGCGAGAGTATTAATAAGTGGCAGCGTTATGGGGTATTTGGGGCAACTTTTATTTTATTTTTCTTAGCCGAAATTGGCGATAAAACTCAAATTGCCACCGTTGCCTTGGCTGCACGTTTTGATAGTTTGGTTTGGGTCATGTTAGGCACAACTTTAGGCATGATGTTGGCCAATGCACCAGCGGTATTTATTGGTAATAAACTTGCTGACAAGTTGCCAATTTCATTAATTCATAAAGTCAGTGCCGTGATCTTTTTAAGCATTGGTATGTGGACCTTGTTGCAGCATTACTTTTTTTAAATGAAAGCGCATAACCTGTGCATTATTTTGTATCAGGTTATGCACATCTACTGGATTTACTGCAAAATTACACCTTTGTCGTGATTGTAACTTGCAAGAAAAGCATATATTTTGTGTGGAATTAATATAAACAACACACAACGTCCTGCAAGGGGATTTACATGGCACTTGAACGTACCACTTCACAAGTCTTATTTGATAATGGCACCCATAAATGTATTAGCTTTACAAGCCTTGTGCAGGGTGAGGGTATTCAAGCCAATCAATTCCTGATTATTGACCATGGACGTGCTGCTGTGCTTGATCCGGGTGGTGATTTAACCTATGTGCCACTGACTATGGAGCTCAGCCGCTATACCAAGCTGAAGAACCTTGATTACGTGATGGCATCGCATCAAGACCCCGATATTATTACCTCTATGCCACGTTGGTTGGTGTATACCGATGCCAAGATTGTAGCTTCTAAACTATGGGCACGCTTTCTACCGCATTTAAACTCAGCTTTTATGACCGACCGTATGAAAGGTAATTGGCTGGATCGTTTGATTGAACTGCCTGATCCGGGACAAGTGATTCCTTTGGGTGAATCTTCAATTGTGGCTGTGCCGGCGCATTTTCTACATTCGGTCGGTAATTTTCAGTTTTATGATCCACTGGCAAAAATCTTATTTTCAGGCGATATGGGCGCATCCATTGTCGAAGATGGTAAAGCCATTGTAGAAGACTTTGATATGCACATTGCCAAAATGAAAGGTTTTCATCAGCGTTATATGTGCTGTAATAAAGTGATTCGCTTGTGGGTCAACATGGTGCGTACCATGGATGTAGAAATGATTGTGCCACAACATGGTTTGCCTTTTGTCGGCAAAGCCAAAGTCAATCAATTTTTAGATTGGGTGGAAACACTTGAATGTGGTACCGACTTGATGGATGAAAGCGTATTTAGCTATCCACACTAAGACCAATAGATCACAAAAAAATATTGCCTGCAAAAAACAGTTTTTTTAAAATTTTCGGTCCAAGAAGTTGCAGACGAAAAGAGCTAAAAAATGTTATCGCAATCGGTAAGCGAAGATTCATGTTTAAGTTGTGGTGCGTGTTGTGCGCACTTTCGTGTTTCTTTTTATTGGGCAGAGGGTTTAAATCTGCCTGAGCATTACACAGAACCGGTAACCGCGGTGTATAGCTGTATGGCAGGTACCAATCAATCCCAGCCACGCTGTATTGCATTACAAGGTGAAATTGGGGTAGAGGTCAGTTGTGGCGTATATAGCGCACGCAGCTCAAGCTGCCAAGAAGTGCAAGCCGGCGATGCACAGTGTAACAAAGCCCGTGCAGCGTATAACATGATCCCATTGGTGAATATCGAGGCGCGCCCTGCCACCAATGATGAAGATTTCGATCAGGTGTGTTAAATCTAAGGGCAAAGTTTACTTTGCCCTTGGCTAAATGAAATAAAGACTTAAAAAGATCATCAAAAATAAGGCCTTGTTTTAACTAAACTTATAAGCTATTCAGCAAGATAGAATATTTTTTAGCATCTTTATCTAAATTTAAATGAATAAAAGCCAAAATTTTGTTTATAATAGCGCACGGAAATTACCAGTGAGACTGTTATGTTGACCATCGTTCAAGACGCGTTAACCTTCGATGATGTCCTATTACTCCCTGCCTACTCTACTGTCCTCCCAAAAGATGTCTCGCTAAAGACACGTTTAACTCGCGGCATTGAATTAAATATCCCACTTGTTTCAGCAGCTATGGATACTGTGACTGAATCTCGTATGGCGATTGCAATGGCGCAAAACGGCGGTATCGGTATTTTGCATAAAAACATGGATATTGCTGCACAAGCTGCAGAAGTACGCCGTGTGAAAAAATTTGAAGCGGGTATGGTCAAAGACCCGATTACTGTAACGCCTGAAACAACTGTTCGTGAGTTAATGGCCTTAACTCAAGCCAACAATATCAGCGGTGTACCTGTTGTTAAAGATGGTAAAGTTGTCGGGATCGTAACAGGTCGTGATACACGTTTTGAAACCAATTTAGAGCAGCCTGTAAGCAACATCATGACCGGTCAAGACCGTCTTGTGACTGTGCGTGAAGGCGAATCTAAAGAAAACATCCAAGCTCTATTACAACAACATCGCATTGAAAAAGTGATTGTGGTGGGTGCCAATAACGAACTTAAAGGTTTAATTACAGTGACGGATTTCCGCAAAGCGGAATTGTATCCAAACAGCTGTAAAGATAACTTAGGTCGTTTACGTGTGGGTGCTGCGGTGGGTACAGGCGTAGAAACACCAAGCCGTGTGGAAGCATTGGTTGAAGCAGGTGTGGACGCAATTGTTGTTGATACTGCACATGGTCATTCAGCAGGTGTAATTGAGCGTGTGCGTTGGGTTAAAGCCAACTATCCACAAGTTCAAGTGATTGGCGGTAACATTGCAACAGGTGATGCTGCGCTTGCTTTACTTGATGCTGGTGCAGATGCCGTTAAAGTCGGTATTGGTCCTGGTTCGATTTGTACCACGCGTATTGTTGCTGGTATTGGTATGCCACAAATCTCTGCGATTGACTCAGTTGCTAATGCATTGAAAGAACAAATTCCATTGATCGCAGATGGTGGTATTCGTTTCTCTGGCGATATGGCCAAAGCCATTGGCGCAGGTGCAAGCACCATCATGGTCGGTTCGCTTATGGCGGGTACTGAAGAAGCACCGGGCGAAGTTGAATTCTTCCAAGGTCGTTACTACAAAGCCTACCGTGGTATGGGTTCATTAGGTGCGATGGCAGGTTCTACAGGTTCTGCCGACCGTTACTTCCAAGATGCCAAAGCAGGTGCTGAGAAGTTAGTTCCTGAAGGTATTGAAGGTCGTGTACCTTACAAAGGCCCAATGGGCAATATCGTACATCAAATGATGGGCGGTTTACGTTCATCTATGGGTTATACTGGTTCTGCAACGA
This sequence comes from uncultured Acinetobacter sp., assembly GCF_947626835.1. Taxonomy (GTDB): domain Bacteria; phylum Pseudomonadota; class Gammaproteobacteria; order Pseudomonadales; family Moraxellaceae; genus Acinetobacter. The sequence goes on along the minus strand of NZ_CANQTS010000008.1, from coordinate 48,379 downwards.
TTAATGATCTTCGTCAAAATGCGAAATTCGTAAAAATCACCGCAGCAGGTATGTCTGAATCACATGTACATGATGTGACCATTACCAAAGAAGCACCAAATTATCGCGTAGGTTAATCTATTAACCTAGAGATTGAAAAAGCCGTCATAAAATGACGGCTTTTTTACATTTTGGTGATAAAGTATTTGCCATTAAAAACCAAGTGCTGCCCAATATGCAGCAATAAAAATATAGCGAGCAGAATATGAGTTATTTTGGAACAGATGGTATTCGTGGTAAGTTTGGTGTTTTACCCATTACCCCTGAATTTGCTTTAAAATTAGGTTTTGCCGCGGGTAAAGTATTAAAACGTAACAGTAAAAAGAAAAAACCTATTGTGGTGATGGGTAAAGATACACGTTTATCTGGTTATATTTTAGAAGCTGCTCTACAAGCAGGTCTAAACGCTGCTGGGGTCTATGTACACTTATTGGGTCCATTGCCAACGCCTGCGATTGCTCATTTAACCCGTGCTTTACATGCAAGTTTAGGTATTGTGATTTCGGCCTCGCATAACCCGTATTTTGATAATGGTATTAAATTTTTCTCGGCTGAAGGTAAAAAATTACCTGATAGTTTACAAGAAGAAATTAATCAAGAACTTGAAAAAGACTTGGTCATTGAAGATACCGCTAACTTAGGTAAAAGCGTACGTGTAAAAGATGCCAATGGTCGTTACATTGAATTTTGTAAATCAACCTTCCCGTACCATCTAGACTTAAATGATCTTAAAATTGTGGTGGATTGTGCCAATGGTTCAGCTTATAACGTCGGTCCTGCGGTATTCCGTGAACTCGGTGCTAAAGTCGTTGCGATCTTTAATGAGCCTGACGGTTTAAACATTAACGAAAATTGTGGTTCAACCCATCCTGAAAACCTAAAAGCTGCTGTACTTGAACATCAAGCGGATTTAGGTATTGCTTTTGATGGTGATGCAGATCGTGTGATTATGATTGACCAACATGGTCAAGAAATCACAGGCGATCATATCCTTTATATCTTAGCGACTAAAGCTAAGCAAAAACCTGCAGGTATTGTGGGTACACTCATGAGCAATATGGCTTTAGAGTTGGCTTTAGAGCAAGCAAATGTGCCATTTGTGCGTGCTAAAGTCGGTGACCGTTATGTATTGCAAGGTTTAGAGCAACACGCTTGGGTAACTGGTGGTGAGCCATCAGGTCATATCCTTACTTTAGATAAGAGCACCACCGGCGATGCGATTATTGCAGCACTACAAGTGTTAACTGTGATGGTGGAGCGTCAGCAAAGCTTAGCTGAATTAGTGGCTGACTTTAAATTATTGCCAAATGTATTGGTCAATGTACGTTTAGATGCCATGTTTGACCCTTACGGCGTGCCTGCTTTAGTGACTGAATTTGATAAAGCCGAGCAACAGCTTAAAGGTCGTGGTCGTTTATTAATTCGTAAATCAGGTACAGAACCTGTGATTCGCGTGATGGTTGAAGGTGATGACTTAGCCGAAGTCACTGCTTTAGCCAATCATTTAGCCGATGCTGTACGTGCCAATGCTGTTTAAGGAAATCTCATGACTGATGTAATTAAAGATTTAAGTGAATTGCGTTTAAGCTATCAAAAAGGTGAGTTGCATGAAGATCAGATTCAAACTGATCCGCATCAACAGTTTTTGCAATGGTTTAACCAAGCCTTATCGGCACAGTTGCATGAACCGTATGCCATGTCGATTGCCACAGCTGATGGTCAGGGGCGTCCACATGTACGCACTGTACTGTTACGTGGGGCCACGGAGCTAGGTTATGACTTTTATACCAATTATGATAGTCAAAAAGGCTTAGATTTAGCGGCCAATCCTTATGCAGAGATTTTATTTTATTGGCCTGAGCTTGAACGTCAGGTGCGTATCTCAGGTAGTGTAGAAAAAATTTCTGAGCAAGAATCAACTGATTACTATCATAAGCGCCCGCGCGATAGCCAAATTGCAGCGCATATTAGTACCCCACAAAGTGGGGTGATTGCCAGTCGCGAAGATTTGCAACAACGCTTTGATGACTTGCAAGCTCAGGTCGCTACACAAGCAGAATTGCCGAAACCTGAATTTTGGGGTGGCTATCGTTTAGTGCCTGAGCACTATGAGTTTTGGCAAGGCCGACCAAATCGCTTACATGATCGCCTAATTTATGAAAGAATTGCAGGCAACTGGAAGCTACAACGTCTGATGCCTTAAATGACCAAGATCCTTGTTCAACAACGCCCATTTCTCACACGCCCTGAAAATTTTCAGGGCGTGTCGCCTTTGGTGGCAAAAATTTTAGCGCGCCGCGGTGTGCAATCCACTCAAGAATTAGAACTTAAACTTAAACATTTACTCGCACCTACCATGTTGGGTTTACCACAAGCGATTGCTTTAATGGATCAAGCCATTGATCAAAATAAAAAAATCGTGATTGTGGGTGATTACGATGCTGATGGAGCAACCAGTACCACATTAATGCTGCTTGCTTTACGTGAAATGGGTGCTGATGTTGAATATTTAGTCCCAGATCGTTTTAAATATGGTTATGGCTTAACACCTGCCATTGCTGATTTAGCCTTTGCCAAATTTACGCCTGATCTATTAATTACGGTAGATAACGGTATCTCAAGCCATGAAGGTGTGCAACAGGCGCAAGATCACGGTATGCAAGTGATTATCACCGATCACCACCTGACTACTAAACCCACACCGCAAGCAGAAGCTGTGGTTAATCCCAATCAATTGGGTTGTACTTTTCCGAGTAAAGCCTTAGCAGGGGTCGGTGTAGCTTTTTATGTGTTGGCTAATTTATCCAGTCAGCGTAAACAACAAGGCAAAAGCCATGTGGCGATGGTGCAATATTTGGATTTGGTCGCTTTAGGCACATATGCAGATGTAGCAAGTTTAGATTATAACAACCGTATTTTTATTGATGCCGGTTTACAGCGCATTCGTCAGCAGCAATGTCGTCCGGGTATTTTGGCCTTACTTGATTTGGCTAAACGTGATGCGGCGCATTTGTCAGCATCTGATTTAGGCTTTGTGCTTGGTCCAAGAATTAATGCTGCTGGGCGCATGGAAACCATGGACATCGGCATTGAGTGTTTGTTGGCGCCAAGTTTAAAAGAAGCCTATCCGTTGGCCGAGCAACTGACGCAATTAAATGTAGAACGACGTCAGGTAGAAGGCAAAATCAAACAAGATGCACTTGCCGCCCTTGAACAAATTGAGCTTGATCAAGCGCATTTACCACATGCTTTAGTCTTGTTTGAACCCCATTGGCATCAAGGTGTAATTGGCATTGTAGCAGGGCGTTTAAAAGAGCAGTTTCATCGTCCAAGTATTGTCTTTGCTTGTGATGAAGATGGGGTGCATATTAAAGGTTCAGCACGTTCGATTGAAGGCATTCATATTCGTGATGTGATTGAACTGCTTGCTGAGCAATATCCGCATTTAGTCACGCATTTTGGTGGACATGCAGCAGCCGCAGGTTTGACCATTAAAGAACAACATTTTGCTGAGTTTAAGACACGTTTTGAAGCTTTAATTGCCACCTATGAAGCAGAGCTATTTCAAGCGACTCTTTGGACAGATGGTGAATTAAGTACACAAGAGTTAAATTTAACGACAGTCGATTTACTAAAAAATTTAAGTCCATGGGGGCAAAAATTCCCAAGCCCTGTATTTGAAGGGACCTTTAAAATTGTTGATTTTCGTTGGCTTAAAGAGGTGCATTTAAAATTGCATCTTGCATTAGCAGATGGGAAAACTGGGCCAATAGTAGAAGCGATTGCATTTAACGCAGCAAGCAAATATGAATTTAACCCGATGCAAGATTATGTACATTTAGTGTATGAGCTTGATCGGAATGAATTTAATGGGCAGGTGAGTTTACAGCTGAAAGTGATTCACTTAAGCCAATAAAAAAACCGCGCCATAGCGCGGTTTTTTGATTTTAGATTTTATCCAAGACTTAGAAACGATACTTCGCAGCTAAGCCAAACTTGTTGTAGTCAACTGTATTGACTTCACCAAAACCTACACGACCTTCTACACTTAATTGAGGATTAAAGAACTTACGAGCTTTAATACCCAATTCACTGCTTTCTTGTAGGTCATTATCGATATAGTCAGCACCTACGCTAAATGTTTTGTCGATGTAGTAATCACCAGCAACACGGTATTCATCTAGATCACCAAATGCAGCACCAGCTTCTAAATTAATATCTTTACCGTTACTTAATGTGGTTACATATTTAGCACGTAAGGTTGGATCTGTACCATCTGTAAAGTCATTGTCATAGCCTTTAAGACCTGCAGCGACCAACAAACCTGGAGCAAAGAAGTAACCGACTTCAGCACCAAATGTTGTGGTATCTACATCTGCATAACCACGCTCTTCTACGTCTGTACGACCAAGGTTAGCACTTACATAAAAATCAGAATTTGGTACAAAGTATTCGCCCGCAACGCCGTATTTGGTTTCTTCAGCAGCGCCTACGTCATCAAATTGAACATGTGCACTTACATTACTTGCACGGTCTAGGTAAGCAGCTTCAGCAAGTGGTGCATTACGTGTTTGAACTTGCTTGAAATAATACGTACCGTTTAAGCCATAAGACTCACCTGAACTGCCGCGATCTGGGTCAACATAACCTAAAGAACCGCCAACTTCAGCTTGGTAAGCGTGTGCTGCTGTGCCTGTGAATGCAATAGCGGAAAGAAGTGCAGATGCGATTGCTAATTTTTTCATGGATGTCCACCCCTCTGAAACTGATTAAAATAATAAATTTCTTGTTACAAGTTTTAGTCTAGAGCATATTCAAATATCGTCAATCTCTGCAAAGTTACCGTTTTGTGAATTTGGTAATGTTATGTAAAGTTGTTTTTATTAACTATTGATTTTTATTGATTTATTTTATTCTTAGCTTTAGATCAGATCTGTATATTTTATTCAAAATTGTAAAAAATCAAGTGAATTATGCATATTTGTATCCAATTAAGAATAAATCATGAAGAGGATAGCAGTTAAAATCATAGCTCAAGTAGTAAATTTTGCCTATGTTGCCGATTTAAAAATCTAAAATGCGGCTGTGCTATAATATTGGACTATTTAACGCTTACATTTGTTTGAGAGACGAACGTGGAAATTAATCCTTATCTAGTACAGCTAAAAGACTTAAACGACCGTGGTCAAACACTACGGGGGTATCTTTGACTACGATCTAAAGAAAGAGCGTTTAGAAGAGGTTCTGCGCGAGTTAGAAGATCCTGCAATTTGGAATGACCAAAGTCGTGCCCAAGCCATGGCCAAAGAAAAAGGCGAGCTTGAAAACGTACTCAATGTGCTGGATGGTTTAACCACCCAACTTGAAGATGCTCAAGCGATGCTTGATCTTGCTGTTGAAGCAGATGAAGAAGAGATGTTGGCTGATGTGCAAGCAGAACTCAGCGCTGCTGAAGAAGAATTAGCGAAGCTTGAATTCCGTCGTATGTTTAGTAATCCGATGGACCCAAACCCATGTTATGTGGAAATTCAAGCCGGTTCTGGTGGTACAGAGGCACAAGATTGGGCCTCTATGCTGCTACGTATGTATTTACGTTGGATCGAGCGTCATGGTTTTAAAGCCGAAGTGATGGAAGAATCAGACGGTGATGTGGCTGGTATTAAGTCAGCGACCATTCGTGTAGAAGGTGAGTATGCCTATGGTTGGCTGCGTACTGAATCTGGTGTACATCGTCTAGTACGTAAATCGCCATTTGATTCAGGTAACCGTCGTCATACTTCATTCTCTGCAGTGTTTGTATCGCCTGAAGTCGATGACAATATCGAAATTGATATTAATCCAGCCGATGTACGTACGGATACTTATCGTGCCTCAGGGGCAGGTGGTCAGCACATTAACAAAACTGACTCTGCGGTACGTTTAACCCACGCGCCAACCGGTATTGTCGTGGCATGTCAGAACCAGCGTTCACAACACGCCAACCGTGACCATGCTTGGAAGCAATTACGTGCCAAACTCTATGAGTTAGAAATGAGCAAACGTAATGAAGCAGCGCAAGCCTTAGAAGACTCGAAGTCTGATATTGGTTGGGGCAGTCAAATTCGTTCATACGTTTTAGATGACTCACGTATTAAAGACTTACGTACTGGTGTAGAAAATTCCAACACAGGTGCAGTTTTAGATGGCGACTTAGATAAGTTTATTGAAGCCAGCTTAAAACAAGGTTTATAAGTTTTTCCAAGGGTCTAATGCAGCGTTTTGGTTATTTATCGTAAAAAATAGATATTAATATCTAAAAAATACGATATATTAATATAACGCTGAATTAGGCCTTTGTGTAATTTGAAGAGGGTCTATGTCTATGGATGTTGATTTAATCTTTAAAGCCTTAGCGAATCCCACGCGACGGCAGATTTTAATGTGGCTCAAAGACCCAGCAGCGTATTTACCGGCTGAAGAATGTGGTAATTTTGAACGTGGTGTGTGTGCAGGGCAAATTGAACGCCTTGGCAATGTATCACAATCGACCATGTCCAATCATTTGTCGGTTTTACAGCAAGCGGGTTTAATCCAAGCGCAAAAGCATGGGCAATGGTCCTATTTTTCTCGCAATGAAGCCTTAATTCAGCACTATATTGATCATTTACAACACTCACTTTAAGTTGAGTGATGAGGTAATTATGGCTGAATTGAATACTCCTTTAACGCTTGGCGAATTAAAACTTAAAAATCGTGTGGTCATGGCACCACTAACCCGTAGTCGTGCGACCAAAGACCGTGTACCTACAGCAATGATGGCTGAGTATTATGCCCAACGTGCCAGTGCTGGTTTAATTATTGCTGAAGCAACGGTCATTTCAGAACAAGCCAATGGCTATTTAAATACCCCGGGGCTATTTAACCAAGCCCAAGTTGAGGGTTGGAAATTGGTCACCGATGCTGTACATGCAAAAGGCAGCTTAATTGTGTCGCAACTTTGGCATGTGGGGCGTGTATCGCATCCTGATTTGTTAGATGGTGCAACCCCAGTTTCAGCCAGTAATGTACAACAAGCAGGTTATGTGAGCTTATTGCGTCCAAAACGTGAATATGTCGTTCCTCGTGCACTGGAAATTGCTGAAATTCATGCCATTAAGGAACAATATAAACAAGCTGCCATTTATGCCAAAGAAGCAGGTTTTGATGGTGTAGAGCTACATGCTGCTAACGGTTATTTAATTGATCAATTCTTACAAAGCACAACGAACTTACGTGATGACCAATATGGTGGTTCAGTTGAAAATCGTGCCCGTTTCTTACTTGAAGTGGTGGATGCTTTAATTGAAGTTTGGGGTGCAGGGCGTGTCGGTGTGCATTTAGCACCGCGTGGTGATGAACACGATATGGGGGATGCGACTCCACGTGAAACATTTGGCTATGTGATGGAAGAATTGGGTAAACGTAATATTGCCTTTTTCTTTACCCGTGAATATTTGGCTGAAGATAGTATTTCTGAGTATATGAAACAGCGCTCTAATGGGGTGCCTTATATTGCCAATATGCGTTTAAGCCGTGCCGATGCAATTGATTTATTAGCCTCAGGCAAAGCCGATGCAGTATCGTTTGGTAAAGCCTATATTGCTAACCCTGATTTATATGAGCGTTTATTAATTGACGCGCCACTCAATGAATTAAAGCTCGAAAATATGATTGGAACCGATGTCGCAGAAGGCTATATCGATTATCCAAGCCTAAAATAAAATCAGTATGATTCAATTGAAACGTCAAGTTAAACCTTGGCGTTTTTTTGTTTCTATTCAAGTATTGAGTATTGTATGCTGCGCTATTCAATTCATCTAAATGCAATTTTTTCTAGTTAAAAAAGCAGATTCTTGATGATAAATGTTAACTGAAATATCAATTTAGATTTTAAAAATTAATTTAATGAGGGGCAGCATGGCTGAATTATCGACACCAATTACGCTTGGCGACTTAACGCTTAGAAATCGTGTGATTATGGCACCATTAACGCGTACGCGCGTAGCAGATGACTTAATTCCGACTCAAATGATGGCGGATTATTACGCCCAACGCGCTAGTGCAGGCTTAATTATCTCTGAAGCGATTATTGTTTCTCAGCAAGCGATCGGCTATGCCAATACCCCAGCCATGTTTAGCCAAGCGCAAATTGCAGGTTGGAAGCGTGTCACAGATGCTGTACATGCCAAAGGTGGCTTAATCATGGCGCAGCTTTGGCATGTAGGGCATATTTCTCATCCATATTTTCAAAATGGACAAAAGCCTGTTTCGGCGAGTGATGTAAAACCTGCAGGTCAACTGAGTTTGTTACGTCCAAAACAAGATTACGTGGCACCACGTCCTCTAAGCTTAGATGAAATTCAAACCACAATTGCTGACTTTAAAAAAATGGCGATGAACGCCAAAGCAGCAGGTTTTGATGGCGTAGAGTTACATGCAGCCAATGGTTATTTGGTCGATCAGTTTTTGCAAAGCAGCACCAATTTACGTGATGACCAATACGGTGGTTCGGTAGAAAATCGTGTGCGTTTTTTACTTGAAATTGTCGATGCTTTAATTGAAGTATGGGGTGCAGGGCGAGTAGGCGTGCATCTTGCGCCACGTTGTGATGAAAATGACATGGGCGATGCGAATCCACGTGAAACCTTTGGTTACGCCATGCAAGAATTGGGTAAACGTAAGATTGCTTTTTTCTTTACCCGTGAATATTTAGCGGAAGACAGTATTTCAAGTTATATGAAAGAGCGTTCAGGTGGAGTGCCTTACATCGCCAATATGGGTTTAACTCGTCAAGATGCGATTGAGTTATTGGCTTCAGGTAAAGCAGATGCGGTTGCCTTTGGTAAAGCCTATATTGCCAATCCTGACTTATATGAACGTTTAGTGCAAGACGCACCACTCAATGAAGTACAACTTGATAAAATGATTGGCACAGATACGCCAGAGGGGTATATCGATTATCCAACTTTAGAAATGGTTGAAGCTTAACAAAAAAACTCAAAGCGTCGAGTGCTGACTCGGCGCTTTTATGTCATTGCCATTTGGCTGTTTCTATTCATACAAGCACTTCTCTGCTATATTCTGCGCTTTCATGGCTTGTGATTTGAGGCGATTTCTTGGCTACTCCGTTTTGGTATAACGCAGCATTAAAACTTATTCAGCCAATTTATCGTGCACGTATTCAAAAACGTGCTACTTCACCACAAGCGTTGCAACAAGAATGCCTTGAGCGTTTTGGGCCTTTTCAAACGCCTAAAAATTTAAAAGCACTGTGGTTTCATGTGGTTTCGGTTGGCGAAACCAACGCAGCACAGCCGATCATCGAGCATTATTTAAAGCAAGGTCATGCAGTTTTAGTCACCAATACCACCAAAACCGGTCAAGCTAGAGCCAAAGCCTTATTTTTAAAACCTGAATATGAGCATCTGTTTCAGGCAGTGTATTTGCCTGCCGATCAACGTGATTTAGTGCGTAACTTTTACCAAAAATATCAACCTAAAATCTTAGCGTTAATGGAAACAGAATTGTGGCCAAATTTAATTGATGTGGCACAAGAATTTAATGTGCCGTGTATTGTATTAAATGCACGCTTATCAGAAAAATCAGCACGCGGCTATGCCAAAGTCAAAGGTTTAACCCGAGGAATGTTACAGTGTTTGGATGCTTTATTGGCGCAAGATCAAGCCACGCAGCAACGTTTTATTAAACTCGGCATGCCTGTTGAAAAAACCCAAGTTTTAGGTAGCGTAAAATTTGACATTGGTGCGCCACAACACTTTATACAACAAGCACAAAAGCTTAAAAAAGAGTGGCAATTAACGCAGCGTAAAATTATTACGCTTGCCAGTACCCATGCCCCTGAAGAAGTGAAACTGCTTGAGCAGCTTAAACCTGCTTTAATGGCTGATCTCAATTTAGTTTGTATTGTGGTACCACGTCATCCTGAGCGTTTTGATGAAGTTTTTGCAGCCTGTCAGGCCTTAAATTTAAATACCCAACGCCGTAGTTTAGGGCAAAGTATTCAGCCCGATACACAAGTCTATTTGGCCGATTCGATGGGTGAGATGTGGCTATGGTACGCTTTAACTCAAGCCTGCTATGTAGGGGGCTCACTTAATCAGCCCGGTGGTGGCCATAATATTTTGGAGCCTATTGCACTGGGTGTGGCAACGGTATTAGGGCAACAGTATTTTAATTTCCAAAGTATCGTTGATGAGTTTGTGGCGGTAGATGGGGTAAAAGTTGTGCGCGATTTTAAACATGCTTGCACAATATTGCTCAGCTTGATTGATAATTTAGAGCAGCGCCAACAGCTTAATTTAAATGCCCAACAGGTGATGCAACGTAACCAAGGTGCATTGGCACGGCATATCCAATTCCTCGACACTTATCTTTAACAGGCGCTTATGAATATTGTCTTACTTGACCCTCGCCAAACTCAAAATGAAGTGTGGAGCATCACATCCAAACGTCAGCTTGAGCATCTACATACGCATATCAATCTACAAGTTGGTGATACGCTCAAAGTTGGCATTGCCGAAGGCGCGCGTTATTTAACCAAAGTGTTGCAAGTTGGTCCAAGTGTTGTTCAGATTCAGCCGATCCAACAAGAAAATGTACCCCAAAAATTACCTGTTACCTTAATTGTGGCGCTGCCACGCCCTAAAGTTTTACGACGTTTAATTATGGATGCGGTGACCTTAGGCGTTGAGAAAATTATCTTAATTCATAGTTATCGGGTGGATAAAAGCTATTGGCAAACCCCATTTTTGCAGCAAGTGAATCATTATATTGAACTTGGACTTGAGCAAGCAGGTGATACCATTGCTCCAAAAGTTGAGCTGTATAAACGCTTTAAACCATTTGTCGAGGATGTGCTACCAATGTTAATCACTGAAGCTAAACCAGCTTTTGTTGCACATCCTTATATAGAGCAAGCCATGCCACATGCGATCAATCAGCCGTGTACTATTGTGATTGGGCCAGAAGGCGGTTTTATTCCTTATGAGATTGATTTACTCATAAAAAACGGCTGCCAAGCAGCAAACTTAGGCAACCGTATTATTCGCACCGAAACAGTGATTCCTTATTTGATTGGGCGCTTATTTAGCACTTGAATCTACAACAGGGTCGCCACGATAGACTTTCACTTCTTGTACAGGGTAAGGAATTGAAATGCCATGTTCAGCAAAGGCTTTAATCACGCGTTGTTGGACATCACTAATTGAACCTGACATGGTGGTTTCTGAGGTATTGACCCACCATGTGACATTTAAATTGACCGAAAAATCCGCCAGTGCATTCACATTAACGCTAAAGCCCGGTTGGCTTAAAATAGTTTGGTCTTTATCTAAAATGCTCATAATGATGTCTTTGGCTTTTTGTACATCATCTTCATAACCAATACCCACCACAAACTGACAACGACGACGCGGATAGGCTGTATTGACTGTGACTGGACTGGTGTAAACCGTAGCATTTGGAATGACAATACGACGTCCATCGGGAGAGCGTAAAAATGTTGCGCGAATTTGAATGTCTTCGACCGTACCTTCCATACCTGAAACAATAATGTCGTCGCCAATTTTAAACGGCTCGCCCAATAAAATTAAAATTCCTGAAAGCAAGTTTTGGAAAATATCTTTAAAAGCAAAACCAATGGCAACCGAACCAATCCCGAGGGCACTCATCAGTTGACCCGGTGTAAAGCCCGGAATGGCAATCACCATGGCAATTAAAAAACCAAAAAAGATGATTGCAGAACTACCAACCCGATTGAGCACCAAAACTAAATTTTGTTTGGTATAAGAGCGTTCTGATAATGCCTTACGTACAAATAATTTAAATACTTTCGAGAGTAAATAAAAAATAGTAAACACCACAATTGCAATGCAAATGTAGGGCAGGCGTTGCCAAAATAAATCAATAAAATGATCAATGGTGGAATACGCCTCAATAGAGGTTTTAGCATATAAACTCACCGCCTCAGCAGTTTTATTGCTGGCCTCTTGAATTAAATTAGCCGCACCTTCGGACAAATCTTTTGAGGCATTCTCTTGTTCAGCCACAGGTTTTCCAATTGATAAAATTTTGTTTTATTGTGCCTGAAAATTGCTAAAAAATTAACTTGAGTTACTCTTTTTACTCAAAATACCTGCTGAACAAGAGTTATAAATAGATCAAAATTTTATGCTTGATTTATTTGATCTTGTTAGCCTAACAGCTGGCTTTTGATCGCGATTTATAGATTCAGTTTACATAAATAAGCACACTAAAGTGCAAAGATTGAGCTATGCTCAAGCTGATAAAAGAAGGTATTGGTGGCTTAAGTTAAAAGGATCAGAGTAAATAATAAAACTAATGAAACAAAGCATTTAAGCTCAGCTTACATGAGCGCATTTTATTTTTTACCATAAGTACATCAAGCATTTAGCTAAGGCATAAGCCACAGTTCTGCTAATCTAAAAATATTGGAAGCATTAAGTATTACTATGAATATTACACATCAAAATAGCCTCGATCCGCTGAGCATTGCTGAATCTCTTGCCGAACAATTTGCACAAACTGCCGCACAGCGTGACAAACAAGGCGGTAACCCTAAAAAAGAGCGCGATTTAATTCGTCAAAGTGGCTTACTGAGTTTATCCATCCCCAAAGAATTTGGTGGACAAGGTGCCGATTGGGCAACGATTTTTGCCACTATTCAAAGCATTGCCCGTGCCGATAGCTCGTTGGCGCATGTCTATGCTTTTCATCATTTACTGATAGCCACAGTCAAATTGTTTGCGCAACCACAACAATACGCGCCTTGGTTTGAAAAAACAGTTCAAGAAAATCTGTTTTGGGGCAACACTTTAAATCCACTTGATCGACGTGTCACAGCTACAAAAATCAATGAAAATGAATATATCTTTCATGGTGATAAAAGCTTTTGCTCAGGCTCAATAGACTCAGATATGTTGCTATGTTCTGCTTATAATCCTGAAGGTAAATTACTGATAGCTGTGATTCCAACGCAACGCGAGGGTGTGAGTTTCTTAGGCGATTGGAACAATATGGGACAACGCCAAACCGATAGTGGCACCAGTCATTTTGAACAAGTCAAAATTCATCAACATGAATTGCTACTTAATCCTGGACCTTTAAGTACACCATATTCAAGTGTACGTCCTTTGATTGCGCAATTGATTTTTGTGCATATGTTTTTAGGTGTAGCAGAAGGCGCATTTAACACCGCCAAACATGCCGTACAGGGGCAAAAAGCGTGGTCCAAGTCACTGACTGAACAGGCAGTCGATGATCCTTATATTCAGCGGCATTTTGCTGAATTTTATGTGCAACTGGAAAGTGTTCGTTTATTAGCAGCCAAAGCGGTAGCAAGCTTACAAAGTGCATGGAATGAAGGTCAAAATTTAAGCCCTGAACAGCGTGGAGAGGCAGCAGTTGCGATTGCCACAGCGAAGATCGCCGCCACCAATAGCAGTTTAGCCATTACTCAAAATATATTCCAAGTGATGGGCGCGCGCGCCACCACTGCTCAATTGAATTTAGATCGTTTTTGGCGCAATGTGCGTACCCAAACTTTGCATGACCCTGTAGATTATAAGTATCAAGAAATTGGTGAATGGGTAGTGAGCAATAAATTCCCCAAACCGAGCTTCTATTCTTAAATATCTAAGTCCGCAGTTGCGGGCTTTTTTTAACTGGCGCGTGCCAAAATTCCAGCTTCACCCACAAAATAATTATCACTATGTGCCAGTTTTAATTGGTACACAGGAAGCACTAAGGTATTTTGCTAAAGGCTGTGCTAATTGACGCTGTTGCGATACAACGGTGCAGCCACATGAGAAAACTTAAACTGACAATCTGTATTGGGATAATGCACTAAGCCTTTGTTTGAGATGCAAATAAATTCATCATCTTTGCCATTGGGATATAAGTCACGGCTAAACGTGGCTGCATTTAAACCAATGGTTTGTTGGGTACGTGTATTTACTGCAAAAATGGGTTTGCCTTGCCATAAGCTTAACGGCTGCTTGGCTAAACTAAAGGCTCGTAGCTGTTTTTGCTCAGGATTTAACACACAGGTCCAAGCATTGTGCGCAAAAATGTGTTGTTCGGGTGCCGTAAACAAATAATCTACGGTGCACGATTGCGGATCTTCTTCGTTTAATAAAGTACAACGATAAATGGCTTGGACAGTTTTATCAATCTGAACAATAGGCTGAAATACGGTATAGCCATCAAGAGAGTAAGTTAAAATTAGTTCACCAACATTTAAATCCTGAATGGGTTTTAACCCACAGGCAGTGTGTACCATGGTGCCGCTCACAAACCCAGTTTTTGGCTTATTCATCTTGTTCTCATCCTTGGGAGCACTGAAGTGTGCAGTTTTTATTTTGCTTGAAAAATGCACAATTCGTGCCAGAAGATCATCATGGCCTTGGAATGCTGAGACAAAAAAATCCCTTAAGCCGAGTCTTAAGGGACAGTACGCTGATGATTTATTATTATTAGAATGCTTTAAGCAGATTTAAGTTGCTGTTGTTGCTCTAGTTGACGTACTAAGGGTAAAACTTGAGCGCCAAAATATTCGACTTCTTCAATGGCATGTAAAAAGCCTGAAAGCACCAAATCTACCCCAACTTGTTTCAGTTCAAGAATACGCTCAGCAATTTGCTGTGGTGTGCCAATTAAATTGGTTTTAAAGCCGTCGTTATATTGGACTAAATCTTCAAAAGTTGATTTGGCCCAATTGCCTTCACCTTCATTGGTTGCAGCGCCTGCTTCACGGGTGGCATCAGCAAAAGAATTCACCGCAGCGACATGGGCTTTATCAATAATCTCTTGTAAAACAGCTTGAGCTTCTTGTTCAGTATCACGGGCAATAATAAAGGCATTCACGCCAATTTTAACCTGATGACCATTGGCTTGTGCTTTTTCACGAATATCATCAATTTGTTTTTTGAGTTCTTGAGGGCTATTGCCATTGGTAAAATACCAATCCGACACGCGTGCTGCCATATCGCGTGCTGCACGTGAACTACCGCCTTGGAAAATTTCAATATGCGGTTTTTGTACTGGTTTTGGACTTAAGCTATAGTCTTTAAATTGATAAAACTTGCCATCAAAATTAAATTGATCTTGAGTCCACACGCCTTTTAGAGCGCGAATAAATTCTTCTGAACGTTGATAGCGTACATCATGCTCAGGCCATGGTTCGCCAATCGCATCAAACTCGCCACGGAACCAACCACTGACGACATTAATCGCAATACGCCCTTGGGTAAGATGATCAATCGTTGCAAGTTGCTTAGCCACCACCGCAGGTTTCCAAGGACCCGGTAAAATCGCCGCAATCACCTTGAGACGTTCGGTTTTGGCTAAAATACCATGACTAAAGCTGACGGATTCGTGTTGATATTCTGCATTGTAACCGGCAGTAAAACGAATTTGAGTGAGGGCGTAGTCAAAGCCATTATTCTCGGCTGCTTGTGCTAAACGTACATTATATTCATAACTCCAATCGGTGCGTTGCTCAATGGTGCTGACTACTAAACCACCACTGACATTGGGAACCCAATAGGCAAAAGTAATTGGTTTTGACATTGCATGTTGCTCCTTAATCTTGTTTTAAGCCACTTCCGTGATGGTCTTTTTGCCATGTAAGCGTGCTTCGGCTGCATCAAGGCTTGGTACTGCGGCAGATGGCAATACTTCTGCTTGTTCAATTTGTGTGTTAATGCCTAAATTTTGGCTGGCTTGAATGGTTTTTTCTTTAACCACGTCAGCACGCTGACCTTTCGCTGGTGCCCACTGTAAAATGGGTAAAGCACGTGCTACCGCTAGGGTAATGCGAGCACGTAGATGTTCGCTTTGCACTGTATAAGCTGCGCTAAAGTCTTGATCTGTGGCATACACGCCAATCGGTAAAGTTTGTGCTTGGAAAAAGCTAAATAATGGGCGCAATTGATGCTCAAGTACCAAAGCATGACGCTCAGATCCTCCTGATGCTGCCAATAATACTGGTACATCCACCAATGCCGTTTGTTCGACAAAATCAAAGAAATGTTTAAATAGACCTGTAAATGAAGCGCGGTACACCGGTGTACCTACAATTAAGGCATCAGCTGCTTCAACAGCCGCTAAATCATCTTGTACACGTTGTGGTAATTGGTTGCGATAAATTGCACCACCCAACAAATGTCCAATTTCGCTAAATTTAATGAAATGCACTTGAATTGGTGTGGCTTCACCTAACTCATTTAAAATTTCTTGCACCAATGCTTCGGTTTTAGATGGAGTATTTAAGCCGCCTGATACAGCCACAATGTTCAATGGTTTTTGTAGTGAAATGCTCATAGTAAATTACTCGTAAGTCTTGCTCGCTCGGAATATTCACTATTAATCAACACATCACATATTCTGTAAAATACGCAAAAAAAGATAAGTTATCTATTTTTAAGATATGGCTTTTTTTTGCTTTTTTGATGAATAAAAATAAATTTAAGTATTTGAATATTAAATTTATATTCCATAAAGATAAACTTTTCTGCTTTGGGAATAAAATTTATATGAAAATCTGCTTTTTTTATTCTAAAATGCTGAAAAAAGCGGCTTTTGAGAATACAATGCCATGCATTGGCAAAAAATAATCGATTCTTGCGTATCGCTAAAGGGCGATGTGTGGTTAGAATAGAGCCTAATGTGTACCAGATCCTTCGCGTCACTACTTATGAATATTTTAATCGTTGATGATCATCCCTTATTTCGCCATGCTTTAATTCAAGCTGTGCGTTATAGCTTACCGCAAGCCCAAATTCATGAGACTGCCGCTGTAAATGAATTTTACGAACGCTTAGAAAATGGTCCTGAGCCTGATCTTGTTTTATTAGATTTAAACTTACCCGGTGCTTCAGGCTTTTCCGCATTGGTACACGTGCGTGCGCAGTATCCTGCTTTGCCGATCATTGTGGTGTCGGCACATGAAGAAGTGTCTATTATTCAACGCTCAATTGCGCATGGTGCAATGGGCTATATTCCAAAATCAGCGCACCCAAGCCATATTGGTGAAGCGATCCGTCAAGTCTTAGAAGGCGAAATTTGGTTACCACCTAACCTGCCTGCCAATATGAACTTTGACCCGCGTGCAGCCGATGAAACAGCACTCGCTGAACGTATTCAATCTTTAACACCACAGCAATTTCGCGTATTAATGATGGTGGCGGAAGGTTTACTCAATAAGCAAATTGCCTATGAGTTAGATGTCTCTGAAGCGACCATTAAAGCGCATGTGACGGCAATTTTCCGTAAATTGGGCGTACAAAACCGTACTCAAGCCGTATTAGCCATTAATGCTTTAAATATTGAAGAACGTAAGATTTAAAACAGCTTGAAAAAAAAGACCGCTTGAAGCGGTCTTTTTTGTTTTTAATCCGTTGAGATTTTTAAACCCGATAACCAAGCCCGTAATCCGGCAGGCTTTAAAGGTTTACGCAGCAATATGATATTCAGTTCTTTTAAACGCTGCGGTAGATCAGGATCTGAGTCTGCGGTAATTAAAGCCACTGGTACTTTGTCCTGACGATGCGCCAAAATGAAATCTAGGCCGACTTTGTCATGGTTTAAATGCTGATCGACCAACCACACTTGAATATTCTCATCTTGAATAATCTGCATGGCTTGTTCAGGTTCTGTGGCTTTAAAGACTTGATAGCCCCATTTGGTCAATAAAGTTGCCATACCTTCTAAAATAGTTTCATCATTGTCTAAGCACAAAATCTTATAGGCTTTGGTTTTAAGCGGTACAGCTTGTACAGGTTGTGCCACTACTTTTGGTGCAGGCACAATTGGCACTTCAATCATAAAGCACGAACCCTGACCATACTCAGAATACACATGCACGGGGTAATCGAGCATACTGGTCATACGTTGTACAATGGCTAAGCCTAAACCTAAACCTTGTTCACCCCAAGGTGAGGTATGTCCACAACGTTCAAACTCTTGGAACAATTTAATACGTTGTTGTTCTGCAATGCCGGGACCTGTATCCCATACCCCAATCCGAATATGTTGCGGACGCTCTGCTGAGCGTAGTACACCAACAATGACGCGACCTTTGGCGGTATAACGCAGTGCATTACTGACAAAGTTTTGAATAATACGACGAATCCATTGAGGATCGGTATCAATCCAAAATTGCACATCATGCACTTTAAATTGAATGCCACGCTGTGCAGCAATTGATTTAAATTGTAAGTCTAAATCGCTGAGTAAATCATGTAATGGATACGGCTGACGATTTGGTTGAATAGTACCGCCTTCTAAACGCGCAATGTCCAATAATGCCGACAACATACTTTCTGCCCCATGTAAGGAGCGATCAAGCTGCTGGAGGATTTTACGATCTTCATCAGATTGGATGCTTTGCTCAAGTGCGGTACTAAACAAACGTGCGGCATGCATGGGTTGTAAAAGGTCGTGACTTGCCGCGGCAATAAAGCGACTTTTAGACATGTTGGCTTTGTCAGCTTGTTCACGGGCTAACTGTTGTTCGGCAAGCGCATCGGCAAGCTGTTGGGTACGATCTTGTACACGACCTTCAAGCAACGCTTCATTTTCACGGAAGGTGGTAATGTCGGCAAAGGTGGTGACAAAGCCGCCACCTTCAATTGGATTACCGCGCATTTGGATTACGCGACCATCTTTACGTACCCGTTCAAATTCATGTGCGCTGCCTACTTTCATCCAATGAATACGTTTACGCACATGTTCTTCAATAGAGCCGGGACCACATTCACCACGTTCGGCGTTATAACGAATCAAATCGGCAATTGGACAGCCCACATATACAATATCTTTTGGATAATCGAAAAGTTTTAAATATTGATTATTCCACGCCACTAAGCACATGTTGGCATCGACCACACTTACCCCTTGGGTCATATGGTCAATCATGGTCATAATTAAGTTTTGATTAAAACGCTGCCACTGTGACGCTTGGTCTAAAATATTGGCCACTTGTCCTAAAGCCAAGCCATTATTGACCATGGCAGTGGTGAGTAAAGTACGTGCCGAAGCTGCACCAATGGTGCCTGCTAAGTATTGTTCGGTAAAACGCCACCACATACCGTTGGCACTGCTACTTTCATTAAGTACCACATTATTTTGGGCACAAAATTGTTGAAATGCCTGAACGGTCGGTCCCTCGCCAGTGATACGTTTGGCAAGCGCAATTAAGTCACCTACTTTTAAACGTGCCACGTCGTGATGCAAGTAGGTCATATCGGTTGAGGTATTTTGCGCAAGTAGCGGTTTGGTTTCGTAATAAAAGAAACTTTCGGCTTGAATTTGCTCGGCAATACTAGGGCGGAAAATGCGTGACACCCAGACATAGAGCACAATATTTAAGCCCAATGACCACAGCACACCGTGAGTTAGTGGCGCAAATGATTCAAAGCCAAGTAAGGCTTCAGGGCGTAACCACACTAAACCCAGTGGACCTTGATGCAAAAAGGCATGACTCATGGCAAAGTAGGCCTCAGGTAAACTGCGTAAGACAGTTGGCAAGAATAGGGTATATGCCCACATCACAAAGCCAATAATTAAACCTGCATAGACGCCTTGTTTACTGCCACCACGCCAATATAGACCTCCAATTAAAGCCGGCGCAAATTGTGCTACAGCACTAAAAGCCAACAGCCCAAATACAGACAATTGGTCAATATCATTAAAGAAGTGGAAGAATAAAAAGCCCAACAACATCACCGCTAAAATACAGACACGGCGAGTAAATTTAAGCACCAAAGGTAGACGCTTATCATGACGTGACAATAAGCCTAAACGCCACAATGCCGGCATGATCAAATCGTTACTGAGCATAATTGACAGTGCCACCGATGACACCAAAAGCATGCCCGTGGAGGCAGAAAAACCACCCAAGAAAGCCAAAATACTTAGCCAATCTTGGTTATAACTTAAAGGTAGCGATAAAACCGCCACATCAGGAATGGCCAAGTATTCAGGTGCTGCATGCAGTGCCCAACTGGCAATTGGAATAATGGCAATGGTGGTTAAAATTAAATAGGTGGCAAACCAACGCCGTGCGCCACGAATATGTTTTTCATCACGCAGCTCAACCACAGCCACATGGAATTGACGTGGCAAACAAATAATCGCTAAAGCAGCCAACAAAGTTTGTACCCAAAAGGTATCTGGTACACCAAATAATTGTACTTCTTGGAATGTATTTAATGTATCACGTGAAATCTGTTGTAAATTTCCCGGCTCGGCAAAAATAAAAAACAATGCCACTGCAATCAGAGCAAACAGTTTAACAAAAGACTCAAAGGCGACCGCTAACATTAAGCCACCATGTTGCTCGGTGTTGGCAATTTGTCGTGTGCCAAAAATCATGGCCAAAATAGCCAAAACAGCGGTTAAGAACAATACCCCGTTACTGGTGGAGGCCATGCTAGTTGGGCTGTCCATAATGACCGTGGCACTTAAGGCAATTGCGCGTAGTTGCAGTGCTAAATAAGGAATAATAGCAATAACGGCAAGAATGGTGACTAAAGAGGCAAGCGAGCCGCTTTTACCGTAACGTGCAGCGACAAAATCGGCAATCGAGGAAATAGCATGATGTTGGCGCACCCGCCCAAGACGGCGCCAAATATCGTAACCGACTGCAATAAATAACAATGGACCTAAGTAAATGGGCAGAAAAATAATGCCTTCACGAACAGCCGCTCCAGTCGCCCCATAAAATGTCCATGACGAGCAATACACGCCTAAAGTTAAGCTAAACAAAAGCATGCGACCGCGAGTACTTAAACGACTGGCATGTTTTTCACCAAAAAATGCACAGATAAAGAGGAGTGCGATATAGAGGGCTAACACCCCCATAATGAGCCAACTGTTCATATTGCCTAGAGCGTACCGATTATGCGGCTATGATAGCTTATTCATAAACTGGTCAGTCGAAATTGATTAAAATTTAACGACCAAAGTCTAAATTACAAGCAGCCTGCACATTGTTACTTTGGCATCAGGAAGAATTCTAATTAAAAAATCGCGCCGAACGGTTTTCGCGCAGGGAGTACAAAAATGGATCAGGCTCATGTAGATCGTATTCTACAAAATCCAAAATTCAAAGAAATGGTGGCACGAAAAAGTCGCTTGAGCTGGACGCTCACGGCAATCATGCTGTTTGCTTATGTTGGTTTCATGCTATTGGTAGGCTACAACAAAGAGTTCTTATTGCAATCGTTAAGCGGTGGCGTTACCACCATTGGGATTCCATTAGGTCTTGGCATCATTGTGTTGTCCTTTGTGCTGTGTGGTGTGTATTCGTACATTGCCAACAACAAACTCGACAGTTTAAACAATGAAGCGATTCGTGAAGTTGAAGCAATTGCCAAAGAAAAAGGACCAAATGCATGATCAAATCTAAAATTTTTGCCGCAGCAACTATGTTGCTGACTTCAGGATTAGCATTTGCAGGTCCTGACTTAGGTGCAGCAGAACAACAACCGACCAACTGGCCTGCAATTATCATGTTTATGATCTTTGTAGGGGGTACCTTATTTATTACCAAATGGGCTGCTAAACAAACCACCAGCACCAATGATTTCTATACTGCAGGTGGCGGGATTTCAGGTTTCCAAAACGGTTTAGCAATTGCTGGTGACTATATGTCGGCTGCATCGTTCTTGGGTATTTCAGCCATGGTGTTTATGTCGGGCTTTGACGGCTTGCTGTATTCACTGGGCTTTATGGTGGGTTGGCCTATCGTTTTATTCTTGGTGGCTGAACGTCTACGTAACTTAGGTAAATTTAACTTATCTGACGTGGTATCTTTCCGCTTACAAGAAAAACCAGTGCGTACTTTGGCTGCGGTCAGCTCATTGGTGGTTGTGGCGTTCTACCTTATTGCACAGATGGTCGGTGCAGGTCAGCTCATCAAATTGCTGTTTGGTTTGAACTACAACCTTGCAGTGGTGATTGTTGGCTTGTTAATGATGGCGTATGTGATGTTTGGCGGTATGTTAGCCACGACATGGGTACAGATCATTAAAGCTGTAATGTTATTGTCTGGCGCAACTTTCATGGCATTTATTGTGATGAAAGGTGTAGGCTTTAGCTTTACCAACATGTTTGAACAATCTATTCAAGTGTTCTCTAAAGTACATGACTTAAACTTAACAGATGCTGCAAAAATCATGGGTCCAGGTAGCTTAGCTTCGAATCCAATTGATGCGATTTCTTTAGGTTTAGCGTTGATGTTTGGTACAGCAGGTTTACCACACATCTTGATGCGTTTCTTTACGGTAAAAGATGCTAAAGAAGCACGTAAATCAGTTGTGGTTGCAACAGGTTTCATTGGTTACTTCTACCTATTAACCTTCATTATTGGTTTTGGTGCAATCCTTTACGTATCAAACAATCCACAGTTCCTTGACGTTGCTAAAATGGCAGTGACAGGTAAATTAGAACTTGTGGGCGGTAACAACATGGCTGCGGTGCATTTATCTGATGCAGTGGGCGGTGACTTGTTCATGGGCTTTATCTCTGCGGTTGCGTTTGCCACAATCTTAGCCGTGGTTGCAGGTTTAACCCTATCAGGTGCTTCAGCGATTTCACACGACTTATATGCCAACGTATTTAAGAAAGGTCAAACTACACCTGAATCTGAATTACGTATGTCAAAAATTGCAACTTTAGGTTTAGCAATCTTTGCCATGGTTTTAGGTATCATTTTCGAAAAACAAAACGTTGCCTTCATGGTGGGTCTTGCCTTCTCTGTTGCTGCTTGTGCCAACTTCCCAGTGCTTGTATTGTCAATGTTCTGGAAAGGGTTAACCACACGCGGTGCAGTCATGGGTGGCGTGGTTGGTCTAGTACTCGCGGTACTATTGATTATCTTATCTAAAGCAGTATGGGTAGATACATTGGGTATTTCTGATACACCAGTTAACCCATACAATGGTCCTGCATTATTTGCAATGCCTTTAGCATTCTTCTGCTGCTGGTTGTTCTCTGTGACAGATAACTCAGCGCAAGCTCAAGAAGAACGCCGTGCTTTCGATGCGCAGTTTGTACGTTCACAAACAGGTATTGGTATCTCAGGTGCTTCAGATCACTAAGTGATAACACCTTAAAAAAAGCCCCATTTGGGGCTTTTTTTATGTGATTTAGGGTTTAGATTTATGCTTTAAATAACGATAAAAAACAGCATCTTTTTCAAACCAAGTGGCTTTGGCACTCAGCAATAAACGCGCCACTAAGTAAGCACCTGTTACTTGTCCTACAACAGGTAGACTCAGTAACACGCCAATCAAAGCAATTTTACTGACTTTCAGTCCTGAGACTTTTGCGGCCATCCATTGAAATTGTTGCCAACTCATCTCTTGACGTTGATAGCGTTTGAACAATTCATAAATCGCTAAAGACACACTCAGCACAGAAATGGCTGGAAAATACTCCCAAAAATGCTCATCGTTTGGATCTTTGGCCGTTACCCATAGATCAATCGCATCTTCCACATTTTGTAGCATCACTTTATGATTAGGTGCATTTTCATCTTGCAAAGAATGTAATATTTCAACGCCACCAATGGCATGTTCTTCAGGGTTTTTAACTGACCATGCCGCTTGCCCAAAGACTGATAAGGTTAAGCAAACAGCATCTAAGTCTTGGCTATGTAAATACACTTCAAGTGTATTGCTATGAGTTTTGGGATAAGCCACATACAGCATGTCTTGTTCATGTTGGAGTTTTAAGCACTCCAGCAAAGACAGCTGTGTCTTGATATTTTTAACCAAAGCGACAATCTGATTTGCATCAATGGTTTGTAAATAGTCTTGAATCAAAGCTGCATCGTAATCTTTTACTTCTTCTACAGCAAAACGCAGTGCCAAAATCACCACATGTGTTTGTGATGAAAGTGAATGAGATTGCACAACATCTAGCAAACTTTGGGTAATCTCAAGCGTATTTAGCTGACGATTTAAATAATGATAAGCCTGAGACATTTAATCCTCCTGCTTTTTTTGCGCTTTGGCGCGTTGTTGTCCTTGTTGAAAAGCCTGCTGCCAAATCGCTTTAATCTGTGCTTCGCTGATTTTTTCATTTTTAGCTTTATGCGCAAAATAGACATCGGCCACTTTCATAATTGCATAGGTGAGGGCATACACCAACGGAATGGACAGCAAACCGCCAAAACCAAAACTTACGGTTTTCCAAACCCCAAGCGCCAATTGCTGTGCCAACATGCCTAAACCTGCCAAAGCAACAATTTCTTTGACCCAATCAAGCGCCTCATTTTCACTAATGGGAACACCATGAATCGCAGCAATACGACTGGCAAAATAACCTTGTAATGGAGTCAGTAACAAAATATCGGCAAACGGCAAGGGTTGAATGGAGACGCCTGCACATGTTGCGCAAGCAATGTGGGTAATATTGGAGATTTTCTTAGCGTGAGATAAATCTTCTCGTAATTCAATGGCAGTAATTTCTTGACGAATTTTGGCTGTGATTTTCATACAATATTTTGCTCAGTAAAGCACTTGGCTCATGCTAAGTTAACTGCGTATAAAAACACAACAGTAAACACGCTATGCAGGCATTTGTTAATTTTTGGTGCACTTTTAAACGGCTTCCTTCAGCTTGGCTGTTACTTTTACAAAGCCTGATGTTGATATTGGCTATGTTTAGCTCTTATAGCCAGTCGTATCGAGTGGTGACTTGGGTGCTTGGGGTGTTGGCATTATTAGTGATTGCAAAAGTGATCCGCCAAACGCCCGTATTTACATTTTTAGGCTTAAGCTTTGTAAGTTTAGCGGTGTTGTTTTCTGGCTTGATTTTAATTGGGATAGATCAAAGCTGGGTGCAAATATTGGCGCATGTGTTTGAGGCTTTTGCTTATTTTAGTGCAGCGTATGGTTTATTGCGTTATATGTTTGAAGATCGTTATTTAACGTTAGATGAATTGTTTGCCGCAGGTGCTGTATTTACCTTATTGGCATGGGGTTTTGCATTTTTATACAGTAGCTGCCAATTGCTGATCCCATATAGTTTTAGCTTAGACAGCATTGCACAGCAACAGCAATGGTTAGACTTGTTATTTTTAAGCTTTAGTCTGCAATCGGCTACAGGCTTATCTGACTTAATGCCATTAACTCCCTTTGCGCGCGTTTTGGCGATTGTACAAATGTTTTGTGGCGTGATGTATTTAGCCGTGATCGTGTCACGTTTAATTGCGCTGCAATATATTGGCGAAAGAAAAATTTAGCATGACAGATAAAAAAAAGGACGCTAAGCGTCCTTTTTTATTCAGAATCTAATTTAAATTAGAAACGGAATTTAGCATTTAAGCCAACAGTTTCTGTATCCAATACAGAGTTGTCTTCAGCATTTGCTTTAACAAATGAAGCACCAACAGCAACAGCTGGTGTAATGAAGTAGTTTACATTTGCAGCTAAAGCTGAATCTGGAGAAGCTGCAAAGCTAGATTCGTAGTAAGCAACGCCTAAGCCTAATTTAGGTGTTACATAAAGTGTAGAACCTAAGTTAAATGCAGTCTCATCGCCATAAACTAAGCCAGATTCAAAAGCAACTGACATGTTAGTACCGTCAATATCACCTACGTATTTAGTACGTGCAGTGATTGCGTCTTGGTCTTCACCTAAAGTTAAAGACTCGCCATAGCCTGCAACAACACCGTTGTTTGCAACTTTGAATGCGTCAAATGCTTGTTGGTTCGCAGCGCTTGTGTAACCTACAGCAACCAAGAAGTTAGGTAGTGCTAAAGCACCAAGTTCTAATGCATAACGGTCGCCGTTGTCTTCAAAACCAAGTTGTTTAGTGATTTGGTTTTTAGCATCAGCAATCGTTGCGCTGTAAGATGCACTTGCATATACAGGTACCACTGAAGTTGGGATGTAAACTTCACCTTTAGCGCCCATGTTATGCGCTACAACGTCAAGGCCTTCGTTACCTAATTCAGCATAGTTATAAGCAACAGCAATATTAGATGCATGGTTTAAAAAAGCAGCTTCAGCTAAAGGACCTTTAGCAGCATCAACATTTTTAAAGTAGTAAGTCGCTTGAACACCACCAATAAAGTCTTTGTCATTTACTGTCGTGTCTAGGTATTCAGATTGACCTTGTACTTCAAATTGGTAAGCTTGAGCACCGGTTACGGCTAATAATAAAGCAGTGGCTAAACCGAGTTTTTTCATAATAGATACCAGTTGTAATTAAAAATGGACTGAATTTGCTTAGCCAATTCTATTGTAACATTTCATTAAGTCAATGAACTGGAAAGATATTATTATTTTGCTTTATCTAGATGATATGTGTTAAGTGATTAAAAATCATACATTTGAGTTTTAATCTCAATATCAGGAAAAAACTTTTTAGAACAAAAGAATAAGTAAAATTGCAGCTAGAAAAATTAAAAATACAGGAACAATATCGTAAATAATAATATTAATAAAAACGATCAATGATTAATTTTTAATTGTTAAAAACATTTTTAGTGTTATATTCATGTAACCAAAAAAGTGAATATTTTGGCATTTTAAAATAATTTAAACCTTAAACCCGTCACTTTTTATGAAAAATACTGTGATAAAGAAAATAAATTGTTTGAAATTGGGATGTTTGACACACTATTTAAAGATAGAGTGATTAAAAAAAAAGCATGTGTTTTTAGTGTGCTTTACTTCACTGAAGTTTTCTTCCATAATTTCTATCATAAAGTTGACTAGTTTAGTCGGCTTAATGAACTCTATTCATAACATTATGTTCTATTTTTAATGAATATAATGCTTAAAAAACCATTGTGATTTGTTTTTATCCGCCCAGCTTTCCCCAAGGTTGGGCTTTTTTTTGCGCATTTTACCTGCTCATTGATGGTGGATAGTTGGCTTACAACTTATCAATCTAACTCAATATTGCGCTATTTTGGTGCAGAAATATGGTTTTTGAATTAAATTTTCATCATAAAAAAACCCACTTTTCAAAGAAAAGTGGGTTTTTTAGCCAAAATCTGCGGGAAAGTTAAAAAATCTGCTGAGGAATATTTCAACTCGCCCTAATGAAGTGCATTATGCACCGCTTTGTAGCAGCTGTAAATATTTTGTTACCGCAAATCAGCAAAAAAATAGCGTTTTTTAGCGGATCGAAAAGCACTGAAATATGACATATGTAGAGAAATGGAGGTGATCTTGTATGCAAATGAGCGATAATGGTGCGTATCTTTACTTGCTGCATGAATATAGCGCTAGCAGCCAAAATGTTTTCGTTTTAAAGTAGCAGCCTAATTTAGCTATGTTTTTCCTGATTTGTTGGTTTTAGGACGTAGAGATTCATGTATAAATTACGTTCTGAACGTATTCGCACGCATTTGCATATCTCGACTTTAGTGATTGTGATTTGCTTGTTGATCCTGACCACCTCATTGATTTTTAAAAGTTATCAAAGCTATCAAAAAGCAAATTATACTTTACTTGAGATTCAAACTCTCATGGTCATGTCAGATTTATCTCAGGCGATGCTCAGTGAACGTTTACCCATTAATTTAGTTCATCATGCCAGTGCTGAAACACAAGCAATTTATCAAGCTCAACTACAGCAGCATCGTGATCGAGTAGACCTAGAGATTCAGCAAACCATACAGATTTTGCAAGCATCAGGTTTTTCTGAAATTGCGCATCAGTTAAAAAATGAGGTGACACCGCATTTGGAAAATGCGCGCGCTGATTTTGATCGGTATATCAAAATGCCACCCCAACAGCGTACGCAACAGCGCTTGATGCAAGATTTGCAAAGCTTATTTAATGTATGGGAAAAGACGCATACGCTATTAAAAAAGAAGCTGCTTGAATCTAGAGCGTATGGTATGGAAAGCACTTATCATTATGCCATGCTTTTATTGATCTGTGACCTACAGGACCAAACTAGCCGTATTACCTCTTTTTTAAAAGCCCCTGTCACATTTTCTGAAAAAATTAATGAGCAGCAACGTATTGCGACTTTAAAACAGTTATATCAAGTTGAATATTTATGGAAATTAATTGGCAATATTGAGTACATGGGTGCAAAAGATGCTGCATTTCAAAAGTATTATCAAGCGCTTGAAATCCAGTTGCTACAGAACAACAAACAGCTCATAGACACCTTATTACAACAAAGTAGTCAAGCACAGCCTTATAGTTATACCACTCAAGAAATGACCATGATTGCAGTGCAAAGTTCTGCAGCTGTATTGGATTTACAAAATTATGTGCTAAAGACTCGTTTGGCTGTGGTTGAAGCACGTAAGCAAGGTGCACAGCGCGATTTTATCGTCTCTTGTTTGATACTATTTTTATGTTTGGGCGCGGTTATTTTTACCTTTTTATATGTACGTCATCAGGTATTTTTACCTTTAGTATTGGCACGTAATACTTTACTTGATTTGGTTGACCCGGCAAATAAACATGATTTAAATGATTCTGTGACTTTGCTAGATGCTATTGAACGTATGAAGCAGACCTTACAGCAACGTGATGCCTTGGCATTTAAACTCAAAAATATTGCCAATACCGACGCTTTAACCGGAGTGTCTAACCGAGTTGCGTTAGATGAATACTTAAAATTAAAAAATCACCCAAGCCAAGCCTTTAGTGACACGGCGCTTATTATCGTTGATATTGATAACTTTAAGCAGGTAAATGATCAGTATGGGCACTTGGTGGGGGATGATGTCATTCGCCATATTGCCCAGCAATTGCAAGCGAATGTCAGAAGCACGGATTTGGTGGTGCGTTATGGCGGTGATGAATTTGTGGTGATTTTAGAAAAATGTGCTTTTGGCGATGCTTTGTATATTGGCGATAAAATACGTTGTGCGATTAGTCATCATCCAGTCCAAGTAGAAGGGTATGAGGATTTACGCGTTTCGGTGAGTGCAGGTGTGGCTTTTGGGGGAGATTCATGGAAGCAGTTGCTTGCCAAAGCAGATCAAAGTTTATTAAGAGTTAAAGCCAGTGGTAAAAATGCAGTGGAGGGGTGAGATCTACTCTATACTTTAAATATATATAGATATACTCCATATAGGCTTGTGCTTATCTCATAATCGTTAAATTATGCAACTATTATCTATAATAAAAGAATACGGTAATGGAATCGCAAAAAAATAAAATTACACAGATTTTAGATCAAGGATTTTCTTTTTATCAGTGTTTAGTCATCTTACTTTGTTTTTTAATTGCCCTACTTGATGGTTTTGATACTCAAGCAGTAGCATTTACTGGTTCAGCCATTATTGAAGCCTTTGATTTACAAGCAAAAGCTTTAGCACCCGTATTAACTGCAGGAATTATTGGTATGACTGTTGGGGCTATGGGAATGGGTATTCTCGGTGACCGATGGGGCAGACGCAATACTTTAATGGCTTGCGTTTTAGTATTTGGATTGGCAACTCTATTCACTGCATATGTAAGTAAACTTGAGCATATTTTTATTCTTAGGGTGATTGCTGGTCTGGGGATGGGGGGAGCAACGCCTGTATTATTAGCACTAGCATCAGAATATTCTCCATCACGCTTTAAAGGTTTAGTTACTACAGGAGTATTGCTAGCGTTACCAGCAGGTGCAATGCTAGGTGGTTTATTAGCGGCTAAGATTATTCCAATTTGGGGGTGGCAGAGCATTTACCTCATTGGTGGTGTAGTCCCATTAGTACTACTTTTAGTATTATTTTTTGTCTTACCTGAATCATTGCAATATTTAAGTCAAAAAAAATCAGTCCAAAATCATGAGCGTATCATTGTAATACTTAATCGCATAAGTTCACAATCAATGCATTTATCATTTGATGACTATGAATATAATGAGAAAGTACGTGCAGGGCGTTTAAGCAGCTTATTTCAGCAGGGATTGGCCAAGACGACATTAGCAGTTTGGGGAACATATTTCTTCAACTGGATTGCGTGGTTTATGTTACTGTCATGGCTACCTACCATTTTAAAACAAGCTGGTTTAGATCCATTACAAGCCCCTTATGCTTCAGTTACGGTAAATGCAGCTTTTATTTTATTTGCTTTACCGCTTGCCTATTACTTGCCTAGATTAAATACCACTAAGATTTTATCATTTATGTTTATCTGTGGTATTGCAATTGCTTGTGCCCTAGGTCTTACAATTGCAAGCCAACAATGGAGTCTGATTTTTGCTCTAATCGCTTTTGCTGGTTTTGGTATTGGTGGACAGCAACTTGCATTGAATTATTTAGTCATTGCTTCTTATCCTACACAGGTACGTGCGACGGCTACAGGTTGGGCAATTGGTATGGGACGTTTAGGTGCAATTTTAGGTTCAGCCATTGGTGGGATGGTTTTGTCTTGGTCAGGCGTAAATGGTTATTTCTTTGCCTTAGCTGTACCGTTAGCGATTGCTTTTATCTGTGTAATTGCACTATATAAAAAGCGGCAGACTATATATGCTTCCGAAATAAATTAACTTTTCATTTTCGCGTGAATTAATCAAAAAATCCCCCTCTTATTTAGAGGGGGACATCATTTATTTCAACATCGGTTTTAAGAAACGACCTGTATGTGAAACGTCAACATTTACAATATCTTCTGGTGTACCTTGGGCAATAATCATACCGCCACCTGAACCGCCCTCAGGGCCTAAATCTACAATCCAATCGGCAGTTTTAATCACATCCAAATTATGCTCAATCACCACAATGGTATTACCCTTGTTACGCAGCTGATGCAAAATATCCAGTAATTTAGCAATATCATGGAAATGTAAACCTGTGGTTGGCTCGTCCAACACATACAAGGTTTTACCTGTATCACGCTTAGCGAGTTCACGAGCAAGTTTAACCCGTTGCGCTTCACCGCCCGATAAAGTGGTTGCCGACTGACCTAAACGAATATAGCCCAAACCCACTTGGTTTAGGGTTTCTAAACGACGATGAATCACAGGAATCGCATCAAAGAAATGCATGGCATCTTCTACGGTCATCTCTAATACATCGGCAATGTTTTTACCTTTATAGCCAACTTCTAAGGTCTCACGGTTATAACGCTTGCCATGACAGGCATCACACGGCACATACATATCGGGTAAGAAATGCATGGCGACTTTAATCATGCCATCGCCTTCACAGGCTTCGCAGCGTCCACCTTTGACGTTAAATGAAAAACGGCCTGCGGTATAACCACGTGCTTTGGCTTCTTGGGTTTGGGCAAACAATTCACGAATTGGGGTAAATAAACCGGTATAGGTGGCAGGGTTAGAGCGTGGGGTACGACCAATTGGACTTTGATCAATATCAACCACTTTATCTAAGAACTGTAAGCCATCAATCGAGTCAAATTTCTCAGGAGTTAAGGTAGTTGCACCATTGAGTTGTGTGGCAGCAAGCGGCAACAAGGTACGGTTAATTAAGGTCGATTTACCTGAACCTGATACACCTGTTACGCAGGTCATGACGCCTAAAGGTAAGGTTAAGTCTACGTTTTTAAGGTTATGACCTGCCGCGCCCATCAGCTTAATTTGCTCATCGGGTTTTGGCGGTTGAATGCGTGTTTTTGGCACTTCGATTTTGAGTTTACCTGATAAATACTGACCCGTTAAGGAATCAGGATTGGCCAAAATCTCATCATAAGTACCCTCAGCAATCACATGACCACCATGTACACCTGCGCCCGGGCCAATATCAATAATATGATCGGCTGCGCGAATGGCATCTTCATCATGCTCCACTACTAATACGGTGTTGCCTAAATCGCGTAAACGCACCAAAGTTTCTAGCAAACGGTCGTTATCACGCTGATGTAAACCAATGGAAGGTTCATCCAGCACATACATCACGCCCATTAAGCCTGCACCAATTTGCGATGCCAAACGAATACGCTGTGCTTCACCACCGGATAAAGTTTCGGCAGAACGTGACAGGCTTAAATAATTTAAACCCACCGAGACTAAAAAGTGCAGACGGTCACGAATCTCTTTAAAGATTTTATCGGCAATTTCGCCTTTAGCACCGCTGAGCTCTAAATCCTGATAATACTGCTCGGCATCGCCAATCGACATTTTTGTGATTTCAGCAATGGTCTTGTCTAAGATTTTGACATGACGTGAAATTTCATTAAGGCGAGAGCCATCGCAGGCGTCACAGGCGGTATTGGATAAATACTGTGATAAATCATCACGTACGTAGTTACTTTCGGTTTCACGATAACGACGTTCTAAATGCGGCAAAATTCCTTCAAAAGGCATAACACGGTTATGACGACGACCACGTTCATCGATATAACTTAAGTCAATTTTGTCACGCCCTGTGCCGTATAAAAATTTCTTTTGCGTGTCTTTATCCAGTTGATTCCATGCTGCGTCCATGGAAAAACCGTAGTGCTCCGCCACTTTTTGCAACATGCTGTAATAATACGGACGCTGACGATCCCAACCACGAATTGCGCCTTGGCTAATGGACAATTCAGAATTATGAATCAATTTTTCGGCACTAAAATGGTTACGTGTGCCTAAACCATCACAGACAGGGCAAGCACCAAAGGGATTATTAAATGAAAATAAACGTGGCTCGAGTTCTGCTACAGCGCGTTCACATTGTGGGCAAGAGTGTTTGGCTGAAAAGACTCGATCATCATGCTCACCATTCATCCATGATAAAATCGCAATATCACCACCTAAACGTAGCGCTGTTTCAAAACTTTCAGCAATACGGTTGCCTAAGTCATCACGGACTTTAAAGCGATCGACTACCACTTCAATAGTATGTTTCTTCTTTTTGTCCAATTCAGGTATCGGGTCAAGATCAACAATTTCACCATCGACGCGGGCACGCACAAAGCCTTGGCTTTGCAATTGCTCAAATAAATTACTGTATTCACCTTTACGTTCACGCACCACTGGCGCAAGCAGCATCAGCGCTGTACCTTCTTCTAGTCCTTTGACTGCATCGACCATTTCTGACACGGTTTGCGCCACCATAGGTAGGTCATGCTCAGGGCAATACGGTGTACCGACACGGGCATACAATAAACGTAAATAGTCGTAAATTTCGGTAATGGTGCCCACGGTTGAACGTGGGTTATGACTTGTTGATTTTTGCTCGATGGCAATGGCTGGGCTTAAACCTTCAATCGAGTCGACTTCGGGTTTTTCCATTTGTGATAGGAATTGACGCGCATAAGCCGACAGCGATTCTACATAACGACGCTGACCTTCGGCATATAAGGTATCAAAAGCAAGTGATGACTTACCTGAACCCGAAAGCCCCGTAATCACCACAAACTGATCGCGTGGAATATCAAGGTTCACATTTTTTAAATTATGGGTACGTGCGCCTCGAATACGGATATGACTTTGGCTCATGCAATGATCCTAAACATTTATCTTGAGAGGCGTATATAATAGCGCATGAAAAATGTTCAAGTGGGCTTTGACTACATTTGTACGTCAAATTATGTCGGAGTGCTGTGTTTATGGGCAAATCTATAGCTGCACAACATCAGGCGATCAAACATAAACTTGTTTAATCGCCAAGTGAAATTATAAAGGCCAAGTCTGCTCATGATAAGCGCTGTCCCAAAACAGCCATTCGAGTTCTGCACCACGGCGATAGGCTTGATGCATTTTAGCTAAGGTATCTTCATCACAACGCGCAGCAACACGGTCAATAGTCGCCACTACTTCACCAACAGCAGTGTGAAACTCTTCGCCTGCATAGGTATCAATCCATGCTTGATAAGGGTTGTTGGCAACCGATTGCTTGACAATATCACGACCGACTTCGGCATAAATCCAAAAACATGGCAGCAAAGATGCCAATACCACAGGGTAACTTTCTGACCATGCGGTAGCAGTTAAAAAACTGGTGTAATGGTGACAGGCTAAGGTGAGCGGAGCATTTTCAAATTCTGCTTGGCTGACATTAAACTGGGTTAAAAAGCTGTCATGCATTTCACGTTCAAATACAATCGCCAATTTGGCAGCTTCGGCAAATTGAATCACGTCTTTGGCATCAAAAGCTTTGGCTGCACATACGGCTAAGGCGCGTCCGTAAGCCACCAAATAATGTGCATCTTGAATCATATAATGCTGAAAAGCACTTTGCGATAACGTGCCTTGGCTTAATTGTTGATTAAACGGATGCGCGAGAATTTTTTGATAAATGTCGGCATGTTGTTGCCAAAGCTGTGCAGAGAAAAGCATATCTTGAATCCAAGAGGTGAAATTGTGTGGGACTATAACAATTTATCCAGTCTAGCCCTAGGGCAAAAAATGCCGTCAGTCAGACAATAAATTCAACGACCCTTAGCTCTTTACGAGTACAATAATCGCAACGTATAAATGCTTGTTTGGCCAGATTGCCCAAGCGTTTTCTTATTGATTAATATTTAAGGTCGAAAAATTATGTGGAAACATTTTGGTTTTTCAATTGTATTTACGATCGTGTGTTTGGGGCTGTCGGCTTATTGGGGTTATACCCATGGACCTGACGCAGGCTTAAAAACCATGTTGACGATGCTGACCATTACCGCCATTTTGGCAGTCATGGAAGTGTCGTTGTCGTTTGATAATGCGGTTGTAAATGCATCGGTACTGCGCCATTGGGATCATTTTTGGAAAATGCTGTTTTTAACGGTCGGGATTTTGGTGGCCGTGTTTGGTATGCGTTTAATTTTCCCAATTGTGATTGTGGCGGTGACAGCCGACATGGGCATGATGGAAGTGGTGAATTTAGCGTTAAATGATCCTAAAGAATACTCAGCACGTTTAATGAATCACCATCCTGAAATTGCCGCTTTTGGTGGTGCATTCTTACTCATGGTGTTCTTAAACTTCTTCTTAGATGATGGTAAAGACACCCATTGGTTTAAATGGATTGAGCGTCGCTTAGCCAATTTAGCCTCTGTGCCTGCACTGTCGGTGTTTGTGGCTTTAGTGGCACTTTTAGTTATGGCTGCCAATGTAGATGAAGCCAAACGTCTGGTGATGACTATGGCGGGTATTTGGGGCATTGTGATTTATATTGGTGTACAAGTCCTCAGCCATTTATTAGGCGGCGAGCCTGAATTAGATGACGATGGCAATACTGTAGACAAAGCCGGTAATCCTGTACCAGGTGGTGTGGTAAAAGCTGGTATTGGTGGCTTTTTGTACCTTGAAGTGCTCGATGCATCGTTTAGTTTTGATGGTGTAATAGGTGCATTTGCGATTACCTCAGACGTGGTGATCATTATGCTCGGTCTTGCCATTGGTGCAATCTTCGTGCGTTCTATTACCATTTATTTGGTAGAAAAAGGCACTTTAGATGCCTATGTGTATTTAGAGCATGGTGCCCATTATGCCATTGGTGCTTTGGCGTTCATTATGATTGCCAGTGGTACTGGTTTACACGTCCCTGAAGTTGTGACTGGTTTAATTGGTGTGGCATTTATTGTTTGGGCGATTATTGCGTCGATTCAGTATCGTAAACGTCAAGCAAAGTTAGATTCGTAAAACCGATATCAACTATGGCGCATTTCAATGCGCCTTTTTTATGCCTGAAATAGCAGCTTGAGGCTGAATGATGTAGCATATTAGCGACCTTGCTATAAAATCCCAAACCCTATGATGAATGCCTTAGAACGACGCTCAACTTTTGCCTTAAGCAGTATTTTTGCTTTACGCATGTTGGGTTTATTCATGATTATTCCGGTGTTTTCGGTCGCGGGGCAGCAATATGCACATGCCACCCCAATGCTGATTGGTCTAGCCGTGGGGGTCTATGGTTTGACCCAAGCCCTTTTACAGATTCCATTTAGCTTGATTGCCGACCGTTATAGCCGTAAACCTTTAATTGTGATTGGTTTATTAATGTTTGCTTTAGGTGGGGCAGTCGCTGCCATGTCTGAGAGCATTTATGGGGTGATCATTGGGCGTGCCATTGCCGGTGGTGGAGCTGTGTCTGCGGTCGTCATGGCATTACTGGCCGATGTGACCCGAGAGGAGCAACGCTCTAAAGCTATGGCGATGATGGGCATGAGTATTGGTTTATCCTTTGTGGTGGCTTTTAGCTTAGGTCCTTGGCTGACCAGTTTAGTGGGCATCTCAGGCTTGTTTTGGGTGACTACGATTATGGGTTTAGTGGCGATTGGAATGTTGGCTTTGGTGCCTAAAGTGATTCGTCACCATGAAAATTTCCAACAAGGTTACATCACACAACTGAAGCAAGTGCTTAAAATGGGCGATCTCAACCGTCTGCATGTCTCGGTATTTAGCTTACATTTATTGCTTACCGCGATGTTTATTTATATGCCATCCCAGTTGATCGAGATGGCAGATTTACCGCTTGCAAGTCATGGTTTGGTGTACTTGCCATTGTTGGTGCTGAGTTTGTTTTTTGCCTTCCCAAGCATTATTTTGGCCGAGAAATACCGCAAAATGCGGGGCATTTTCTTAACCGCGATTGGCGGTATTATCTTAGGTTTAATCATTTTGATTTTTGGTTTTGAATCAAAATATATCTTATTGTTAGGTCTAGCACTGTTCTTTATTGCCTTTAACGTGATGGAAGCATTGCTACCTTCATGGATGTCAAAATCGGCACCCATTCAATCTAAAGCCACCGCCATGGGCGTCAATGCCTCTAGCCAATTTTTAGGTGCATTTGTGGGTGGTCTTTTGGGTGGGCAATTATTACTACTCAACAACACGGCCTTAGGTTGGAGCATTTTAACAGTAATTGCCATTTTATGGTTATTGGTCAGCTTTGGATTAAAGCAGCCACGTTATTTATCTTCTATGGTGTTTCGTTTACCTGAAAATCAAAAAGACCAAGAATGGAGCCAAACTTTATTGGCAATTCGTGGCATTGAAGAAGTGGTGATTATGGCCGAGCAAAACGTGGCTTATGTTAAAGTTGAAAAGCAGTTACTGGATGATGCAGGGCGACAACAATTAACGCAGTTGTTAGGGAAAGATATAGCCATTTAGGCTTAACTCTTATAAAGTAAAACAAGTAAAAACAGTTGTTAGGTATAGAACTCATGCGTGGTGTAAATAAAGTTATTTTAGTGGGTACGTTGGGTAAAGATCCGGAAACCAAAAGCTTTCCAAATGGTGGTTCAATTACTCAATTTTCAATTGCAACCAGTGAAGCTTGGGTAGATAAAGCCAGCGGTGAACGTAAAGAACAAACCGAATGGCACCGTATTGTGCTGAATAACCGTTTAGGTGAAATTGCACAGCAATATTTACGAAAAGGCTCAAAAGTTTATATTGAAGGTTCATTACGTACCCGTAAATGGACTGATCAAAACGGTCAAGAGCGTTACAGCACCGAAATCCGTGGTGATCAAATGCAAATGCTTGACTCACGTGGTCAAAGTGATGGCGCGGCACAAGAAGGTGGTTTTGGTCAACCGCGTTTTAACAACAATAACCAAGGTGGTTATGGCAATGCTAATCAAGGCGGCTATAACAATAACCAAGGTGGTTATGCCAATAATGCCAACCAAGGTGGTTTTGCGCCAAATCAAAATGGTTATGGCAACAACAACCCAAGTGGTTTTGCACCGCAAGCTGCGCCTAAAGCGCCTGCTGCACAACCACCTGCGGATATGGACGATGACTTACCATTTTAGACTATACAATAACTAAATATTGTATTTAAGATAGAGTAAGAACCTGATTTAGATTGGGTTCTTATTTTTTTTAATCTAAAAAACTTGTATTTTCTTAAAAATAACTTTATACAATATAAAACATTGTATTTATTATTCTTAAGTATGTCTGACTTACACCGTAAAAACTTCATAGCTCAAGAGGGTGAGCGATTTACTTTGTTAGTTAATGAAGATGGTATTCCTGATTTCTGGACTACACTCTATATGACTACTAAAGTGAGATCTCAGACTCAGGCTACTCAAAGAGCACATTTAAACAACTTGGTTCATATCAATATTTGGGAACAAATTGTAGGTGAACGTTTATCAGACAAGATAATCCGTGCATTTAATGACCATACTAAAATACTAAATGATGATTTATTTACGACAAATGAAATCCATCAGATTGGCCATCATTGTAAATTAACTTCAAAAGCTGCGAGAAGAAATTTAAAAGCCTCATCGAAAAAAACAAGAAATGATAACTTAATTAAATTCATATCTCCGATAAGTAAAATCCCTGATCCAATAGTGGGGGTAGAGCAACAAATAGGTCGAATTCATGAATTCGCAGAATATTTTGAATTTTTAGCAATCAATATCTTAAGATCTAAACCTTCTTTTTCAGCTTACTTAGATCAAATATCTCGAATTAAAAGCAATATTTTGAATCAAAAGAGTAAAGGCCGTAGTTCCAGAAACAAAGTAACTGATCCTGATAGAAAGGCACCTCCTGCCGAAGTCTTTGATGAAGTCATGAGGATTGTTGATTTAGAGAATCCAATGAATCCATTTACTTCTGCTGTTAGAACTAGAAATTATTTATTGTTTCGAGTGCTTTATGAAACAGGTATGAGAACGGGTGAAATATTACAGCTAAAGATTACAGATATTGATTTTTCGGACTCAGCAATTCAAGTAAGAAGAAGGCATAACGATCCCGAAGATACAAAGCGTAGATTCGAACCGAATGCAAAAACTGAAGAAAGAGATATTCCTATCTCACGTAAACTATCTAATGAACTTAGAAATTATATTTTATATGAGCGTAGAGAAATACCTAATACAAAATCACATAGTTTTTTGTTTGTTTCAAATAAAGGAAAAAGTAAAGGGGATCCATTGTCACTAATTCAATTTTCTAAAATGGTAGAGAAAGTCGCTGTTAGTGAAAAACTAGCCGATTTTATTAAGAAAAATGGTTTTTCTACATCTAGAACTCTAACCAAACACAGCTTTAGACATAATTTTAATAATAGATTTTCTAAAATTATTGATACAAACAATGCTTTAGCAGTAGAGGAAGGCAGGTTAAATGATGTTATTTCAGAAAAAAAGGAAATAGAACAAAGGATGTATCTAAATGGTCATCGTAGTGCTGATTCTGCCACAGTTTATAATTTGAGACATACTAAAGAGCAGGCAGAGAAACTACTAAAAAATGAACAAAATAGAATTGATGAACATCTAAGAATTGGAGAGGTTTAATGAAACACGATTATTCAGATGTTGCTGAATTCTATCTCGACACACGATTAAGTAAGGCTGGTTATGGATTTGATTTTTTCAATTCTCTGTGGTCTTTAGATAATTCTTTGACAATAAACTGGGATATTGTAAATAAAAAAATCCATCCTGAAGTACTTAAGGGTTTCCGCTTAACAATTGCAAGATTAGCTGAGGAAGTATCAGCTCATTACACGCATAATTGTTGGAATTATTTTAGAAGATACCTCCTAGATACAGATATTTATGATGGTGGACTTATTACACCTGAATTGATTTTGAATATTAAAGCTAGTTTAAGTAAAGAAGATGAATATAAATTAGGAACTATTCGTGCCCTATTACGTAGTTGGATCTCTTGGGGATTTAATGGCTTAACTATTGGTGTTGAAGAAGTTTTAGATAAGATTGTATTAGCGGGAAATACTAAAGGAAAGGCTGTTACTCACCATTGTCCTTATACAGGTCCATATACATTAACTGAACAACAATCACTGTTAGTATGGGCTGGGAATGCATTTAAAAGCGGATTAATTAGTTTAGAAGAGTTTGCATGGTTCTATACAATTTATTCTACGGCTCGCCGACCAAATCAGATTCGAGCATTAAGAGCAGTCGATTTAACAGTTAAAAAGGGTGTTGATGGTCTAAAATACGAGCTTGAAATTCCTAGAGCTAAACAAAGAGGTGGTGAGTTTAGGGGAGAATCACGATTAATATATATTAGTGAAGATATGTACTTGGTTTTGAAAAATTTAACTGAGCAAAACAAGCAAGCAGCTAGAAAATACATACCAAAATTAACAGAAGAAGACTTAAAAGAGCTTCCAATTTTTTTCAATATTAATAGATTGAAAGTAGTCAATTCATTAGAGTTATTTAGAGAAAAATTGAAGACGACACCTGATTATCTTCATGCTTCAATTAAAGATGTTTATACATTAACTACAAGTTTATCCAGAAAGTGTGACGCTATTTCTGAAAGAACATCAGATTATATTCACTTTACTCCAGTACGATGCAGACGAACTCGTGCAACAAATTTGGTTCGACATGGAATCACGGGAGTTCAAATGGCATATTTAATGGATCATTCAGATACTCAACAATTGAAAGTTTATACAGCTCATACCCATGAATTGGCCTTACGCATCTTTGAGCACATGAATGATCCTATGACTTTCCTAGCTACTAAATTTGAAGGTCGACTAATCGAGGATGAGAGAGAAGCTAGACGAGGACAAGATATTGCTAGCAGAATTTATAAGGGGGACAATAAACAGATTGGTAATTGTGGAGGCTCTCCATCATGTCAAGCTGGTATGAAAGCATGTCTGCTATGTGATCAATTTCAACCTTTACTTTATGCACCTTGGGATGAATTGTTTTTAGATTTATTAGAAGAAGTTGAACAGCGACATAAAGAGGGTGCTAGCGAATTAGTTATAAAATCTTATGACTTACAATTATCTCGTGTAAAAGCCATTTTAGATGCGTGTGATAAGCGCATTCAAATGCAGGAAATAAGAGCATGAGTGAAGTTATTCCATTTTTCCCCAAACATGAATTAGATTGTCAAAAGAACTTAAATGATTTTATTTATCGGGCCAAGAATCAGTTAACTATTTATGAAGATCAAGGTGGTTTCAGTAGCTCAAATTGGAAGCATTATTTAGCTAATGGTCGTGCTCAATCTATGGAATTTACTGGTTTAGCGGAAAAAGGTAGAAAGACTGGTTCTCCGATGGAACCCCCTTTTGTTGATTTTGCTAAAGCTTATGTAAGAGATAGCCAAACATGGAATGCAACAAATCCCGGTAACATGATGATGGTATTAAAGACTTGTCATGATGCACTACTCTTTGTTTACTCTAAGGCAGATGTTTTACTACTTGATGGGATTGTATTAAGAAAGATTACTGAGATGATTTATGAACGGAGTTCTGAATCTTCAAGATACCGTTATGGACAAATGTTGGAAAAATTTTTAGAAGATTTGCGACTTCTTAAAATTAATATAACTATTCCTGTATGGACAAATCCGTGGAAACGGCCTGGAAATAAAGCACAAGGAACATCAGAAGAAGATAGAAAATGGCAAAAAGATAGGCTATTAACAAGTTTTGAAATTACAGCATTAGCTGATGCATTCAGATTAGCAACAACAGCTTATCAAAAATTTTATTCAGCTCAAGCTGTCTTACTGATGTGTGCTCCTAGTCGTGGTGGGGAGTTAAGTTTTTTAACAGTAGATTGTTTGTTTGAAGAAACTCATAGTGAAAAAGTAAGAAATGAGGAAACTCAGCAGCTTGAGGATAAAGAAACAACAATTCTTTATATTCGATGGAAGGCTGAAAAAGGTGGGGGTCTTATTTCCAAGCCTGTTCATCCGTTAATAGCACCTACAGTTAAGGAAGCTGTTAAGCGACTAATTATGATTGGAGAGCCTGCAAGAAAAGCTGCAAAATGGGCTATTGAGAAATCCAGTCAATTTTATCGGCATGATGGCTGTATAACATCTAAGGAACACGATGAAGATGCACCACTTACAGTTGGTGAATTTGCTGCTGCATTCAATTTAGTAGATATTTCTACAAGTTTAGAAAGTATATCCACAAATACTGAGGTTATTAAGAAACTATATAGACAAAAATGGGTTGCAAATCTCATTGGTGCAAAGAGTTATGTTACTTACAGGGACTTAGCTCAATTCACTGTTGAAAAATATAAGAAAAAATTCCCAAGTTGGCCCCAAATAGCTGAAATTGATAAGCCGATTTGTGATCTATTGTGTTTGGTTCGAGAGAATGAATTTCATATTGAATTTGCACCCAAAAAGTATAGTTTTGAATGTCCAAATCTAAATTTACTAAATGATGCATTAGGTGCAATACATCAGAGATTACCTGGTACACACTCTCTATTCAGTGAATTAGGTATTAAAAATGAAGATGGAGGTGAGATAGTTATTTCCTCCCATCAAATTAGAGTTTGGCTATCCACGATGGCAGAGCGTGGTGAGATGGATTCTCTGGATCTAGCTATGTTTGCTGGACGTTCAAGAATTGAAGATAATCGTGCTTATGATTTGCGACCAATGAGTGAGTTTAAAGCTGAATCTAGAAAACTTTTAGAACTCGGATTAGAAAGTTTGGATGGCACAACCGCTTTGGAAGCTGTCAAAGTTAATGTACCTGTGACATTTGAAATGCTGGGGCGTAAAGATCGAATAGGTACAGTACAAGTCTCAGGTTATGGATACTGTGAGCATGACTGGACAATGACACCCTGTACTAAAGCAGGTGAATGTATCAGTTGTAAAGAGCATGCATGTGTAAAAGGATTGCCGAAAAATGTTGAACATCTCAAGCAGCTAGAAGATGTTGTGCAAAATGAACTGAATCGAGCTGCTGTCGCTATGCAAGAAGGCTTTCATGGTGCAAATACTTGGTTAATTTACCATGGTAAAAAACTCGCTATTATTAAGACATTATTGAAATATCTAGAAGATGATAAATTACCTGATGGACTAGTACTTCGTATTCCAGAAGAGTTAGACGTTAGCCTGACAAAAATTGCATTAGGTGAACAGAATTTAATTAATAAAGTAGATGAAAAGAATCCAATGTCTGAACAGATAGTGAATGAGTCAAAAAATTCATTCTTAGCATTATTGCAAGGTGACTTATGAAACATAAATTCATTGACGTCAAAGAAATGAAAATTATTGAGAGTATTTTGAATAAATGGTCCGGTAAGCTAACTTGGGATCTTTTTGCAGTGTCAGTAGCTAGAGCATTAGATAAACCCTCTATTTCTAAATTTACCTTAATGAGCTATGAGTCTGTAAAACAGGCTTTTAATCTTCGAAAAAAGACGCTTAGAGAGGCAAAATCGACTGTTATAGCCTCAATGGGCGATGTAACTATTGATATGCTGATCAAAGAGAATGAAGAATTAAGAAGCCAAATTTCACATTTGAAAAAGCTACTTGAAGAAAAAGAAAGTTTATGGGCAGACCAGTACAGACGATGGCAATATAATCTATCTCAAATGCCTAATGTGAATTTGGCAACACTAGATAGACCATTACTTAAGAAAAACTTAGACAATTAATAAATCATCAT
Organism: uncultured Acinetobacter sp.; assembly: GCF_947626835.1. GTDB lineage: Bacteria > Pseudomonadota > Gammaproteobacteria > Pseudomonadales > Moraxellaceae > Acinetobacter. Next base: position 5,007 of record NZ_CANQTS010000008.1, on the reverse strand, counting down.
GGGGAGGAGTAATTTTACTCCCTATGATTGATGAACTTAAATTTTTGGGTAGGAGTATTTCGCATTGAATACCTTTGGGAGTAACAGAAATTAAGTCAGCATACCAACTGCCATCTTTTTGCCTTTTCATATCAAAATAATATATACCCTTTTGAAAGTTATATTTATTAATTGTATCTATTCCAGCAAAAGTACCAGATGGTATTTTTGCTAACATACCGATTCCACAATTCATTTTCAAAGGAGCTGAGGAGATATCTGTTGTATTTATAAAATGCAGCATTCTTTTTGATAAATTCTTTTCAAAATTAATTGGTCTTATATCATGGTAGATAGCTTTTTCAATGTCTTTCAACTTGTTCGACGATTTACTTTCACATATTGCTGATTTATGGATCATAACAATATCCACACCTATATCATCGTGGCCTTTGTAATGGCGTACTAATTTTTCTTGTAAAGAATCCATGTCACAGTTCTCATTAACATTTACATGAAGTGTGCGTAATGAGTTATGATTTAATGAAGCATCCAACGTTATTTTCATATTGGAAATTTCTTGAATGATTTTTTTTAGAAATCTATCCTGTTCATTTTTACTCTCAGGTGATAAGACGTTTATTTGCCAACTTGCACTATTAAGGCTTAGGTCTTCAATAGTTAAGGGTCGAGAAAACATTATTAAAATGCCATTTTCATAATATTCAATATTATCAATATCTTTTGCATTGGAAATTACTTTTTTAAGACGTTGAAATAATTCTTCATCTAATTTTTGGCTTAAAATAATACATACATGAACATTTTTTTTGAAGTATGTAGCCTTATGCTTTACTACATTAGCTAATTGATTACAAAAAGTTTCAAACTCTTTATGATTGTCTGATTTACCAAATTTTTTTAAAGACGTTACAAAATCAACATTTGTCGTTTTGATCTCTAAGTCATAGCCTTGTTGAGCCTTTTTTGCAGGATAAACTTCACCAATTGAATCACAAATTGATCCACAATAAATAATTTCTCGAATGAAGCCATTTGATCGCCCTTTATTTTTTGAATGTTTTTTTACAGCTTTAGCCGTTGAAATTAACCACTCATCAATTTGAGGATTTTTTTTCGCCTTTAAGTTAGATATTGCCATACCTAGCGTGATTAATTCATTAGTGCATATAAAATCCAAACGCTTCCAAAGAATAGGTAATTCACCTTTAGCAATTGAAGAATTTAGGTATTCTTTACCAAACAGCTCTTCGATAGCTTGAAGGTGTGCCTTAAGTTCGTTTTCATCAAGGCCATCTTTAATCAAATGGTGAAGTTGGCGTGTGTTTTTTGAAGTCATTATTTAAGATATCTCATAGATAACAATGTTTTATTTTTTTAAAGTATAAGCTAGTATAAGTATATTATGCCTTAGTATTTGATTTTATTTGTTATAATGTAAAAAAATGGGGGTGATATGGGACAGTCTATTTTAGATCAGTTGAAGAGTTATGGAATTCTAATTCAATCACCTAATGAGCAAATTATTCATTCAGAATTTTTGCCGACTGGACAATTATTAGAAATTTCTAACGGATACAGTTTTGAAAAATCCCTGTACTGTGATCAGGAGTGGAAGCTATATCATGCACAAGTTATGGCTTATCTAAAAACCTTACCTGAAGAAGAAGCGATTGAACTAGCAAAAAAAATTGATTCGCAGGATTGGCATTGGAAATGGTTAAATAAAACTTATAATTTGAAAACTGATGATTGTAATGAATGGTTCTATCTTAGAATTGACTCAAAAGTAGAAGCTGCATGCTTAATTTATTTTCCTAAAGATAGTTATTTGAACCCTTCAGAAAATATTTTCTATGTGGAGTATTTAGCTGTTGCTCCATGGAATCGTTATACTCCTATCGAAGATCAACGAAATAAGGGTCTAGGAAGATTATTGCTATTAAAAGCAATTACTTATCTTGCAAATAAATATAAAAATTCTGGACGTTTTTCATTACATTCGCTAACGCAAGCTGAAGGTTATTATATTAATAAATTAAAGATGCAACATGTTGAAAGTAATGATAAACCTTCATTAAAGTATTTTGAATTACCAGAGCATGAAGTTTCAAGTATTATTGGAGCAGTAGCATGAGTTTGGAAATAGAATCAATAGGTTGTTATTCAACTAATAGTGTTGCAATCTTTAATGAATTTGATGTATTTCATTCATATTATTTGCAAATGCCTGATAATGTTAAAAAGAAAATAGGTATTAACAATGAAAATTATCATAACTTTTTTAATATATATCGTAATAGTCCCACTAAAAGTTTATTTAAGAAAACAGATTCAGCTGATCAATATTTAATTGATTTTTGGGTGTCTACTGTAAGTGGTAAAGCTAAATTTTTAGATGGTTTTTTGGATAAATCTTATACTGGTATAAACAGAGATTTTCTTCGAGTATTCTTTGATAAATTTATCAAAGAAACCAATTTGATAGCCATACAAAATTTTCTTTTAGAACAAGGTATATACCTAATTTTCGAAATGGCTAAAGAAGGTACGAAAGTAGACGGTGTCTCTTTAAAAGTTAATGAAAAGCCTGTTGTTGCTATGTCTTTAAGACTAAAAAATTTAGATAGTTTTTGGTTTACGTTACTTCATGAATTGTCCCATATCGTATTACACTTTGAAGAACTTAATGAACCTATTGTCGACTATTTTGAAGAAAGTTCCGATGTAGATATAAATAAATTAGAGAAGCAAGCAAATAAACTTGCGAGGGAAGTAATGATCCCAAATGCAATTTGGAGAACTATTAAAACCACAAGAAATTTAGAAGACTTGGCTAGTTATTCGAAGCTATTCGAAGTTCATCCAAGTATTATTGCAGGGAGGCTATCGTTTGAAAATAATGATTGGGCCAGTTACTCAAAATTAAGAGCGGAATATAAAATTAACTATGAACTCTAAATATATTCCATTTTTAAAATTTAAAATGAATGAGGTTTATGCTTTAAATTACTTAGATGATGATCTTAAAGTAGGTCTAAGTGTATTTTTTGACTTACCTAATGAACTTCCTTCAAAGTCGCATAATGACGGTGTTAATTCTTTTTCTCCTGAAGAGTTACTTGGATTTAAAACTGAGGCATTAAAAAAGAAAATTGAAGCTCAAAAAAAATATCTGACTACTAAGCTTAATTTTTTGGATGATATTTTTATTGATAATTATGATATAGATCCTTTAGTTAAAATTGATGGTAAAACATATAATTATAAAACAATTATAGATGAGTTTGCGCCTCTCGGAATGATACCTGTATGTGGTGTTGATGATCGAGTACCAGAGCATTTAAATTGTGTTATAGCTAGTGCAAAAGCAGGCGTATTTTTAAAGGATAAGGTTGCTATTCGATTGACTGAGTCGGCCTTTGAGGATTATGAGTTCATTGAGTATGAGTTTGAAGATTGCCTAGCAAATCTTGAGGCTGCCTTTGAAAAGATTATTCTTATTTTTGACTTAAGGGTCGTAGAAGATATCGAGACATCTAGCAAGCAGGTCATAGACTTTCTAGATAATCTAGATTTAGGTAAATTTGAAAGAATTATAGTATCGGGGTCAACTATTCCTAAAGTTATAACTGAACTTATTGAAACAAAAAAAAATAAGGTTATTGATAGAAAGGAAGTTACAGTATTTAAGAAATTAAAAGAAAAAAACGTGTCATTTGATTACGGTGATTATACTTGTGTTAGTCCGGAAACTAGCTTTTTAGATATATATATTGAAGAAATTCAATCTTATATGACTGGAAAGGTTTTTTATCCGTATGATGATAAACTTTATGTGACAAGAAGTGGAAAGACTAAAAGTGTTATTGCACCATTTAAACCCCTGCTTGATGAGATAGTAAGTAAGACATTCTATAGAGGAAAATCCTATTCATACGGTGATAAATATATTTTTGAGAAACAGCCAACTGGACTCAAAGTGAATGCATCTTCTATCTTAAAGCCTAACATTAGTCTACATGTGACGTATATGCTAAGAGACTTTTCTGTTTAATAAGCTAAGGCAAATTGATTGGTCTAGCTCATATGAGGTGTATGAAGTATTTATTAGATCAATGAGATCATTTCTTGTTGAATTCGATCTAAAGCTTATATCTTTATTTTCTAGGAGTTGTTGCATCTCAGTTTTCCAAAGTATCTTTGAGGCTACATCTTTGCGATAGAATGGGTTATGAGAAGATTTTCTTACATACTTGAATTTTATTGTTTCATTTTCAATGATTGCCACAATAATTCCCCAAAAATCCGGCAGAAGTTTCAATGCTTTTTTTAGATGCTTTTGAGTTGTAACAAGTGTATTTTTCTTAAACGAAGATTGATAGTGGATGAACTGTTTGACTATACGCTGTATTTGATCATTATCTCCTTTGATTTCATAACAATGAGAATAACTATAAATAGCTATAAGATCTGGGCGTGCTAACCCATCTGAAATAGTGATTTCATTTAGAATTTTTTGAGGAGGAATTTTTTTTTGTTTCAGCCAATTGATTAAGGCTAACCTGATTTCAGCATCATTCATAACAAGCATGATTTGTAGCTATGTAAATAAAGCAATAATTATAACTGATTTTAGTCTTGCTTCTAATTTTAAAAGTAGTAGTAAAAAATTGTATTTATGGCTAAATTTCATAAAAAAAACCAATAAATCAATTATTTTAATTAAAAATTTTATTTATTATTTCATAAGTTTTTGAATTTTAAATTTATTTTTATTTTTGTTGATATTTTTATATAGTTAACCATTTTAGTACACCCTAGAGACTATGTTTTGTAAAGTTTATTAAATTATTCTTTATTAGTAGTTAGTTACAAAAGAAATTTACAGATACTAGAAATAGTTCTGTAAATTTTTTTACTTATGATTGGCTTTGTTGCACAAACCTATCTGTAAAGGCTTTTTCAGCGATATAATTTTCAAATGAAGAAGCCTACACACAAAAT
>NZ_CANQTS010000007.1 GCF_947626835.1 uncultured Acinetobacter sp. | reverse complement strand
TACCCATGTGAGAGTAAGTCATCGCCAGCTCATTATTCTAAAAAGGCCCCCTGATCATTGATCAGGGGGCCTTTTTTTATGCCTGAAATTTGAATATAAAAATAGCCCAAATATTTTGGGCTGAGTAAGACAATTTATAACTGTTTTTTTAATATTTTTTCCTTTTCTTTGACCTGTTTGGCATATCTTTTACCTTGCCGCTTCATTTTCCAGCTATTTTCATAACCAGTTGGTCCAACATTATAGTAAGCCAGTGCTTTTTTAAGACTACCTGCAGATTGCTGATAACGATTTAAGATATAACTGCCACAGGCAATATTAATATCGACTTGATATAAATCACCAGGGCAATTTTTTTGCCAATATTTAGGCATAATCTGCATTAGCCCGACTGCCCCAGCACCTGAGCTTACTTGTGCACGATAACTTGATTCTTGTTGGATCATGGCTGCAACAGTAAGTGGAGGTAAATCATAACGCTCGGCATTTGCTATAATGACTGGTGCAACTTGTTGAGCCACTTGTGGCGAAACTTGGTAAGCATTTTGTAGTCCTTGGGCAAGTTGTGTGGAACGTTGTTGAAATGAGCCATGTAAACTATTGCATCCTGTAAATGCTATACATAAGCTCATTAGCCCAAATGTTTTTAAAGACAAAAATTGCACAATATAGACCTAAAATTAAACCTTAAAAAATTCAGCCAAGCTTGGCTTTTCATAGCTCAGCCTCTGTGTAGCTTAACTTAGTTGGCGTCTTGCATGCTTTAGCGCTGTTCTCAAACCTTCTTCTAAAGTTGGATGATAAAACGGCTTGTTCAAAGCATCTTCTAATGTTGCATCAGCATCAATCAGCCACGCTAAAAGATGTGCTAAGTGCTCTGCTGTTGGGCAAAATAATTCTGCGCCTAGAATTTTACCATCTTTTTTGCTGATATAAATTTCTACTGCACCTTGGTTTTTAGCCAATACCTGTGCACGCCCTTGACCTTCATAACTTACAAAACCTGTCACAAAATCAATATTTTCTGCGCTTAATTGTTTATGGGTTTTAGCTACACTTGCCATCTCTGGTTGACAAAATACAATCCCTAAAGCAGTTAACGTTTTAATGGGTTTTACATCAGGAAAGTTTAGGCAATTTTGTACTGTCATTTTACCTTCATGCGCAGCCTCATGTTGAATGGGTGTAGAGCTATGTGCATCTCCAACAACAAAAATCGGATAAGTCCCTAGCTGCTTTGTATTGGCATCAATCGGTAGTTTTTTGAGATCACTGAAACTTTGATCAATGTTTTCTAAATCAAGCTGTTTTAATTGGCTCTCACGACCTGTGGCCACTAGCACATAATCGGTTATTAAGGTCTGTTGTTTGCCTTGCTGGCTATATTTGATCTCAACTTGTCCATTGAGTTGATTGATTTTTTCAGGCAATGTTTCAAATAAAATTTTGATTTCTTTCGATAAAGTTTTTTGTGCAATCTGTTGTAATTGAGGGCTAGTTAAAGAGCCTACTTTGCGGCTACGTGCAAACATGGTGACTTGCACACCTAAGCGTTGCATGGCTTGTGCTAATTCTAACGCGATCACACCGCTGCCAATGACTGCTAGAGATTTGGGTAAATGAGGGAGTTCAAAAATTTGATCTGATGTGATGAGTAAATCACCCAATTCATCTTTCCATGCTTGATCATAAGTTGGCGTAGAACCGACTGCCACAATAAAACTTTTGCTTTGATAATGTTGACCATTGACCTCGATGGTATTGGCATTGATAAATTTGGCTGTACCTGAGATTTTATGTTGGGTAGGCCATTTTTCTACATCATCAAGGGTGGCTTGAGTAAAGCGGTCACGTAAATTACGCCCGCGTGACATGACGTCAGATGTATCCACTGTAGCATTTAGACTTAAGCCCATGTCGTTGGCATGCTGTATATCATGCATACGATTGGCACTTGAAATGAGTACCTTACTTGGCATACAGCCTACACGGGCACAGGTAGTATCCCATGGACCTGCATTAATAATTAAAATATTTTGTGTATGGCGAGCAGCTTGTTTATATGCTGCGATGCCAGCAGTGCCAGCACCGATAATAATAATGTCATACATCAATAAAACTCCTTTTTTAAGAGGATAAACAATCTTTGCTTTAAATTATGATCATTTACAACAATTAACAAATATGCTTACATAGCACACGATAATCATTATTACAGCTTCAAAAAGCTTTGAGGGATAGACTCGAATATGTTAAATGTATCTAAATTTTCTGCCTTGGCTTTAGCCATTTTATTAGCAGGCTGTGGGGGCGGCGGTAGCGATGGTTATTACGACCAAAGTGGATCAAATAATAACTCAGGTGGTAATGCTAATAATCCAGGGACTGGTGAGGAAGTACAAACAATTAATATTAGCGTGATTGAGCTTCAAGATAGTAATGGCATGAGTGGTCAAACTATTACTCCACTCGGTGTCATTGCTACAGTTAAAGTAACAGATCAATCAGGTCAAGGTATCAGTGGCGCGGTTGTTAACTTTAGCTCTACAGCGCCTGTTGTATTTGGTACAACAAATGGAGCTGTATTGAGTAATGCTGAAGGTATTGCAAGTATTACTGTAATGCCACAAGATGACACTACTACAGGTGTGTATCGTATTGCTGCACAAGCTGAATATGATGGCAACACTGCAAGCAATGAATTAGCCTTTAGTTTACAGGCACTTAAGGTTAATTTATCACCCATTACTGTCGCTAATGCAAGTCTAGCATCGGGTGGTTCGACCAATGTAAGTTTAACAACATCAAACCAATATGGTACTGCACAAAATAATATTCCTGTGAATTTTAATGCAACGTGCGGTACGTTTGAACCAACATCTGTTACATCTGTGAATCAAGGTAATGTATTAACATCCTATAAAGCAATCTCTGCAACAGGTGACTTGTGTGAAGGTCCTGTCACAATTAATGCAGTTACAGCGAATGGTCAAACCTCTGTATCAACTAATTTAAACGTACAAGCTATTTTAGCGGACTCACTTGTGTATAGCAGCACAGCACCTGTGAATTTAGGCATAAAAGGTAGTGGTGCAGCAGCTTCTGGTCAAATTGAATTTACTTTATATGCAAATGGTGTTCCTGCTGCGAATAAAGATGTCGTACTCACCATAAATGAAGCACCGAGTGACTTAAGCTTTGGAGATTTGAATAATCGTCTACCAAAAATTATTACGAGTAATGCTGATGGTAAAGTCTTTGTTAATTTATATCCGGGAAGTATTCCAGGTCCGGTAGAAATTCGTGCAGCATTAAATGATGATCAAACTGTATTTGCATTATCTAAAGATGTCAGCATTTCTGTGGGTCGTGTGACACAAAACGGTATGAGTCTTTCAGTTTCAAAACAAGCTTTACGTACAGATATTGATGGCGATAGTGCTACCATTACAGCACGTTTAGTCGATCGTACAGGTAACCCAGTGCCGGCAGGTACGGTGATTAGCTTTGTATCTGAAGGTGGTAAGGTTGATTCAAATTGTATGACCAATGCTGCTGGTGTATGTACAGTAACTTTGACCACACAAAATCCACGACCACTAGACAATCGTGTTAGTGTATTGGCTTATGTTGAAGGTGATAAATCTTATATCGATGTAAATGGGGATAACATTTATACAGCAGGTGTTGATACTTTAACTCGCAATATTGGTGATTTTTTCCGCGATGATAATGAAAATAATCTTCATGACTTAGGTGAGTTTATTTACCGTAAAGCGGCAGGCAATTTAGCATGTACTGCATCTACGGTTCTGCAACCAAATATTCAAGAAACCTGTAATAACGACCTAAATGCAGTATTACGTCAACAGTTGATCTTTGGATTCTCACATGATACACCGACATTGGTATGGGGAATGGGAGTCAATGAGGCATCAGTTTTAGGCGATGATAATTTCAGTTTCCAAGTATTTGGTAATAGCCAACAAAGCGTGCCTATGCCATCAGGTACAAGCGTGAGTGCTGAAAGTGCAGACAAAACCGATAATAATAAGACGTGTAGCGTCGAATTACGTTCTGGTTATACAACTGTTCCAGGAGTAATTGATCTTAATAACTTAAGTACATTTGTGGATAGTTTAGACACTGTATCTCGTTATAATGTGCTTGTACGTGACTGTGCGGCTGGTGATGATGTGAAAATTGTTACAAGTGTCCCAAGTGGTAAAATGACAACATCTTGGTTAAGAGTAAAATAACAAAACTTAATCGCTAAAAAAGTCCAACTTAAGTTGGACTTTTTCTTATATCTGGTTGCCAACCATAACTCCTGCAGTTGGGCGCAGTTGCATAGATTGACATGCAGCAAGAGATAAACAACAAAGTAAAATTAAACAGAGTTTATTCATGTAATAAGCCTTGTGCTTTTGCCTGATCAAAAAGGACTTTCGAGCGCGTACCGCTACGACAGACCATTAAGATTGGTTTAGGAAGCTCATTATAGTATTTGGCAAATTCAGCCACGTCTGTTGCAGAAATTTTACCACTGACCACGGGTTGATAAATCACACTGACATGAGCATGTTCAGCAATGCTACGCAATTGATTTACTGTGACCAAATTACCTTGCTCTTGATCAGGACGATTCACGATGACCGATTTAAAGCCCTGTTGCATCAGTTGGGTAAATTTCTCGGTGTTCATTTGCCCAGTAACACTAACATTGGGGGTGAGACTTTTACTCAATGGCAAAGTTGCTGAACCTGCAAAGCTTAGACTTGTTAAACTCAAAGCGAGGACAGTGATCACAGCTGCCAAAAGCTGCTTAGTCATCTAATAAATCCATTTGTTTGGCAAGTTGATACAAATTATTTGAGCGATTACCACTGCGGCAGAACATCAATACTGGTTTTGGTAATTCATTAAAATGATTGGCAAAAGCACGTACATCTAATTCGCTAATTTGACCTGCCACAACGGGCTGATATACGTAGTCAAGACCTGCTTGACGCGCAGCTTCTTCAATTTGGGCGCTGGTAGGTTGCTCGGGGCCACCTTCAAAGTCAGGACGGTTGTTAATCACAGATTTAAAGCCTTTTTCAACCACTTGGCTAATATGCTCTGCGCCAATTTGACCTGCAAAACCGACTTGATCGCTCATGCTTTCGCTCCATTATAAGATGTATAGATAATGAGATATAATAGCATTATGCTGAAAACACAACCTTAATCTGTTGCGGTTTTTACAAGCAATTACAGCAAAACACAGCCATTAGCATGGGGCGCTTATGTATCGTTACTTCGTTGAACCGCTGTATGTGAAAAGTGATAAAGAGGTATTGGCAGCGGATTTTTATCACCCTGAAACGAAAGTGCCACCTGCTGTGATTATCATGGCACATGGCTTAGCTGCCTTACGTCAGTTTAAGTTGGTTGAGTATGCCAAAGCCTTTGCCACGGCAGGCTATGCAGTGGTGCTGTTTGACTATCGGTATTGGGGTGGGAGTACAGGGCGTCCGCGTGAATTGGTCTCAATCAAGCATCAGCTGCATGATTGGCATGTAATGATTGAGCATGTCGCTGCACGTAAATCAATTGATACCAACAAGATGGTATTGTGGGGCACAGGCTTAAGTGGTGGCTATGTGTTAAATGTAGCCGCAGAATTACCGCAAATTCGTGCTGTCATGGCCCAAGTTCCCTTTGTTGATGGGGCGGAAACGGCCAAGCAATATCCCTTACATACACTACCCAAGGCTTTAAAGCTCTCTAGCCAAGATTACATGGGCGCAAAAGTCGGCTTGGCCCCCAAATATCTACCTGTAGTTGATGCACACCAATTTAGTTTTTTTAATGGCAATGAGCAGCATCGCGATTATCTGTCTATTGTACATCCTGATTATTACTGGAGCGGTCAGATTCCAGCTCGGGCATTATGGCAATTAATACGTTATCGACCTATCACCGACGTGCAGCATATTCGTTGTCCGGTTTTGTTTATCGCAGCCCAACACGATGCACTGGTGCCGATTGATGTCAGTCGCGACTGTGCCACGCGCATTGCACCGTATGTACAGTATCATGAGTGGCCGATGCAACACTTTGATATTTATCATTCCCCATATTTAGACCAAGCCATTCAAACGCAAATTGCCTTTTTAGATCAATATATTGGAGTTTCATCATGATTATTGTTTGCCCGAGCTGTCAGGCTAAAAACCGTGTGCCTGAAGATAAATTACAGGCCAATCCAAGTTGTGGTCAATGCCAAGGTCAACTCATTCCGCTTGCACCGATTGATTTAAATGAACAAAATTTTGGTCAGTTTATTACAAGCAGTGATTTGCCCATTTTAATTGATCTGTGGGCTGAGTGGTGTGGTCCATGTAAGATGATGGCACCGCATTTTGCCAAGGTCGCTCAGTCTTATCCAAATGTGGTGTTTGCTAAGATTGATACTGAAGCCAATCCACGTTTAAGCAGCGCCTTTAATGTGCGTAGTATTCCAACACTTGTGTTGATGAATAAAACCACAGAAATTGCTAGAATAAGCGGTGCACTACGATCTAGTGAACTACAACAGTGGCTAGATCAGCATCTTCATGCCAATACTGGGAGCTAATGTGTCAGATCTCTTAAAGCCAGAAGGGACTTTATCTCTTCAAACTATTGCAATGCCAGCCGATACCAACTGGAGTGGTGACGTTTTTGGTGGTTGGATTGTATCGCAAATGGACTTGGCAGGTGCAATTCATGCAGAACGTTTCTCTAAAGGACGTTGTGCCACCATCTCAATTAACCAAATGACTTTTTTGGTGCCTGTAAAAGTGGGTGATGTCATCACGTGCTATACCAAACTGTTAAAAGTGGGTAATACTTCATTGCAAATGCAAATTGAAGTGTGGGATAGCCATGACAGTTCACGTCCAGCGCGTCGTGTGACTGAGGGAGTATTTACCTTTGTGGCTGTAGATGTCAAAGGCAACAAGCGTCAGATTCCTGAGGATGTCAAGCAGGCGTGGCAAGCAAGTCAAACGGCTTAAGCGTTAGCGTTAAAAAATCCCGCAGATGGCGGGATTTTTTTTATTTAGTCTTTAAAGTTATTAAACTGTAATGGTAGACCAAATTGCTGTTCTTTTAAAAACGCCATGACTTGTTGCAAGGTGTCACGCTTTTTATCCGTGACACGGATTTTATCGCCTTGAATTGACGATTGCGCCTTAATGCCACTTTCTTTAATGGCTTTGTTAATTTTTTTGGCAGTGTCAGAATCTAAACCGTCTTTGAGTTTAATGACTTGTACGTAATTTTTGCCAGAAGCCGCTGCTTTTTGTGGGTCAAGCGCTTGTACGTCGACTTTACGCTTATAGAAGTGGCTTTCTAACATGTTGTACACTTGTTCACACTGGAAATCACTTTCAGTCGAGATTTTAATCTCTTTCGATTTTTCGTTGAGCTCAATTGAAACGTCCTGACCACGGAAGTCAAAGCGCGTGGCAATTTCTTTTTGCGTGTTTTGCACCGCGTGATTTACTTCAAATAACTCTAATTCAGATACAATGTCAAAAGAAGGCATAGTTTAGACCTTTACAAATGGAAAGAATATCTGAGATGCTAGGGATGTTTTCTTCATTTGCCAAGTGTTGTTTACATCAAAGGAGTGCACAATGATCCGTAAACAAGAAATTACAACATTTGAGTTCCCAGAAAATGCAGTGATCTGGGATGTTCGTGAACCAAGCTCGTATGCAGAGGGACACATTCAAGGTGCGATAAATCAGCCTATTGCCAATTTATCAGCAGAGAGCCTAGCTCAAGTGGCAGCGGATCAACCGGTTTATATTCTATGTGGTGGTGGCAGTAAAGCTCCGCGTGCAGCAGAATTATTAGAAGGTTTTGATAGTTCACGCGAATATGTCGTGCTAATGGGAGGCACTCGTGCTGCTCGTGATGCAGGCTTTACCTTAGAGCAAGGTTAAAAAAAAGCGCCGTGAGGCGCTTTTTTTATGCAGGTTTAAAATAAGGTTTTTTAGCCTTAACTTTTTTATAAAAACGCGTCACTTGCAATTTTTGACGTAATGTTTCTGGCACAGGGCAGGCTTGTTTTAAAATTTCAGCCACTAAGATCTCACTACACAGTGGCGCAAATAAGAAGCCTTTAGAGCCTAAACCGGCAAGGGTGTAAATCTGTTGTTGATCTTGTACTTTGCCCAACAGTGGAAAATAATCCAAACTTTGTGCACGTACCGAAGCACGACCTTGCCAATGTTCAACATCCATTAAATTGTCTGCATAAGCTGGTGCAACGCTTTTAAGCAAATTCAGATTGTGTACATGATCTTCGGCTAAGACTTCGCTATCCTCACGCTGAGGATAAAAAGAGGCGCCTAAAATTAGCTGCTCTGCATCTAACTGCATGCAATAACCACCATAACTATAGGCTTGATCTAAAGCCAAACTATGCTCGGCATTATTAAGCCAGCTGACTTGACCACGAATGGGTTTTAAAACTGGATAATTGTCAATTAAAGCCGCACTTTTAAGTGCACTACACACAATGACATGATCAAATTCACCCAAGCATGCTTGATTGGAATAAAGTATTGGGCATGCATCAGTTGTGATCTGTGTAATGTGAGCGTGCTGAAGTTCAATTTGTGGATGCGCTAAAATTTCTTCACATAATAGGTGCGGTGTAATAGCAGCCGCTTGATGTAAGGTTAAACTTGCAAGATCTGTAAAACGATCTTGAGTTTGAGTACTTAAGACTTGTTCAGGATACTCCTGAGCCAGATCTAACAGCTGTTCAGGATTTTTTAAGGCAATTTGATTGACTGCAATTGGGCGATACGCCTTAAATTTTGCATAATGACGCATTGCGTGTTGCCATGCTAAGGTCATCAAATGTTCATGCGCTTGTTCAATTGGACACAGCTTAGGATTCAGTAATGCCAAAGGATTACCTGAAGCGCCACTTAAGGCTGTATTTGCCTCAAAGATGGTGACAGCATGCCCGCGTTGGGCAAAGGCCCATGCTATGCTTAAACCGGCAATCCCTGCGCCTACCACAGCAATACGCCGTGAGGTGGCAAGTGGTTTTTCTATATTTTCTGTTGCGGGCCAAATACCTTTGAGCATTTCGCGTTTGTGTTTAAAGCCGCGTGGTCGTGAAATTTCAATGCCATGCTGTTTAAGACCGCGTTTAAGCACGCCTGCCACGCTAAATGAGGCGAAGGTTGTGCCTACATCGGATAAGCGTACAAGATGGCTTAAAACTTTATCTTCCCACATATCTGGGTTGCAAGAAGGTGCAAAGCCATCTAAAAACCATGCATGTACTTGATGCGTTTTAGGAATAACTGGAAAAACGTCATGTGCATCGCCGAGCCATAAATCTAAGCTAAAGCGCTCATTGGGGAAGTTTAAACGATGGCAACCTGCAATCGGTAGCGGATACTGCGCTATGAGTTGCTCAGCCAAAGGTGCAAGTTCTGGCCACGCTTTTAAAGCACGCTCTAAGTCATTTTTCGTCAGGGGGAATTTTTCCACCGAAATGGCATGCAAATGACTGTTGTTGATTGGGCGTACCTGTTGCCACAATTGCCATAGCGCTAAGATATTTAAGCCTGTACCAAAACCGGTTTCACCGACACAAAAATAACCATAGGCCTGTAATTGAGCAAGGCGCTGGCTTAAATCGTTGCCATTTAAAAACACATGCCGCGTTTCAAGTAAGCCATTGTCTTTAGAAAAATAGACATCGCCAAATTGTTTAGAGACAGGGACTTCAATCCCATCGACCAATTGCCAATCGAGATCGGCTGTTACAATGCTGTATGACACAAGCAGCGCTTCCTTCAATCAAAATTACCACTGACGACGGCGTTTATTGTAGATATAGCCTGCTAAGACAAAGCCTAAAACTACCCCAACTACCATGGTCACTGCACCATATAAAAACATTTGCGCGCTACGTTCTGCTTGCAGAACTTGTAACTGTACGCCTAGATTATCGTTTTTAAGTTGTAGTTCTTGGTTTTGGGCTAAGGCTTGTAAATTGGCACGTTCAAGTTGTTGTAAACGTGTTTGTTGATCTTTGACTAAGGCTTTAATAGCTGCTTCTTGTTGCGCTTTGTTTTTAGTGGCATCTAGGCTGGTTTTGCCTGTGGTTGGGGTATTGGCGGCCCCTGTAGGCGGTGTGGTGGGACGCGTGGCCGGTAAGGTGGCTGGTGGGCTTGTGGTCGTCGTGGTGGTATCTGTGCTAGGCACAGTAGAGGGTGTTTCTAGCGCCCATGTAAAAGAGCTGAATAAACAAAGGGTAATTACACCACAGACGACACGCATAAGACCTTATCCTTTTGGGAATGCTTTATTAAATGGCTTTACGTCAATATGAGCGTAAACACCTTCACGTAAAAATGGCTCTTCGGCTAACCATGCATCCAATGCTTCACGGCTATCAAAGTCCACAATAATGGTACTGCCATAAAAACCTGCTTGTAGATTACTTGGGTCTTTTGGCATTGCACCAGCCACAATTAAACGACCTTCATCATCTAATTGCTGTAAACGTGCAAGATGTTCAGGGCGTGTGGCAAGACGTTTTTCTAAGCTGTCTTCTTGATCTGTGCAGCTCACGACAAACAATGGCATGTGATGTCTCCAAAGAGTGATTATGTAGACGATTTAAAGTATTTACGTAACAAAATAAACTGGGCAATGATAAAGGAAAACATCACGATCATGTCACCAAATGCGGTGAATTCGCCCCAATATTTGCCATCTAAAAATAAATAGGCAAAGAAACAATGTAAAAACGACATCAAGGCAAACATTGCAGCCCATGCGTAATTGAGTTTCATCCAAGCTTTGGCACTTAAATCAAACACAGGGCCAAACAAACGCTGAATCAGTGGACGACGATCTTTCATAAAAAATGGCGACAATAAGAATGCACCAGCAAAGACTAAATTCAGTAATACAGCTTTTAAACGAATATAAAAATCATCGCTCAGCATTAAAGTCACGCCACCAAAAATCACCGTCATAAACAACACAATCCATTGTTGCTTATCAAGGCGGAATTTTTGCATGACAAACATCACGCCGTAAACGACTAGCATCGAGAAGATTAAGCCGGTGGTTGCCACTAAAATATTGTTGTTATCCACACCGCCTGCAGAACCAATCAATTGTAATAGCGGGTGTTGAGTATCATTAGGTTCGACGGTTTTATATAAATAAAAGAAAATAATGAGGGGCACAAAGTCTAAAAGTGCTTTCATGTTAGAGTATCTAAATCTGAGCAAATGAATGAAATGTAGTATAAGTGATGGAAGGCGTAGATTTACATACACACAGTAATATTTCTGATGGAACTTTGTCACCGTCTGAACTGGTTCATGCCGCCTTAGAAAAAGGCATTCATACCTTGGCGCTCACTGATCATGACACCATGGATGGTCTAGCTTTAGCGCGACAAACCGCACAAGCCTTAACGCCTCCAATCAATATTATTTCAGGCGTTGAAATTTCCAGTCAATGGTCACGACCTGCCACCAAAAAGAGCTATAGCGTGCATATTGTGGCGCTCAATATGCAACAGCCTGAACCCTTGTATATGCTGCTTGAACAACAAAAAATCATTCGTGCCCAGCGTGCTAAACAGATTTGTGATTTGCTGGTGCCGTTAATTGGGCAAGAGATTTATGCTGATGTTTTAGCTAAAGTCGATGGGATTGCTGATCGGGTCACGCGTAGTCATATTGCACAAACTTTAGTAGATAAAGCAATTGTCAGTCGTGCCCAACAGGCCTTTGATAAATACATTAAAGAAGGCAAAAAAGCCTATGTCAAATTTGATGGTTTGGGTTTGGAAGAAACTATTGAGGTGATTCATGCCGCAGGTGGTTTTGCCGTGTTGGCGCATCCGACTCGTTATGATTTATCTGCCACCAATATTCGTTATTTGATTGAGATTTTTGCTAAATTTGGTGGTGATGCTGTTGAGTTACCGCCTGCGATTGAACCGGCATCTACACGGCAAATGGTGGATCGTATGATTGCCGAGTTTAATTTAAAAGTTTCGGTGGGCAGTGATTTTCATGGTGCCAATATGCCGTGGATTAAACTGGGTCACATTCCACGGCTTAAAGATGGGCAAGTTGGAATTTGGGAAAGCTTTGTTTAATCAAGCCCTATTAAAGTAAATTATGATCTTGGGCTTGAATCGGCGGTGGCGTCGGTTTACCTAAAGTGCCAAGTAACTCAATTTCAATGGTACGCACCATGGCATCAAGCGGTAAGTCGTTGCTTTGGGTGCCAAAAGGTTCTTCAATTTCGGTACTTAAAGCATCTAAACCTAAAAATGTATAGGCCAAAATACCCACCAATAAAGGTGTGGCTAAACCAATGGTGGAGCCTAAACTAAACGGCAATAAAAAACAGAAAAAATACACGGTGCGATTGAGTAACACAGAATAAGCAAAAGGTACTGGAGTGGTGGCAATACGATCACAGCCAGTTTGCACAATGCTTAATTCCATGACATGTTGATTCATTTGACTATAAATAATGTCAGAAATTTCACCTTCTTTAAGGGCTTGCATCAATTCCCATTGAATCAAACTTAAAGTGTATTGTGGTGCATTGACTTGTTGGTACAGCTGTTTAATGGCCTGTTGACTCATACCACTGGTTTCGACCAACGCTGTGGGATTAGCAGTTTGATGGCGCAAACGATCGCGTAATACGTTGGCAAATAAAATCACATGCTGAATCACCCGTTCCCGCCGTCCTTGACTGAGCATACGGCAATCACGGTCAAAGTGGCGTGCATTGGCAATTAAAATGCCCCATAACTTACGTGCTTCCCACCAACGGTCATAACACGCACTGTTTTTAAAGCCTAAGAAAATAGACAGTGCCACACCTATTAGAGTAAAGCCAGCTAAAGGCAATTCAGGAAAATGAAAGTAACCGCTATAGGAGAGTCCACCCACAATCGCTGAGATCAGCATCACAATACCAAGAGGAGGGAGAACTTTGGGTAAGATGGTGCCACGCCATGAAAATAGCAGCTTGAAGATGTTCATTTGCTCGCGGACAATCATGAGGCAATATCGTGACAAGGATGTATTGATCTTCAATATTTCTCAATTTTTTGTCAATAGATATGCGCCTAATTAATCAAGAAAACAAGCAATTACAGCAATTGATGTTCGGCAAATGAAAAACTGCTATCACGGGCAATAATGCAGTGATCAATCAGTTGAATTTCTACCAAAGCACAGGCGCTTTGAATGTGCTGTGTTAAATTCATATCGGCTTTTGAGGCACAAGCTTGGGCAAAAGGATGATTATGTGCAATCACCAAATGTGTGGCATGCTGAGAAATGGCAAAACGTAAAATTTGATTGATTGAAACAGCACAGGAATTTAAGCCACCAAAGAATAATTTTTTAAAGGCAAGATGACGCAATTGAGCATCTAAACACAGCACAGCAAAGACTTCACGCGTTTCATCTAACAGTTCAAAGCGTAGGTATTCTAATAAACTAGTTGAATCATGAAGGTTGATCGGTTGTTGCTGCAATTGCTGCGTAATATAGCGTTTACCGAGTTCTTTGACTGCCATGAGTTGGGTATATTTACTGGGTCCAATGCCATGTAGCTGTGATAGTTGCTCAAGGTCGGCATTTAAAATATGGCTTAAATCACCAAAATGCTGTAACAAATGTCGGGCTAACTCAACCGCAGAGCAACCTTGTGTGCCTGAGCGTAAAAAAATCGCCAAGAGTTCTGCATCGGATAAACTTGATGCACCATATAAAATCAAGCGTTCGCGTGGCCGTTCTTGCTGTGGCCAATCTTTAATCGTATTTTTCATTTTATTGTACTTCTTTGGTCTTAGATGTTGAGCGCCCAATAGTGCAGTCACTTGGGTGTTAGATTATTTAATGCTATTGTGAGCGCCACTGCAACACAAAGGTAGCCGGTGCGTGAGCTTTGATCTAAGTGTAATTTCAAATAAAAATATTCTATTGGCGGTCACAGGCGGCATTGCTGCATATAAGAGCGCAATTTTGGTTCGTCGTTTAAAAGATGCCGGATTTAATGTTCGTGTGGTAATGACTGAAGGTGCACAAGCCTTTATTACGCCTTTAACCTTTCAAGCCTTATCTGGCAATCCAGTACATACCCAATTGCTTAATCCCGAAGCTGAAGCGGGGATGGGGCATATTGAATTGGCACGTTGGGCAGATTTATTGCTGGTTGCGCCTGCAAGTTGCGACAGCTTAGCCAAATTTGCTGCTGGTTTGGCTGATGATTTACTCTCGACCTTGTATTTGGCCACTAAAGCCCCAGTTTGGGTAGCGCCTGCCATGAATCAGCAGATGTGGGCGGCTAAAGCCACGCAACGCAATTTGCAAACTTTAATTGAAGATGGCGTGCATGTGATTATGCCGGATGCAGGTTCGCAAGCTTGTGGCGATGTAGGCCTAGGTCGTATGCCTGAACCTGAAGATTTAGCCCGCCAAGTCACGGCTTATTTTCATCAAGCACAACGTGAAATTGCCGAAAAATTCGGGTTATTGGCTGGTAAGCATGTGGTGATTACCGCAGGTCCAACCCGTGAAGCGATTGATCCGGTGCGTTATATCTCCAATCACAGTACCGGTAAAATGGGTTTTGCTTTAGCTGCTGCTTGCTATGCCGCAGGGGCCAAAGTGACCTTAATTGCAGGGCCGGTGAGTTTAGATACACCAAATGGTGTGGCACGCATTAATGTGCATTCAGCGCAAAAAATGCTTGAGGTGAGTTTAGAGCTACTTGAGCAAGGCTGTGATATTTTTATTGCGACCGCTGCGGTTGCCGATTATCGCGTGGCAGAAGTGGCCGAACATAAAATTAAAAAGTCAGGCGATGAACTGCAAATTGCTTTAATTAAAAACCCAGATATTGTCGCCACCATTGCCCAACAAGCCAAACGTCCATTTATGGTGGGCTTTGCCGCAGAAACACGTCATGTGGAAGAATATGCAGCCGGTAAGTTGGTCGCGAAAAAACTGGATATGATTGCCTGTAATGATGTTTCACGTAGCGATATTGGTTTTGCTTCTGATGAAAATGCCATGACGGTATTTTTTGCCCAAAACTACCAAATGCCAAAACGTGATTTAGAAAAAGCCTCGAAACAAGAGATTGCACAGCAATTGGTTGAGGCTATGCATGATGCGCTGCATCATTTAGATCAAAAGAAAGCTCCCTTTGCTGATTAAACTCGTAAAAAAAGCCCGCAAGTGCGGGCTTTTTTATTCAGCATTTAAGCTTGACCTTCAGCTGCCGCTTGCGCGCGCTGTAAGTTGGCTTCAAATTCTGCATCAAAGTTAATTGGCGTTAACAATAATTGCGGGAAGCTGCCTTTAGTGACCATATCGTTCACCGCTTCACGTAAAAACGGGAATAAAATGTTCGGGCAGTATGCACCGAGTAAATAAGGCAGACGTTCTTCTTCTACGCCATCAATCAAGAAAATACCCGATTGTGTTACATCTACGATAAATGCAGTTTCGCCTTGGTTATTGGCTTGAACAACAACTTTTAAAGACACTTCAAAATGCGTCGGGTCAATTTTCTCAGCAGAAGATGACAAGTTTACATTCAGTTCTGGTTCCCATGCTTTGGTAAATACAGCAGCGCTTGGTACTTCAAATGAAATGTCTTTGCTATATAAACGCTCTAAAGCAAGTTGCGGTTGTTGTTGTTCGCTCATGATTTAATCCTTAAAAATAAATGAAAATTATGCCAATAATTCGTCAAGTTTGCCTTCACGATCAAGCGCATACAGTTGGTCAAAACCACCAATAAACTGATCGTTAATGAAAATTTGCGGCACAGTACGATGGTTGGTACGCTGCATTAGTTCTACGCGTACTTCTGGTGCTTCTTTAGATAAATTGATTTCTTTATATGCAACGCCTTTACGCTCAAGGAGCTGTTTTGCGCGAACGCAGTAAGGGCATACAGTTGTTGAGTAAATTGTGACTTCAGCCATGCTGTTCTCCTTGGAGTTATTTTGCTTTAACCAATGGCAAGCCTTGCGCTTTCCAGTTGCTAATCCCACCGTCTAAGCGGTAAGCGTCATTGTGACCGACTTGTTGTAAGGCTGTACCTGCCACTTGACCTAAATTACAGATAAACACCAATGGGCGCTCAGCTGCTTTTAATTCTTCAATGTGACTTGTGAGTTTGCTGTAAGGAATGTTACGGCTGCCACTGATGTGACCTTCACGGAAATCTTTGGCATCACGTAAATCAATCAACATGGCATTTTGTGCTTTGACTAAAATACCTAAGGATTGAGCCGAGATTTTGCGACCGCCACGTTTGCCTTCAATCACGAAGAACAACACCAACAGTACCGCAAGGGCACCAAATAAGAAGGGGTGATTCCCCATAAATTCGAACCAACGTTCCACAAGTCACCTAAATTAAAAATATAAATTGCCCAAAGTATAGCTGATTAGATATGGTGATCAAACTCAGCGCTTCAAGCTAAAAGTTGATGTTGGTATTAATTTTTTTGATTGGCTTCTTCGATTTCATCAATCAAACGTAAATAACTGTCTAAACGGCGTGCCAAAATTTCACCGTCTTGCACCGCTAAACGTAAAGCGCATTGCTTTTCGTGTTTGTGGGTACAGTTACGAAATTGACAATAGCCCAAGCGATTTTCAATTTCAGGGAAGCCTTGCTGCACTTTATCAGCGTCTAAATGCCACAAACCAAACTCACGGATCCCCGGTGAGTCAATTAACGCGGCACCTTCACCAAAGCCAATTAAACGCGTTGAAGTGGTGGTGTGTTGACCCAAAGCTGAGTTTTCAGAAATGATATTGGTCTTTTGTGCCGCATCTGGAACAATGGCATTAATCAGTGTGCTTTTACCTACACCTGATTGACCGACAAATGCTACAGTTTCGCCGGCTAAACGTTGTGACAATGTGGTTAAATCACCATCGGCACGGCATTGCAGCACTTCATAGCCTAAATCTTGATATTCTTGCAGCAGGGTTAAAATGGCGTCATTTTCTTTGAGCAAGTCAGATTTATTCATCACCAACAGTGCCGGAATATCAGCATCGGCACAGGCCACCAAATAGCGGTCAATTAGGCCCGGTGCTGGTTCAGGCAGGGGCGCAAACACAATCACAATTAAACTAATATTGGCCGCCACAGGTTTGACTTTATGATAACGATCAGGGCGTGTAAGCAGTGAGCGACGTGGTTGAATCGCAGTAATAATCCCTAAACCGGTATTCGGATCGGCTTGCCATTTCACACGGTCGCCGGTGACCAATAATTCTAAATTGGTACGGGTATGACAACGCCATACACTGTCTATTTCAATGGCTTTCCAAAACGGTTCAGGCTCACCGTCTACCACCACAGGTTTTTCAGGATGGACATCTGGCAGCGACAAAGCTTGCACTTCAAGCTGGCGACCATAATGTTGTACCACCAAGCCTTCTAAATCATTTGAAGTATCCAGCTCTTCTTGGCGTGTTTTGTGTTGTTTCTGAATTCGGCGTTGCTGCTGTTCAGTTAAACGACGTTTACGAATTAAGGCCATTCACATCCTAAAAAAACCTAAAACTGAGAAAGGCAAAATAGCATGAAGCAGGGGGCAAGTTACAGCACTCGGGCAATAAATTTGCTACTATAATTGTTTTTTAACCGAATAAGATTGCACATTTATGAGCAGCACCCCTGACACTCGCCTCATTTGGATCGACCTTGAAATGACAGGTCTAGATACCGATAACGACCAAATTATTGAAATTGCAACCATTGTGACCGATGATAATTTAAATATTTTGGCTGAAGGTCCTGTGCTTGCCATCCATCAATCATCGATTAAGCTAAATGCCATGGATGAGTGGAACACGCGTCAACATGGTCAATCGGGCTTAATTGAACGCGTGCGCCGTAGTAAACTCACCGCGCGTGATGCTGAATTACAAACACTTGAGTTTTTGAAAAAATGGGTCAGCCCAAAATCGTCACCCATGTGTGGTAACTCGATTTGTCAGGATCGCCGTTTTATGCACCGTTTAATGCCGGAGCTTGAACAATTTTTCCACTATCGTAATTTAGATGTATCAAGTGTCAAAGAATTAGCTAAACGCTGGCGCCCTGAAATTATGCAAGGCTTAAAGAAAAATGCCTCGCATTTGGCGATGGACGATATTCGTGATTCGATTGCAGAACTGAAATATTACCGTGAATACTTCTTCATTATGAACAAGTAAAATAAAGAGGCCATGTGCCTCTTTTTTATTTACAAAAATAAATCGCTTTGCCATCGGTTGTGCATAAAAACTGCTTAAACTAAGTAAAGCTTCAGTTTAAAAGGGCAACAATATGCAAAGTAATAACCCAATTTTGACCCGTGTTGAGGTCAGTGGCGACTATAGCCAACCGATGACGGTACAAGGTGCGATTCAAAAATCAGTATTGTTAACCGTGATTGCCGCCGTGCTGGGTTTAGGTTTATTTTTCTACACGATGCTGACTGGTCAAGCGGCAATTGCGTATGCAGCAGCCATAGTGGGTGCCATTGGTGGTTTGATTTTGGCGTTAATTGCTACATTTAAACCCAATACTGCACGTATGCTGGCCATTCCTTATGCCTTGTTTGAAGGTGCGTTTTTAGGCGGAATTTCGGTGATTTTTCAGCAAAAATTTCCAGGTGTGCCATTACAAGCTTTACTGGCTACTTTTGTGACCACTTTGGTGATGTTTGCTTTGTATCGTATGGAACTGATTCGTGCTACGGAAAAATTTAAAGCGGTGGTGATGTCGGCAAGTTTAGCGATTGCCATGGTGTTTGTGGTACAAATCATCATGAGCTTGGTGTTTGGGTCAAGTATTCCGTATGTGTTTGAAAGCAATTGGCTTGGCATTGGTTTTGCCGCTTTTGTGGCAGTGATTGCCTCGTTAAATTTAATTTTAGATTTTGATTTAATTGAAAGCGGTGCTGCTCAGTATGCACCCAAAGCTATGGAATGGGTATCTGCCATTGCCTTATTGGCCACTTTGGTTTGGATGTATTATTCATTCTTACGCTTATTGAGTTTGATTCAAGGCGATGACTAAGCTCCATAGATCAAATTTAAAATCGCGCAGTTAAGCGCGATTTTTTATGGCTTTTGCATAGATAGTGAAAAAAAGATGCATTATGCAATTTCCCAAAGCCTTCAGAGTTGGCATTATGCTGTTAAATTATTTTAAGAGAGAAGTCACATGTCACAAGGACTATTGGCAGGTAAGCGTTTCTTGATCGCAGGGATCGCCAGTAAATTATCGATTGCATTTGGTATTGCCCAAGCCCTCCACCGCGAAGGTGCAGAACTTGCCTTTACCTATCCAAACGAAAAATTAAAAAAACGCGTGGATGATTTTGCTGCACAGTTTGGTTCAACTTTAGTTTTTCCATGTGATGTTGCAAGCGATGCTGACATCGACAATGCATTCTTAGAATTGGCGAAGCATTGGGACGGTTTAGACGGTGTGGTGCATTCAATTGGCTTTGCACCTGCGCATACTTTAGATGGTGACTTTACCGATATTACTGACCGTGAAGGCTTTAAAATCGCGCATGACATCAGTGCCTATAGCTTTATTGCGATGGCGCGTGCAGCGAAGCCATTATTGTTAGCACGTCAAGGTTGTTTATTGACTTTAACTTATCAAGGTTCTGAGCGTGTCTTACCAAACTACAACGTGATGGGCTTAGCCAAAGCATCTTTAGAAGCGGGTGTACGTTATTTAGCATCAAGCTTAGGTGCTGAAGGTATTCGTGTCAATGCGATTTCTGCCGGTCCTATTCGCACGCTTGCAGCATCAGGCATTAAATCTTTCCGTAAAATGTTAGATGCCAACGAAAAAACTGCACCATTACGCCGTAACGTGACCATTGAAGATGTCGGTAATGCTGCACTTTTCCTATGCTCACCATGGGCAAACGGGATTACTGGTGAAATCTTGTATGTAGATGCAGGCTTTAACACCGTAGGCATGAGCCCTGAATTAATGATGGGTGACTAATTCCATCTTGTTTAAAAAAAGCACCTTTTTAGGTGCTTTTTTATGGCTTAAGGTTAGAATAAATTTTTAAAAACGACAACTTGGGGAAGCTATGTGGTTTTTAGGGCTTGTGATCTTAAGCGTTATTGGCTTTGGGATATGGTTATATCAGCGTAAATCGCCTGTGGAACGGGATCAGCAGGTCTTAAGTGATGCCTTATGGGTGGATCAAGTGGATGCTGAATTGGCGTTGGCAAGATCTTTGTTTGAGGGAAAAAATCCTGATTACGAGCGTGCCTATACCTTATTACAAAATTTAAGTCAGCAACATGAATTGCCTGAAGCCTATATGTATATGGCCTTTATGCAGCAACAAGGTTTAGGGCGTCCTGTAGACATCAGCGCTGCCAAAGCTTTACTTGAAACTGCACATCAACGCGGTAGTGATGAAGCAAGTTACTATTTAGGGCAAATCTGCCAAGCCGAGCAAGATAATGCCAAAGCCTTATATTGGTATCAATATGGTGTGGCGCGTGGTAATCCAAATGCGCAATATCAGTTGGCTGAATTTTATTTACACGGTATTGAAGTTGAACAGGATATAGAAAAAGCACAACATATTTGGATGGATGCGGCCAAAAAAGGGCAGGTAGAAGCGCAATATCGTCTGGCTGAATATTTGTGGCAAGGACAATATTTTGCCAAAGACCAAGTACGCGCCAAACAATATTTACATCAAGCAGTCCAACAACAACATCCACATGCGATTGCTTTGTTTAAACAGATTCAAGAGACCCAAGGCTTTAATACAGATCACAGCATTGATTTACAATATTTAAAACAACAAGCTTTTGCAGGTGACCAAGCAGCACAATATCGCTATTGTTTGGCTGTACTTAAACAACTGCTAGATACAGAACAAAACGAGGCAGTCATAGCGCTGCTTCAACAAGAAAGCCAACAGCAAAAAGCCTATGCCTTAAGTTTACTTGGTAGTGCCTATTATCACGGTTGGGGCGTGAGCGCCAATACACGCCAAGCGTTTCAATATTGGACGCGTGCCGCAGCCAAAAATGAGCCGATTGCCTTATGTAGCCTTGGGTTTTTGCAACAGCAAGGAATTTTACTTGAGCAGCCAAACTTTGCGCAGGCATTGGCTTTGTATCAACAAGCGGCACAAACAGGAGAGGTTGCTGCCCTGTGTTTATACGCTGAATGTTATTTGAATGCGGTAGGCACTGCTGCCAATCCCTTACAAGCGCAGCAATTATTGAGCACTGTTGCTAAGAATTTTTCAGTTGAAGTGAATACAGCAGCCGATGCTCTGTATGTTTTGGCTTTATTTTACGCACAACCTTTACATGTATTTACTGATCAAGACAAAGCCAATCATTACTTACAACAAGCTGCTAACATGGGTTCAAGTCAAGCCATGCTTGATATTGCACATGCCTATTTAAATGGTCAATCTGGCTTTGATGTCGATTTAGCCCAAGCGCGTGCATATTTTGAATTTGCTATGCAGCATGGCCATGTAACAGCACAAACTCAGTATGCCTTATTGTTGTTAGATGGACACGGTGGAGCGCAAGATCAAGCCCAAGCCTTTGAGTATTTACAAGCAGCCGCCCAACAAGACAGCTTAGCCCTGACCCATCTCGCCCGTTGTTATGAACAAGGTTTGGGTGTGGTGGTGGATCTGCCACGCGCTTTGTCGCTTTATCAACAAGCGATTGCTCTAGGTGAGCCCGAAGCCTATTTCCATATGGGACGTTTGTATGCGCAAGGGCATGGGGTGGTGCGTAACATTGATCAAGCGTTGGAGTGGCTTGAACAAGCCAAGCATTTAGGTCATGTGCAAGCGGCAAAGCTAGCCGACTCTTTACAACAAGAATATGAGTAAAAAAACCGAAGCATTGAGCTTCGGTTTTTTGATCTACAGTTTAATTTTTGGTGGTGTTTTAAAAAGTATGCTGACATTAAATGAAGCCATTATTGATGTAAAAGAAGGTTAAGTCGAAGGCTTTAAAATGGTTTTCAAGCTTTTTGGAGAAATTACAACTTCTTCTAAAACCACGCCTTATTCGATGCCTTATTTTGCAATTATTACCTTCAATTCCTACAGTAAAAAACTTACCAATACTTCGCTTGCAGTTTTTAAAAGCAGTGATGAAACTGTCCCAATGATCACTTGCAATTCGGGTGTAGTGAATACCTAATTGTTTAAGCTTTGTCTTCAACCTTTGGACTGTAGCTAAATCTCTCTTACCCCAAACATAAGCAACAATCTCACCTGTTTCTCGATGGTAGGCGTAAATAAGCCATTGTTTATTATTTTTATTTCCAACAAAAGTCCAGAATTCATCTACTTCGAGAGATTCATAATGACTTTGTTTAGGCTGAATTTGATAGGCCGATTCAGTTAAAGTCCGTAAGACTTTACCGATACTAATGCGCTCAACTTCAGCGATATCTCGTATACCGCTGCCTCTGACCATTAACTGTAATATTTTACGAGTAATGCCAGAATTACATCCTAGATAGCTCAGAGCATGGTCACCAATAAACTGACGTTTGCAGTCTTTGCATTGGTAGTTTTGTTTCCCATCTACTTTGATGCCATTTTTCTTTATACTGTCACTGAGGCAGGTTGGACATTTGATTTCTAGAGTTATTTGCATTTCTCTATTTTATCAAAATTCAACCTGCTTTTTTTAGCATACTTTTTGATACACCACCTAATTTTTAAGTGGTGAACCACCTAGAGTTTGCATTAAAGTCACATACGCGTTGTATTGGCTTTGTTTGGTTTGCACCAAAGACAAACGTGCATTACGGGTAGTGGCTTGGGCATCTAAAACATTTTTTAAAGCAATTGCACCATTTTTATAGCGCACTTGGGTTAAACGTTCGGTTTTTTCAGCCAATGCTACATTCTGTTGTTGTAGTGCCACTTGTCGGTTAAGTTCGGTACGGTTCGACAGCGCATTTTCTACATCGGCAAAGGCTTGATACAAGGTTTGACGATATTGAACAATGGCTTTTTCATAGTCTAAATCGCTAATGGCTAAGTCTTTTTTCATATCGTTATATTGCAAAAATGGCAGACTTAGACTTGCCCCTAAAGCTAAGGTTGGATTTTGCAATAATTGCGTTAACGACGTGCTTGATGCACCTAAATTGCCGGTTAAGCTAATCGATGGATAATAACTGGCTTTGGTGGCATCTTTATTGGCTAAGGCTTTACGTAAACGTAACTCAGCAGCTTGTAAATCTGGACGACGCGCGAGCAAACTTGCCGGTAAACCTGCCTCAATATTGGGTAGTTTGAGTGTTCCTAAACCTTTAGGTTCGGTGATGCTCAATTGTTGTACTGGGCGATTGAGTAATACGGCAAGCGCCGTGCGTGTTTCAAGCAATTGCTGCTGAATTTGACTTAAACTGGCACGTTGGCTTTGTAGGGCTTGTTCCGCTTGAGTCACTTCTAAGCCTGAAACCGCTCCTGCACGATACTGACTACGCACCAAATTATAGGTTTGTTGGGTGCTATTTAAATTTTGCTCCGACACAGCGAAGCGTTCATTTAAATAGCCCAACTGCCAATACAATTGCGTGGTGGTGGCAATCAAACTTTGTGCCGTGGCTTGTAAATCTTGTTCGGTGGCCAAAGCCTCCCAACGTGCCGCTTCAGTTTGACTGGCCAAACGTCCAAATAAATCTACTTCGTAGCTGACACCGCCACTTAAAGACACACCGCGAGCGCTATCTTCACCTGAATTTAAGTCAAAATTGTGTCCTGTAGAGACACTTGAATTGACCCGTACCCCTTGGCGATCTTGGGCTAAACCTGCTTGTAAACGTGCTTGTTGTAAATTGATACCCGCCACGACCAAATCACTGTTGCTGGCTAAGACCTGCTCTACCAACTGATTTAAGTTGGCATCATTAAACAAAGTCCACCAACGATCTGCATAAACATCGGCATGAATCTGATCAGATTTTTTGGCATTCAGCGCAAAACTTTGTGGTATATCCACCACAGGCGCTTGATAGGGGGTCTTAACCACCGCAGCACAGCCTGTAAATGCCGTGCCGATCAGTAAAGCTGTGCAGAGTTTGGAAAGCTTCATAAACATTACCTTATTCACGAGAAAGTGCATCTACAGGGTTGAGACGGGCAGCATTACGTGCGGGGATAAAACCAAACACAATCCCAATTAAACTGGAGCAAACAAAGGCTGCTACAATTGAGGTGGTAGAGTAAACCATTTGGAAAGTTCCACCGGCAAAATGGGTAATCAGCTGACCAATGCCAAGTGACAGTAACACACCCAACACACCACCTAAGATACACACTAAGACTGCTTCAATTAAAAATTGCTGCAAAATATCGCTTTGGCGCGCACCGACGGCCATTCGCACGCCAATTTCTTGAGTACGCTCGGTGACCGACACCAACATAATATTCATCACGCCAATACCACCCACCACCAATGAAATCACCGCAATTGCTGAAATCAGCAAGGTCATGGTTTGCGTGGTTTGTTGAATGGTTTCACGAATACTGTCGGCATTTTGGGTAAATACATCTTGTGCGCCGTGACGTTGGGTTAATAAACTTAAAATCGCATTTTCGGCGGTTGCACTTGGGTATTCATCTTTTACCCGTACAATAATTTGACGCACATTCGGTTGGCCCAACATACGACTCATGACGGTTGAATAAGGTAAATACACGTTAAGTGTATCAGAGCCACCCATCGCACCTGCTTGAGCATCGACGACACCAATAATACGACTTGGTACACTGCCCAATAACAACACTTGTCCAACAGGATTGCTACCATCGCTAAAAAAGGTGCGTTGCGTATTGGTATCAATCACCACATCTTGGGTTTGTTGATTGACACTGGCACGATCAAATGGCTGACCCGATTGGAAAGTTAAGCCTTTAACGTAAAAGAAGTCTTCGCTGACCCCATTGACCGTAGTGGATGCTTCAGTATCTTTAAAACGCCCTGTGACGTTGGTATTAACTGATGGACTTACACCGTCCACATAAGGTTGTTCGGCTAAGGCATCGGCATCGGCGGGAATTAAGGTTTTGGCTTGGGATGACCTTGAGGTATCGCCAAAGCCTCGACCTTGGAATACGGTAATGGTATTGGTACCTAAGCTACTAATATTTTTTAAAATTTGTTGCTGTGATCCGTTACCTAGTGCCACCACCGAAACTACCGAGGCAATCCCGATAATAATACCCAACATGGTTAAAAAGGTACGCATACGATGCGCATTCATGGCCAGCACCGCCATACGGAAGGCTTCACCTAAACGGTCAAACACCGCTCGAAAACTTGAGGTTTTCTTCTGTGGGGCACGGTTTAGGCTTTGTTTTTCAAAGCCATCATCAATTGCGGGTACATTGGCACGATCAGAAACAATATTTCCGTCAGAAATTTCAATGATTCGGGTGGCGTTTTTAGCGACGTTTAAATCATGGGTCACCAAGATAATGGTATGCCCTTTGGCATTGAGCTCACGTAAAATACGCATCACTTCAATACCACTGTTTTTGTCTAATGCACCAGTGGGCTCATCGGCCAAAATGACATCACCGCCGTTCATGAGGGCGCGGGCAATTGACACCCGTTGCTGTTGACCACCTGAAAGTTGACTTGGACGGTTTTGGGTTTTTTCGCTTAAACCTAAATCACCGAGGAGTTTCACCGCACGTTGATGACGCTCTTCACTGTCGTGACCGGCATAAATGGCAGGCACTTCAACGTTGCCTGCTGCGGTTAAATCGCCAAGTAAATGGTAGCGCTGAAAAATAAAACCAAAATATTCACGGCGTAATTGTGCCAATTCATCGGCTTCAAGTTCACGTGTTTCACGCCCTTTGACCTGATAACTGCCCGACGTCGGTTTATCCAAACAGCCTAAAATATTCATTAAGGTCGATTTACCCGAACCCGATTGACCGACAATGGCCACCAATTCGCCCGGATAAATTTCTAAATTGACCCCTTTTAAAATCTGGACAGTGCCTTCACCTGCAGGAAATTCACGCACCAGATCTTTAACCGCCAACAGCGGTGTTTGTGTCTGGCTCATATTACATTCTCATTGGTGGGCCACCGGCACCGGCACGGCTGGTACTGCGTTTAGCAGCATCATTTGAGGTGTCTGCAGCATCTGCAATCACGACTTGGTCGCCTTGGTTTAAGCCACGAATGACTTGGGCATTAGCACGGTTATTTAAACCAATTAATACTTGTTGAGGTTTGGCTGTACCGTCAGCTTGCAACACACGTACCATGGCAACAGACGCTTGACCTTGATCAACCAACGCTTTTTCTGCGGCATTTAATTCTAAACGAGCAGGGCGTTCACCTTGTGGACGCTCTTGGTTGGTACGCTCGCTACGTTCAGGGCGAGGTGGGGCATTTGCTGCACGTGCCGGACGGTTAGATGCTTGAATCGCAGATGCTGGAATGGTTAAGGTATTACGCGCTTCATTTAATACGATATATACTTGTGCGGTCATATCAATACGCAATTTGCCATCTTCATTAGGTACATCAAATAACGCGTTGTAATACACTGCTGTGCTTGAAGATGAGCTTGAATTGCTGGTTTCGGTATTGATTGAATTGGGTGCAGGTTCAACCTGACGCAAAGTGGCGTAGTATTTCTTCTCATTGTTTCCAAGGGTAGTGAAATACACCGTTTGACCTTCTTGGACTTTCATCACGTCTGCTTCAGAAATTTCAGCTTTAACGGTCATGGTATCTAATTTGGCCAATTTCACAATGGTTGGCGCACTTTGATTGGCGTTTACGGTTTGACCTTCTTCAGTCACGATCGCCACCACGGTACCATCCATGGGTGCCACAATTTGGGTATAGCCTAAGTCTTCTTTGGCTGTGGCTAAGGTTAAACGTGATTGCTCAATTTGCGCGTTAATGGCAACAATTTCTGCTTGCGCAGTTTTATAACTTGCCATTGCGCCTTCAAGTTCGGCTTTCGAGGTGGCATCTTCAGCAAACATGGCTTGTTGACGACGATACTCGGCTTCGACCTTAGCTAAATTGGCTTGACGGACTGCCAATTGGGCTTGTTGATTTTTAATGCTCGCTTCTGCGGTTTTTACATCATTTTTTTGACGCACAGAGTCAATTTCAGCAATCAACTGACCTTGTTTGACTTGATCGCCAAGTTCTACATACATTTTTTTAACTTGACCTGAAACCTGCGCACCAACACTCACCATTTTAGTGGCTTCTAAAATGCCTGTGGCTAATACAGAGTCTTCAATGTCACCCTTGGCAACGCTTGCCGTAATATATTGCGGTGCCTGCTCTTTAGGGCTAAGAAAATACCATGCAGTGACCGCTATCGCTGCGGCACAGAGCAATGCGAGTAATATTTTAATCGGTTTTATTTTGACCATGAGCAATATGATTTGTTCCAAAAATTGCTCAAATTATATGTCTGAAATAAGGATAAAGCGTGGATATTTTTCACAAATCGAAAATCATTCTTATTTGTTACGTGTTAAATAAGCGCTGTCCACAGATCAAAGCAATGGCTTGTTGAATCAAGTGTTCGGGATTTTCATGGCCTAAACCTTTCACCGCACTATCAATACGTAATAACACATCTGGCCATGTTAAAAAATCTTGTGGATTTAAACGGCGTAATGCCTGTTGGTATACGGCCACTTTGGTCTTCCAAATCCCCAATTGCAATGGGTTATGCGGCTGTTCAAATAGTTGCATCAGCAAACGCATTTCTTTACTGACACTCCATAAAATTAAAGTCATGGCTTCGCCTGAGGCGACTAAATACTGAAAAATTTTGATCGCTTGGGCAAGATCACCTTGCAACATCGCATCGCTTAAATCAAAGGTGCTATAGCGTGATTGATCTTGTAAGCAAGCTTGCAGTTCAGCAATGCCAATGGTTTCAACTTCAGCAAAGGTATCAGCAACTCGCATTAGACTGTTTTTAGCGGCCAGTAAGTTATGCTCGTGATGCGCCTCTAACCATGCCCAAGCATCTGTATGCAGTTTAAGACCAAGTTTTTCAGCTTCGACGCTTAAAATTTGCTGCCGATCTTGCGCATAGTTGGCGGTTAAAGCCACTAATGTGCCATTGGCATCAAGGGTTTGAAAAAACTTAGTTTTTAAACTGGCACTGTCTTGCTTCGGCATCACGATCAGCAACAGATTTTCGTTACTGTCACCTTGCAATAAATAATTGTCTAACTGTTTTAAGGCACTGGCATCGGGCTTAATATTGCCATGTACTTCAATCGCCAGTTGGGTTGCAAATAAAGACAAACTATTAAGCGCACTAAATACAGTTTTCCAATCGCCGACATTGCTTAAATCATAACGCTGCCGCTCAATACCTTGAGCCTGCCAATGCCGACGAAAAGCGTCTAGTAGATTTTGTTCAAGCAGCGGTTCTTGACCATGCAGCACCCAAGCGCCACGCGCTGATTCAATACGTTTTAAGGCTTGCAGATAGTCAAGTTTCATAAATTACTGAGCAGCTTGGGTTTTAGGTAAACGGTTAGATGAAATCTGGCGCACAATTTGCTGTGCCACATCATCCACCATCACCTGATTTAAATATTTGTTTTCTTGGTCATCGGTGTTGACGGTCGCCAAGTCATATTGATAGGTACGGGTTGCAATCACGGTACGTGGTTCGGTTAAAGCATTGCCTTGTGCATCTTCAATACGAAAGGTCACATTTAAACGCAATAATACTTCAATCAGTTTGCCATTGAGTTCTAAACGACGTGGAGTATAGTCCAACACACGCAATACATAAGCGTCCGATGAATCGCTGAGTTGTACGCCTGCTGTGCCTAAATAAATGGCGAGTTTTTCTTGTAATAAGTCACTGTCAGGGTTATTGGGTAACACAAGATTCATTTTTTGATAAGCCACAGGCGCAACACTTGGATTGGTGCCTTTTAAATGAAAACCACAACCGGTTAAGCTTGCACCAAGACCACAAGTTAAAACAATTGCTGCTAAACGTTTGCCTAAATGCATGCGTTGTCCTCTGTTATCGAGTTTAAATTCTGTGGTGATTGTAAATTCAAAGCCCGTTGACTGGCAACGGGCTTTGTTTGGGAATTGTGAAATCCTCAGAAAGAGCAGGATTAAACCACCAAGTTGACTAACTTGTTTGGTACCACGATTTCTTTCTTGGTTGGACCAGTTAAAAATTGCTGTACTTCAGGCAACGCTTTTGCCAATGCCAAAATGTCATCTTTAGAGATGTCTACAGCCACTTCTAATTTGCCACGTAACTTACCGTTGACTTGAACCACAATGGTTTGGGTATTACGTGTTAAGGCAGATTCGTCCACGCTTGGGAATTGAGCAGAAGTTAATTCAATTCCAAACTCAGCCAATAAAGTTTGGGTTAAGTGTGGTGCAAATGGGGCAAGTAAAGTTAATAGCGTGGTGATTGATTCACGTGCCACAGCCACGTCATTATCATCTTTGGCTTCAAACTTATTGTTGGCGTTAAGCAATTCCATCATCGCTGCAATGGCAGTGTTAAATGCATGACGACGTTCGATGTCATCACCCACTTTTTGGATGGTTTCATGGGTTTTACGACGTAAATCTTGTGCCGCAGTAGAGAGCGTAGCCTTGTCGATATTTGCAGCAGTGTTGCCTTGTTCAAGGAAGCTTGTGGTTAAACGCCATACACGTTTTAAGAAACGGTTTGCACCTTCCACACCAGCGTCAGACCATTCAAGCGATTGATCAGGTGGAGCCGCAAACATCATGAATACACGAGCGGTGTCTGCGCCGTATTGGTCAATGATTGATTGAGGGTCGATACCGTTGTTTTTCGATTTCGACATTTTTTCTTGACCGCCAACGATCACATCTAAACCATCTTCTTTATATTTGGCAGACGTGATACGACCTTTCTCGTCTTTTTCTAACTCGATATCCGCAGGGTTAAACCACGTTTTCTTACCTGAATCTGCTTCACGGTAATAGGTATCAGCAAGCACCATACCTTGAGTTAACAGATTAGTGAATGGTTCGTTACCTTGAACTACACCTTCATCACGCATGAGTTTATGGAAGAAACGTGCATAAAGTAAATGTAGAATCGCATGTTCTACACCACCAATATACTGGTTCACAGGCAACCACGTTTGACCTGCAGCAGGATCAACCATACCACCAGTAAAATCAGGCGATGCGTAACGCGCGTAATACCAAGATGATTCTACAAACGTATCCAATGTATCTGTTTCACGACGTGCGTCGCCGCCACAGCTTGGACATTTGGTTTCATAGAACTCAGGCATTTTATTGAGTGGGTTACCAGAACCATCTGGCACCACGTCAGTTGGCAGTACTACAGGAAGTTGATCTTCAGGTACTGGCACTTGACCACAGGTTGGGCAGTTAATCATTGGAATTGGACAACCCCAATAACGCTGACGAGATACACCCCAGTCACGTAAACGGAATTGAACTTTTACATTTGCAAGACTTTGTGGTTCAAGTTTTGCTAAGAATGCATCATAAGCCGCTTCAAAATCTAAACCGTCAAATTCACCTGAATTAACCAGTTTACCTTCTTTAGAGCCGTACCATTCTTGCCAAGTTGTTGCATCAAAGTCTGCATCATCTGCGCCTTTGGCATTAATGACTTGCTTAATGCTTAAGCCATATTTATTGGCAAACTCGAAGTCACGTTCATCGTGTGATGGAACCGCCATCACCGCACCTGAACCGTAAGACATCAACACATAGTTGGCAATCCAAACCGGAACTTCTTCACCTGTTACAGGGTGTTTTACAAACAAACCTGTTGCCATGCCTTTTTTCTCAGCAGTGGCAAGATCCGCTTCGGCAACTGAACCCATACGGCATTCTTCAATAAATGCTGCCAATTCTGGATTTGTTTCAGCAGCTTTAAGTGCCATTGGGTGTTCTGCTGCAACTGCAACATAAGTCACACCCATTAAGGTGTCGGCACGCGTGGTAAATACAGTTAAACCATCTGCATAAACATCGGTATTTGCTGAAGGGAAGGTGATTTCCATACCCTGTGAGCGACCAATCCAGTTACGTTGCATGGTCAAGACTTGTTGTGGCCAACCGTCTTTTAATGTATCTAAATCGTCTAATAATTCTTGCGCATAATCGGTAATGCGGAAGTAGTACATTGGAATATCACGTTTTTCAACCAATGCACCCGAACGCCAACCGCGACCATTTTCAACTTGTTCGTTAGCCAGTACAGTTTGATCGACTGGGTCCCAGTTCACTGTAGATAATTTACGGTAGATCAAACCTTTTTTATACAGCTGAACAAATAACCATTGTTCCCAACGGTAGTATTCTGGTGTACAGGTGGCAAATTCACGATCCCAATCGACTGCAAGACCTAACTTTTTCAGTTGGTCACGCATATAAGCGATGTTTTCAAAAGTCCATTTTGCCGGCGCAACTTGATGGGCAATCGCTGCATTTTCCGCAGGTAAACCAAAGGCATCCCAACCCATAGGTTGCAGCACAGTTTCACCTTTTAAACGATGAAAACGGCTGATCACGTCACCAATGGTGTAGTTACGCACATGACCCATATGCAGCTTGCCACTTGGGTAAGGGAACATCGAGAGGATATAACGACGTGGACCTTCTACAGTGTCGGCAACTTTAAAGGCTTTGTGCGATTCCCAGTCTTGTTGGACTTGAGGCTCAATCGCACTGGCTTGGTATTCTGAGTCAATGTGAGTAGTCATATACGTAATACAAAAGAACGGTTAAAAATTTAAGCCACAGCATAGCGCAAAATGCACCTAAAAGTGAATTTTAAGCATGGCAAAAATTGCCTTACAGACTTGTACGGCCTTGCTCAAGTGCTGCGTTGGCTTCTTGTTGCTGCTGATCCATTTGATTTGGTGCAGCTTGAGGTGGAGTATTGTGACTTGGATTGCTTGGTTGTGCCGGCGTAGTCACCTTACTTTGTGGATGATGATAGGTGTCCACTTTAGAGAGCTTTTTGGCATTTTTAGGGGGTGGTGTAGTGGTGTAATGGGTGGAACCGTGTTGATCGACCCATTTATAAAAACTTTGCGCCATGAGTGCAGAACTATTGCACATCAACGCCGTGATCAGCAGTAATTTTTTAATCTGAATGGTTTGAATAGCCATGATTTTCCCCTTCAATAATGTACAGTGTTAAAGCTTAAGCTTGTCAGGTTGATGACAACAAAAGCACAATGTGTAAGATGATAATTTTTGATTTTAACGTATTTTATTTAAACAATTATGGCTTTTTAGATGTCATGGCCTGCGCCATAAAATTTTTATAACTGTGTTTTGGTATTATATTTATTTATATCATTCATATAAATAAATTATTAAAAAATAATTTCTGAGTCATTTTAAATAGTTAGAGTATTGGATTAAAAATACACAACAAGTTTATTTTTTAAGCGCATGGCAGTGAATGCAAAAAAAGCCAATTTTTCAACTTGACTTTGTGGTTTGAAACTACAAAAATGCTGTCTTTAGTTTTATATGTCTGAATTCGATCACCCTTCGAATGAATACATCTTAGCAATGGACGTTTTCTCTAGCCGAGAAGATGCACAAAGCCAACAAAATATGTTTATCCCAACATGTTTTAGATCCTTTAGTGCTCAAACAGCCAATGGATCAGATTTTTTTCTTATTGCTATCAAAACTATGAAATATGTGTGCTATAACAGTGCAGACAATGAATGAATGAAAGTATATACGGTCACAAAAATCGTATATCTTAAAAATATTAGGGTGAATCACGTTGGAACTTTTATCTGGTGGTGAAATGCTTGTTCGCGCATTAGCGGACGAAGGCGTTGAACATGTTTTTGGATATCCAGGCGGCGCAGTACTTCATATTTATGATGCGCTTTTTCAACAAGAAAGAATCAATCATTACCTCGTACGTCATGAGCAAGCAGCAGGTCACATGGCCGACGCTTATTCGCGTGTCACAGGTAAAACTGGTGTTGTTCTCGTAACATCAGGTCCAGGTGCGACCAATACTGTAACGCCAATTGCAACTGCCTATATGGACTCAATCCCAATGGTGATTTTGTCAGGTCAGGTTGCAAGCCATTTGATCGGTGAGGATGCGTTCCAAGAAACCGATATGGTCGGTATTTCTCGCCCAATCGTAAAACACAGCTTCCAAGTGCGTCACGCCAGCGAAATTCCTGCCATTATTAAAAAAGCATTTTATATCGCAGCGTCAGGTCGTCCGGGTCCTGTTGTGGTTGATATTCCAAAAGATGCAACCAATCCTGCAGAAAAATTTGCTTACGAATACCCTGAAAAAGTGAAGATGCGTTCGTATCAACCACCACACCGTGGTCATTCAGGTCAAATCCGTAAAGCGATTGAAGAATTATTAAATGCTAAACGCCCTGTAATTTATACAGGCGGTGGTGTAGTTCAAGGAAATGCTTCTGAGCAATTGACTGAACTTGCGCATATTTTAGGTTTCCCTGTGACCAATACCTTAATGGGTCTTGGTGCATTCCCGGGTAACGATGAACAATTCATCGGTATGCTCGGTATGCATGGCACATACGAAGCCAATATGACCATGCATAATGCAGATGTAATCTTGTGTATTGGCGCGCGTTTTGATGACCGTGTGACCAATAACCCTGCAAAATTCTGTCCAAACGCTAAAGTCATTCATATTGATATTGACCCTGCAACCATTTCAAAAACCATTATGGCGCACATTCCAATTGTGGGCGCGGTTGAGCCAGTACTCAATGAAATGTTGGCGCAGTTAAAACAATTAAATGTGTCTAAACCAAATCCAGAAGCACTTGCTGATTGGTGGAAACAGATTAATGAATGGCGTCAAGTTCACGGTTTAAAATA
Source organism: uncultured Acinetobacter sp. (assembly GCF_947626835.1). Lineage (GTDB taxonomy): Bacteria > Pseudomonadota > Gammaproteobacteria > Pseudomonadales > Moraxellaceae > Acinetobacter. The sequence continues at coordinate 47,460 of NZ_CANQTS010000007.1, read as the reverse complement.
CGACCTTCCAACTGACGGTAGCATGAAGCCACAACAAGTGGTTGAAGCATTAGACCGCGTGACCAATGGTCAAGCCATTATTACTTCTGACGTAGGTCAGCATCAAATGTTTGGTGCGATGTACTACAAATATCGTCGTCCGCGTCAATGGATCAACTCAGGTGGCTTAGGCACCATGGGCGTAGGTTTACCATACGCAATGGCGGCAAAACTTGCTTTCCCTGAACAGCAAGTGGTGTGTATTACCGGTGAAGCATCGATTCAGATGTGTATCCAAGAGCTTTCTACCTGTAAGCAATACGGCTTAAATGTCAAAATCTTGTGCTTAAACAACCGTGCTTTAGGTATGGTAAAACAGTGGCAAGACATGAACTATGAAGGTCGTCACTCAAGCTCATATGTAGAGTCTTTACCTGACTTTGCAAAATTGATGGAAGCATACGGTCACGTCGGTATTCAAATTGACCATGCCGATGAGCTTGAAAGCAAGCTTGCAGAAGCCATGGCGATTAACGACAAGTGCGTATTTATTAACGTAACTGTTGACCGTACTGAGCATGTATATCCAATGCTGATTGCCGGTCAATCAATGAAAGATATGTGGTTAGGTAAAGGGGAGCGTACAGCATGAGACACATTATTTCTGTCTTAGTTGAAAACGAAGCAGGTGCGCTTTCTCGTTTAGTGGGTTTATTTTCTCAACGTGGTTATAACATTGAGACGTTAAACGTTGCTCCAACCGAAGACCCAACACTTTCACGTTTAACCCTCACCACCTATGGCGACGACCATAAGATTGAGCAAATCACTAAACAACTCAACAAATTGGTTGAAGTGGTTAAAGTGGTTGATTTGTCTGAAGGTCCACACATCGAACGTGAATTGATGCTGATTAAAGTCAAAGCATTGGGTTCAGCGCGTGATGAAATTAAACGCACCGCAGATATTTTCCGTGCGCAAGTGGTTGATGTCACACCAACCACTTACACCATTCAAATCGCAGGTACAACCGAGAAAATCGACGGTTTTATTGATGCCTTAGCTGAAAACACAATCTTAGAAGTTGTGCGTTCTGGCGTATCGGGTATCGCGCGTGGCGAAAAAGTTTTAACAATCTAATTTAACGAAACATTTTTTTGACAACCTCAATACAAACCTATACAACTAGGAGAGGCTTAACTTCAGCGCAAACGGTTAAGCCATGAGGAACAAAGCATTCAAGCGGAGACAGCAATGCAAATTTTTTACGATAAAGACTGTGATTTATCTATCATCCAAAGCAAGAAAGTAGCGATCATTGGTTACGGTTCACAAGGTCACGCGCATGCGCTTAACCTTAAAGATTCTGGCGTAGACGTAACTGTTGGCTTACGTGCTAACTCTACTTCTTGGAAAAAAGCTGAAAATTCTGGTCTTAAAGTTGCTGAAGTTGCTGCTGCTGTAGCGCAAGCTGACGTAGTGATGATCTTAACTCCGGATGAATTCCAATCTTCACTTTACCGTGACGAGATTGAGCCAAACATCAAGCAAGGTGCTACTTTAGCGTTTGCTCATGGCTTCTCTGTTCTTTACAACCAAGTTGTGCCACGTGCTGACCTTGACGTAATCATGGTTGCGCCTAAAGCACCGGGTCACACAGTACGTTCTGAATACCAACGTGGTTCAGGTGTTCCTGATCTTATCGCGATTCACCAAGATGCTTCTGGTAACGCGCGTAACGTTGCTTTATCTTACGCTTCAGGTGTTGGTGGCGGCCGTACAGGTATCATCGAAACTTCATTCCGTGAAGAAACTGAAACTGACCTTTTTGGTGAGCAAGCAGTTCTTTGTGGTGGTGCTGTTGAACTTGTTAAAATGGGCTTCGAAACTTTGGTTGAAGCTGGTTATGCTCCAGAAATGGCGTATTTTGAATGTCTACACGAACTTAAATTGATCGTTGACTTAATGTTCGAAGGCGGTATCGCGGACATGAACTACTCTGTATCTAACAACGCTGAATACGGCGAATATGTTACTGGTACTGAAGTAATCAACGAACAATCTCGTGAAGCTATGCGTAATGCACTTAAACGTATTCAATCTGGTGAATACGCGAAGATGTTCATCAACGAAGGTGCTTTAAACTACCCTTCTATGACTGCTCGTCGTCGTCAAAATGCTGCTCACGGTATCGAAGTAACTGGTAACAAACTTCGTGCAATGATGCCATGGATTCAAGCAAACAAAATCGTTGATAAAGAGAAAAACTAATTTCTTAAATCAATTGATTTGAATGCGAAAACCCACTCAATTTGAGTGGGTTTTTTACATAAGAAACTTCGTGCCTCACAAATTGAAAAGCAGTGCTTTTCATTCCTTGCGCTTCACTTAGAACAGTGTTCTGAGCTTGCTCATACCATAGATTCAAGCAAACAAAATCATAGAAAAAGAAAAGAACTAATTCTTTGATCTAGCAGATTTTAAATGCTACAAAGACCCTCGTGTAAACGAGGTTTTTTTATTGGATTATAAAAATGATTTTATATAAATATGTAAGTTTTGAAGCAGCTTTAACTATTTTAAAAACTAAGTCTTTGGGTTTTTCTCATTTAGAGGATTTTAATGATCCGTTTGAAGGAACTGCTTTGGGGGTGATTCAATCTGATATAGAAGGTATTTCTTCTGATAGATTTATTCAACAATGCAAAGATAAATTTTCTAGGCGATTTGGTGTTTTATCCTTAACTCGTGCACCACTTAATCCTTTGATGTGGTCACATTATGCAGATAGTTATAAAGGTGTTGTCATTGGGATAGATACACAAAAAGCAGGCCTAGAAGATATTGAAAAATTTATGATTCCCGCACAACGTGGTGAAATCATCTATTTAGCGACCGCACCTAAAAATCCCATTGAATTGACTCAATACGAAATACAGCAGATAGCAGAAGCAATTGATATTGATAAACAAAAGTATGAGGATTTATGTAAAAGAGCTTTTTTGTATAAATCTTTATATTGGGCTTATGAGGAGGAAGTTCGAGTTGTAAAAAATATTTATCCGGCAAAATTTTCTTATCATTCTCCATATAGTCGAGAAAAGATAGTTGATGGACAAATTTGGAAAAGAATTTCTTTAGGTACAAGACCTATTTACACTATCGAGGTTCCTCAAGATGCCTTTGTGGAATTATATATAGGCAAAAATGTGTACGTTGATCAGCGCAGAAAATATCAAATGTCGGGTGAGAAGGTTGAAGATCATATCATTCCGAAATTTGAAGAATTAAGAAAAATTTGCTCAGATAACAATATCAATTTTTATCGGGTTGATGTTGATATTGAACAATGGAAGTTAAAAAGTAGCTTGATTAATAAGGTTACTTAAATGTTAGTGAAGACAATAAAAAGATTAAGTTTTACTTCACTATTTATAGCGAATCTTATGCTAAATTAGCTTTCTCCCAATCTAACTATTTTGAGGTTAAATCATGAAAAAACATTTGCTGATACAATCACTTGTACTTGCTTTACCTGTTTTGGCTTTAACCTCAACGGCATCTGCCAATGATATTAATACAGAATTAAAAAGCATTTATGTACCTGTGCATCGAGTCATGATGTCAGAAGATGGACGTTATTTTTTAGAGCTTAAATCGGGCATTTGGAACCCAAGCGCACGTTTGCATGATCAAGTGTTAAATCAAGATTATCAACTGAGTGGCTTACAAAAAGGCAATGCTATTGAGCTAAAAGGCAGCAATGCTGAGCAGCCAGATTTGCAACTCAAAGGTGAGCTAAATTCTAAATTAGGTAGTATGAGTAGCCAATTGTTACTCGATGGTTGGCAAAGAAAAATCCATTTTCAGCCATTAATCTATGTTGCGAATCGTCCAACTTTTAATTTTAAATTTTATGGTCACAACCTTATTCAACGCGTAGATGTATTACAACGCAGCAATCAACAACTCTACCAAAGTTTGGTGGGCTTTAATGCTGACGCAAGTCAAATGCAATATATCGATTTAAATTTTGATGGCTATTTTGACTTGGCGTTAAAAGCTGCAACACTGGCTGAGAATGAAAACGATCAAAATTATTTATATTGGATATATAACCCTAAAACTGCGCAATTTCAACGTGCAGCAGCGCTGGAAAAACTGCAAGGTACACCGTATGTAGATGCAGTTAAACAAGAAGTTCATTTTGGTACACAGCGCTTTAAAGTCAAAAATGGTTTGTTGCATGCTGTAACGGATTAAAGCACAGGACATTAAACTGTCACAAAACAGGGCTATGCTAGCGGAAAAATAGACAGAATTGGCTAGGTGCATGATGGAACACACCGGTATTGGCAGCCTGTTAAAACAACAAGATTTTCCGGATAGCTTTAAATTTTATTTAAAACAACAGCATCATAATTTCGCCGATGAAATCACTGTTTTACAAGCGTTAGTGCGACCCCGACTTAAAATTGCAATCGTGACAGAAACATGGCCGCCCGAGGTCAATGGCGTAGCACATTCTTTATTGCATTTAAGTCAAGGTTTACAAAAACAAGGTCATAAAATTTTACTGATTCGTCCTGAGCAACGCAGCACAGTGGCGAGTTTTGTGCCTAATAAAGAATGTTTAGTCAAAGCACAGACTATTCCGCGCTATCCGACTTTGCAATTTGGCTTACCGCAAATGCAAAAGGTCAATCAAGCTTTAGAAGAATTTATGCCCGATGTGGTGCATATTGTGACCGAAGGGCCATTGGGCTTGGCGTTGTTACATGCAGCAAAAGCCAAAAATATTCCCATCTCAAGTGGCTTTCATTCACCTTTTCAAGATTTTAGCCGTTTTTTTGATTTAGCTTTTTTGGTCAAACCTATTCAAACGTATTTACGCTGGTTTCATAACAATACTGCACTTACCTGTGTACCTAGTCACGATACCGAAAAAGCCTTACGTGATTTTGGTGTGACCTGTCCGTTGACGGTGGTGGGGCGTGGGGTAGATGTCGAACATTTTAAACCTGAATTGCGCTCTGAACGCTTACGGCAAAAATGGGGTGCACAGCCTGATACGCGGGTCTTGTTATATGTGGGACGTTTATCGCCTGAAAAAGAAATCCCACTGATTATTCAAACTTATAAGCAAATGCAGGCTGCAGGGCAGGCGGTGAAGTTGGTGATTGTAGGCGATGGGCCGCAGCGCCAAGAACTGTTGGCTTTGGCCGCAGACAGTAACATTATATTTACCGGTAACTTATACGCTACAGAACTTGCAACTGTTTATGCAAGCTGTGATGTGTTTGTATTTGCCAGTCAAGTGGAAACTTTTGGCAATGTGGTATTAGAAGCCATGGCCAGTGGTTTACCTGTGATTGCTTACGATTATGCCGCAGCACATTTATATGTGAAGCATCATTATATGGGGTGGTTAGCACCGCTTGGGGATCAACACGGCTTTTGCCAATTTATACAACAATTACCCAATAATAAAACTTTACAGCACATGGGACGTCAAGCCTGTCAACTGGCTGCTCAAATTGGTTGGGATCATCCAGTTAAACAGTTTGAACACGCCTTGTATCGTGTGGCTCGGGAGAGTGTCATGCACACCTAGCCATCCTCGCCAATCAGGGGAAGCAGATGAATTTTAAACGTGCCAAAATAAGAATATTAGCCATGGATTTAAAAGGATGTTTGTATTTAAATCATTTTTCCCACTCACACAAAATTTGTTACTTTTTTCGTGCCATTAGCCGCTTAGGCGATGGCCCTTTTTGGTACACCATGTTGGCCTTGGCATGGTGGGTTCGTGGTTGGGACTTTAGCTTCAGCATTGTCTATGTTTTGCTTGGTACCCTAGTAGGTACGGTAATTTATAAAATTTTAAAAGCCAAAACCATTCGTCCACGGCCTTATCAGGTGCATCAAGTGATTCGTTTAGGGGAGCGACCACTGGATCACTTTAGTTTTCCCTCAGGGCATACCTTACATGCGGTGTTAGCCACCACCGTCATTGGCTATATTGAACCGTTACTATTATTGCTGATGTTACCTTTTACAGTTTTAGTGGTATTATCGCGCATGATTTTGGGCTTACATTATCCAAGCGATGTCATGGTGGGTGCATTAATTGGTGCAGCGGTGGGGGGATTAATTATTCTATGCGCACCGTATTTTGCAGTGCTGCTGTAACATAAAATTTGCTAAAGTAAGCACACATATTGATTTAGGATGAGTTATGGGCTTACGTTGGACCGACACCATTGATATTGCAATTGAATTGTATGAAGCACATCCAGATGTGGACCCACAGTGGATTCGTTTTACCGATTTACATGCATGGATTTGTGCTTTACCTGAGTTTGAAGACAATCCAGACAAATCAACAGAAGGCTTATTAGAAGCGATTCAGATGGCTTGGATTGACGAAGCACGTTAATCAGTACGAAAAAAAGCATTTTTTTTACAGATTAAGCGCAGAACACCGCCTATTATTGGGTATAATGCGCAAAATTTTCATGTCAATTTGACTTAAGGAGCCTATCATGGCGATTGAACGTACTTTATCTATCGTAAAACCAGACGCAGTTGCTAAAAACGTTGTAGGCGAAATCTTCGCTCGTTTTGAAAAAGCGGGTCTTCAAATCGTTGCAACTAAAATGAAACACTTAACTCAAGCTGAAGCTGAAGGCTTCTACGCTGAGCACAAAGAACGTGGTTTCTTTGCTGACCTAGTTGCTTTCATGACTTCAGGTCCAGTTGTTGTTTCAGTTCTTGAAGGCGAAAACGCTGTTCTTGCTCACCGTGACATCCTAGGCGCGACTAACCCTAAAGAAGCTGCTCCTGGTACTATCCGCGCTGACTTCGCTGTAAGCATCGACGAAAACGCTGCTCACGGTTCTGACTCTGTAGCATCTGCTGACCGTGAAGTGAACTACTTCTTCGCGCAAACTGAGATTGCTCCACGTACTCGTTAATACGCAGTATTCAAACCAGATAAGTGTTATTATACTTATCTGGTTTTTTTATTCCTGAAATTTAATTTGTTCACTTCTTGAACATCTCTTCCTCTATAAACGCATGATCTAGGTAATTACACATGAGTACTGAAGTGGTCGCTTCATCTGCACATCTTGATGAAAAGCAACAATCTACGTCTATTCAGACGCATACACCGGTGGAAAAAGTGAATTTACTGGGCATGTCACGTCCACAAATGGAAAAATTCTTTGAGGACATGGGAGAGAAGAAGTTTCGCGCCGGTCAGGTGATGAAATGGATTCACCAATTCTTTGTGACTGATTTTGCCGAAATGACCAATATTTCGGGTAAATTACGCGAAAAATTAGAAAAAATTGCTGAGATTAAAGCTCCAGAAGTGGTGCACAAAAACTATTCTAAAGACGGTACCCGTAAATGGGTGTTCCGTGTCGGTGATGGTGAAGGCTCTTTGGTTGAAACGGTTTTGATTCCTGCTGAACACCGCAGTGGCTTGCGTCGTACTTTGTGTATTTCATCACAAGTGGGCTGTGCGCTGGATTGTTCGTTTTGCTCAACGGGCAAACAAGGTTTCCAACGTGACTTAAACCAAGCTGAAATTATTGGTCAGTTATGGATGGCCAATTACTCGTATATGGAAGATGTGCCTGTACTTGAGCGTGAGCGCTCGGTGACGAACGTGGTGATGATGGGCATGGGCGAACCATTGCTCAACTACGATGCTGTTTTAAACTCAATGCGTACCATGCTGGATGACTTCGCGTATGGTATGTCTAAACGTCGTGTCACTTTGTCAACTTCAGGTGTAGTGCCTAAAATTGACCAAATGGTGAAAGATATTGATGTAGCTTTAGCCATTTCATTACATGCGCCAAATGATGAATTGCGTAATGAACTTGTACCTATTAATAAAAAATATCCATTAGAGCAATTGATTGCTGCATGTCAGCGTTATATTGCCAAAGACGGCAATGAAAGCTCACGTAAACACGTGACTATTGAATATGTGATGTTAGATGGCGTAAATGATAAACCTGAACATGCACAGCAAATGATTAAGTTGTTAAAAGACTTACCAAGTAAAATCAATTTAATTCCATTTAACCCATTCCCGCATGCACCATATGGTCGTTCAAGCCGAAATCGTATTATTGCATTCCAAAAAACTTTGTCTGATGCTGGTTTTGTGTGTACGATTCGTCAGACCCGTGGTGATGATATTGATGCCGCATGTGGTCAATTGGTCGGTCAAGTGGCCGACCGTACACGCCGTGCCGAACAATGGAAAAAGAAAGTTGCAGCGCAAAACGAGATTATGCGTTCGCAAGGATAATTGAATAAGGGGGAACAACGTGGTGACAAAGACAATAAATCAATACCTAAGCTTAGGCCTGATGCTTGTAACGACAGCAATCTTAACCGGTTGTCAAACCACGGCTTCCTCCACACCCTATAAAAAAGATCCAGTTAAATCCATTCAAGTGCGCACCCAACTGGCTGGTGAGCATTTGCGTAATGGTGATTTAGACGCGGCCAAGCGTTCACTTGATCAAGCCTTAGAATATGATGCGCGTGACAGTAACGCCAATATGATGATGGGAATCTTGCTGCAACAAGAAGGCAGCCCGATCAATTTAGAAAAAGCGGAAACTTACTTTAAACGTGCCATTAGCAGTGATGCTGATAATGCTCAGGCACGTAATAATTATGGTACTTATTTGTATCGTTTAGGGCGTTATGATGATGCAATTGAGCAGCTGACAATTGCAGGCGCTGCGCTGGGTTATGAGCAGCGCTACTTAGCACTTGAAAATTTAGGTCGGGTTTATTTACGCAAAGACGATGTGGTGAATGCTGAAAAAACATTCAAACAAGCCTTGTCTGTCAATCGTGATTCGACAATTTCAATGTTAGAGTTAGCTGAAATTTTTTATTTACGTGAACAATATGCGAGTGCGACGCAATTGTATGAACAATTTGTACATCGTGTCGGCTCAAATAATCAAAGTTCACGCGCGCTTTGGCTTGGAATACGTATTGCGCGTGCCAACAATGATTCACTAGGGCAGCAGGCCTTAGTCAATCAAATGCGCGCCTTGTTCCCAAATAGTCAAGAATACCAACGTTATCTGCAATTACAGTACAGTACTGAGGCCGTATGGAAATAAATCCTAATTCATCGCAATCGACTGGTTCAAGCACAGTTCCAAACGCATTAGGAAATGTACAACGTCCAGGTGAGTACTTACGTCAAGTTCGTATCAATCAAAAACGTGAGTTAGCGGATATCGCTAAAGCCTTAAATATTCCTGAAAAAACCTTAGCTGCATTGGAAAAAGACCAATACAAGGCATTGCCTGAAGCAACCTTTATTAAGGGTTATTATCGCAGTTATGCTAAGTTTTTAAAGGTGGATGCCAATAACATTATTCAACGTTTTGATGAAATCTATGCCAATGACACAGGTTTATTGCCGAATCACGCTTTAGATAATTCGCCCATTAAAATTATGGGTAAATTGCCAGGTTCCAACCGTGACCGTAACCGTAAATGGTTAAAGCGTAGCGCTATTGCTGTGGCAGTGGTGATTGTATTGTGGGCTGCTATCGCAGCACTTAAAAATCGTAGTGATGAACCTGAAGCACTCGAGCCTGAAAGTGCAGTTGAGGTGTTATCACTCGATGGTTCAACAGTCGCTTCAACGGGCGATCAGTTGGCATTAAGCTTTAATCGTCCAACCTCGGTACATATTGTGGATTCAACCGGTAAAGTATTACTCACTGGTCGTCAAGCCAATACCGCGACCATTAGCGGTGAAGCACCATTTCAGATTCGTCTAGATGATGCAACTGCGGTGTCATTAAATTTAAACAATGAAAATATTTCATTGTCGCCATATACAGTTAATGGCAAAGCAGAATTCCGTCTGTCACGTTAAGGCATAAGGTAAAGATCATGATCGTCAATCCAATTCAGCGCCGTGCAACGCGTAAGATTCGCGTCGGTTCGGTATATGTCGGTGGTGATGCCCCGATTAGCATTCAAAGTATGACCAACACAGAAACCTGTGATGTGGCCGCGACGATTGCGCAAATCCAGCGCTGCGTGGATGCTGGTGCCGATATCATGCGGGTGTCTGTACCGAGCATGGAAGCTGCCGCAGCCTTTGGTGAAATTCGTAAGCAAGTGAATGTACCTTTGGTGGCCGACATTCATTTTGATTATAAAATTGCCTTAGCGGTGGCTGATTTTGGTGCCGATTGTCTACGCATTAACCCGGGTAATATTGGTTCAGAAGCCAAAATTCGTGAAGTGGTGGCTGCTGCACGTCACCATGATATTTCGATGCGTATTGGTGTGAATGCCGGCTCGCTTGAAAAAGACATTCAAAAAAAATATGGTGAGCCAACTGGTCAAGCTTTGCTTGAATCTGCGATGCGTCATATTGATATTTTAGATCGTTTAAATTTCCATGAATTTAAAGTATCGGTTAAAGCATCGAATGTGTTTTTAACCATGGATGCGTATCGTTTGTTGTCACAACAAATTGATAATCCACTGCATTTAGGTGTAACCGAAGCCGGAATTTACCGCACAGGTTCGGTAAAATCTGCCATCGCCTTAGGTGGTTTGTTAATGGAAGGCATTGGCGATACCATGCGTATTTCATTGGCGGCTGAGCCTGAAGAAGAAATTAAAATTGGTTTTGATATCTTAAAATCATTGAGCTTGCGTTCAAATGGGATTAACTTCATTGCCTGCCCAAGTTGCTCACGTCAAGAATTTAACGTGATTTCGGTGATGCAGCAGCTTGAAGAGCGTCTTGAAGATATTCGTACCCCAATGGATGTTTCGGTCATTGGTTGTAAAGTCAATGGTCCGGGTGAAGCCAAAGAAGCTGATATTGGTGTAGTGGGTGCAGCGCCACGTTCTTTGGTTTATCGTAATGGCGAAAAAAGCCATTTGATTGACACAGCACAGTTGGTTGACGAAATCGAAACGATGGTGCGTCAACGCGTGATTGAGCTGGAAGATGCCAAAGCCAAAGAAATTATTCGTACAAGTTTTTCTGAGTAAATCATGAGTTCAATTGTAGCAATTAAAGGTTTTAACGACATTTTGCCAACGCAAACACCTGCATGGCGCCGTCTAGAGCAGCATTTATCCAGTTTGATGGATGCGTATGGCTATCAACAAATCCGTTTACCGATTGTTGAACAAACTAATTTGTTTAAACGTTCGATTGGTGATGCCACCGATATCGTTGAAAAAGAAATGTACACCTTCTTAGACAAAGGTAACCCACCTGAGTCATTAACTTTGCGTCCTGAAGGGACAGCAGGTTGTGTACGTGCCATGCTCGAACATAACTTACTGCGCGGGGCGACCCCTCGTGTATGGTATGTTGGCCCCATGTTCCGTTATGAAAAACCACAAAAAGGTCGCTACCGTCAGTTCCATCAGTTTGGTGTAGAAACGTTTGGTGTTGCCACACCAGATATGGACGCAGAATTGATTTTAATGACTGCGCGCTTGTGGAAGCGTATGGGGGTGAGCGACAAAGTTCAGCTAGAACTCAATACCTTGGGCGAGTCAGATGAGCGTGCTGCTTATCGCGCGGCTTTGGTTGATTTCTTAGAAGCGCATAAAGCCGATTTAGACGAAGATTCACAGCGTCGTTTAACCACAAACCCGTTACGTATTTTGGATTCTAAAGATGCTAAAACCCAAAGCATTTTAGAAAACGCGCCAAAATTACATGATTTTATGGGTGAAGAAACTCTGGCGCATTTTGCTCAGTTACAACAATATTTGAGCGATGCTGGGGTGAGCTTTGTTATCAATCAAAAATTGGTACGTGGTTTAGACTACTACAACAAAACGGTATTTGAATGGACCACGACCCATTTAGGTTCACAAGGCACAGTCTGTGCCGGTGGTCGTTACGATGGTTTAGTCGGTCAGCTCAAAGGCAAAGCAGATCAATCCGTGCCTGCGGTGGGTTTTGCCATGGGGATGGAACGTTTGTTATTGTTACTTGAACAAGTAGAACAAACCAGTCTTGTGCGTGATTGTGACGTATTCTTGGTGTCTGAACCTGCTGCACAAGGCAAAGCTTTAGTGTTGGCAGAACAGATTCGTGACCAACTTGAAGCAGTAGGCTCAAATCTACGTCTTAAAGTAGGTTCACAAGGCTCAATGAAGTCACAAATGAAAAAAGCCGATCAATCAGGTGCAGTGTATGCCTTGATCTGTGGTGATCGCGAATGGGAAGCTAAGCAAGTATTGTTTAAACAGCTTGCAACTGCCGAGCAAAGTGAAGTGGCAGTCGAGGCGATTGTCCCATTTATGCTTGAACAACTTTCTTCACAATAATATAAGGAATAGGGTAATCACATGAGCGCACTAAGTGATGAAGAACAACTTAATAGCTTAAAAAACAACACCAAAAAGTACAGTTCAACTGTGATTTCTGGGGTTTTAATTGCGCTGATTGCCTATTCTGGTTGGACCTATTGGCAGAATAAGCAGCAAGGCGAAGCACAGCTGCAAACTGCCAAGGTTCAGCAGCTCATGGATCAGGCTGCCACAGTGGATGTTAAAGATGACAATGCTTGGAACAGCTTGACCAAAACGGCTGATGAAATCGTCAAAAATTATCCAGATTCAGTCCAAGCCATTCAAACACAATTAATGTTGGCAAAATTGGCATTTGAGCGTAACGATTATGCCACTGCTGAAAAAGCCTTAATGAAAGTTGAAAATGCCAAAGTCGATGACCAAGGCCTTATTCATGTGGTTAAATTGCGTCTAGCGTATAGCCAATTGGCACAAGATAAATTTGATACTGCCTTAAAAAGCTTAAGCGCAGTCACTGATCCTGCCTTTAAAGCCACCGCAGATGAAGCGCGTGGTGATGTTTATGTGGCAAAAAACGATATTGAAAATGCCAAAAAAGCCTATATGAGCGCATGGGATGGTTTATTAGAACGTCAACAAGAACGTCAAATTTTACAAATTAAACTCGAAAGTGTGGGTGTTTTAGTTGATGATCCTGAAATCGAACGCCCTGTTTTAGAGATGAAAATGGATGAGCCTCAATGAAAATGAATTATAAAGCGCCATTGGCTTTGGGCCTACTGAGTTTGGCTTTGGTCGGTTGTTCAAATAAAGCCATTAAGGTTGCAGAACAAAAGCCAAGTCCATTACCTAAAATTTCTGCTTCAAGCAGTTTGGTTGCTATTGCCAACTATAGTGTGGCTGCAACCAATGCAGTTGACCCACTACGTTTACAGTTGGGTTTAGCCCAAGGTCAGGTCTTTGCTGCCGACCCTAAAGGTGAAGTGACAGCCTATCAAGGCAAGCAACGTATTTGGCAAAGTAAAATCTCTAAAGCTGGCATTAGTGCTGGTGCTGTCGCTGGCGAAGGTATTGTAGTGGTGGCCAATAAAAAAGGTCAATTGTTTGCACTTGATCAAGCCACCGGTCAAACCAAATGGCAAAGCCAACTCAGTAGTGCAGTACTTGCACCCTCCTTGATTCAAGCAGGTCGTGTCATTACTTTGGCCAATGATGGGACTGTATTTGCACACGACATCAGCACTGGTCAGCAAATTTGGACCTATAATTTGCCAAAAGTCGACTTTAGCATGCGTGGTACAGCAGCACCGGTCGCGGTTGATCCACGTACTGTATTGGTGGCTTGGGCAAATAGTTATGTGTATGTGATTGATACAGTAACTGGTATTCCACAATTACAGCGCCGTGTATCAATTAATGATGGCCGCTCTGATATTCAGCGTTTAAATGATATTGATGGTGAGCCTGTAGTCGCAGGACGTTACTTAATTAGCACCAGTTATCAAGGTCAACTTACGGCTATGGATTTGGCTTCACAACAAGTGATTTGGAGTGAAGATGCATCAAGCTTACGTAGCCCAGTTATTTTTGATAACAAAGTTTTTGTGGCTCAAAGTGGCGGTCAACTCACAGCCTATGATATCACTACAGGTCAACAACTGTGGCAAAATGAGCAGTTGCTCAATCGTCGTTTAAGTAACCCTGCTGTTTTAGGCAATCAATTGGTGGTCGGTGATTTAGATGGTGTACTACATCTGGTTGATCCGAATAGCGGTAACTTGATTGGACGCGCCAAAACCTCAGGCGAAGTGCGCTCGTTACGTAGTGTTGACCAACAATTATATGTATCAAGTCAAAAGGGTACCTATAGCATTTGGCAGAATCGTTAATTTTTTACCCGCTTGTGGTAAACTAGGCGCCATCGTATTTTATACACGGGGACATGCACAGCACGCCCCCGTGTTTTATTTAGTCTTTGACTCATTTTTTCTTCCCATTGTTTCTGATGTTCAGGCCACTTAATGAATGGCCGATCTTAACTATAAGGTTAATCTATGAAACCCGTAATTGCGCTCATTGGTCGTCCGAACGTCGGAAAATCAACGCTGTTCAACCAAATTACCAAGAGCCGTGACGCACTGGTGGCAGACTTTGCAGGTCTGACTCGTGACCGTAAATATGGTGATGCGACCTACCAAAACAAATCCTTTATCGTGGTAGATACAGGTGGTATTGGCGAATCCGAAGGTGGGATCGACAATTACATGGCAGAGCAATCAAAAACTGCCATTCACGAAGCAGACATGATTATTTTTGTGGTGGATGCTCGTGCAGGTTTGCTTGCCTCTGACGAACAAATTGCCCGTGATTTACGTACACTTGGTAAAAAAGTTTTCCTTGTAGCCAACAAGGTTGATGGTGTACATGCCGAAGCTGCCTTGGTTGAGTTTTATAAACTCGGTATGGGCGAGCCGATGCAAGTGGCAGCCAGCCACGGTCGTGGTGTGCAACAAATGCTTGAAGAAGTGTTACACGATGTGCCTGAAGATGAAAATCCAGATGAACACGACAAAGACACAGGTTTACGTTTAGCGATCATTGGTCGTCCAAACGTGGGTAAATCAACACTTGTGAACCGTTTATTGGGTGAAGAACGTGTGGTTGCCTTTGACCAACCGGGTACAACGCGTGACTCGGTCTATATTCCGTTTGAACGTGATGAACGTAAATATACGCTGATTGACACCGCCGGTGTACGTCGTAAGGGTAAAGTGGATGAAATGATCGAGAAATTCTCGATTGTTAAAACACTCCAAGCCATTAAAGACGCCAACGTGATTGTGGTGGTGGTTGATGCACGTGACGGTATTGTTGAGCAAGATTTACATTTAATTGGCTATGCGTTAGAAGCTGGTCGTGCCATGGTGATTGCGGTCAACAAATGGGACAACATGACCGAGTATGACCGTAAGCAATGTAAACTCGACATTGAACGTCGCTTTGACTTTATTCCTTGGGCAAGAGTGCATTTAATTTCTGCATTACATGGTACGGGTGTTGGTGATCTTTATCCTTCTATCCACCGTGCCTATGATTCAGCACGCTTAAAAGTATCGCCTGCTAAAATTACCCAAATCTTAAATGATGCAACCGAAGCGCATCAACCGGGTATGGTACAAGGTCGTCGTATTAAAATGCGTTATGCACATATTGGTGGTCAAAACCCACCAACGATTGTGATTCATGGTAACAAAGTCGATAAAACGCCTGCCGATTACCGTCGTTATTTAGAAAACGTATTCCGTAAAGTGTATAAACTTGAAGGTACGCCTGTACGTATTGAGTTTAAAACCTCAGAAAACCCATTTGAAGGACGTAAGTCACAAATGGACGAACGTGCAGCTGCGCGTAAACGTCGTTATGTACAGAAATTTAAGAAAGCTGAAAAGAAATTTAAACGTTAATTTCTGTTTAGGCACATAAGCCCAGTCTTTATGACTGGGTTTTTTTATTTATACTCGTCATAAAGCAAAAGAGCTACACAACCATGCAACAGTTACTTGATATTATGCGCGAATTACGCGAAAAGTGCCCTTGGGATCGCGAGCAAACCCCACACAGCCTCACCCGTTACGCCATTGAAGAAGCATACGAAGTTGAAGATGCAGTGCGTAGTGGCAATCTGAATGATATTCGGGATGAATTGGGTGACTTATTGCTGCAAGTGGTGTTTCAAGCGCAAATGTATAGTGAACAAGGTGCATTTGATTTTCAGGATGTGGTTGATGCTATTACACAAAAATTGATTCGTCGCCATCCTCATGTATTTGAAGCAGAAAAATTTGAGCAGTTAACGCCTGAACAAGTGTCTAATTTATGGCAAGATATTAAAAACCAAGAAAAACAAGGCAAGCCGCAAGCCCGCTTAGATGCCATTAAACCGGGTCCAAGTTTACAACAGGCCGAAGCCATGCAAAAAAATGCCGCTAAAATTGGTTTTGATTTTGCACATGTAGAAGATGCGTATGAGAAATTAGAAGAAGAATTGAGTGAACTACAACAGGCCATGCAAAATGGGCATTCCGACGAGATTCAAGACGAGTTTGGCGATTGTTTGTTCTCATTGGTCAATGTTGGGCGTAAACTAGGAGTATCAAGTGAAAGCGCATTACTTGGCACCATCCATAAGTTTCGTAGCCGTTTTGCTTATATCGAACAACAGGCCTTGTTACAAGGCAAATCAGTTGATCAGATGAGCCTCGCTGAGATGGATCAATTATGGGAGGCGGCCAAAACTGCCAAGGAGGCTCATCATGCCCATCATCGTGATACTGTTGTTACTCATGTTCGCCCATCCAACACAGGCGAATCAATTTGATCGTGACTATGCCAAATGGCAAGCCGAGCAACAAGCCATAGATATGCGCTTACAGGCCAAAAAAGCAGCTCAAGATCCCAATTATTATTTAGGTAAACCCAGTACCCAAGTAACGGGTGCAACTACCACTACAGCTGGTAAAGTCAGTTTAAATCGGGCATCCTTGGCAGAATTACAGCAATTGTCAGGCGTGGGGGCTAAAAAAGCCCAAGCCATTATTGATTATCGCCAGCAACATGGTGGCTTTAAGCGTATTGAAGAGCTTGAAAATGTCAAAGGTATTGGACCTAAGTTATTAGAAAAAAATCGCGCGCGACTGGCTTTATAAGCCAATTTTGCATAAAACAGCTGATCTTAAGCCTGCTTCGATAATTTCTAATGGATTATCAAATTGCCCTTTGAGCAGCTAAGCGATATGATTAGCGTTATCTTAATAAAATTACGTTCAGACGTAGGAGACAGCGTCTTTTGCAAACCTTGCGCGCGTCAAAATGCGGTTTATCTACCGCACAATTACCTTCTTATATTTTAGATGTCATCGATGCTTTAACCAAAGCAGGTTATGAAGCTTATATTGTGGGCGGTGGTGTTCGTGACTTAATGCTTGGTCTTAATCCAAAGGATTTTGACGCTGTCACGAATGCGACTCCAAGCCAAATCAAGGAAGTATTCGGTCGTCGTTGCCGAATTATCGGTCGTCGTTTTGAATTGGCACATGTTTATTCAGGTCGTGAATTGGTCGAAGTAGCCACTTTCCGTGCGCCACCCAAAAAAGCGGTAACATCAGCCCAAGGCATGATTTTACGTGATAATAATTGGGGCACGATTGAGCAAGACTTTGTTCGTCGGGACTTTTCAATTAATGCCATGTATTACCAACCGCGTAAAGGCATTGTGCTGGATTTTTGTAATGCAGCCGATGATATTAAACATAAAACTTTACGTCTGTTGGGTGATCCGCAAACGCGTTTTGAAGAAGATCCAGTGCGTATGCTGCGTACCTTACGTTTTGCAGCCAAATTAAATTTTAGTATTGCACCTGAAATTTTAGACATCTTTAATCCAGAAGCAGCGTACTTATTACGTGATGTATCGCCACACCGTTTATACGATGAGTCACAAAAACTCTTTACCATGGGTCACTTAAATCGTGTGATGCCAATGTTGATTGAGTTTGGTATTTGGCAACAATTGTTTGCTGATATTGCACCTAAAATCACGCCATTTATTGAACGTGCAGCAAAAAATACCGATCAACGTATTTCAATTGGTAAAACCATTAATCCTGCATTTTTCTATGCGGTATTGTTGTGGGAACAGTTCCTAGAACGTTGTCATTTTTATCAACATAAAGGTGTTGTGGCCGCCGAAGCACGCGCTCAAGCAGGCTTAGATGTGCTTAAACGTCAAAGTACCCGTACTGTAATTCCACGTTTTGCCGAAACTTTTATTCGTGAAGTTTGGGAAATGCAAACGCGTTTGCTCAATCCAAAACCACAACAAATTGAAGCATTATCAGGACATGCGCGTTTCCGTGCTGGGTTTGACTTTTTATTGTTACGTGAAAAATCAGGCGACACTACCACCCAAGGCATGGGCGAATGGTGGGATGCTTATCAGATCATGAGCAGTGATCAAAAAGAACGTGTGATTGGACAGTATAACCGTCAACGTAGCAAGAGCCGTCGTTCAAAATCGCATGAAGATGACGTGGTGTTGGCAAGACAGCCACAAGAGCTTGAGCCTTTGGTGCAAGAGCCTGAATCACGTAGCCGTCGTCAGCGTAAAGCCAAGCAAGAAGTACAAACCCAGGTGCAGCGTTCGGTGGCATCAGGCAGTACCGATGGCACGATTGGTCATGATCATCCGATTTTAAAACGTAAACGCGTTCAACGTGATTTAACACAAGTGATTTTTGGACCAACACAATGATCATCACCTATATTGGCTTAGGCAGCAATCTTGGCGATTCAAAAGAAATTTTAACCGAAGCGGTGGCAAAACTTGCCACTTTAGGTCAGGTCAAAACCTCTAAGTTGTACCAAACCCCACCCATGGGTCCACAAGATCAACCGGATTATTTGAATGCTGTGGTGCAACTCAGTACAGATTTAGCGCCGCTTGCTTTGTTGGATCAATTACAACGCTTTGAGCAAGAAGCTGGTCGTGTACGCTTACGTCATTGGGGCGAACGCACTTTAGATCTGGACTTATTACTCTATGCTGATCAACACATTCAAAATGAGCGTCTAACTGTGCCACATGTGGGTGTGTTGGAGCGTGAGTTTGTGGTGTTGCCACTTTTAGATCTCGACCCACATTTACAGGTGAAAGGTCAAAAACTACAGGACTTAGCCTTGGTTCAACAGGCAAGTTTAGCCGTTTGCGCTGATGCCGATTGGGCAGCATTATAATATTTTTTAGGGATGTCCTTTTACTTCCATAGAGGAATAGCTACATGATTAGTCTAAGCGATTTGCGCCGCTTTAAAGCTGAAGCACGTAAATTTTCATGTCTTACATGTTATGACGCCAGTATGGCCAAAGCCATGGAAATTGCCCAAATTGATAGCATTTTGATTGGCGATTCCTTGGGGATGTCTATTCAAGGGCGTGATTCGACTTTGCCTGTCACCGTAGACGATATGGCTTATCACACTGCTGCGGTACGCCGTGGCAACAGTCACGCTTTTATTATGACCGATTTACCGTTTATGAGTTATGCCACTTTAAACGATGCTTTGCAAAACTCACGTACTGTGATGCAAGCTGGTGCGCAAATGGTCAAAATGGAAGGTGGTGCATGGTTGGCCGAAACTGTTGAAGTGTTAACCCGTAATGGTATTCCGGTATGTGTGCATCTAGGTTTAACACCGCAATCAGTTCATGTATTGGGTGGTTATAAGCTTCAAGCACGTACCCGTGAAGCAGCCGATCAACTGATTAGCGATTGTAAGGCTGTAGTGGAAGCAGGTGCTGCGCTATTGTTGCTTGAATGTGTACCGGCACAATTGGGACAAGAAATTAGCGAATTATTTCCACATACGCCCGTGATTGGCATTGGGGCCGGCAATGCAACCGATGGTCAAGTCTTAGTTGTACAAGATATGTTGGGCTTAACTTTTGGTCGCGTAGCAAAATTTGTGCGTAACTTTATGAAAGAGCAAGCAGGTGAGACCGCTATTTTAGATGCTTTTAAAGCCTATCATACGGCCGTATTAGATGGATCTTTTCCCGCCAAAGAACACACCTTTCAGGTAGAGCTGTAAACAATGAAAACAGAAACCACAATTCAAGGCTTAAGTGCATCACTCAGTCCAGCTCGTGCAGCACGTAAAATCATTGGTTTTGTACCCACGATGGGTAATTTACACCAAGGTCATTTAAACCTTGTGCGTGAAGCCAAAAAACTGTGTGATGTGGTCGTGGTCAGTATTTTTGTCAATCCAATTCAATTTGGACCTAACGAAGATTTCGACAGCTATCCACGTACTTTAGAGCAAGATCAGCGATTATTGGCTGAAGTGGGCTGTGACATTGTTTTTGCACCCACCGTTGAACAAATGTATGGCAATCAGCCACGTTTAACCAATATTTCAGTTGGGGGTATTACCAACGACTTATGTGGTTTACAACGCCCTGGTCATTTTGATGGTGTTGCGGTGGTGGTGACCAAACTATTTAATATGGTGCAGCCAAAATATGCTTTCTTTGGGGAAAAAGACTATCAACAGTTGGCAGTGATTCGTCAATTTGTACGTGATTTAAACATCCCGCTGGAGGTGATTGGTGTACCGATTGCCCGTGCTGAAGATGGTTTGGCTTTAAGTTCACGCAATGGTTATTTAAGCCCTGAGCATCGTGCTATTGCGCCAACCATCTATCAAAGCTTAAAAGCTGCGGCAACACAGTTACAAGCAGGTGAAGCTTTAGCCGATGTTTTAGCAATCCTACGTCAAAGCTTAACGGATGCTGGTTTTGAGGTCGATTATGTAGAGGCACGTAGTCCTCAACTGCAACAAGTTCAGCAGTTTGATCAAGATGTAGTGCTGTTTGTGGCAGCCAAATTAGGTGCAACACGTTTAATTGATAACTTACAGGTTAAACATAGCGCTTAAAAACTCAAAGGAGTAATGCCATGAAGCGTATTTTAATTGTGACAGGACAATCAGGCTCAGGTAAATCATCTGCCTTACAGGTGCTAGAGGATTTGGGCTATTACTGTATCGACAATTTACCCTTGGCATTGCTTCCTGAAATTGTATCTAAACTTGATTATGAAAATAATCTAGAGCTGTTAGCGCTTGGGGTAGATGTCAGAAGCACGCGTGCTGATTTGCAAGAATTTGATGATGTGTTTGCTTTATTGCAACAACACGGCGATGTTGAAGTGATTTTTTTAAGCTCACAAGACAAAGAATTATTTGCCCGTTTTAGTGCCTCACGTCGTCCGCATCCATTATCGAGTCGTTTTCAAAGCTTAAGTGTATGTATTGAAGAAGAAAAAAAATTACTCTTGCCGATTCAAATGCGCGCAACAGTGAGTATTGATACCACCGACAAAAGCGTGCATGATTTAAAACATGTTTTGCTGTCTAAATTAGGGCAAAATGAGCGCTTGGTGGTGATTTTACAATCTTTTGGTTATAAGCATGGCATTCCACTCGATGCCGATTATGTCTTTGATGTCAGACATTTACCCAATCCGCATTGGGATTTAAGCTTACGTCAATATTCAGGACTTGATCAGCCGGTCAAAGATTTTTTAAGCCAAAGTGAGCAAGTCAATGAGATGTTTAATGATCTGCATGGGTTTTTAGATAAATGGTTGCCAACCTTTGCCGAAGGGCATCGTCACTATATTACAGTGTCGATTGGCTGTACCGGTGGGCAACACCGTTCTGTATATATTGTCGATAGACTCAGACAAGCCCTTGAGGCAAAATGGTCTATTCAAGTCCTCCACCGAGAAATGAAGCACTGGTCATGATCGAAACAACTGTTGACGTAATGAATAAACTAGGTTTACATGCGCGTGCATCTGGTAAGCTAATTGAGGTCACTACCAAATTTCGTTCATCGATTCAAATTGGCAAAGGTGACAAATTAGTCGATGCAAAAAATATTATGTCTTTGCTGATGCTTGGTGCAGGCAAGGGCACAACTTTACGCTTGGTGATTGAAGGTTTAGATGAAGAAAAAGCTTTGTCTGAGATTCAAGCACTATTTGCAGCAAAATTTTACGAGGCAGATTAATCGTGGCACGTCGATCAACCCGTTTTACCGAAGAAGACTTTGAATCTTTGGAAGGACGTGCAAGTAAAACCGAACAGAAAAAAGCCGTACAACGTATGGCCGCTTTAGGTGAGCAGCTTGCACAACTTAATGTTAAGCAAATCAATAATCTCCCTGTTGAAGAACGCTTAATTGAGGCACTGCTTGATGTCCGTGCGATCACTTCAGGTGAGGCACGTCGTCGTCAATTTTTACGTATTGGTAAATTATTGCGCAATGAAGATGAAAGCGTGATTTTATCTTACTTAACGCCACAACAAGGCGCGAAAAAAACTGCACAGTTACAACGTTGGGTTGATCGTATGATCAATCAAGGCGACCCTGTCATTAAAGAGTTTATGAAGGCGCACAATGCCGCTGAGCATCACCCGATTCGTCAGCATATTTTACGAATTCAGCGTGATATCAACAAACAAGTCTCTGAAGAAGAGCTTGCGGCATCGAAGTTAAAATTATTTAACTACATCCAACAAGTAGCACTCATCTCGGATCAATAAAAACAGCGGCTGTGGCCGCTTTTTTTAATTCGAAAGGTTTAATCCATGGGTTAAGCCGTGTAAAATTCAAGACGATTTTTATTTATCCACCGTTTTTATCTTTTGAGGAATTTCCTCGATCATAATCTCGCGGTGACATGCTCTATGGTACGGGGCATCACTCCTTAAGGATTTTCTATGCCAATTATCACTTTGCCAAATGGCGATCAAAAACAGTTTGATCAAGCCGTATCTGTGATGGACGTTGCGCTGAGCATCGGTCCGGGTCTTGCAAAAAATACAGTTGCAGGTCGTGTTAACGGTCAACTCGTTGATGCTTCTGACTTAATTACTGAAGACGCAACCTTACAAATCATCACGCCAAAAGATGAAGATGGTGTTCACATCATTCGTCACTCTTGCGCACATTTAGTGGGTCATGCGGTTAAGCAATTGTTCCCTGAAGCGAAGATGGTGATTGGTCCTGTCATTGAAGATGGTTTTTATTACGATATTTTCAGTGAAAAGCCGTTTACGCCAGATGACATGGCTGCCATCGAAGCGCGCATGAAAAAGCTCATCGACCAAGATTATGATGTCATTAAAAAAATGACACCGCGTGATGAAGTGATTGCAGAGTTCACAGCGCGTGGCGAAGACTACAAATTACGCTTGATTGCAGACATGCCTGAAGAAACCGAAATGGGCTTGTACTACCATCAAGACTATTTGGATATGTGTCGTGGTCCGCACGTTCCAAACACCAAATTCTTAAAAGCCTTTAAACTGACTAAAATGTCAGGTGCTTACTGGCGTGGTGATGCGAAAAACGAACAATTACAACGTGTTTACGGTACTGCTTGGGCAGATAAAAAGCAGCTTGCTGCCTATGTAAAACGTATTGAAGAAGCAGAAAAACGCGATCACCGTAAAATTGGTAAAGCGCTTGATTTGTTCCATATGCAAGAAGAAGCACCGGGTATGGTGTTCTGGCATCCAAACGGTTGGACGATTTACCAAGTACTTGAGCAATACATGCGTAAAGTACAACAAGACAATGGTTATGAAGAAATTCGTACCCCACAAGTGGTTGATTTTACTTTATGGGAAAAATCAGGACATGCTGCCAACTACGCAGATAACATGTTTACCACCCATTCTGAAAATCGTAACTATGCCGTTAAACCTATGAACTGTCCTTGTCACGTACAAGTGTTCAATCAAGGTTTAAAATCTTACCGTGATTTACCGGTACGTTTAGCCGAGTTTGGTTCTTGTCACCGTAACGAACCATCGGGTTCATTACATGGCATTATGCGTGTACGTGGCTTTACTCAAGATGACGCGCATATTTTCTGTACTAAAGAACAGATTGGTCAAGAAGTTGCAGACTTCATTAAATTAACCTTAGATGTTTATAAAGACTTTGGTTTTGAAGATGTGCAAATGAAACTCTCTACACGTCCTGAAAAACGTGTAGGTGATGACGCGCTTTGGGATATGGCAGAAAAATCTTTAGCTGATGCTTTAGATGCAGCCGGTCTTGAGTGGGAATTACAACCGGGTGAAGGCGCATTCTACGGTCCAAAAATTGAATTCTCTTTAAAAGACTGCTTAGGTCGTGTATGGCAATGTGGTACTATTCAGTGTGACTTTAACTTACCAGAGCGTTTAGACGCCTCGTATGTCACTGAAGACAACGACCGTGATCAGCCTGTGATGTTACACCGTGCGATCTTAGGCAGTTTTGAACGCTTCATTGGTATTTTAATTGAGCACTATGCAGGCTTTATGCCACCTTGGTTGGCACCAACTCAAGCCTGCGTGATGAACATTACTGATTCACAAGCCGAAGCGTGTGAGTCAGTCGTCGCAAAACTTAAAGAAAGCGGTATCCGCGCGATTTCAGACTTGAGAAATGAGAAAATCGGCTTTAAGATTCGTGAACGTACGTTAGAACGTATTCCTTACTTACTGGTTTTAGGTGACCGTGAAGTTGAAGAAGGTACTGTAAACGTGCGTACCCGCTCAGGGAAAAATTTGGGTACTATGTCAATCGATGCTTTCGTTGACTTAGTGAAAGTAGCCGTTGCCGAACGCGGCCGGTACATTGTGGAGTAACAGCGATTAAACAGCCTGACCGTAATCAACAGGGCGGTAAGTCAAACCGTCCTGCTTTGAATGATGAAATTCGTGCTAAAGAAGTTCGTCTTGTAGACGAAAATGGTGAGCAAAAAGGTATTGTAAGCTTAGCAGACGCCGTGCGCGCTGCAGAAGCTGTTGATCTTGACTTGGTTGAGATCGTTGCCAATGCTGAGCCACCAGTTTGTAAAATTATGGACTTTAACAAGCATTTGTTTGACCTTAAGCAAAAGCAAAAAGAAGCGAAGAAAAAACAACATCAAGTACAGGTGAAAGAAATCAAGCTCCGCCCTGGTACTGATGTTGGTGATTACAACGTAAAATTACGTTCAATCATCAAGTTCCTTGAAGAAGGCAACAAGGTGAAAATCACCCTTCGTTTCCGTGGTCGTGAAATGGCCCATCAACAATTAGGTTTAGCGCAATTACAAAAAGTTGAAGCTGACGTAGTTGATTTTGGTGTTGTTGAGCAATCTCCAAAAATGGAAGGTCGTCAAATGGGTATGTTACTTGGACCGAAAAAGAAAAAGTAATCACCCATCAAAAAGCGCTGCAGTTGCAGCGCTTTTTTTATGCCTTATTCTACGGCAAGAATATTAAGCCTGTGTTTCAATTTGCTCAAGTTGATGTCCAATTGGAATTTGGCGCGGTAGCTTTTCTTCAGGGATAATGCGTTGTAAGTCAATTGACAGCAAACCATTTTGGTAATCGGCTTGTTGCACTTCAATATATTCATCCAAACGTAATGACAGTTTAAATGCACGACGGGCAATGCCTTTATGTAAGAACTCAACCTGTTCTTGGTCTTGTGCTTTAGGCTGTGCCGTAATGCTTAACACGCGATTTTCAAGGTGAATGGCCAATTCATCTTGATCAAAGCCTGCGGCTGCCACCACAATACGGTAAGTATTGTCACCGCGTTTTTCGATGTTATATGGCGGATAATTTGGAGTGTCGCTTTGCATGGCATAGTCGAAGAAATCATTTAAACGGTCAAAGCCAATACCACGACGAAATAATGGGCTTAAAGTCATGTTACTCATTGATAAAACCTCCTAAGGTTAGCAAAGTCATACAAATAAGTGGCTGCAATTCAATATTCGCAACCTGACGCTCAACATCCAAAACAGATCGTTTGCGTATTTTTTATATAGGTTTAGCTTAAAAAATTTCAAGAAAAAAATAAAAAAATTTATTTATAAAATTTTAATTAATTGTTTTTATAAAACATTTTCTTTACAAAAAATCTGCTTAAAGCATGTTATAAAAATTCTATTGATTAAAAAAACGGAGTTTAATAGTTCATGATTGATCTTTATTATTGGCCCACCCCCAATGGTCATAAAATTAGCATTGCCTTAGAAGAAATGGGATTTGAGTATCGAGTTGTGCTGATCAATATTAGCCAAGATGATCAATTTCAAGCTGATTTTTTAAAAATCTCACCCAACAATAAAATTCCTGCCATTGTTGATCAAGATGGACCGCGTGGTGAGCCAATTTCGGTATTTGAATCAGGCGCAATTTTGCAATACTTAGCTCGTAAAAGTGCTCAGTTTTATCCAAACGATGCAGTTGAGCGTATAGAAGTAGAGCAATGGTTGATGTGGCAAATGGGTGGTTTTGGCCCAATGCTAGGACAAAACCATCATTTTAGTCGCTTTGCTCCTGAGCGAATTACTTATGCAACCGAGCGTTATGTGGCAGAAACTAAGCGTTTATACAGGGTGTTAGATACGCAGCTTACAAATCGTGACTATGTTGCAGGTGATTACTCGATTGCAGATATGGCAATTTTGCCTTGGATTTTACGCCATGAGTGGCAACAAATTGATTTGGCAGACTATCCGCATGTTTTGGCTTATATGCAGCGTCTCACTGCACGTCCTGCGGTGCAACGTGCCTTGGCAATTCAGCTCACGGCTTAAATCTGCTACCATGCAGATGAATCTTTTTTCAATGGTCTGGGTCAATGCAACAGTTTTTCTTAAATTTAACGCGTATTGTTGAAAATAACGCACGAATCTATTTAAGTATTATTTTTGGTATTGCCTTATGCTTATTGTTGTTTGTGGCAGAAGCAGTGCATGTGCAAAAAATTGCGGAAAGTTTAGCCACTAAAGATCAAAATATGTTGCGCGCTGCGATTAGTCCGATTGCAGAGATTTATTCATGGGCGCGTATTGTGGTGTTGATTTTGATGTGTGTTTGGTCAAGTCTTGAATATAGCCGTACCAAAAAGCGTTTAGGTTTGTAATTTGGCACTGTTGCTGCTGTTTCTAAGTGCCTTTGGTGCAGCCACTTTATTGCCGTTACAATCTGAGGCGGTATTGCTAGGTTTATTAAGCCAAACCGATTACGCAGCAGCTTTGCTGATTGTTGTGGCAAGCGTGGGGAATATTTTAGGCAGTTGTGTCAATTGGTACTTAGGCGTTAAGGCACAACATTTTAAAGATAAAAAATGGTTTCCTGTATCAGAGCAAAAACTTAATCGCGCACAAAAGCTGTATCATCGTTATGGGTTTTGGTCGTTATTGTTGAGTTGGACCCCGATCATTGGTGATCCCATTACCTTGATTGCTGGTTTAATGCGAGAAAATTTCATCCGATTTTTACTGATGGTGAGTGTGGCAAAAATCGGACGTTATCTGTTTATTTATCTGGTATTTTGGTTATGGTAATCAAGCGCAATCATTAAGTTTAAATACAATCTCATCTTTTAAGGTATTGGGTTTATACAGCCAATATTTACGTGCTACGTTCAACCGTACCGATTGTGCAGCGTTTTTCACTTGTTGATCAATGTTATAGATGCCTGAGCCTTTGTTAATTTTGACTTGTTTAACATCGCCTTTTTTATTCACTTTTAATTCAAAAGCAACACGACGTGTATGCTGATTTAAATCATCTTCTGTTAAAGCCAAAACGGGTTGTTGCTGATAAGTAAAAGCAGCTTTTTGACCCTGTTGCTGTACTTGCCATACTTGCGAATTAAACTGATATTGGCAAAGTTCTTGATCATCGTGTTGATATTTCAAGTTAAAGACTTGATAGCCAATAATAGGTAAGGTGGTGTCTTGAACCTGATGCGGTTTGACTTGCGCGCTTGCTACGGCTTTGAGTAGTGCCTGATCAATTTTTTTGATACCACTACTTTCTTGGATACTGGCTTGGGTCACTTTACCTGTTTCATCAGCAGAAACACGTACAATTGCGCTACGATCTTGCCGATTTAAGTCTTGATTTTGATAATGCGGCTTTGGAAATTGCTGCCAATCAATACGTGTGGTGAGATGAGCGGGCAGGGCAGCTGAAGTTTGTGGGGTTAATTGTTGGGTTTTGACTGGCTCACTATGGGCAAGGCAAAAAGGTAAACTAAACAGTGCTACAGCGATAATTGCTTTCATAACCAATATTTTAATAAAATGGGCAAAAATAATGCGTTCCAGTATTTCCAAAAATCATATGGCTCGCAAGTAAAAAGATCATTTTATATTAAGCAACAATGCTTTTGTTTTAGACAAAGATGCTTTAGAATATCGGCTCCCTTACCTGCAGGTCGTTTTTGCAATGGTGCAGACGTTCCGAACAGGTGTTCAAAAGAGGTTGTTATGCCTAAGATGAAAACCCGCCGTGGTGCAGCTAAACGCTTCAAAGCGACTGCAAACGGTTTTAAGCGTAAACAAGCGTTCAAACGCCACATTTTGACCAAAAAATCTGCTAAGCGTATTCGTCAATTACGCGGCTGTGTAATGGTTCACGTAAGTGACGTTGCAGCAGTTCGCGCTATGTGCCCGTACATCTAAGGAGATTATAAATGGCTCGTGTAAAACGTGGTGTACAGGCTCATCGCCGTCACAAAAAAATTCTTGCTCGCGCTAAAGGTTACTACGGTGCTCGCTCACGCGTTTACCGCGTAGCGTTCCAAGCGGTAATCAAAGCTGGTCAATATGCTTACCGTGACCGCCGTCAAAAGAAACGTCAATTCCGTGCTTTATGGATTGCGCGTATCAATGCTGGTGCTCGTCAAAATGGTTTATCGTACAGCCGTATGATCTCTGGCTTGAAAAAAGCTCAAGTGATCATCGACCGTCGTGTACTTGCTGACATCGCTATGCATGACGCTGTTGCGTTTGCTGCTATCGCTCAAAAAGCGAAAGATGCATTGGCTGCATAAGTCTTTATGACTTGAAAAAAAGACCGCTTTTGCGGTCTTTTTTTTGTTTAAAATCCAAAATAATATGCAGCTGCACAAATCAGGGCAGTCATTAAAATCAGTTTAATCACATGTGTTGCACCGACTTTCTTGCTTGATGCTGTTGGAAAATCGAGTTTTTCATCTATAGCGCTATCTAATGGTGTCTGCGCACTTTGATGACTTAAGTGAGCAGTTGCATAGTGGTTGGCGACTTTTACAATAAATTTAGCGTGTAAATCCTCAATTTTTTCAGCAAAGTGTTTATATTGCAGATGTCGTTCTGCAGGCAAATCTTGAGCGTCTTGCTGCTGTGCTAATTTTCTTAGTGTCGCGATATGTTGCGTCAATGCATCTAACTGATGTAGGCGTTCATGCGCATAATCTGCTTGCACCTCGCTTGGGATTAAAGCCAGATAATCACTTTGATCTTGCGGATCTGGAATGCCATAGTAAGCCATGCCTGCATGGGGCACAGTAAAATCTTGAGCCAATGGGTGGTTAAACAATTCGGTTTGTAAAAATTGCTCAATTTCATCCCAATTGGGGCATTGTAAATCAGCAGCGATG
This sequence comes from uncultured Acinetobacter sp., assembly GCF_947626835.1. GTDB lineage: Bacteria > Pseudomonadota > Gammaproteobacteria > Pseudomonadales > Moraxellaceae > Acinetobacter. The sequence continues at coordinate 18,066 of NZ_CANQTS010000007.1, read as the reverse complement.
TGTTTAGCCAGTTTGCTGTTAAGTTCATAACGCCATAAAGTTTCTACGCGGTTTACCATCTCTTGTCCAATTGGCGCTTCGTAATCTTGTTCCGATTGATACCAAGCAGCAAGTTCACGACCACACAGCCAAGCATGTTGGGCTTTTGGGCTATGGCTGACAATAAAATGTGCATAAGGAATCAGCTCAATATTGGGGTTGGGATTTTTTTCGTTAAGCAATAAACTGGAGCAATGTAGGCTTAAGCGAGTCACACCTTGGGCTTTTAAGCCTTCAAGCCAAATCTGAAAATGCTGTGCCAACAACTGCTGTGAGTTTAAATCCCGAAAGAAAAAGGCATGTTGCGCAAAAATCGCGTGATTGAGCCAACGACTCAAATTTAAGTCGTGAGCAAGATATTGATTGCCATAGCTGACTAAGGTCAATTGTTGTTGCCAAATGGGGTCTAGCGCCATGCCATCACTCTATTGAAATTTGTATTTATCTTAGCCTTTGTCAAAAGCGCCTAGCAATTAAATTTTCGTTAAAGACACGCTTCATAAAAATAGCGAAAAACTGTTAGAATGACAGGTTTTAATTATATTTCTAAATGTTGCTTTGAGAGTTACTATGTCACTGGAAGCCCTGACTACTGAAGCGCTTGCTGCCATCGCAGCAGCAGAGGACCTTGCTACACTCGATCAAGTACGAGTGCAATTTACCGGCAAGAAGAGCCAACTTGCCGAGCAATCAAAGTCTTTAGGCAAAATGGATCCTGAACAGCGTAAAGAGTTTGGTGCCCAAATTCATGCTGTACGTGAAGCAATCAATGCCGCTTTAACTGAGCGTCAAACTGCATTACAACAAGCTGCTTTAGCAGCCAAACTTGCCAGCGAAACCATTGATATTAGCCTACCGGGCCGTGGTCAAAGCGTTGGCAGTATTCATCCGGTTACTCAAGTCCAAGAACGTATTTGCCAATTTTTTACCAAAGCAGGCTTTTCTGTGGCAACAGGTCCTGAAGTTGAAGATGATTATCATAACTTTGAAGCCTTGAATATTCCGGGGCATCACCCTGCACGTGCCATGCACGATACATTCTATTTTGACGTCAATCATTTGTTACGTACCCATACTTCGGGCGTACAGATTCGTACCATGGAAACCCAGCAGCCACCAATTCGTATTGTGTGTCCGGGGCGTGTGTATCGTTGTGACTCAGATCAAACCCACTCACCGATGTTCCATCAAATCGAAGGTTTGTATGTTGCTGAAAAAACGAGCTTTGCAGAACTTAAAGGTTTATTGGTCAATCTTTTAAATGAATTTTTTGAAAAAGATTTAAAAGTACGTTTCCGCCCATCTTATTTCCCATTCACAGAGCCAAGTGCTGAAGTGGATATTATGGATGAACGTGGCAAATGGTTGGAAGTATTAGGTTGCGGTATGGTGCATCCAAACGTACTGCGTTCTGCAGGTATTGATCCTGAGAAATACACAGGTTTTGCCTTTGGTTTAGGGGTTGAGCGTTTTGCAATGTTACGTTATGGCATTAACGACTTACGTATGTTCTACCAAAACGATGTGCGTTTCTTACGCCAGTTTGCTTAAAACTTTTTATTTAATCCTCTCTTAACCTCTTAGCTTATACAGGAGGGCTACTCCTTGATTGGAGTTTGAGGGGGATTCTAAAGATTCAAATTACAGGTTTTATTTTAATGAAAATTAGCGAAAATTGGTTACGTACGTGGGTCAACCCAGCTATTGATAGCGACAAACTGTCTGATCAACTGACCATGTTGGGTTTAGAAGTTGATGACTTATCACCAGCCGCAAAACCATTTACAGGTGTAGTGGTGGGTGAAGTTTTAACGGTTGAACAACACCCAGACGCAGATCGTTTACGTGTAACGACTGTAAATATTGGCGCTGCTGAGCCACTACAAATTGTATGTGGTGCACCCAACGTACGCGTAGGCATGAAAGCGCCAGTGGCTACTATTGGTGCTGTTTTACCGGGCGATTTTAAGATCAAAAAAGGTAAGCTACGTGGCATTGAATCACAAGGCATGCTGTGCGGCGCATCTGAAATTGATTTAGAAGACAAAATTGATGGTCTGTTAGAGCTACCAGAAGATGCACCTGTAGGTGTTAATATCCGTGAATATCTTGAGCTTGATGACAACGTGATTGACATCAGTATCACCCCAAACCGTGGTGACTGCTTTAGCATTCGCGGTATCGCACGCGAGATTGGCGTGATTAACCAATTGGCAGTGACTACACCTGACATCAAAGAAGTTGCAGCAACCATTAGCGACGAAAAGCAAGTTGTGGTGTCAACAGAAGGTTGCCCACGTTATTTAGGTCGTGTCATTAAAAACGTCAATACCAAAGCACCAACACCAGTATGGATGGAGCGTGCTTTAGCACGTTCAGGCATCCGTCAGCACAGTATTTTGGTGGATATTACCAACTACGTGTTAATGGAGCTTGGTCAGCCATTACATGCTTTTGATGCGGGTCAAGTTCAAGGTTCAGTGCATGTACGTCAAGCCACAGCTGGTGAAAAGCTTGTTTTACTTAACGAGCAAGAAGTTGAATTACAAGACAATGTGATGGTGATTGCTGATGATGAAAAAGCGTTAGCAATTGCAGGGATTATGGGTGGCTTGTCATCATCTGTGACCGATGTAACCACTGAAATTTTCTTAGAATCTGCATTCTTTGCACCACTTGCGATTGCTGGTCGTGCGCGTAGCTTTGGTTTACATACCGATGCATCACAGCGCTATGAACGTGGTGTAGATTTTGAATTGCCAATGCTGGCGATGCACCGTGCTTCACAGTTAATTGCTGAGTTGGCAGGCGGTGAGTTTGGTCCAATTACTGTAGCAGAAAACCCAAGCGTGTTACCAACACGCGATGCAATTGAACTTAATCAAGCTCAAGTGGATCAATTGTTAGGTTATGAAGTGGCTTCTGACTTTATTACAGATGCGCTCACACGCCTTGGTTGTAAGGTAGACGTGATCGCACAAGGTCAATGGTCAGTTGTACCGCCATCGCATCGTTATGACATGGCCATTTACCAAGATTTGATTGAAGAAGTGGCGCGTATTCACGGTTACGACAACATTCAAATCAGCTTACCTGTGATTGATGCTCAATTGGCCAAATATCAAGATCAATTTGAATTGGCTCAGTTGCGTCAAACTGCGGTGACATTGGGCTACCAAGAAGCCATTAGCTTTAGCTTTGCTGATTTAAAACTTGAAAAGCAACTGAATCCTGCGGTTAATCCATTGGCATTGGCAAACCCAATTTCAAGCGATTTAGCGGTGATGCGCTCAACTTTGTTATCGAGTTTAATCCCTTGTGTACAGCACAACATTAACCGTCAACAAAGCCGTGTACGTTTCTTTGAATTAGGTTTACGTTTTGATTATCAAGATGCAAACACTATTCATGATTTAAAACAAATCCCAACCTTAGCCTTAATTGCAGTGGGTGCTAAAACTCAAGAATCTTGGCATGGTAAACCACAGCCAATGGATTTCTTTGATTTTAAAGGCGACATTGAAGAACTATTGGCAGCAGCGCGTGTCAAAGCGGATTATGTACGTTCAGAGCGTAGCTGGTTACATCCGGGTCAATCGGCAGAGATTATGGTCAATGGTCAGTCAATCGGTTACTTAGGTCGTTTGCATCCATCTTTAGAAACTGAGCTTGATTTAGGCATGACTTGGGTCGCTGAACTTGATCAAGCGGCTGTTTTGCAAATTTATGTATCTAATTTTACAGAATTATCACGTTTTCCGTCTGTTCGACGTGATATTGCGCTTTTAATTAGTGATAAGATTAATGTTAGCGAAATTCAGCAACTTATCGAAAAAACTGGCGGCGAGTTACTAGACTCAACTTGGTTATTCGATGTGTATACTGGACAAGGTGTAGAAGACGGCAAACGCTCATTGGCATTTGCTATTTTATGGCAGCATCCAAGTCGTACACTCGAAGATGCTGAAATTAAATCAGGTATGGATAATATCCTACAAGTGTTGCAAGACACTTACCAAGCGACATTGAGGGCTTCATGACAGCATTAACAAAAGCAGAAATGGCTGATCATTTAAGTGAGCTCACGAGTTTAAATCGTCGTGAAGCGAAACAAATGGTTGAGTTATTTTTCGATGAGATCAGCCAAGCGCTGATCTCTGGGGAACAAGTTAAACTTTCGGGTTTTGGTAACTTTGAGCTACGTGATAAACGTCAGCGTCCGGGTCGAAATCCGAAAACGGGTGAAGAAATTCCGATTTCTGCACGCCGTGTGGTGACTTTCCGTGCCGGACAAAAGTTCCGTCAACGCGTAGGTACAGAGCAGATCGATTGATCTGCTCTTTTTTTATTAAATTTTAGACAATAAAAAAGAGAGCCAAAGGGCTCTCTTTTTTCAAATAATCTAAAGTTTAGATTATTGAGCAGCAGCTTCAGAAGCAGCAGTCGCTTCAACAGCAGCGTCAACAGCTACAGCAGCAGCTTCAGATGCAGCAACAGCAGCTTCAGATGCAGCAGCAGCTTCAGATGCAGGAGCAGCAACAGATGCAGCTTCAGCAGCAGCAGTCGCTTCAGATGCAGCTACAACAGCTTCAGATGCAGCAGCGTTAGCGTCAGCAGCAGCTTCTTCAGTTTTTTTAGCACAACCAACGAAAGCTAAAGTAGTAGCAACTGCAGCAGCAATAGCGATTTTTTTGAATAACATGGCATCACTCTCTAAATATGAGATAAAAAAAGACCTGGGTTAGCCTGTTGTGTGCTGTTATTGCGCCTAATTTTTTATTAGGTTTAACAAGGCAGGAGCAGTCTAACGGGTATGCGAATATGCTATCACTGCGCTTTTTGAAATACCACTAGGCAATGTGAAAAAAAGCCACAAAAACGTAAAGAATCGCTGATTTTTTAACAGAAAATAACAATCAAGGCGAAGGTTTATATTGGAGAAATAACAAATAACTAGTTAAAAAACTTCGGTTTTTTTAGCTTGTCCTTGAATTGATTAAAATTTTGAAAATAAGTTTACATAAATTGGCATCAATTGTGTCGTTGTGTAACTTTTGTCAACCTAAACAAAAGGCTGTCGTTATAGACAGCCTCTGCTTTAAATCAGAATTTTTTGTGCCAGATTAGTTGCTGGCTTTACGCTTCATTTGATCAAAGAAATCATCATTGGTTTTGGTTTCTTTCATACGATCAAGTAAGAATTCCATGGCCACAAGTTCGTCTTGAGTATGTAGTAATTTACGTAAAATCCAAACCTTACGTAGATTATCTTCAGACATTAAGCGCTCTTCACGACGTGTACCTGACTTTTTGATGTTCATGGCAGGGAAGACTCGCTTTTCAGCAATACGGCGATCAAGGGTAATTTCTTGGTTACCTGTACCTTTGAATTCTTCGTAAATCACTTCATCCATCTTACTGCCTGTTTCAATCAAAGCAGTCGAGATGATGGTGAGTGAGCCACCTTCTTCAATATTACGTGCTGCACCAAAGAAACGTTTTGGACGCTCTAAAGCGTGTGCATCCACACCACCGGTTAAAACTTTACCTGATGATGGAATCACGGTGTTATAGGCACGGGCAAGACGGGTAATTGAGTCGAGTAAGATCACCACATCTTTTTTGTGTTCCACCAAACGCTTGGCTTTTTCAATCACCATTTCAGCCACTTGAACGTGACGAGCAGGGGATTCATCAAAAGTAGAAGCCACGACTTCACCACGAACTGTGCGTTCCATTTCAGTCACTTCTTCAGGTCGCTCATCAATAAGCAACACAATTAGAATGACTTCAGGGTTATTACGAACAATCGATTGCGCGATGTTTTGTAACAACATGGTTTTACCGGCTTTGGGTGGGGCAACAATAATAGAACGTTGACCTTTACCAATTGGAGCCACTAAGTCCACCACACGTGCAGTTAAATCTTCAGTGGTGCCGTTACCGAGCTCCATAATCAGCTGTTCAGTTGGGAACAGTGGCGTTAAGTTTTCAAATAAAATCTTGTTACGCGAGTTTTCAGGCGTGTCGTAGTTAATTTGGTTCACTTTGAGTAAAGCAAAATAACGTTCACCTTCTTTCGGTGGACGAATGGTACCGGTAATGGTATCGCCAGTACGTAAGTTAAAACGACGGATTTGCGACGGGCTGACGTAGATGTCATCTGGACCGGCAAGATAAGAGCCTGCTGCTGAACGTAAAAAGCCGAAACCATCTGACAGAATTTCGAGAACGCCGTCACCAAAGATTTCTTCCCCATTCATTGCGTGGCGCTTCAAAATCGCAAAGATAATGTCTTGCTTGCGATTACGTGCCATTCCTTCAAGGCCCATAAATTCGGCAATCTTGATCAGTTCGCCAATCGGTTTTTTCTTGAGTTCTGTTAAATTCATAGGTGGTCAGATAGAATGTAAGATTCTGGGATAAAGTGTAAGAAAGGAAGCAACATACGGGCGCAAACGGACAAGAGATGCACGTCATTGTTTTGTAAAGCAACAATTCAAAATTTGGAACGATCATTTCAGAATTGTGTAAAAACAATTGCTGTTGCCGAGTGGCATGTTATGTGTTGTGTCTTGTAAGAAAATGACAGGATTGACATCCTTTATTTCTTGAATAGCTAATATAGAAGACAAACGGGTTTTTGTCAATTTTAGTGCAAAAAAATACGCCGAGTGGTCTCAGCGTATGATTGGGCTGATGACATTGAATTAGATGTTGTCTTCAATAAACGCCGCTAACTTAGATTTTGGTGCAGCACCCACTTGAGTGGCAACCACTTCACCATTTTTAAACATCAATAATGCAGGGATGTTACGAATATTGTAGTCTGCAGCAACAGATTGTAATTGAGTGACATCAACTTTTACGATGTTCACTTTACCTTCGTATTCGCTTGCAAGGACTTCAAGTACCGGTGCAATCGCTTTGCATGGCGCACACCAGCCTGCCCAGAAGTCTACAAGAACAGGAAGTTCAGATTCTAAAACATCAGCTGCGAAAGTCGCTTCAGTAGTGTTTACGATAGACATGGATTTGGCTCCAGATGAATTTTTAAGACAGCTCTATAATTATTAGTATTACATAGCCGCCTATAACAATGTAGGGGAATATGACGATTTTGCCGTTTTCTTGAGAATTTGTCTAATAGATGATCACGATAGTGACTATCGTGTAACACAATTGTCACATCAGGAGAAAAAAGCTAAAGTTAGCAAAATCAGTGCATAAATGCCTTTTAAATTGCCGATAGGTGAATTAATCTAGGCGCAATTGTGCAAGGATTTGTGTAAATAATGTCTGATTTTTTGATTGATGAAGAGTTGCTTGCTGCCATTGATATGGGTTCAAACAGCTTCCATTTGGCAATTGCGCGTGTAGATCATGGCGAAGTCAAAAAAGTTGCCTCGATGTCAGAAAAAGTGCAATTGGCAGCCGGTCTTGATGAAAATAAAAACCTAACCGAAGCCGCGCAGCAGCGTGGTTTGGCATGTTTGGCGCGTTTTGTTGGACGTTTAAGCTCAGTGCAAGCCAACCGTTTGCGTATTGTGGCGACCAATGCTTTACGTCAAGCCAAAAACGGACATGAATTTATTCAAAAAGCCGCAGAAATTTTACCCAAACCAATTGAGATTATTGCTGGTCGTGAAGAAGCGCGCTTAATTTATTTAGGTGTGTCGCACAGCATGGAAAATAGCGGTCGCCGTTTGGTGATTGATATTGGTGGTGGATCAACCGAACTGATTATTGGTGAAGAATTTGAACCGATTCATACCGAATCTGTGCAAATGGGCTGTGTGGCCTTTACCAAAGCCTATTTTGCAGAGGGCGAAATTAGCGTTAAAGCTTTTGAACGCGCGATTACTGCTGCACGTAAAGAAGTGTCAGGTTTAGTCAACACCTATAAAGAAGCCGGTTGGGATACAGTGGTCGGTTCAAGTGGCACCATTAAAGCCTGTCGTCAGATTTGCGTGAATATGGGCTGGAGCAACGAAAAAGAAGAGCTCACCCGTGAAGGTTTAGACAAACTCAAAGACAAAATGCTCAAATATAAACATATCTCGGATATGGAATTTGAGGGCTTAAAAGAAGACCGTCGAGCAGTTTTGCCAGCCGGTGTTGCCATTTTGTACGCTGTTTTTGATGTTCTTAATATTGATAAATTGGTTTATTCAGATGGCGCTTTACGTGAAGGCGTAATGTACGACCTCTTGGGTCGTTTTCAACATGAAGATATCCGTGACCGTTCTGTGCATGCCTTAATGGGGCGTTACAATGCCGATCCTAAGCAAGCAGAACGCGTGGTGGCTACAGCACAAAACTTATTTGAACATGTCGCAGATGCCTTGAAATTAACTGTGGATGACAGTGATTTACTGCGTCGTGCCGCGTATTTACATGAAATTGGATTGGCGATTAGTCACAGCGGTTACCATCGTCATAGTGCTTATTTGTTACAACACTCCGATATTGCCGGCTTCTCGCAAATTGACCAAAACTACCTGTCGCATTTAGTGGCGTATCATCGTCGTAAGTTACGCCTTGATGCCAAATTGGATGTTTTACGTATCGGTGGTCAACGCTTAATGTACTTATGTTTATTGCTACGCTTGGCTGTTTTGCTCAATCACAGTCGTAGTGATGAGATGCTTCCTGCCATTGAATTAAAGGTCATCAATGCGCAACAATGGCAACTTAGCGTTTCTGGTGATGCCAAACAATGGCCTCTGCTCGTTGCCGAGTTACATGATGAACAAGTGCAATTTAAGCATTGGGATATTGAATTGAATATTCAGTCGGAACAATTTATCGATTAACGAACGGGTTAATTAAGGGATAATGGTCGACCTATGAAAAATAAAGCTGTATCTAAAGCATGGACAACAGTTCAAATTGCACGTCATCTGGAGCGTCCGCAATTTTTGGATTACGTTGGTGAAATCTTTGACGAATTTGACGCGTTGCATGGCGACCGCTTATTTGGTGATGATGGTGCCATGATTGGTGGTTTAGCCCGCTTTGATGGTCAACCTGTGATGGTGATTGGTCAACACCGTGGTCGTAGCACGCGTGAAAAACTGCAACATAATTTTGGTATGTGTAACCCTGAAGGCTACCGTAAATCACAACGCTTATTGGATATGGCAGAGCGTTTTAATTTACCTGTCTTTACGTTTATTGACACTATGGGTGCATACCCGGGTGTAGGTGCAGAAGAACGCGGTCAAGCTGAAGCAATTGCAACCAGCCTTGCGCAATTGTCGAGCTTAAAAGTACCTGTGGTTGCTACTGTACTGGGTGAAGGCGGTTCGGGCGGTGCTTTAGGTATTGGTGTAGCCGATCGTGTGGTGATGTTATCACACAGTATTTATTCGGTGATTTCACCTGAAGGCTGTGCCTCTATTTTATGGAAAACCGCTGAAAAAGCTGAACAGGCCAGCGAAGCTTTAGCTTTAACGGCAGAGAAGCTCAAGCAAATTGGAATTGTTGAATATGTGGTCGATGAAGGTGAAGGCGCGCATTTAAACACAGAAAAAGTGATGTATGCACTCAAAGATGTGTTAAAACAAGCCTTAGCTGAATTAGAACCAATGAGTGCCGAAGAGCGATGCGAAGCACGTTACCAACGTTTAATGAAGTTTGGCAGCAGCAACTTAGGTCTTGCCTCTTAAACACTTGGCCAAGTGCTGATGTAAAATTCTTAATTGCGTGTAGTGGCGGCATGGATTCCATGCTGCTGCTGCATGTGATGTCTGCATTATTTCCTCACAAAATCCGTGCCATTTACATTAACCATCAACTGCAACAACACAGTGCCAGTTGGGGCGAATTTGTGCGCCTTGAATGTGAAAAACTCAATCTTAACTGTGTGGTGGCTGAGGTTGACGTACAAAACGGCAATCTAGAAAACCAAGCCCGTATTGCCCGTTATCAGGCTTTTGAGCAGCATATTGCCCCTGATGAAATTTTAGTGCTGGCTCATCATCAACAAGATCAAGCCGAAACGGTATTACTGCATTTGTTTTCAGGCAGTGGGGTAGATGGTTTAAGCGCTATGCGCATCCATGATCAAAGAACACATTTGAATATTTGGCGCCCCTTGTTAAATCTATCGCGTGAGCAGATTAGCCAATGGGTGCAGCAACACCATATTGCCTATATTCAAGATCCCACCAATTTTGATACCCATTATGATCGGGCGTGGTGCCGTGAAAAGCTATGGCCGTTATTACAATCGCGTTTTCCTCAAATGCAGCAAGCCATTAGCCGCAGCAGTGTGCTGATGCAAGATGCTGCTGAGATTTTGGCAGAGGTAGCAAAGCAAGATTTAGAGTTTTGTGGCGATGCCCATCAACTTGATCTTAACTTATTACAACAGTTGTCTATGCCAAGACAACGGCAGTTGCTGTCCAATTGGATCAAAGGTCAAGCAGCATATCGCCCAAGTTTAGCCACAGTGGAGCGCATACAAAGTGAAGTGATTGCCGCAAAAAGCGATGCACGGTCAGCTTTACATCATGCAGGATTTTATTATCTGCGCTATCAAAATGTCTTATATAAACTAAGCAAAGCTGAGTATTTAGCCCAACAGCAAAGCCCAGTGCCTCAAGAATTGAGTGTGTCTTTAGACCAAAAGATTAAGCTGGCAGCCGGTGAATTTTGTATTGAGCAACAGGCGTGGGGTCTAAGTTGGGATTTGCTTGAGCAGCCTTTGTCTGTCATGCCGCGTATAGGTGGCGAGAAGATTCACTTACATGGGCGCGTTGGACATTGGCCACTTAAAAAAGCCATTCAAGCGGCGCAAATTTTTCCTTGGCAACGACATCAGATACAAATATTAAGTAAAGATAATGTTATGCTAGGTGTTTTTACCCCCAAAGGATTTTGGCTTGCCGAGTCGCAGTATAATCAACAGCATGGCTGGCAACCTCAATTATTGTTTTCTACCCCTTGAGCAAGAGAGATCATGAGCGCTGTTTTAGATTGTAATATTAGTTTTATTGGTGGCGGCAATATGGCACAAGCCTTAATTGGTGGCTTAATTGCTCGCGGTTTAGCACCGACACGTATTACAGTGTCTGATCCAGTAGAAGGGGTGCGTGATCTCCTTGCTGAAAAAGGCGTGCAAGTTACCACAGACAATGCAGCTGCGGTTTTAGTTGCCGATGTTGTGGTATTTGCAGTCAAGCCACAAGTCTTGTCTCAGGTGTTAAAACCACTACATGGTTTATGTGATGGCAAATTGATTGTATCTATTGTCGCGGGTGCAGAAGTGGCAACAATTGCCAATTTGTTAGGCACAGAGCGTGTAGTACGTGTGATGCCAAATACACCAGCTTTGGTGCAAATTGGTGCACATGGTTTATTTGCCAATGAAGCTATGAATCAGGCAGATCGTGATTTAGCCAGCCAAATTTTGGCGGCAACAGGTTTAACCATTTGGGTACCTGTTGAATCGCAAATTGATGCAGTAACTGCGGTATCAGGTTCAGGACCTGCTTATTTCTTCTATATGATGGAAAGCATGATCCGTGCTGGTAAGAATTTAGGTTTAGATGAAAAAACTGCAACAGCTTTAACCTTACAAACAGCATTAGGGGCTGCCCAAATGGCGATCACCAGTGCCAATAGCCCAGCCCAATTACGCAAAAATGTCACGTCGCCAAATGGCACCACACAAGCGGCGATTGAAGTATTTGACCATGCACAAATTTCGCAAAATATTCAAGCTGCCTTAGCTGCAGCCAAAAGCCGTAGTCAAGAACTGGCACAAGAGTTAAGCGAAAGCAGCAAATAAATTTTTGATTAGGAAAATTCAAGTATGGGTTCAACCTCTGCGCTATTTTTTGACATTATTATTAATGTCGCAATTTTATTGCTGTTCTTCCGCTTTTTAATGCAATTGGCTGGGGTGAATAGCTATAACCCTGTGGTGCTGTCTACCACCAAAGCCACTAAAATTGTTGATGTATTTGGGCGTATTTTGCCTACCATTGCAGGTGGACGTGTCAATTTGGCGGCATTGGTACTAACCGTTTTATTGTATTTCCTGAAAGTATTTGGCTTTAAATATTTAAATGCACAACCCACAGGTGGGGCAGGCTACTTTATTTTAACCACGGTGTTGTCGATGCTGCATTCATTAGTATCGATCTTAAAGTACTTATTGTTTGCTTATATTATTTGTAGTTGGATTTTAATGTTTAGCCAAACACGTTCGCCTTATATTGACGTGATTCAAGAATTGGCCGAACCTATGCTGGCGCCGTTTCGTAAGATTATGCCCAATATGGGAATGATTGATTTGTCGCCTATCTTAGCGTTTTTTACCTTGTATATTGCACAAATGATGCTCAGCTCAATTGTATAAATCAAGATTTAAAAAAAGGACGCCGTGGCGTCCTTTTTTTTATTTAAAGTTTAGTGAGCTTCGTCCCAGTTGAGTCCTTTGCCTACTTCAACAATTAACGGTACAGACAACTGCATCACCGATTGCATCACCTCACGCAATTGCTCAGCCAATTGGTCGGCAATTTCAGCATCCACTTCAAATACCAATTCATCGTGTACTTGCAGTAATAATTTAGCTTGATCTTGAGGCAAAATTTTATCTACTTCAATCATGGCCATTTTAATAATATCAGCTGCTGACCCTTGTAGCGGTGCATTGATGGCTGCGCGTTCAGCTGCTTTACGTACCATCATGTTGCGCGCGTTGATGTCTGGCGTATATAAACGGCGACCGCTAATGGTTTCAATATAGCCTTGCTCTAAAGCCACTTGACGGGTGCGTTGCATATATTCATAAATACCCGGATAACGATGGAAGTATTTCTTAATATAATCTTGTGATTCTTGACGACTAAAACCCAACTGACGGGTTAAACCAAATTCTGACATACCATACAGCAGACCAAAGTTAACCGCTTTGGCTTGACGACGTTGATCACCGGTTACATCTTCTAATGCAATGCCTAAGACTTCGGCCGCTGTACGACGATGCACATCTTGATTGTGATTAAAAGCATCCACTAAAGCATCATCTTGAGAAAAATGCGCCATTAAGCGTAACTCAATTTGTGAGTAATCGGCTGCCAGTAATACACGACCTTGTGGTGCCACAAACGCTTTACGAATTTGACGCCCAATTTGCTCACGCACTGGAATATTTTGCAAGTTTGGGTCGGTTGATGATAAACGACCTGTTGCAGTTAAAGCTTGATGATAACTGGTATGCACACGCGCACTACTTTCATTGGCTTGTTTGATTAAGCCATTGGTGTACGTGCTTTTCAGCTTGGTTAAGCCGCGATAGTCTAAAATCAACTCAGCAATCGGGTGCTCTAATTTTTCTAAAATACTTTCATTGGTGCTGTATTGACCTGTTGAGGTTTTTTTACCGCCTTTGAGTCCTAATTTTTCAAATAAGATTTCACCGACTTGTTTAGGTGAGCTGACGTTAAAGCTTTCACCGGCAAGTTCAATGATTTGCTGCTCTAAACTTGCAATGGCAGCTTCAAAATCATTGCCCAATTGCGCAAGAAAAGCCAAATCCAGTTGAATTCCATTTTCTTCCATAAGCGTGAGTACACGCGCGGTTGGCATTTCAATATGGTGTAAAATATGGCTCAGTTCAGGCACAGCTTTGAGCTTTTCATCTAAGACTTCATATAGACGATAGGTCACATGAGCATCTTCTGCAGCATAAGCGGCAGCCACTTCAAGTTCAATTTGATTAAAGGTTTTTTGCTTGGCGCCTTTACCGGCAATTTGCTCAAACGTAGTGGTAAAGTGACTTAAATACACGCGCGCTACATCATCCATACCATGACGAGTCGCCACAGAATTTAAGACATAAGAGGCGAGCATGGTATCAAAATACCAACCTTGTAAATGAATGCCATGATTTTCTAACACATGCGCATCGTATTTAAGATGATGGCCAATTTTATCAATATTTGGATTTTCTAAAATCGGTTTAATTTGCGCTAAGATGACATCGCGATTTAATTGTTGCGGTGCACCTTCATAATCATGTGCCAATGGGACGTAATAGGCATCTTGGGCATCAAATGCCACCGAAAAGCCGACAATTTCCGCAATACGATAATCTAAACTCGTGGTTTCGGTGTCAAAAGCAAAACGGGTTGCGGTATTTAAACGTGCCCATAAGCTGTCCCAATCGGCTTGGCTTAAAATGGTATGGTATTTGGCTTGGCCCAATTGGTCATCTTGACTGGTTTCTGCGGCTTGTTGTACAGCTTCAGGGCTTTGCGTAGCCAAAGCTTGATTGATTTTTTGATATTGCGAGCTGTTAGGGTTGTTGGGATGATCAAGCGACTGTAATTGATTACGAAACTCAAGTTCGGTGTATAAACGACGTAATTCATTGACATTAGGTTCTTGAATTTTAAGATCGTCATAACCGAAAGTTAAATCAAGGTCGCAGACAATACTCGCCAGTTGATGATCAAGCGCAATCCCTTCTACGCTGTCTTTAATATTTTGACCAACCTTACCTTTAATTTGATCGACATTTTCTAAAATACTGCCAATCGAGCCATATTCGGTGAGTAGCTTGGCTGCGGTTTTTTGTCCGACACCCGGTACCCCCATAATGCCATCAGAGGCATCGCCCATGAGGGTTAAGTAATCAATAATTTGATGTGGCCACACCCCAAATTTATCAAAGACGCCTTGTACATCCATTGGGCGCTCTTTAAAGCTGTCTTCTAAGGTCACTTTTTCAGTCACCAATTGCGCCATGTCTTTATCGCCTGTGGAGATCAAAACTTGATGTCCTAAAGCTTCGGCACGTTTTGCTAATGTGCCAATAATATCGTCAGCCTCGGCACCCGATAAATAATGCAGTGGAATCCCTAACGCACGAATTAAGTCGTGTAAATAAGGGATTTGCTCGGCCAACTCGCTTGGCATACTTGGACGATCACCTTTATACATGGGCGATAAATGATGACGAAAAGTTGGCTCTGCGGTATCAAAAATCACGGCCATATGGGTTGGTTGGGTGCGACGCATCAATTTTTGAATGGCAGAAATTGCGCCACGTACCGCATTGGTATGTAAGCCTGTTGACGTGGTTAAAGGCGGCAGGGCGTGAAAGGCACGAAATAAAAAATATGAGCCATCCACCAAAACAAATGGGGGCATGAGAGATCCTAATTTTTGCAACTAACAGTATTGGCTTTGATTTTAACACTATGCCATTCAACATCCCATCGACTGATGTATTATCAACAAAACACTTGAGAATAAAATCATGGTGAGTCAGCAATCTGAACAACGCATGATGTGGCTGTTGAGCTTGCTCGTGGTGGGGATTGGTTCGTGGTTTGTGCTTGATCATCCCATCGTGAGTTTGTTATGTGGGGCTGCATTTGTGATCAGTATTATGCAGTACGTGAATGCTTTGGCACACAAAGCCGAGCCACAGCACATGGCACGTTCACGGGTTCCTTTATATTTGGCCTCAATTTTGGCGGTATTTGCCGCGTTTATGTCGTGGTCGTGGTTATTGGCGGCTGCATTGAGCCTATGGATTTATTTTTTACTCAGTTGGCTACGGCATATCGAGCAGCGCTTAGAACAACAGCCGCAATACATTCCCAATACAGCGGTAGAAGCACCCTTTGCTAGCACTAACCTAAGTAATACACCTTCTGCTGAGTATCAAGCTTCCTTGCCCAACAGTTTGACCGATTGGTTATTGAGCGGAAATTTGGTGCTAAAGGGCGCCATTTTAGTGTTAGTGATTGGCGTGGTGCTGTTGTTGCGCTTTGCCACCGAACATTGGCAAATCAGTTTAAATCTAAAACTGGCTGCTGTGGCGATCACTGCTACTGCCATCACCGCCTTTGGGGTGTATTTAAGCGCTAAAAATCGTAGCTTTGCCTTGGCCTTACAGGGTTTAGGGATCGCCACGTTGTGCTTCACGTTATTTTTTAGCTACTACAATCAAATCCTAGCCAATTTTGCTGTGGTCAGTGTGCTGTTTTTAGCACTGATGGCTTTAAGTATTTATTTAAGCCTCAAGCAAAACAGTCGCGAATTGGCACTCATGGCCATGCTGATTGCTTATGTTGCGCCTTTTACTTTGCCGATTCGCAATGCCAGTGCCACTGAATTTTTGAGCTACTACTTGGTGGTCAATTTAGTGATGGGCGTACTCACCACATTGCGTCCATGGAAAGTGCTCAATCAGGTGGGCTTTTTAATTACCTTAGGCATTGCAGGCGGCTATGTGCTGTTGCATGCCAATGACACTCAACAAGATCAGATTGCGCTTTTGGTGGTATTACACAGCCTGTTGTTTATTTGGTTGGCTTTTCGTTTTAGTCAATTACTGCGTAAGCAAGATTTACACAGCTTTTCTTTGCAACCGAGCTTAGATTTAGGCTTGTTATTTGGTGCACCATTACTTGCCTATGCGTGTTTATATTTGATTTATTTTGAACAGACCATGATGCAAGCTGCTTTAAGTGCTGGTTACGCCGTGTTATATGCTGTTCTATATGTGCTTGCTAAACAGCAACAACAGATGGGCTGGATTAAACAAAGCTATTTAGCTTTAAGCTTAATTTTCGCAGCTTTTATTCCTGCAATTATTTTGCCTGCCGAATGGGGCGTCATGGGTTGGGCTATTTTAGGTATAGCGATGCTGGTGATTGCTTTAAAACGTGATTCTGACATTGGGCGTTATATTGCCATGGCTTTGCTGGCAATTGCAGGTGGGGTGGCTACCTATTACTTTGTGGAATTAAGCGATGTACCACGTACGGTATATTGGATTTTAGCGGTATGTTATAGCGCAGCAATCATTTTTAGCAATATTCAGCCACATGCACGTCAGCAACTCAAAAGCTTAGATGTGTTATTGCTGAGCGGCTTAATGTTGGTCAATGTGGTGTTGTTACAGTGGTTAGTGCTCGATGCATTAACAGGTCCACTGCAAAGTGTCAGCACGCTTTTAATCTTGAGCGTGGCATACCTGATCATCAATGAGTTATTGACGTATCGCGGTGCAACGTGGACATGGGCTTTGCCAAAATGGATTGGTTTAGTACCTATGTTTGCTTACGCTTTTTGGTTGCTGTTTGCCCATACGCAAGCGGGCGTGATTGTTTGGGATAGCGGGCTTGAACAAGGCTTATTCTGCGCAGCTTTGCTGTGTATTGCTGCAGTCTGTATGCGACCGCTAAGCGCACTTGAGCAGGATCGTGAATGGATTAGCTTAACCACCTTAATCAGTTTGGCTTTGGCAAGTAGTAGTCTGTTACCACATATGCCATTTGTGGGTTTAGTGATTTTACCGCTTGGTTTTGCGCTGTGGTGCGCCAAACAAGGTCAACCGTGGCAGCAATTTTGGCAAGCTAGAAGCGCGTTGGTACTAATGGCGATGTGGATGATCAGTTCGCAGTTGTTTGAGCAGCATAGTTTTAATGCTTATATTTTGCCGATTTTAAATCCTTTTGATGCGGTGAGCCTTGCGGTATTGATTGCTTTTATTTGGGTGTTGCTACAACAACAAAAATCTGGCTTAGAGCAAGGTTTAGTTGGGGTGTGTAGTGTGCTTGGCGGCTTATGGCTGAGTAGTTACATCATGCTACGTGCTTTACATGTGTATTTAGACACGCCGTATAACGAAACTGGCCTTTGGCAAGATTCGACCGTACAACTGAGTCTGACTTTACTTTGGGCAGTTTTGGCTTTAATCACCATGCAATTTGCTAGTCGTCGTCACTTAAAAGGGATATGGGTGTTAGGCGGCAGTATTTTGGTGTTGGTCAATCTAAAATTAGTGTTACTCGATTTGGCCAATATTGGTACTTTAAGCCGTGTTTTGTCATTTTTGGGCGCAGGTGTGATTATGCTAATTATTGCTTATATTGCTCCGATGCCTAGTGACTCTAAATAACAAAAAGCCCAACATGATGATCTGACCCCAAAAAGTTGGACTCCAAGTTAGGTAGATTCTAAGGACTGATTTCTGTATTCAACAGGGGTCAG
>NZ_CANQTS010000006.1 GCF_947626835.1 uncultured Acinetobacter sp. | reverse complement strand
CCCCCCCTGATCATTGATCAGGGGGCCTTTTTTTATGCCTGAAATTTGTATGAAATCATTTTTTGCCTACCTTTCTACACTGATATGCATCAGAATCGTGCAGCTATCCTCTCGAAATCTATAGCAGTAGACCTAGACCTAGAACATCAAAGATCTTCATGTTTGAAAGGACCAATTAAGTATATGTTGATGAATAAAACCTAGCTTATTTTTTACTGTGTTGGAAAGTGTAAACGGGTAGGCATCTTCTAGCCCCATACTGCGATTTAAGGCATTGAGATTAAAGGTGAGGGTGGTCCAACTGTGTAAAATTTTCTCAAAATTTTGTGCACCAATTGGACACTCATCTATAGTAAGATTAGAAAGTCGACCTTGCGATGCATTGACTGCTATGCCGGCATAAAATGCAGTTTCCAAAGTTTCCATTATATGTAAATAATGTGCCCAAGTTTCGGCCCAATCTTCCCAGGGGTGTGCTGTAGCATAGGTACTAATATAATCTTGCTGCCAATTTAAAGGTGGGCCATTTTCATAATGTTGTTTGAGTGCTGCACTATAATCTTGGCGTTCATCACCAAATATCTGTCTAAATTCATCAATTAATTTTGGATGTAAGATTTCAACTAAATGCAGATAATAATGACCGCTCTCATGTCGAAAATGTCCTAGTAATGTTCGGTAATTTTCTCCCATATTTACCCGCGTGGTTTCCCGGTAAATCACATTGGCTTCTTGTGCATTCAAGGTAATTGTGCCATGACTATGACCTGTCATTACATGTTGACCATTCAATGGTACGAGAAAGTTAAAACGTAATCCAATCAGATCATCATCGTGTTTTTTAGGTTTGGGCATAATATTCAAGCGTTGAGCGAGATATAAAAAGCGCTGTTTAGCTTGTTCAAGCTGACGCCAATACTCAATATTTTCAGCTTGATCTAAGGGTGGGATAATATGAGTCAATTGACAAGATTCACAGTAAATTTGCTCACTGTCTATATCTAAAATCCAGTTGCAAATTTGATAATTTTTATTGTTATAACAAGGCTTAAATTTTTGTTGGGCAAAGAATCTATCTTGATGTTTTACCTGCCAAACTTCATGGGTAATTTCATCCAGACACAATAGCTCTTGGTGTTGTGCAGAGTAGCCAATTCGGCAATGACATGTATCACAATGGGTTTTTGCATAAAAGATTTGATGATGACATTGACTGCATGAAAAATAGCGCATGGCTGATCCAAAATGATATAAAAAACTGCATGATTTATTGTGGTTTAAATCTATGCATAATTCACTTCATTTTTTGTGCTGAAATTGCATAATTCTTCATTTAAGTCGGTATTGGTTATTAAGGGGGTATTTCAATCTGGGTTTTCATTAAAAATGATTATTTATTATGGTGTTTTTCGTGGTTAATTATTTTATTAAATTTAAAAATTAATGATTAATTTCAATACTTTAAATTTTTGTATGATGCGTATATAACGCATCATACAAAAACAATGCTACTTAAATATTAAAATTATTTGCATGTTCTTATACTTAATAAAAGAAAGTAGCTTTTAAGTTTTCGGCCTTTAGCTTGGTGGCTTATTAATTGAAAAACATAACCATCATCAAGAAAAGAGATCTGTATAATCACGTATCTATTGGTGCTTAAAAAATTTTACTTTAAATATAGATTTTGAATTTTCTTCCATCAGGATAATGGTTTTATTTTCTCATAATGCTTTTTTGTTAGCTGTTATATTCATCAAAGGGTATCTTGATTTGTCTTATGGATATTATTTAACATAATATTCATTATACGAAATCAACTTATAAGCCCCAAATAGAAATGTCCGCTTTTAGAATATGCACTTTTGCAATTTCCTTAGCGGACGGTTTGATATGTTGGTGTCTATGTCAGATAAAGAACTTAAACGATTGTCGGTCTTGCAGGAAATCTGTGATCAACGCATAACTCAATCCCAGGCTGCTCAACTACTTCATATTTCAGAGCGTCAGATCAGACGTTTATTGCAGAAATACAAAGCTCAAGGCCCAATGGCATTAGCTCATGCTGGTCGTGGCCAAACCAGTAACTCTAGGCTTCCTGAAGAACTCAGGCTCAAGTGCCTCAATATTGTTTCAGAACAGCTTTATGGTTTCGGACCCACTTTAACGCATGAAAAGCTCACCACCGTACATGGATTCGATCTTTCAGTAGAAACCTTGCGTTCCTGGATGATTGCAGCCGATTTATGGATTCCTCGCTGCAAGCGCCTGAAACGCCCATATCAGCCTCGTTATAACCGAGATTGTTATGGTGAATTGATCCAAATTGATGGCTCACACCATGATTGGTTCGAAGGACGCGCTGCTAAATGCTGTCTGCTGGTATTCATCGATGATGCCACAGGAAAATTGCAGCATTTACGATTCTGTGAGTCGGAATCAACATTTGACTATATGATTTCGACACGTTTATATGTCGAACAGCATGGTAAGCCATTGGCCTTTTACAGTGATAAACATTCAGTCTTCAGGGTGAATCAAAGCAGCAAGAAACACACCAAGATTACCCAGTTTGGACGCGTGCTCAGTACTCTCAATATCGATATCATCTTCGCTAATTCACCATAGGCCAAAGGCCGTGTAGAACGTGCCAATAGAACGCTTCAGGACCGTCTGATCAAAGAGATGCGTCTAGAAGGCATCAGTTCGATTGCAGATGCCAATAAGTGGTTGCACTGCTTTATTGAGCAATTTAATCGTAAATTTGCCAAGATGGCTTTTAATCCCAAGGATCTGCATCGGACTGTCACAGAAACAGCCGAAGAATTAGATGATATTTTTACTTGGCGTGAACCCCGCAGGGTCACGAACAGCTTGACGATTACTTATGATAAGTGCGTATATCTCTTAGAGAATACAGAAGAAAATCAGAGGCTAATGGGTAAATATATTGAGTTTCTAGACTACCCGGATGGTACGGTAGCGATTGAACATCAAGGCAGAAAAATCAATTACAGCATCTTCAATAAATTAAGTCAGCTCAACCAGCGAGAGATCGTTGAGAATAAACGTTTGGGTTCTGTGTTGGCACATATTCAACAACAGCATGAGTAATTGGAACAATAATACAAACGTAATCGTTCTCAAAAGATGCCAAGAAGACGAGCACAAAAAACAGTAATCAAACAACGAAAGTTGAATCCTGTGCTTGACTTGGAAATGTCCATCTAGGACATTTCTACTTGGGAATAACAATGATTATTCACCAAAAAGCGCTGAAATTTTTTCAGCGCTTTTTTATATAACCTACAGATCTTTAAAATAAATTTTAGCTAATTTTATTATTTTGCCAAGTAAGTTTGGATTTCATCTAAAACCTGCTGTGGCTTTTCACCATGCAACCAGTGACCTGCATTCTTAATCATAGAAATCTGAGCTTGTGGAAACTGTTGTTCAATTGCCATAAAATGCTCAGGCTTAGAAATATAGTCTGAACGTTCACCACGCAAAAACAATACTGGTTTATGCCATGCTGCTTGCCGTTTCCAATCTAAAATATTGACATAATTATTTTGCAAAGATAATACATTAAACAACCACTTCCCTTTGTTAAAAGATTTTAATAGAAATTGAATCACCATGGGTTCATCAATAAATGTCTGCATAATTTCTGTGGCTTGTTGTCTCGTTGTAATATTTGCTTGCTCTACTGCAATTAATGCTTTAAAAATTTCACTATGATGATAATCTTTTGATGAAATTGGTGTAATGTCTAAAACCACAAGTTTATCTAAGCGCTCTGCTGCTATGTCTGCCAAACGCATGGCCACCTTCCCCCCCATAGAATGACCAATCACATGAAATTTTTTAACATTTAAGTGATTCAAGGTATCCAAAACGTCTTGCGCTAATGCATCATAATCATGCTGATCTGAATGTGCTGATAAACCATGATTTCTTAAATCAATTTGCAAAGTAGCATATTGGTCTTGTAAAGCACGTGCCAACATTCCTAAATTACTTAAACTACCAAATAATCCATGGAGAAAAACTAAAGTCTCGGTCTGACCTTCTTGAGTATGATATTGATAATGAAGTTGCATATTTTTGATTAACTGAAAAAAACAGCAGATATAGTGGTTAGATTTATCAATTTAATCAAGTAGCCTCAAATATCCCATCTACATTTATTTAAGCATTTTATTACTTTGGATCTACCCTACTTTGGCAGATTTGATGATGTTCTTTTTAAGTAAAGCAATGAACATGTTGGTCAATCCTACCTTAT
This sequence comes from uncultured Acinetobacter sp., assembly GCF_947626835.1. GTDB lineage: Bacteria > Pseudomonadota > Gammaproteobacteria > Pseudomonadales > Moraxellaceae > Acinetobacter. The sequence continues at coordinate 97,393 of NZ_CANQTS010000006.1, read as the reverse complement.
TTTATAAGCGATAACATGCATAGGTAAATTATTGGGATTTTATCTTTAAAATATTTCTTTGTGTTTTTTACTGTTATTTTTCAATCAATTGACTATTTTTAAAGCAATTTTTAAATAATGACATATCTTGCCATAGTATTCAAAGTGTTAAAAGTTTATAAATGTCACCCAATTACTAAGCTCAGTATAAATAAAATATAGGGTTTTACTCTCCATGAAATGAGCACTTTTGTCTATTTTAATGAAATAGAAATATCTAAAACTGGCAGAAAAAAATTAAAAAATGGAAGTTTTTAACATTGTGAAATACTTGCAAAATTTACAATATATGACCTGAAAAACACACTTAGTATTTTCCTATAAATTGACAAGTTAAATACTAGGTGTCTTAAAATATGCAATAATAGCGCAAATCTTGTTGCGATCTTACATAAACATATTGCAGATTTAATCTTGGAGTAATTTGAATGAGTTCAACCATTTTGGTCATTCACGGCCCAAATCTAAACTTACTTGGACAACGTGAACCAGAGGTTTATGGTTATTTAACATTAGAAGATATTAACCAGCAACTTATTCAGCAAGCTCAACAACATCATATTGAATTAGAGACTTTTCAAAGCAATTGGGAAGGCGCCATTGTAGATCGGATTCATGCTGCAAAACAGCAAGGGGTTGCATTTATTGTGATTAACCCTGCAGCTTTGACGCATACCTCTGTGGCATTACGAGATGCCTTATTGGGCGTGGATCTTCCATTTATTGAAGTGCACTTGTCTAACGTACATGCACGCGAAAGTTTTAGACATCATTCTTATTTATCTGACAAAGCAGTGGGCGTAATTTGTGGCCTAGGTGCCAAAGGCTACGCTGCTGCTGTCGATTATGTTATTCAACATCTTCAACCATCTCATTAATACTCAGGAACTTGAACCATGGATATTCGTAAAATTAAAAAACTCATCGACCTGATGATTGAATCTGATCTCCAAGCGATTGAAGTAAAAGAAGGTGATCAATCAATCGCGTTAACACGCCGCGTGCCTGTAGTTGCAGCACCAGTTGCGGCAATGCCAACGCCGGGCGCTGCTGCACCTGTAGCAGCAAAATCTGCACCACGCGGTGCTGTTGAGACTTCACCTATGGTAGGTGTGTTTTATGCAGCATCAAGCCCAGGTGAAGCGCCTTTTGTGAAAGTGGGTCAAACTGTTACTGCGGGTGAAACTTTGGGTATTATTGAAGCCATGAAAATCATGAACCCGATTGAAGCAACGCAAAGCGGTGTGGTTGAAGAAATTTTAGTCAAAAATGGTGAAGTGATTCAGTTTGGTCAACCACTTTTCCGTTATCGCGCTTAAGTCATCACCACGAGGAACGATAATGTTGCAAAAAGTATTAATTGCAAACCGTGGTGAGATTGCACTTCGCATCACCCGTGCATGTAAATCGTTGGGCATTAAAACGGTTGGTATTTATTCAGATGCTGACAAAGATTTAATGCACTTACGCTTTTGTGATGAAGCTGTGTGTATTGGTCCAGGTGCAAGTAGTGAAAGCTATTTAAATATTCCTGCGATTATCACAGCGGCAGAAATTACAGGTGCTGATGCGATTCATCCAGGCTATGGCTTTTTATCTGAAAATGCTGAGTTTGCAGAAATTGTAGAAAACTCAGGTTTTATCTTTATTGGCCCACGTCCTGAACATATTCGTTTAATGGGTAATAAAGTTTCTGCCATTACTGCCATGCGTAAATCAGGTGTACCTACTGTACCGGGTTCTGCCCATGCAGTGACCACACAAAATGCCTTAGAAGAAGCTAAAAAGATTGGTTTTCCATTGATTGTAAAAGCAGCTTCTGGTGGTGGTGGTCGTGGTATGCGTATTGTGGAGCGTGTAGATACCTTACTTGAATCTGTACAAGCTGCGCAACGTGATGCTGAGATGTGGTTTGGTGATGATACGGTCTATATGGAACGTTTCTTACAAAAGCCGCGCCATGTTGAAGTGCAAGTATTAGCGGATGGCCAAGGTCATGCGATTCACTTATTTGATCGTGACTGTTCATTACAACGTCGTCATCAAAAAGTACTCGAAGAAGCCCCTGCCCCAAATCTGCCTGAAGAAGCACGTGCACAAATTTTAGAAGCGTGTGTACATGCCTGTCAGTTAATGCAGTATCGTGGTGCAGGTACCTTTGAATTTTTATTCGAAGATGGTGAATTCTTCTTTATTGAAATGAATACCCGTGTTCAAGTTGAACATCCTGTGACAGAACAAGTTACAGGTATTGACATCATTGAACAGCAGTTACGTATTGCTGCAGGTTTGGGTCTTGATATTCAACAAGAAGATGTGATCTGTAAAGGTCATGCCATTGAATGTCGTATCAATGCTGAAGACCCAACCACTTTTATTCCATCTCCGGGTAAAATTGAACAATTTTATGCCCCAGGTGGTGCAGGTATTCGCTTAGATTCGCATATCTACCAAGGTTATAGCATTCCACCTTATTATGACTCAATGATTGCTAAAATCATTGCACATGGTAAGGATCGTGACACAGCGATTGCCCGTATGAAGCAAGCGCTAGACGAAACTATTTTAAGTGGCATTAAAACCAATATTCCACTACATCGTGAGTTGATTTTAGAAGATGAAAACTTCTGTAAACAAGCGATGGATATTCACTATCTTGAAAAACATTTACTCAAAAAACTTGAAGCTTATGCTGAAAAAGTGGTTTAAGTGCTAAAAAAAGCCGCTCATTTGAGCGGCTTTTTTTATGGCAAAATGCGTTTTAAATTTGCAAAACATTGTTTGGATTGGTCTTCTGCACAAAAGGAGATTTGATTGGAGTTTTTCCATGTCACGGCAAAACGTGAGATCTCACCACTTTCATCTTCTTGTATACCTGAACAATCTGTTTGGTTGTTATCATATAAGATATGTAACATCATTAAATCAGGTACAGCATCCTGATCAAAGCTCGGTTGATAAGTATAATGACCAAAAGACCACTCCTTCGCGCTTTGAATCAAGACTGACTGATTGCTTTTAAAATTATAGTATTCATGACATTTTTGATTCTCAGGAATTTGCATTGCCCATAGTCCCACCAAAGCATTACGATTTTTAATCTGAACGGTATTTTCGCTTATAGGTGCTGTGTGAGCTAGGTTTAAGCTAAACAAACTTAAAATAGTGATAAGGACTTTGATTTTCATAAATTTTTAAGCTTTATTTCTCTTATACAACATCATACTCACAATTATTTGGCTAAACTAGTCTTTCTTTATTGTGCGGTTAGGTAGTTAGGTAAGCGACGGACCCATAATAAACCTAAAAGTGTAGCAAATCCTGCCATTATAAAAATGATCTCACCACCGAGTAGTTGCCAATATTGGCCTGCCAAGATGCTGCCTACAGCCACACCAATGCCCCACATGGTACTATATAGCGCTTGTGCTCTGCCCTGTTGTTGTTGTGAGAAATAATGAAAAATAATCCGCATGGCAATTAAATGAAATAAACCAAAACTAAAGGCATGAATACATTGTGCCAATGCTTGTGCAAGCAAAGACTCAGCAAGCAAACCAACCACAATCCAACGCGCCGCCGTGAGGATTAAGCAGCAACTGACTAAGGTATGCATTCCCCAACGCCCAAAGAAAAATTGTGCCCAAGCAAACATCATAATCTCAGCAATTACGCCAATTGACCATAAACCACCAATAATCGTGGTGCTAAAACCATGTATTTGCAAATAATTGCTATAAAAGCTATAAAAAGGTGCATGTGAGAATAATAAAATTAATTCGATAAAGAAAAATGCACTGACGACAGGCTGCTTTAAGATCGGCCAAATCGATTCAAGTTTTTTTTGTGCACTCGGTGCATGTGCAGGTTCTTGAATACTAAAAGACCAAAGAAATGCCAATAAGGCAATACACAGTAATAAAATAGGTAAATGTTGAATGTGAATAAAATCTAACAAGGCTCCAATACCAAATACAGCCACAATAAAGCCAATGGACCCCCACTGACGTACCTTACCATATAACTCAGCACGTTGATCGCCTAACCAAAATAAAGTCACACCCTCAAACTGGGCAAGAATTGCATTTTGGAAAAAGCTAAAAATCAGCATTAACAAGGCAATAGATTGAAAATGATTGGGGATAATAAAAATAATTAACCAAATAAAGGCTTCGACCCACGTAGCAATACGTACCAACAGCATACGTTTACCTGATTTATCAGCAATCCAACCCCAAATAAAAGGCGCAAAGAAACGAGTAATAATCGCTAAGGAAGCTAGATAGCCAATTTCAGCATAACTAAAACCTTGATCCTCTAAATACAAACTCCAATATGGCATAAACGTGCCAACTATCGCATAGTAAAAGAAGTAAAAACCAGCTAAACGATTTTGGATTTGCATCGTGTCATCACAACTTACAAATGCAACTATGATATGTCGAAAATAAGTATCTTGCTGTAGAAAAACAACTTTTTTTTAAATTTACACTTATTTTGGATTAATGATATAAAAATAAACAACCAAAAAAACTAAACAAACTATAGATAAAAATAAGTAACTAGATAAGTTGTTAAAACTTAATAAAAACTTCTTAATTTCCATAAAATGTCTCACCCGCTAGAATTTTAATCTGTGTAGTTATTATAAATAAATAATTTTAAAAAAATTAAATTACTCAACATAAATCAAAAAAACAATAACTTATATCACATTTTTCTTTAATATCGTTACACATGAAATACATTATATAACTTAACTAATCAATGTGTCATCATTTAGTAAATAAAAAAGGGCATTGTCTGTAATCACAATACCCTTTTTCTGAATCTATTTTTTACTGCAATGGTAAATGTTGTAGCTCATTCAACTCTTTACGGCTATAGCCACGAGATGCTAAAACTTTCTTAATGCCAAGAATCACATCTTCATCAGTTGCCTGAGTTAATGCTTGGATGAGTTGCTCATTTGATTTACATGCGCAATCATTTTCCACACAAGCAGTCTGATTTTTATGTACGTTCAGCTGTTGATCAGCGAACAGTTTTTGCCAAAAACTCATAGAGCCTTCATTGATAACCTAACATAGTTCGAAATATAGCCAATATTTAAAATAAAGCAAGGGGTTGTGAGTGATAAAAGCAGCACTTGTGATCGCCTTTTTTCGATGAAAATAGCAGAGGTGAACGATATAATTAAGATAATAGCACTTGCTTTTTTATAACTATTTATTTTACTTATAAATATAAAAGGAGCTCTTAATAGAGCTCCTTTTTAAGCCTGTATAGCGCCGTGCTTATTTTTGCTCCAACAACACACCAGACTCGACATGATGGGTATATGGGAATTGGTCAAACAACGCAAATTGAGTCACTTGATGAGTTTGTCCTAATGTTTGTAAATTTTCATATAAGGTATCTGGATTACATGAAATATAAATAATGCGTTTAAAGCGTTGTAGTAGTTTTAAGGTTTCATCGTCAATACCAGCGCGTGGTGGATCAACAAATACTGTATCAAAGTCGTAGCTTGTAATATCAATATTGGCTTCTTGCAAACGACGGAATTCACGCTCGCCATTATATGCTTGGGTAAACTCTTCAGCGGATAAACGTGCCACTTGAATATTATTAATGTGGTTTTGTTCAATATTCCACTGTGCTGCATATACCGATGATTTGGCTAATTCTGTGGCTAACACACGACGAAAACGGGTTGAAAGTGGTAAGGTAAAGTTACCATTACCGCAATATAGTTCCAGTAAGTCTTTTTCAGACTCACCTGCTACATCACATGCCCACTGCAACATTTTTTGGCACACTTGAGCATTGGGCTGAGTAAAACTACTTTCAATTTGTTTGTAAATATATTCACGTTCAAACACATTGAGTTTTTCAACCACAAATTCATTGTCTAAAACAAATTTCTGTCCGCGGCAACGCCCAACCAATTGCACATTTAACTTTTGAGCTAAAGCTTGTGCTGCAGTTAGCCAGTCTTGTTCTAATTTACGATGGTAGATTAAAGACACCAACACTTCACCACTGAGCGTGGCCAAGAAATGCACTTCAAATAAACGCTGCGACAAAATAGGATCAGCTTTCATTTCTGCCAAAAGTTTTGGCATCAGTTGATTAATACTTTGATCGGCTACTTCAAATTGGTCAATGCGAATGACTTTTTTCTGCCCTTCTCTATCACGTTCAAACATGGCATAGAACATGTCATCTTCAGTATGCCAAACACGAAATTCAGCACGCATACGATAATGTTGTTCTGGTGAGGCGAACACCGTTAAGGCAGGCGGATTAAATTGTGCAAATTGCGCCGTGATACGAGCAACTTTGGCATCGAGTTGTTGTTGATAAGATGAAGTCATATGCAAACATGTAAACAGCTATGAAAGGTGCTTCATAGTAACAAAATTTGTAGTTGTTACCTAAAAAACTTGAATATAAAGCCTAAAATTTAAGAAGATCCACGTTTTGGTAGTCTTCTTAAATTTGATTTAATACTTAGGCTATTTTAGTCAACAGAAATATCTTCAAAAAGTACTGAAGATAAATAACGTTCGCCTGCATCTGGTAAAATCACGACAATGTTTTTACCGGCATTTTCAGGGCGTGCTGCTAATTGCGCTGCGGCTGCCATCGCTGCACCACTTGAGATTCCAACTAAAATCCCCTCATGTGTTGCTGTTTTACGCGCCCAGTCAATCGCATCTTGGCTTGTAATGGTGATCACTTCATCCACTAAATCTAAATCCAAGTTTTTCGGGATAAAGTTAGCGCCAATCCCTTGAATTTTATGTGGTGCTGGAGTTAAGTCTTCCCCGCGTTTAGCTTGGCTAATAATGGGTGATTCTGCAGGTTCTACCGCAACTGAATAAATAGGCTGCTTTTGGACTTGCTCAAAATAGCGTGAAATACCTGAGATCGTGCCGCCTGTGCCCACCCCTGCAACCAAGATATCGACTTGACCGCCTGTGGCTTGCCAAATTTCAGGACCTGTTGTGGTTGCATGAATTTGAGGATTGGCTGGGTTTTCAAACTGCTGTGGTAAATAGTACAGTTCAGGTTGTTCTTGGCTTAAACGTAGTGCTTCATCCACGGCGCCTTTCATGCCCTTAGCAGGTTCAGTCAGTACTAAATGTGCACCTAAGGCTTTAAGTACTTTACGACGCTCGATACTCATACTCGCAGGCATGGTGAGAGTAATTGGATAACCTTTTGCCGCTGCTACAAAAGCCAAGGCAATACCGGTATTACCACTGGTAGGTTCTACAATATGCATGCCTGACTTGAGCACACCACGCTGTTCTGCATCTTTAATCAGTGCTGCGCCTACACGACATTTTACCGAAAATGCAGGGTTACGTGCTTCCACTTTAGCCAATACAGTGGCTTGGGATTGAATTGCACGGTTAATACGTACCAGTGGTGTGTTGCCAATTGCCTCAGCGTTATTTTCATAAACTGCAATGCCTAAATTATTTGGCGTTGGAAAAGCAGCATCTGTCATGTGTCGATCCTTCATGCTATTAAAATTTTCGTATTTATCATACGTTAATTCTCAACAATTTTGCCTCTAAACAACCAACAAAGCTGTATTTATTTAAACAAACTTCATAGATCTATATTTACGATTAAAGTGTCTATAAATTCACCAAAAATGGCGTATTTGGATTGATTTAAAATCGAATTTACCAATTAAATTTTAGTTTTCATTCGTATAATTACAAATATATACGTGTATATATTCCACCATCTGAACACTGATAGACTTTCTATATTCGGTTTTTCCGATGATTGCTTTTTAGACTTCAATCCAAAGTGAATCGCAGTTTCACTCACAATTATCAGAAAAATTCATAACACTATGGGTGGATAGGGTTTCATTTTTATGAAAGGCAATTTAGGCATCTATTGGGCTTATGATCTTGTTAAATATTAAAAATAGCACTTTATCTGTATAGATTTTATGCAAACACTATGTAGCAAAATTAGAGTGAATAGACTAAATAGTTAAAATAACTGCATGAAATCTCAACAATCCGATTTGTAATCGCTTAAATTATTAACGACAATAGCGCGATATGACACGTCTACTCAGGGAATGTAATGTCTAACGCTCGCTCTAGCCGCTGGTATCGCAATTTTACCCAATCGATTTTAACCAAGATGGTCTCGCCACAGTTGTTAGGCTCTACCGCAGAACTCAGCCAACGTCTACAAGCTGAGCCGCATGTTCCTGTGTGTTACGTGGTTGAAGATGAATATGTCAGCAACAATGTGTTAATCGATCAACAAGCACAACAACAAAATTTACCGTCGGCACTCAAGCCCATTCACATCGGTCAACATCAAGAACGTGATGCCTTACTCATTTTAAATGAAAAAAATCCACAAGATGTGCCTTATCACTATGCCTCAAAATTAATTCGTTTCATTGAAGTATTAGAGCAAGATCCCGAAGCTGATGTACAATTGGTACCTGTTACCGTGTTATGGGGACGTGCGCCCGATTATGAAGATTCATGGGTAAAAGCCTTATTTTCTGATGCATGGGCTAAACCTTCGCACTTAAAACAAATGTTAAATGTGTCTTTATATGGCAAAGATAACTATATTGAGTTTCATAAGCCATTATCATTACGCGCTTTACTCAATGAAGCCAAGGTGCAACAACCTAATTATTCACCGGCACATTTTATTGCCTCGTACTTGGTGAATGATTTAAATAAATCTAAAGAAGCCATTTTGGGGCCTGATTTATCGGATCGTCGTAATTTGATTCAGCAATTGCTACACAGTGAAGCCATTCAAAAGGCAGTTACGCAAGAAAGTATTCATAAAAAAATCAGCATGTTTGAAGCTGAAAATCGTGCCAAAAGCTATTTAAATGAAATCACCTCTGATTTTTCCTATTCAACCTTACGTTTTGCCGCGTTAAGTTTAGAAAAATTATGGACGCAGCTTTACGATGGCATTGAAGTGCATAATTTCGATACCGTACGTGAACTGGCTAAAGACTATGAAATTGTCTATACCCCATGTCACCGCAGCCACATTGATTATTTACTGTTGTCTTATGTAATTTTTAATCGCGGTTTAATGGTGCCACATATTGCTGCCGGTATTAATTTAAATTTGCCGGTCGTGGGTAATATTTTACGAGGTGCGGGCGCTTATTTTATTCGTCGTAGTTTTAATGGCAATATGCTCTACACGGCGGTGTTTAAAGAGTATGTACATAGTCTATTGTCACGTAATAGCCCGATTGAATACTTTATTGAAGGTGGTCGTTCTCGTACGGGTCTATTGCTGCCTCCGAAAAAAGGCATGCTGTCTATGACAGTACATAGCTACTTACGTGGTTCAAGCAAACCAATTGCTTTTATTCCAACCTATTTTGGCTATGAAAAACTGTTTGAAGGCAGCTCATACATCCATGAGTTGAATGGTAAGCCCAAAGAGGCTGAATCGGTTTGGGGGTTACTGAGCTCAGTACGTAAAATTGAAAAAGTCTTTGGCTTAGTGCATGTCAATTTTGGTGATCCCATTTATCTAAATGATATTTTAAGCCAAAACGAGGTACAAGACTTACAGTTAAGTATTGATGATGACTTACCAAAATCAGTCATCACCAGCGTCAATCAAACTGCTCAAGCCATTTTAGAAAACATTAATAAAGCTGCAGTGCTTAATCCGATTGCATTGTTGTCTTTACTTTTGTTAAAAGCCCCTGAACATCGTATTGAACAAGATACTTTGATTCAACAACTCGATGATTATCGTCAGATCTTAAAATTAAGCCCTTATGATGCACGTATGATGATGACCGAATTATCAGGCAGTGCCATTATTGATTATGCTTTAAAACTTAAACAAATTGATCAGCATCAAGTTGATGGTATTGGCTTTATTCAAGTCAGTGATAAACAAAAAGGCTTACTCAATTACTTTAGCAACAACATTTTACATAGCTTTGTTTTACCGGCTTTGGTTGCCACGGCGTTAATCAATGGTCAACAAAATAGCAATGATATTCAAAATTATGTGGCTAAGCTATATCCATTTTTTAAAGAAGAGTTGTTCTTAAAATGGCAAGCAGATGAGCTAGAACACGTCGTTGAACAATTGCTGCACGCTTTTGCCCAATTAGATTGGATTGGATTAGAGCATACAAGCATTAATGTTCAACAACCGCTTGCTGTTCAAGCATTGGCTGACATTATTGCATCTAGCCTCACTAACTTCCGCTTAATGGCAGAGATCTTATCACAATTTGCACACAGCAATAGTTTAGGTTTAAGTAAACTAGAAAAGCTCACCAAAATTGCACTGAAAAACCTCTTGGCGTCCGGTCATTTGGCCAATAGTTTCTATTTTGATAAATCTACAGTCAAAACCTTTAGCCAAGGCTTAAAGCTCACCCAATTGGCACAAGTACAAGGTGGTAGCATACAGCTCGCCCAAAGTAATGCCTTGGATTTTTTCCAAGCGCGGCAGCCCATCATGCAACAAGCTTTAACCGAAGCCACACATTTTAGTGATAAAGTCTTAAAAGACTTTGAATTACAACAAGCATAAGCGAGTTATCAGGCACTCTCATACGAGTGCCTGATATTTATCAGAATAACTAATAACAATCTTCATTAAAAACCATTGTCTTTAAATAATTCTCATTCTCTAACTGCTTTATAATAAGCGTCTTTTTTATATGTACTCAATGAGACCTGCTCCATGAACAATGCGCTTGAGATTAAAGCCATGCGTGATGCCTCTGAACACGTGGTCACGGTTTTAAAATCCCTTGCCAATACTGACCGCCTCATGATTTTGTGCCATTTGGCTCAACATGAATTAAATGTTTCGCAAATTGAGCAGATCACCCAAATTCACCAACCCACCTTATCGCAACAACTGATGATGTTGCGTAAAAGTAATGTGGTGAGTACACGTCGTGAGGGCAAACAAATCTTTTACTCGATTAAAGATGAAAAATTAGTCACTGTTTTGCAAACCTTACATGCTTTATATTGCCCCAACTAATCTCAGCACCGTGACTCTTTAGCACAAATTATGCATAATATATCTAAAATTATGATTTAGATGATTGGTATGTTTTCGCTTCCTGCATGGCAATGGTTAAAGCACTATAACCACACTCAGTTTCGCGCAGATCTGTTGGCCGCTTTGATTGTGGTTGCCATGTTGGTGCCGCAAGGTATGGCATATGCGATGCTCGCAGGACTCCCTCCGATCATGGGTCTATATGCCAGTATTATCCCCATGATACTGTATGCCATGCTTGGCAGCAGCCCCACACTGTCGATTGGTCCGGTGGCGATCATCTCCATGATGACCTTTGCCACTTTAAATCCATTGTTTGCCATAGGTTCAGTAGCCTATATTGAAGCAGCCTGTTTATTGGCGCTGATGGTGGGTTTAATTTCGCTATTTTTAGGAATATTGCGCTTTGGCTTTTTAATTCAACTGATTAGCCATCCGGTAATCCAAAGCTTTATTATTGCCTCAGCCTTGTTAATTACTTTAGGACAAGTGAAGTTTTTATTCGCTCTGCCCTTAAAAGCCAATAATATTGTTGAGTTTTTAAGTAGCCTTTGGCATAACTTTCCACAACTGCATTGGCCAAGTCTAAGCTTAGGCATCACGGCGATATTGGCACTCATTTATTTGCCTAGTTTGCTAAAGCGTTTGGCATTTAATCCATTTTATATTCGTGCAGTGCCTCTTTTGGTTGTAGCACTGTCAATTGTTTTGGTTTTTGCTTTAGATTTAAACCAGTTTGGTATTCAAACAGTGGGGGAAATTCCCTCGGGTTTTCCACCACTTCAATTGCCTAATTGGAATATGTCCTTGGTGTTAAGCCTGTTACCCGGGGCCGCCATGATTGCCATGGTCAGTTTTGTGGAATCTTTATCTATTGCACAAGCCACAGCCTTACAGCAACGTAGCCAACTCAATAGCAATCAAGAGTTAATTGCGCTCGGTATAGCCAATATCAGCGCGGGTTTAAGCTCCGCTTTTCCGGTGACAGGCAGTTTATCACGTACCGTTGTCAATGCTGATGCTGGCGCTAAAACCCCAATGGCAGGCGTAATTTCCTCTATATTTATTGTGGTGGTCAGTTTATATTTCACGGGATTTTTTCGGGATTTACCACTGGCGATTTTAGCGGCCACCATTATGGTCTCCATTTGGAGATTAGTTGACTTTAAACCTTTTTTACAGACATGGCGTTATTCTAAAGCCGACGGTTTGGCCATGTGGATTACTTTTTTTGCCGTGATTTGTATTGATATCAGCCGCGGTTTAATGATTGGGATTATGTCGACTTTTGTGCTGATGCTGTGGCGAATTAGCCGACCACATATTGCTCAAATTGGTTTGGTGGCAGGCACACAGCATTTTCGCAATGTTCAGCGGCATGATGTGATGACCTTTAAGCATCTGTTGTCGATACGGATTGACGAAAATTTAAGTTTTTTAAATGCACATAGCTTCAAAGGCTTTATGGTCAATGCCATCAGTGAACAGCCTGAACTTAAACATGTGATTATAAATTGCTCAAGCATCAGTAGCATTGATTATAGTGCGCTTGAGATGCTAGAAGATTTAAATCGTGAATTGGCTAAACTCAATATTCAATTGCATTTTTCAGAAGTTAAAGGGCCGGTGATGGATAATCTTTGCCACTCAGACTTTATGCAACACTTAACTGGTCAAATTTATCTAACTCACTACCAAGCGATAGATGATTTACGCGAGTAATCGGCTGATATAATTAACCTTTTTAAAAAGTATTACACTAAACAGCCTTAAAAAGCTCAATTTTCTACAAGTATCTTTTATTTTTTAATGTGGAAAAACATAGGCTTAAGTTTTATATCAAAATATCTTTTAAGCCTCAATGCTTTTCAGTATAAAATAAGCAACAATTTGATATTTTTCTCCCCGTAATTTCTGACAAGGCCTTTTGCTATGTTTTCAGCTTTTACGCGTTTGAGTTTGGTCACACGTATTGTGATCGCCATTATTTTAGGTGTGCTTGTAGCGGTTATAGCACCGCAATATACGCCTTATTTAACAATTCTTGGTGATCTCTTTATTAAGGCCCTCAAATCCGTTGCCCCTATTCTTGTGTTTGTGTTGGTTTTGTCATCTATTGCGAATTTTAAAGTTGGCAGTAGTAATGCTGCGATTAAACCGATTATGTTGATGTATGCTGCCGGTATGTTCTTAGCTGCACTCAGTGCGGTGACGGCAAGCATGCTGTTTCCAAGCACCCTGTTTTTAGATTTACCTGCCGATGGTACCTTAACACCACCGGGCAGCCTATCCGAAATTTTTAAAAACTTAGTTTTAAGTTTTATTGCCAATCCTGTAAGTGCCATTTCTGAAGCTAACTTTATTGGCATTTTGGCATGGTCGGTGGCATTGGGGCTTGCGTTCCGTCATGCATCAGAGACCACAAAAAATGTTCTCAATGACGCAGCCAATGCAGTTAATTCGGTGATTCGCTTAGTCATCAGCTTTGCACCTTTTGGTATTTTTGGTTTGGTGGCTGTGACATTTGCCGATGCCGGACTCAGCACCCTGATGAGCTATGCACAATTACTTGCAGTATTGCTTGGCACAATGGTTTTTGTGGCTTTGGTGATTAACCCGATTATGGTGGCATTTGTTACCCATAAAAACCCCTACCCATTGGTGTTGCAATGCTTACGTGAAAGTGGCATCACGGCGTTTTTTACCCGTAGTTCTGCTGCTAACATTCCGGTGAACTTAGACTTAGCCAAGCGTTTAGGGATTCCTGAATCTACTGCAAGTGTGGCGATTCCTTTAGGTGCTGCCATTAATATGGCCGGTGCTTCGGTGACCATTACCGTCTTATCTTTAGCGGCAGTGAATACCCTTGATATTCCGGTGAGCTTTACCACGATGCTGATTTTATCGGTCGTGGCAACGGTATCCGCCTGTGGTGCTTCTGGCGTGGCGGGTGGTTCATTGCTTCTTATTCCCGTGGCATGTGGTCTATTTGGTATTTCATCTGATATCGCAATGCAAGTGGTTGCGATTGGCATGGTCATTAGTGTGCTACAAGATTCAACCGAAACTGCTTTAAACTCATCTACAGATGTGTTATTTACCGCAGCAGTTGATCGCGGAATGCGCTAATATACGCCTGATTTGTATATCGATTCTTACATTATGCCTTTTCAAAATTTACCCACTTGGGTGCAACTAGGCGCATTCTTTCTTGCAGTGAATGCGGGGATGATAAATGTACTTGGCTTGATGACGGTATTGCATCAAGCCATTTCACATATGACTGGCAATGTCAGCCTCTTGGCTATTCATTTGCTGCATGGCAATCTTGACAGTTTGCTGTATGCCTTGTGTATTGTGGTCAGTTATGTTTTAGGGTCAATGTATAGTGGGCTAATTTTAGCCAATAGTCACTTTCGCTTAGGACGCCGTTATGGTATTCCTTTGAGTTTAGTGGCTTTTTTTATTGTGCTGTGTTGGATATTTTTACCCTATTGGCCACGTTATGCGCTGTTGTGGGCGGCGGTTGCTATGGGCTTACAAAATGCCATGGTCAGTCATTACCAAGGGGCAATTATTCGAACCACGCATTTATCTGGGGTACTGACGGATTTGGGTTTAGCCTTAGGCTATTTTTTGCGCGGCTTAACTGCTGGTCGGCGCCGTGTAATCTTACATCTGTTGATTTTATTTGGCTTCTTGGTCGGTGGAATCATTGCCACATGGATTTATCCTTTATTACAATTAAACGCATTCTTAGTCCCTGCCAGCTTAAGCCTGCTCATGAGCGTAATCTATTGGGTGGTTTACTGGTCTTATCGACACGATTAATTTTGGAAACGTTATGAAAAATGCATTACAAGCCCAGTTGCTTAAAGCCGGTTTAGTCGATAATAAAAAAGCGAAAAAACTCTCTAAACAAGCTGTACATGAACAACGCACTGGTCAAAGCGATGAAGCTGCCATCAAAGCTAAAATTGCCCAAGACCAACAAGCCAAATTGGAAAAAGACTTGGCTTTGGCTGCCGCCCAAAAAGCCGCTTTGCAAGAAAAAGAGCTTAAAGCCGCCATTATTCAAATGATTAAGCAGCACAAAATTGGGCAAACTGATGGTGATCTAAGCTACCAATTTATTGATGGCACCATTAAGAAAATCTATATCAATCAACAAATTTATAATGCACTTGTAGCAGGTTCTTTGGTGATTGCCAAAGATGTAGAAGGTTATGCGGTATTGCCTAAAGCCTTGGCGGATCGTATTGATGCTAAAATGGAAGGCTTTATTTTAGTCAACAATTCACAGCAAGATGCCGATACTACGGATGAAGAAGATCCGTATGCAGCCTATGTGATTCCTGATGACTTGATGTGGTAAGTTGTCAAAAAACCGCCTTGTGCGGTTTTTTTATGTCAAGTATGGTCATAACTTCACATTAAATTGCAGCCAATCACAGTATAATTACTGTTTTTAAGCTAAGTGGTTGGTCTATGTTAAAGTGGTTTGAAAAGCGCGTAAATCCTTATCCGAGCGAGGATTTAAACCAACCACTACCCACCACCTTTTTTGCCTTTGTTTGGCAAGCCTCTCAAGGCGTACGTCCCTATTTATTATTTTTAGTGCTGTGTACCGCAGGGGCAGCCAGCTTTGAGGCATTGCTCTATTCTAAAATTGGGGATTTGGTCACATGGCTCAGCCAAAGCCAACCCGATACATTTTTGGTGCAACATCAAACCAATCTCACCCTGTTAAGCTGTATTTTATTGGCCAATGTGTTGTTTGCTAGCATGCAATCCATCATTAAACATCAAATTTTATACAGCACGTTCCCCATGCGTTTACGCTGGCGCTTTCATAATTTACTGTTGCAACAAAGTTTAGACTTTTTCCACAATGACTTTGCCGGACGTTTATCAGCAAAAGTCATGCAAACTGCGCTTGCGGTGCGTGAATTTTGGGTGATTTTGGGTGACATGTTGGCTTATGTCACCATCTACTTTATGACTGTGAGTTTGGTGCTTGGGGCAATCTCACCGTTATTGCTGTTGCCGCTTTTAGTATGGCTTGTGTTGTTTATTTTGGCAGCTTGCTATTTTATCCCTCGTCTAAGCCGGATTTCCAATGAACAAGCTGACGCTCGCGCCGTAATGACTGGACGTGTCACCGATGCCTATACCAACATTCAAACTGTAAAACTATTTGCCCATGCCGGACGTGAAAGCCAATACGCCAAAGCCTCAATGCAGACCTTTATGGTGACGGTATATAAACAAATGCGCTTAGGCACCGGCTATGAGGTGAGTATTAAAGCCTTAAGCTTAGTACTGTATGTGGGCGTTTTAGGTACTGCTATTTGGTTATGGGTCAATGGTCGTGCAGAATTGGGGATTATTGCAGCCACCACAGCCATGATTTTAAAGCTCAATAGTATTGCTGAATTTATGATGTGGCAAACGTCCGCTTTATTTGAAAATGTCGGCACCATTCAAGATGGTATGAAAACCTTAGGCAAACCCATCCACATTCAAGACCAACCGCATGCTCAAGCCTTAAATTTAAGTCACGGCGAAATTGAGTTTAAAAACTTAGGCTTTGCTTACAACGAACGCCCTGTACTTGATGGGTTAAACTTAAAAATTCGTGCTGGTGAAAAAATTGGTATTGTTGGACGCTCAGGTGCGGGTAAATCCACTTTAATTCAATTATTACTGCGCTTTTACCAACCACAACAGGGTCAAATTTGTATTGATGGACAAGATATTCAACATATCACCCAAGACAGCTTAAGAAAAAACATTGCCCTTGTGACTCAAGATACCTCATTGCTGCATCGCTCTGTGGCAGAAAACATTAAATATGGTCGCCCCGATGCTACCGATGCCGAAATGTATGCTGCTGTGGCAAAAGCCAAGGCAGAAGATTTTATTCCTGAACTCACCGATCTGTATGGTCAAACAGGATATGAGGCTTATGTCGGTGAACGTGGCGTGAAACTCTCAGGTGGACAACGCCAACGTATTGCCATTGCACGGGTATTTTTAAAAGATGCACCGATTTTAATTTTAGATGAAGCCACCTCTGCTTTAGATTCAGAAGTTGAAGCTGCCATTCAAAGCAGTTTAGATGAGCTGATGCACGGTAAAACTGTGATTGCGATTGCCCATCGTTTATCCACCATTGCCCAAATGGATCGCTTAATTGTGCTTGATCAAGGTCGAATTGCTGAACAAGGCAGTCATGCTGATTTACTGGCTTTCAATGGAATTTATGCTAAGTTATGGCAGCGACAAACTGGCGGATTTATCGCCGACCAAGAACAAGCATGATAAGGAAAACTATGTTGTATTTAGATGATTTAAGTGTGGGACAGCGTTTTATCAGTCAAAGCTATCCCATGCAATTAGAAGAAATTTTACAATTTGCCGCTCAATTTGACCCACAAAGTTTCCATACCGACGCAAAAGCCGCCGAACAGCATCCCATTTTTCAAGGCTTAGCTGCAAGTGGTTGGCATACGTCAGCGGTGTGTATGCGTCTTTGGGCTGAATGTATGCCCATTGCCAATGGTTTAGTCGGTACAGATTCGCATGTACGTTGGCTCAAACCCACTCGGGCGGGTGATGAATTGCATGTTGAAGTTGAAATTACCCATATTCGTCGTTCAAAATCTAAACCCAATCAAGCGATTGTGAGTTATCACACCCAAGCCTTAAATCAGCATGGGGATGTGCTGATGACTTCAGATACCAATATTGTGGTATTTGCCCGACCTGACGAGGCTGCATAATCTTGTGAGTTTAGACTTTTGTTTTACTGCAAAAGCATGTATAACACAGCATAAAAGCACGTTGTAAGTTGTAAGGAGTTATCCATGAATCACCCTTCAGAATTAAAATATGCACGTACGCATGAATGGGTTAAAGTTGAAGGTGATCTTGTTGTTACCGGTATTTCTGACCATGCACAAGATGCATTAGGCGATTTAGTCTATGTTGAAGCACCGGAAGTAGGACAACGTGTCACAGCAGGCGAACAAGCAGGTGTAGTCGAGTCGGTCAAAACTGCCTCAGATATTCATGCCCCTGTGTCAGGTGTAGTGGTTGAAGTGAATCCTGATCTTGAAGATGACCCTGATTTTGTCAATGATGCACCTTATAGCAAAGGTTGGATTTATAAAATCAAGCCTGATCATTTAAGCGATGTAGATCATTTACTTTCAAGTACCGATTACGAAGCTGGTTTATAAGTTTCAAGCATTCTTTAAAACATAGGGAGCTGTATGCTCCCTTGCTTTAATGCGTTTAATTAACTCATTTCTGCCATACTGCTGCTTTGTTCAGGCTCGTCGTCTTGAATTAGGCCTAGACCTTGTAAGCCATTTTCTACAGGACGATTTTGATCCACACGGCTACTTTTGAGCTTAATTTGTAAACGCAATTCGTTCATCGAGTCGGCATTACGAATCGCTTCGTCATAACCAATTGATCCATCATCATATAAGTCAAATAAAGCTTGGTCAAAGGTTTGCATACCCAATTCACGTGATTTAGTCATAATTTCTTTTAAAACATGGAAATTGCCTTTTAAGATATTTTCACTAATCAAAGGTGTATTGAGTAAAATCTCCACCGCAGCACGGCGCCCTGTACCATCTTGTGTGCGAATTAAGCGCTGCGACACAATCGCCTTCATATTGGAAGATAAATCCATTAAAACTTGATTGCGACGTTCTTCAGGGAAAAAGTTAATAATCCGATCTAAGGCTTGGTTGGCATTGTTAGCATGCAGTGTACCCAAGCACAAATGCCCTGTTTCAGCAAAGGCTAAGGCATGCTCCATTGTTTCGGTATCGCGGATCTCACCAATTAAAATCACATCAGGTGCCTGACGTAAGGTGTTTTTTAAGGCATTGTGCCAAGAGTGACTGTCTACACCCACTTCACGATGGGTAATCATCGATTGCTTATGTTTATGTACATACTCAACCGGATCTTCAACGGTAATAATATGCCCTGCTGAGTTTTCATTGCGATGATCAATCATGGCCGCCAGAGAGGTTGATTTACCCGAACCTGTAGCCCCAACCACCAAAATTAAGCCGCGTTTTTCCATCATCACGTCTTTAAGCTTGAGTGGTAATTTTAACTTATCAAAATTCGGGATATCTGCGGTGATGGTACGAATCACCATACCCACTTGGTGCTGCTGCTGAAAAATATTCACGCGAAAGCGTGACACATTGGGCACAGAGATTGCAAAGTTACATTCTAGATTTTCTTCAAACTCAGCGCGTTGTTTGTCATTCATTAAACTATAGGCAAATAGCTTGGTTTTTTCTGCCGACAGTTCTTGCTGCGAGAGTTTTTTCATCATGCCTTGATGCTTCATACTCGGCGGAAAATCGGCAGTGATGAATAAATCTGAACCACCAAATTCAAATACTTTCCCCAACATATGAAACATAAAACGTTGTGCTTCATCTAATAGTTCTGCGTTATACATGCTATTGTGCCTGTTTTTTAAATCCTGAGTAATTTAATAAGAATTTCTTATTAAACATAAACTTAAAATCATTAAGCTTATGCTCATCATGACAAAGACGCCTTTAAAAAACAAATCTTCACTTTGCCAAGTAATCGCCATTTTTTTTCATTTTTTTTAGCTAAGGCATAAAAAAAGACGCTTTATATCGCGTCTTTTTTCAAGTGTCTAAGTTTTAGGCAGTTTTTGCTAGGTGCTGTGCTGCAAGTGCATCTGCAACTTGTAAAAATAAGCGTTCGGTTTTCTCCCAACCTAAACAACCATCGGTAATGGATTGACCATATTGCATGGCACTGGAAATTTTTTGTGCGCCATCTTGTAAATGACTCTCTAGCATGACACCACGCACCGCCGTGTGGGGACGCTCAGCCACAATGGTCATTAACACATCAGGTTGTAACAATGGATTCTTTGCACTGTTACCATGACTACAATCAATCACTAAAGCAGGTAAATAAGTAGATTTGAGCTTAATTTTCTCAATTTCGGCTAAGCTGTAATTGGGGCCAGTATTGCTGCCACGTAAAATTAAATGTGCTTTAGGATTGCCTTGAGAACTGAGTAAACACGGTAAACCATTTTGCCCTAAACCTAAAAATTGATGTGGCTGAGTCGCAGATTGAATCGCATCTAAAGCAATTTGAATCGAGCCATCTGTTCCATTTTTAAAGCCTACTGCAAAGGGCATGTGACTTGAAATTTCACGGTGAATTTGCGATTCACTGGTACGTGCTCCAATGGCACCCCATGCCAACAGATCATCAAAGTATGCCGTTGCGATTGGACTTAAAATCTCAGATGCGATCGGTAAACCCATTTCAATAATTTTTAAATACAAAGCACGCGATTTTTCTAAACCCAATTGCATATTGTTAGAACCATCTAACTGTGGATCATATAAAAATCCTTTCCAACCGACTGTAGTTCTTGGCTTTTCAATATAAGCACGCATCACAAATACAATGTGCTGATCAACCTGTTGTTGTAGTTTTTGTAATTTTTCAGCGTATTCAAGCACTGCAGTTTCGTCATGGATTGAACAAGGACCTGTCACAATCATCAAACGTGAATCTTGACCATTTAATATCTGTTGGATGGTTTGACGCTGCTGTGCCACTTGACGTGCTAAAGCGTCATTCAGCGGTAATTTTTGTTTAAGTTGTTGTGGCAGTAGCAAAGTTGTTTCTTGAGTCGATTGTTGCAAAGCCGTATTTAAAGCATTCATGATGGGTGTTCCTATGGACCAGACGTCCTATCTTTTTATTTGAGCGTTATGGGTCTAAGCGTATGATTGCGTACTAACATTAAGTAAAACCAATACACATTGCTAAAATATGACTTGTTGAATGTACGCATGAAATTTCTCCAAAAATGACTGACATAAAAAAACCTGAGCGGGTTGCCGCTCAGGTATAAACTGGTGGGCAACCTTTTTGTGCCCGAACGCCTTCAGGCAACTATCTAAATTGCCAAAAATAAAAATAAGCGTGAACGGATACAGATTGCCAAAGCATAATGACTGTCTAATAAAATATTGACCTGAGCTTTAACATACGCATTGTTTTTCACTTTGACAATAGTTTTTTTAAAAATATTTTTTGTTCATAGACTTATTTTTATTGCGATGAGATTTTAATGGGTGAATAAATCTTATAATTTTTGCTGCAAATGGTAATTGTAAAATGGCATAAAAAAACGGGCACCATGCCCGTTTTTTTAAATATTATCTTAATCTTGGAAATTGACCACAGAACGGATCGATTTTCCTTCATGCATTAAATCAAAAGCGTCATTGATTTTATCTAAGCCCATGGTATGGGTTACAAATGGTTCAAGTTGAATCTCACCTTTCATGGCTTCTTCAACCATGCCTGGTAATTCCGAACGACCTTTTACACCACCAAAGGCTGTACCTTTCCAAGTACGACCGGTCACCAATTGGAATGGGCGTGTTGAAATTTCTTGACCTGAACCTGCTACACCAATAATCACAGATTGGCCCCAACCACGATGCGCACATTCTAAAGCCGAACGCATTACGTTGACATTACCAATACATTCAAACGAATGGTCCACGCCCCAACCTGTCATTTCTACAATGACTTCTTGTACAGGTTTGTCATAGTCTTTTGGATTGACAAAGTCTGTTGCACCAAATTCTTCAGCCAACTTAAATTTTTCAGGATTGGTGTCTACAGCAATAATACGACCTGCTTGGGCTTTTTTAGCGCCCTGTACCACTGCCAAACCAATACCGCCTAAGCCAAACACAGCTACGGTATCGCCTTGTTGTACTTTGGCGGTGTTTTTGACTGCACCTAAACCTGTGGTCACACCACAACCTAATAAGCAAACATGTTCAGGATTGGCATCTGGATTAACTTTTGCCAAAGATACTTCAGCCACCACGGTATATTCAGAAAAGGTTGAGCAGCCCATATAATGATAAATTGGTTCGCCATTATATGAAAAACGCGTGGTGCCATCTGGCATTAAACCTTTACCTTGTGTGGCACGCACTGCAGTACACAGGTTAGTTTTGCCTGATTGACAAAATAAGCATTCACCACACTCGGCAGTATAAAGCGGAATCACATGATCACCGGGCTGTACAGAGGTGACGCCTTCACCCACTTCAACCACAATCCCTGCACCTTCATGCCCGAGCACCGCGGGGAATACCCCTTCAGGATCATCACCCGATAACGTAAAAGCATCGGTATGACAAACGCCAGTATGGGTAATTTTAACTAAAACTTCACCTTTTTGAGGTGGTGCCACGTCAATTTCTACAATCTGTAAAGGTTGACCTGGCGCAAACGCAACCGCAGCACGAGATTTCATCAAAGAGATTCCTTAAATATTGCGATGATTTAACAGTTTACTAACAGTAACCGCTTTTTATTCTGAGTTTCAAGCGCTAACATCATTTGATTATCTGAATAACATCTAACAGTAGCCTAGCAGCATGAAAGATATGCAAATAACAAAAATAAGCGCCTTAATCCTCACAGCCAGTGTACTGATGGGCTGTGATCTTGCGCCCAATTTGGCCAAAGCTGATCCAGCGCTACAAGCACCTACGCAACATTGGCTAAACGATCAACATAGCGCTCAACAGCTTGAAAAGGGTTTAACAGCTTATCTTGCTTTGGATGATGCATTTTTAAGTCTTGCTTCACGTTTGTATTTAATCCGCCAAGCCAAACATCATCTGGATTTACAGTATTACATATGGAATGATGACGAAATTGGACGCATGATGTTGGCGGAACTGTTAAAAGCAGCAGATCGTGGGGTGAAAGTTCGTCTTTTACTTGATGATCAAAATGGTACGCAACTCGACCCTCAATTACAGGCTTTAAGCCAACATCCCAACTTTGCCATTAAACTGTTCAACCCGTATAAATTTCGCAACTTTCGCGTTTTAGATTACACCTTGCGCCTACAACAGGTGAATCATCGCATGCACAATAAATTAATTATTGCCGATGGCAGTATTGCCGTAACCGGTGGGCGCAATATTAGTCGAGAGTACTTTGATGCCAGTGATGATTTTCAGTTTACCGATTTAGACATTTTGTTTTATGGCACGGCGCTAAAAGCGGCTAACCCATTATTTTTAGATTTTTGGAATGATGACTTAAGTTATAGCAGCAAACAGATTTTGCCTCATCCTGATCCAGATGCGTTAAATCAGTTACGTCGTACTTATCAAAGTGAGATTTTTGCTCAAGCCAATACGCAACCAAGAATACAAGCTGCCGAAGTTGATATTCAACTGCAACTTAAACAACGTTCGATTCAATGGGCGAAAGCACATTTTGTTGGCGATCACCCTGATAAAATTCGTGGTCAAGCCAAAAATCATCAACTAATTTCAAAACAAATGACAGATTTGATGGGACAACCCAAGCAACAACTTGAATTGGTTTCGGCTTATTTTGTACCTACGTCAAGGGGCACGCATTATTTAAGCCAGTTGCGCAAACAAAATATCAAGGTTAGAGTGCTGACCAATTCATTGGTGGCCAACGACGTGGCACTAGTACATGCCTTTTATCAAAAATACCGCTATCCACTGCTCAAAAGTGGTGTAGAACTGTATGAATTTAAACCCTACATTAAACGCTTAGATCGAACTTGGTATGAGCGTCTTACCGGCAATTTAATTCCTGCTAAGGGTAAAAGTCATTCGAGTTTACATGCTAAGTTTTTTGATATGGATGGAAAAGTCTTTATTGGTTCGTTTAACTTTGACCCACGCTCAGCACATTTAAATAGCGAAGTCGGCTTAGTGGTAGAATCTGCTGTATTACAGCAGCAGATTAAGCAAAGTTTAGAACTCTACTTACCACGTATTGCCTATCAACTTAAGCTTAATCAACATGATCAAATTATATGGTATGAACAACAAGCAGATGGCACAGTCATTCAACATACACATGATCCTGAAACCACAGCGTTTCAGCGGATGGCAATTTATGCCGTGTCATTTCTACCGATTGAATGGTTAATGTAAGCACATAAGATAAAAAATATCTGAGCTGAGTGTTGTTTTGGCTTAAAGTAGCCAACAAATTTACTCACCTACTGATTTGTTTTAAGATGCGGTTTTTTCTTATCCCATCTCCTTGTATGCAATTTTTCGATCTTCAGCGTCAATTTAATTTTAATGATCTGCTTACACCTCACATGACACTTGCTCAACTTGGCGGTCAAGATTGGGTATTAACTAAAGTACGTGTTGAACATGATTGTCTGCATGAAAGCGCACATTTAAATGGTCAAGTGGTACTACAGTCAGATCAAGCCATTCATATTGAACTCGATTGGGTGATTTTTGATACTGGTCATGAACTGCAAGTGTTATTTAAAGGTATTGAAACCCAAGATTTTGGTGCCAGTCGTTTAGTGGTCAGCGGTGCTCAAGTGGTAGATGCCGAGCAACAAGTGATTTCAGCTGAAGCACTTGGCTTATGGCTAGACGGTACTTTGCTACCTATGCTGCCGACTTTACGCCGTGATATTAAAGCGCGTTTAAATTTATGGGATTATGTTGAATATGATGTCTAATTAACTTAGGCTATTTTAGTAAACCTATATTTTTAAAGACTTCGGCATATGCAGCAGCTTTTTTCTCAAGGGCTAAGGGATAAGCTCTTGAGGAAGATGGCAAACGGTAGAGCTTTAATTCACGTTGTGCAAAATACGCTTCACTCATTTCACCTATTTTAGGCTTTATGGTGCCTATGGACATGGCCTCCAGCAAAGTATCTGTGGCTTTGTCGCCTGTGGTGATTATATGCTGACACTGTGGAATTTTAGCCAGTAATACATTTAAATCTGTTGGTGTATAAATTTGTAAAAACTTATCTGCAGCATTGTTGTTTAAGCGAATCACTTGATAAGCCGTATCATAAATCGCGATGCCAATTTGAGTTAAAAAATCACGTATTTTTTGTTCATGAAAGCATTTATTTGCCACATCTAAAAAATAATAAGCGTCTTTAAAAAAGATCAGCCCAAAGATTTTCCACATGTCATTTTGATAATTAGGGTAATAAAACTGCATTTTCCAACGATGTTGTTGCGGAGGAAATGAACCTAACATCAACAATTTAGCATGATTGGGTAAAAAAGGCGGTAAAGGATGGGTTTCGATGCGCATAGTCATTGCCTTTAATCTTCAAATAACTGTTGAGACGGGTGCTTCATTAATCTGCGTTTAATTTTCTTGGCCATTTTATCTGCCCAAAACGCATAAATTTCAGCACTTGGATGAAAACCATCACTGGCCATCTGCAGATTCATGGCTTGATACTCTGCTAAATCATACGCTAAGCCTAGCATGTTAGGCTGTGATGCCATATAACGCTGTAAAGATTGGTTCATTTCTTTGGCATATTGCCCAAGTAGCCATGCCATGGGCTGTGGCAAAGCAGGAAAAAGCTGCATTGGGGGAACACTTGCCACCACAATCAATTTTGGATTAAATTTATGCTGGATTATGCAATATAAACGTTGTTGCTGTGCCAACCATGCTTGAGGTGAAATTAAGCAAGTCACATCATTCACGCCAATTGAAGTCACCACCACATCAAAATGTTGGATGGGTAATTTTTGAATGGCTTGTATTAATTGTGCGGTGGTACGCCCACTTTTGGCTTCTAAGTGATAGTTAACCTGATAATCATGTTGTAAGCGCTGTAACAATTGCCCAAGCAAAGCCTGACTTTGTTGCTCAACCCCCACCCCTGCTGCGGCAGAATCCCCAACAATCAGAATTGACAGGGATGTTCCTTGCCCACATTGTCCTTGACGAGCGCCACTGGGCTCACTTAAACGTGGGGTATTTTTCTTCACATATTTGGCTTGCATAGCAAGGATAGGCAATAACCCCAAAGTGGCAATTTTTAATTTCATAAATTATTTCGCTTTTATGGTCACTTTAGCTTAAAAACAAAGCCTGTTGCAGGCAAGTATTTGGGCATAAAAAAAGCCAGACCTCAGTCTAGCTTTTGATGATCCAATTGAATATTAAGCTTTATTCCAACGATTGACACGCTTAAAGGTACCATAATCATTAAAGCGCACACCCACCTCACGCATAACCTTATGTGCAGTTTTTGAGGTCATTTGACGAATATAGAACGGTTCTTTTACCACAAAGTGATGAATAGCATGGGTTGAACCAAAATTACAGCAGAAAATTTGGAACGGTAACAACCACCACGGCGTCAACACTTGGGTTTGCTTAATCACATCACGTGGGTCAATATCGCCATAATAATGCATATTTGAGCTAATAAACTGTAAGCTAAATGAGCGAATAAAGTTTGGAATCACCCAGACCACAGCCAAGAAGTTGACTACTTTCATCGCAGCTAAAGTATTGCTTGACCATTCTACTGCTGAGCCAAACCAAACAGCCATATGATCGACCACGTGGAAAATCACAAAACAGTACCATAAACCGTAGTACATTAAACCCAACGGAATAAAGCCCAGAATTTGTGAAATCACGGTACGACGACGCTCATTTTCAGGCTGTTTTGACACAAACAGTTTCAGCATCTTCAACATTTGTATAGGACGTAAATATACTGTCATCAACTGATCGCTAGTGATTAAAATACGGCGCAGACCCCATGGCATACCATTGCCAATACCACGTTCTTCTAGGTCATGTTCTGTGCCTGAAAACTTATGGTGATGCAAATGCATGCGTCGACGTGTCCATGGGCTAATGGTGTTCGGACGCGCTAACCACACCAAGCTCATCATGATATGATGCGCGACTTTATTCTTTTTAAAATACATATAATGAATCAGATCGTGCTCTAATTCATGGGTCAAAGATGCAAAGATCGCAATTAGCGGAATACATGCCCACGCAGGAAAAACTCCATATGCGTACAATGCAGCACAGCCAAGCATACCTGATAACGCAAAGACCAAAATGCTCGCACCAATAAAGTCTTGATGCTTTAAAATGGGATGACGTTCACGTAGCTCCTCTCCTGCTTGAGTAACCACAGTTCGGACCTTTTGAATCCGTTGTTGGTCTGTCATCTCTGAGGAAATTGACATATGCAAAACCTTTAATTTATGGACAGTTGTACATTAAATCAAATTTGCAAAAAAAGAATCGGCTAATGTGCTTTTTTAAGTGGGTTTGATTAAAATTTGATCAATTTTTACTTTTTTAATGCCATTTTCTGTACATTTTCGCGCATTTTACACAAACAGTTAAAAATAAGAATCATTCTATTTATGTAGATTTTCATGTGAATTCCGCTGTTTCATCATTAAAGCCAAGTGAGTAAATCAGGCTGTTGCTCAAGCAAATAATGATGTTCATTTAAACTACATAAATGAAGCTGACCATCTACATAAGTTAATGTTGTAAAACTGGCATTGCTGATTTGCCAATTGAGTGCAAAAGTTTGTTGTGCAGATAAACCCAGCACTTGAGCCACGGCCACTGAAATCACCCCACCGGAGCTAAACACCACAGCGACAGGTGGCGCATGGATTGCTATCTCATGGCAGAGTGCATCTAAGGCTTGTTTGACCCGATGCTGAAAATCTAGCCATGTTTCTTGATACTGATGCTCAGCATTTGCCTCACTCCACCGCTGCATGGCAGGATAAAACAGTTGGGCTAAATAATCGCGCGGCTGTTTTAGGTCTTTTAATTGTTGTTGTAACCACTGCGGCTCGGCAAAGCGTGGATCATATTGCGCCAATACATGTTGGTGGTCAAACTCATTCCACAGTGTAGAGGTATGAATATTGGCCTGCGCAAATGAGGCAGCTAAGGCCAATTGCGCAGTGTGCTGATGACGCTGTAAAGCACCTGCTACGACATAAGGTTGCTGTTGAAGCACGCGTTTAAAGTATCGCCCCAAAGCTTTGGCCTGCATCTGACCACGTTCAGATAGCTGATCATAGTTGGCTGCACCAAAAGACGCTTGTCCGTGGCGCACCAAATAAATTTTTGTCATCGTCAACGACCTTGTTATTGTTTATAGCGAATCTGCAAAGTTTAGGCGATTTAAATACACAGGTATAGCATCTTTGATAAGCGTTAGATTTTGAATAAAAAAAGCAGCCGAAGCTGCTGATGTTAGGTTTAGGCACTCATTTTGTGCAGTATTTCCTGCTGATGCTTATATACCGTGTCACTAAACTCACCCAGTACCGAAACTTTTTCAAATACATGTTCGCCATACATCAAATCATCAATAAAGCGCTCTGCATCCGTACGGGATAAATCGCATAATTTGGCAATCAAAGGCGAATTGTCATAGGCAATCTGTTGACTGACCTGTGCCAAAGTTTCATCTTTACGTTTCCAAAATAGTTTTTTGGTTTGTGTTTCAGTTAATTCAATCGTACTAAAGCTTGAACAAATCTCAAGAATTTCTACGGCGTAATATGCCATCAATTGCTGTTTAAGCTCAGCAATTAATTGTTGCTGACCTAAAGTCACAATTTTTTTGGCATTTGGATCCAGTAAGGCTTGTAACAGACTGGCCACATAAAACTCAGTTGGACTAAGCTGAGTTTCGCTGAGCGCCAAACAAAGCTGCATATTGTTTAATGATTGTGCTTTGGCTGAAGCTAAAGCATCAATACGGAAATAATGCTGATAAAAGTCAGTTAACCAAGCTTCAGCTTGCGCCACATAATGTGTGCTGTGATCTAACACACTGCACAACAGTGGCGCAATGGCGTAGCTAATGGAGGGAGTTTGTTCACTTTGTTGCAGTACATACAACTGGGTTACAGATTGTAAGGCACGCTTTTCAGCAGCTTGGTTTAAACCTCGTTGCAATGTCTCTACATCTTTACAGTCCAAATACAGCAAAATATGTTTAAGCTGTTGTTCACTCAGCGCGAAGGCATGAAAGAGGTTTTGCAATTCTAAGGACATAGCACTCAACTGATCGCCAATAAAGCGCAACATTTTAGCAAAAAATCTGCTGATTTTCTGTACTTTTTATCATAAAAATGGCTCGTTTAACGAGCCATTTTAGAACACATTTCACTTAATAAGCCAATTGCACCAACATCCGAAATGCCCCTGCAATCAACGCCAATGCAATAAAACCAGCCAGCCACAGCACAATAAACCACTGTGTTTGCGATAGTTTCATAGTTACCTCCTAGTGATAACCGTCATCGCCTATACGTACTTTGTCACGAAATACCCAATACGACGCGATGGTATACATTAAGATGATTGGAATCAGGACTAAAGCACCAATTAAGGCAAACAACTGACTACTCTCAGGTGCTGCTGCCTGCCAAATGCTAAGCGATGGCGGAATGATGTAAGGCCATAAACTAATAATAAAACCTGTATAGGCTAAAAACATCAGGGCCAAAGTATAGATAAATGGACGTAACTCATAGCCATGATGACAAGCACGAATCGCCAAGAAGGTAAATAACACCACCAACAGCGGTACAGGACTTAAATACATGACTAAATCAGGATTAAACCAACGTGCAGCAATATCAGGATGTGCCATTGGCGTGTAAATACTGACCGCTGCAAAAATGACAAACAACGCCATGAGTAATTTTGGCATTAAGGCATACATGTCTTTTTGCAAACGATCTACAGTTTTAAAAATTAACCAACCACAACCCAATGCGGCATACAGTACCACGACCCCTACACCCGTGAATAACGAAAATGGCGTCAACCAGTCCCAACCATTACCTGTGTAGACCCCTAAAGCATTGGTTGGAATACCTTGAATATATGCTCCTAAAATCACCCCTTGACAGAAACTTGCAAAAACAGAGCCCCAAATAAAGGCGCGATCCCACCAATGTTGTGAACGCTGTGATTTAAAGCGAAATTCAAAAGCCACCCCACGAAAGATCAGTGCAATCACCATAAAAGTAATAGGTAAATATAAAGCTGACAGCACTGTGGCATACACCACTGGAAACGCGGCAAACAAGGCTGCACCGCCCAACACCATCCATGTTTCATTACCATCCCAAACAGGCGCGACGGTATTCATCATCACATCGCGTTCTTGTTTGTCTTTAATAAAGGGAAATAAAATCCCAATCCCTAAATCAAAACCATCTAGCATCACATAAATAAAGACCCCAATGGCGATGATGACCACCCAAATCAAAGATAAATCAATCATTGTTTGTGCTCCTCGTCAGCTAAGTCTTCTTTAACGCTGCTCAATGGACGTTTAGATGCCAGGATAACGTCTTGTTCGTTGGCGGGTTGTGAATGGATAAATTCAGGCCCCTTATGCAGCAGACGCAACATATAATAAATCCCAATTCCAAACACCACACAGTACACCAGTACAAATAAAATTAAGGTAAAGCCGACTTGCTCAGCGGATACCGCAGATAAGGCATCTTTAGTACGCATAACCCCATAAATTACCCAAGGCTGACGGCCCACTTCTGTGGTAAACCAACCGGCAAGCACAGCAATAAAACCCGATGGACCCATGATTAAAGCAAAGCGTTGCAAGTGCTTATTTTCGTATAAAGCATCTTTACGGCGTGACCATAAACCCCACAGTGCCAATATAATCATCAAGACACCTAAGCCCACCATAATACGGAAACTCCAAAACACCACCAGTGAATTTGGACGATCTTCAGGTGCAAACTCTTTTAAGCCTGTCACTTTACCGTCTAAGGTGTGGGTCATAATCAAGCTACCCAAGTTTGGAATACCAATGGCATATTTGGTTTCTTCCGCTTGCATATCTGGCATACCAAATAAATACAGTGGCATACCATGATCATGGTTGGTTTCCCAATGTCCCTCAATGGCTGCTAATTTAGCAGGTTGATGTTTTAGGGTATTTAAACCATGAAAGTCACCAATCACTGCTTGCAACGGTGCAAGTATTAAAATTAACCAAAGTGCCATCGAAAAAGAGGTTTTAACTAAACGGTCACGGCGACCTTTTAATAAATGCCAAGCAGCGGTGGCTGCAACCAATAATGCAGACACTAAAAATGCAGCGGCTGCCATATGTAAAAAGCGATACGGAAACGATGGATTAAATACAATCGCAAACCAATCCTCAGGCACAATCAAACCATTTTGAATACTAAAGCCTTGCGGTGTTTGCATCCAACTGTTGGATGATAAAATCCAAAACATAGAAATACATGTACCAATGGCAACCATCAGTGTGGCAAAAAAATGTGCCCGTGGTCCAACACGTCCCCAACCAAACAACATAATGCCTAAAAAGCCAGCCTCTAAGAAGAAAGCACTTAACACTTCATAGGTCAGTAAAGGACCAGTGACGCTGCCTGCCACACGGGAAAATTCACTCCAGTTGGTGCCAAACTGGTAACTCATCACCACGCCGGATACCACGCCCATCCCAAAAGCCACAGCAAAGATTTTGACCCAGAATTTAAATAAATCTTGATAAACCGGATCTTTGGTTTTCAGCCAACGGTATTCCAATACGGCCAAAAAACTGGCTAAACCAATCGAAATCGCTGGAAAAATAATATGGAACGACACAGTAAATGCAAACTGAATACGCGCCAACTCTAATGCAGTTAGACCTAAATTCATGCTGCTACCTCACCCATTGGCTGATTTTTGGCAATGCTTTGCCCATCCCACAACATGCAGGACAATTGAAAAAATGACATGTAAATTACTCAGTAAAAACTTAAAAGAAAAAATTCAAGTTACAGAGCAAGTGGGGGCGCACGACCTTGTGGCATGAGGAAAAGACGTTGCAGCGCAAAATAGATCTGCTTGTTATTTTGAATAAATGCCAAATAACGAACTTGAATCCGATCAATTACTTCATCGACATTTAAGTCTAACGGCAATACTGTATCTGCGTGCACCGTACAATATTGGCAATGATGATTATTGAGATCATGAACATGTTCATGGT
Source organism: uncultured Acinetobacter sp. (assembly GCF_947626835.1). Lineage (GTDB taxonomy): Bacteria > Pseudomonadota > Gammaproteobacteria > Pseudomonadales > Moraxellaceae > Acinetobacter. The sequence goes on along the minus strand of NZ_CANQTS010000006.1, from coordinate 65,305 downwards.
GATAAGCCAGAAGCTGCTGAAAATCAAACTCATCAGATTGATCAGTATGAGGATACGTGTTGATTGGGGTAAGCAGACGATGTGTCAAAGCATGGCATGCCGGAGCAACACGATACTGCTCTGGCAATAGCGGTTGTAAATGTACCGCTAACTGTAATAACACTGCGGCAAACGCCACGAGTAAACCACCACATCTTAGCATTTCTGCATCCCACCACAAACGGATAAGAAGATTGCTAAACTCTTGATATATCGAATATACAAAAGTTTACATAACCCTAATATAGATTATAAAAACATATTTTAAAAGCTTTTTTTGCTTTTTTATTCACCAATAAACCTACAAATTGATTGTCTTATTTTTAATCTTATTTTATTTCTTTAACTTAAATGCCTGTTTATACAATGATTGTACTAGTTATATTTCAACCAAATCGCTATGGCTTTTAACTCATTAAAAAAGCCTCGCGATCGCGAGGCTTTTTAGCTTAAGCACCAAATACTTTAAAGCGCTCAGCGTCGTCCATATAGGTTTTATCTTTAGGCTCGCCTTCAACAGAACCAAAGACCAATTGAGCACGCAGTGTCCATGTGGCAGGGATATTCCACTGTGCATGAACTTGTTGGTCGACAATCGGATTATAATGCTGTAAAGATGCACCTAGACCTTCAATCGATAGTGCTGTCCATGTGGCAAATTGCGCAATTGCCGTAGAGTGCTCTGACCAAATAGGAAAATTATCTGCATAAGATGGGAAATTGGCTTGTAAACCTGCCACCACCTCTTGATCTTCAAAAAATAAAACCGTGCCCAGACCTGCTGCAAAACTATCTATTTTGGCATCAGTTTTTGCTGCACTTTCAGCATCTTTGGCATAAGCTTTTAACTGCGCTTTCACCAAATCCCAAAATTTTTCATGTTCTGCGTTAAATAAAATCACCGCACGTGAAGATTGCGAGTTAAATGATGATGGACTTTGTTTAATGGCATTTTGAATCAAATCAGTTAAATAAGTTGGCGTTTGCTCAACATTTTTACCAATGGCATAAATACTACGACGTTTTTCAATAAGTTGTAAAAACTGATTTGACATCTAAATTTCCTCACATAGATGGGCATAAAGTATTTTAAGGCTCAATTGTAACAAAATCGTTAAGCTCAACCGTTAAAGTTTTGTGGTTTTAAATGACAAACAATGCAATTTTTATGCTAAAAAATCCTCCACTTGGGAGGATCTTTTTTGATTTAAAATTGGGCATTCAGTACTGGTTGGGGCAGATAATTCTTCCAAAGATCACGTAAAGTAGGTAAATAGAATTTTTCACCCAATTCAACCAACTCTGCATCAATCAAAGTATGAATATGATGCAGCAATAAATAATCAAGTTGCATGTTCGAAAGCTTCTGATTTTTGTGTGACCATTGTTTACGTTGTTGTTGCGCGTTTTTTACCAATTGATCAGCAAAATTTTTATTTTTAAACTGTGCAATAGCACTTAAACGTAATTCAACCACACCCCACCCCGTCAGTAATAACTTAAAGATTTCAAAGTCTTGCGTTGTAGATTCCCAAGTCATTTCTTCTAAGTCTTCACTCTCTGGCAATACAGGCAAAATCAATTCCATGACGCTTGGAAATATTTTTTTAAAATTAAGAATAAATTTAACAGGATGTTCACCCGGATAATCCTTAAATTGCACCTGTTTTCGAACATCTGTTAAATAAATAGAAAGCATTGAGAGAACCTGTAAGTAAGATGCTGTTTTTCATAAACTTAATATAGATATTGAAGTTGAAAGTTCACAGCCATAAAAATCAACAGGTATTTTAGCAAGTATCAGAGCTTATTCAATCGTTTTAACTCAGGCAGTTTCAATTGGTTTAAAAAATCACAATTTAATACTCTGTTTTTGGTTTAAGTGCAATTTTCTTAACCTTGTTTAGCACATCTAAACCCAACCCCAAGATTCAATAAAAAAAGCCTACATGTTTACAGGCTTTTTTTTAAACTTACTTCATTATTTAACCTTAGGTGCAATCATCTGTTCAGGTTTAACCACTGCATCAAACTGTGCTTCTGTCACCAAGTTTAGCTCAACTGCGACTTGTTTTAAGGTTTTCCCCTCTTTATAAGCCGTTTTTGCCACTTTTGCAGCATTTTCATAACCAATGACTGGATTTAATGCAGTGACCAACATTAATGAATTATGCAAGAAATAATCAATTTTTTCACGATTGGGTTCAATCCCCACGGCGCAATGCTGATTAAAACTATTACAGGCATCACCTAATAACTGAATGGATTGTAAAAGGTTATAAGCAATGACCGGCATAAACACATTGAGTTCAAAATTACCCGATGCACCTGCCACGTTAATCGTGGTGTCATTACCCAGTACCTGTGCCACCACCATAGTCATGGCTTCACTTTGCGTAGGATTCACTTTACCCGGCATAATACTTGAACCCGGCTCATTTTCAGGAATCGAAATTTCCCCAAAACCACAGCGCGGCCCACTTGCTAACCAACGAATATCATTGGCAATTTTATTTAAACTTACCGCTAGCGTTTTTAAAGCACCTGAGGCAAACACCGCAGCATCACGCGCAGCTAAAGCTTCAAATTTGTTTGCAGCAGTCACAAATGGCAAACCAGTTAACTGTGCCAATTGCGTTGCTGCTTGATGGGCATAATCAGGATGGGCATTTAAGCCTGTCCCTACAGCAGTTCCACCCAATGGCAATTCATATAGACCTTCTAAAGCATGATCCAAACGTTTTAAAGCATGATCAAGTTGCGATACATAACCACTAAATTCTTACCCCAAAGTTAATGGGGTGGCATCTTGCAAATGGGTACGACCAATTTTCACAATCTGATTAAACTGTTGCGCTTTGCTATGTAAAGTTGTACGTAGTGCGTTAACGGCAGGAATCAAAAGTTCATGTATTTGTAGACTGGCTGCTACATGAATTGCTGTTGGAAAAGAATCATTGGTAGATTGAGCACGATTCACATGGTCATTCGGATGCACCGGCTGTTGAGCACCTAAAGCATGCCCGAGTTTTTGGTTGGCAATATTGGCAATCACTTCATTACAATTCATATTGCTTTGTGTACCAGAACCTGTTTGCCACACCACCAAAGGAAATTGACTGTCCCATTGCCCCTCAATCACTTCATCAGCTGCTTCGACAATGTAATTTGCCAAATGCTGAGGAAGTTGTTGCAAATTGGCATTGGTTGTTGCTGCTGCCTTTTTAACCAAGCCCATGGCACGAATCATGGCACGAGGTAAGCGTTCATGACCGATTTTAAAGTTTTGTAGACTGCGTTGGGTCTGTGCACCCCACAATGCTTCACCTGGTACTGCCACTTCACCCATTGTGTCATGTTCAATACGTGTTGACATGTCTCACCTCTATTTTTATACAGTTATTGGCTTTAGCACACATCGACATGCTATGGCTGGAGCTCAGTAGCTTAATTCACTCGTAGCAATAAGTAAATGATAACTATTTACATTATTGTCCCTGTAGGACATTTTGATAAAACAACCATTGGTCTAAAATCATTTTGTCTAGATCATGCTGTGGCTGCCAATGTAACATTTGTTGGGCTTTATTGGATTGACTGCCCAATTGAGCAGGCTCTAGCGTATCCATGGCGATGGCAGCTTGCGTTGCAATGGGTTTTTCGGTGACCTGTGCAATTTTTGCCACCAATTGCTGCATAGAAATCACCTCACCTGCAATATCAAAAGCCTCACATACATTCTGCTGTTGAAACAACCACGTTAAACTGGCAATCACGGCACGAGATGCATCCATCACATGTAAAAAACTACGCTGTGCGGTATGATCTGGCGTTGCTGCATCTTGGCGCAACTCCACTACATCACGCTGTTGTGCTGCGACCTGTAAAGCAAGCGGCAAAATATTTTTTGGCAGTGGTGCTATCATCTCACCTAAAATCCCATTACCAAATGCACCGCCAATGTTGGCAAGCCGCAAGATCGCGATCTTCCATTCGTTATCGGTCGCAAAGGTGTCCTGAATGATCTGTTCCATCATTTGCTGTGATTTAATATACGGGTTTGGATAGTTATACTGTATGGCTTGTTGTTCATTAAGTTCTAAACTTGACAGACCATATACAGCAAGACTCGACAGATGCACCAAATGACGCACACCTGTGCGTTGCATAGAACGTAATAAACTCATAATGCCACTAATATTGTCGTTGTAATATTCTAGTGGTTTGAGCGCCGATTCGTGAATAGATTTAAACCCTGCACAATGCACAACAGCATCAATCGAGTACTGTTCAAAAACTTTATTTAAGGCCGGCGTATTTCGAATATCTAACTTTACAAAAGGCACAAACATGCCTGAGCTATACTCAAGGCGTTGTAAAATTTGTACATTGGCGTTGGAAAGATTATCCACAATGACCACTTCTTGGCCTTGTGCCATGAGGCTTAACGCAATGTGAGAGCCAATAAAGCCTAAACCACCCGTGACGAGAATCATTGTATACTACCCTTATCATTATGAAGTCTAAGGTCCTGTTGAGGACCATGAAATACCATGTCTACTCTATTACTGATTACCTCCGCACCAAGCAGCATTCATGCTTGGCACGCTTTGGGTCTTGCCGAAGCGTTACAGGCGAAAAAACAGCCATTTCGCGTCTTTTTTTATCAAGATGGTGTCTATGTGGCCAATCGCCTACAATGGCAACCGGATGATCAACGCAATTTAAGCCATGCATGGCAAAGGCTTGGCATTCGTTTGCCGGTATGTGTCAGTGCAGCTTTAGCGCGTGGCATTACTGATGCTGAAAATGCCAAGCGTCATCAACTTGATCATCACAATCTTGCAGCACAATTTGAGCTGGTGGGCTTAGGTGAGCTTGCCGATGCTGTTCAAGAAGCTGTACGTATTATTCAATTCTAAGTGGTTATATTTGCAACATTGTTGCGTTTAAAAAGGTAAATTGTGTGAAATCTGTATTGGTTATTTTAAGCCATGCCAATTTAAGCAGCTTGCAAGTCCATGAAAGCTTATCGGCCACCATGGTATTGGCCACCTTTGGTTGTGAAGTAAAGGTTTTATTGCAAGATGCGGCGTTAAGTTTATTACAAAGTGATGTAGCGTTTGATACGCTCAAACATGCTTTTAAAGTGGCATCAAATATGGTCGATAGCTTTGAATTTTATGATCTCACCCCGATTTTGATTGAACGCAAGCATGCTCATCATGCTTTTGTAGAAAAGAGCAATCAAGATATTGAAATGATTGATTTTAATTCTGATTTTTTATCTAAATTTAATCATGTCTTATATTGGTAAGGGAAAGGGATAGGAAATGTCAAATTGTCTTTATTTAGTACAATCTTCTTATCACGCAACCCCTCACATGATGCAATACATTAATCAAGTGTATCAACATGGTGATTGTGTCGTGTTGATGGGAGATGCGGTGCTGCATGCAGATTTATACTGTCAGGATTATCGCTGTGCGATCTTAGACGCAGATACAGGCATGTTAGTCAGTGTTCCAAGCCACATACAGGTGTTGTCTTATGCAGATTTTGCCGATTTAACTTTAAGCTATTCACGTTGTATGCGGTTGCAATAAAGAGGATATTATGAGTTTAGCGTTAGATCAAGATGGTCATTTAGTCGACTATACCCTTTGGAATGAAGAGGTGGCCCAACAATTGGCGCAAAGCCTTGAGCTTGAGTTAACCGAATGGCACTTTGCAGTATTACATGCAGTACGTGCTTTTTACCAGCAATTTGGGCACTCCCCTGCAACGCGACCTTTAATCAAATTTTTGATGAAAACAGTCAGTGCAGATATTGATAACGCTGTGTTACAAGCACGTTTTAATACAGGTTTGGTTGCACGTCATTTAAGTCGTTTAGCCGGTGTGCCAAAACCTGCCAATTGTTTGTAATTAACATCAGCCAAGCACAGGTTTGGCTGATTTCACAATATTTACAATTTGTGTCGTTTAATTCTAAGCATTGGCTTAAACTTAATGGGTTATTTGGCTTTTTCTTTAGTTGAGCATGCAGCAACGCGTTAAAATTCGTTTTCCTCTAGGTGCACATTTAGTGGTCAAACACTTAGGCTATTCGCACCATGGTATTTATGCTGGTCGCGGTCGCGTCATTCATTATTCAGGTTTTGCGCATCTTTTCAAAAAGCATCCGATTGAAGTTACCAGCTTGCAAAAATTTAGCCGTGGTAAAACCATTGATGTACACACGTACTTACAGCCTAAATACCAAGGTCGTAAAGTGGTACGTCGTATGCGCTCGCGTATGCACGAAAATAACTACCATTTAATTGTTAATAATTGCGAGCATTTATGTACTTGGGCCATTACTGGAGTTGAAAGTAGTCCGCAAGTCTTTGCCATGATGCATCGTTTAACCACGATTGGTTATATCAGCTCTATTTTAAGTTATATGAATGGGATGCTGCTGACCATTACCACCACTTGTTTTGCTTTGGTGTTTTATATTAAGAAGAAATTACGTGATAAAGCCAAGCAATTACACCATCTAAAATAAAAAAAAGCCCCACCGTGGTGGGGTTACGAGAAACTTACAATAATATTTCATCTAAAATATGCGTGATTTTTAACCTCAAGTCAATTGTATTGCTCATTTAGCGACCAAAGTCGTACATGTTTGATTTAATAACCTTGGTCAGCAAGCCAATTGATAAATAGGACGTAGATAAAGTGATTGGATTCAAGCTCCATCAAGACTCATAAGCTGTAAAAAGATACCAATTGCCCTCACCTACTCATGGTTAAAGATAAACACTAGCCTTAAAAAAAAGCCCAACCAAAGTTGAGCTTTTAAACTGATTGCTCAAGTGACATTTGAGCAATTGCATTGGGACAAAACTATGCTTGGTTTTATCCTCACTTTGGTTTAAAGCTGTCTTTTAAATCTAAGATACGGTTAAACACGGGCTTTTCAGCAGTGTAATCATGTTGATCTGCAACGAAATAACCTTCACGTTCAAATTGGAAACGATCTTCTGGTTGAGCTTGTGCTAATGCAGGCTCTACAATCGCTTGAAGTACTTGCAATGAATCTGGATTTAAGTTCGCTAAGAAATCATCTCCGACCTCTGGATCGGCTTCATTAAATAAACGATCATAAATACGCACTTCAGCAGGTACACCTTTGCTTGCAGATACCCAATGAATCACGCCTTTTACCTTACGACCTTCAGGGTTTTTACCTAAAGTTGCAGGGTCAATTGAACATTTTAGCTCAACCACTTCGCCATTTTCATCTTTAATCACGTCATCGCATTTAATCACGTAAGCATGACGTAAACGCACTTCACCACCCGGAATTAAACGTTTAAAGCCTTTGGGTGCAATTTCTTCAAAGTCTTTACGATCAATAAAGATGTCTTGTGTCAATGGAATGATACGTTCACCCATATCCACGTTAGGATGACGTGCATGCACCAAATCAAGCGCTTCTGGCAAGTTGGTTAAAGTGACTTTAAGAGGATTTAATACCGCCATACCACGACTTGCCGTATTTTCTAAAGATTGACGAATACAGAATTCAAGCATGGCGACGTCAACAATACTGCCATCGACTTTGGTCACACCTACACGCTTACAGAAATCACGTAAACCTTCAGGGGTAAAGCCACGGCGACGCATACCCACAACAGTTGGCATACGTGGGTCATCCCAACCATTCACAAAGCCACCTTCAACCAATTTACGTAGTTTACGTTTCGAGGTAATAGTGTAATCGACGTTTAGACGGCTCGATTCGTATTGACGCGGTACGCTTTTTGATTGAACTTTTGCAATCACCCAGTCATAAAATGGACGATGATCAACAAATTCTAAAGTACATAATGAATGGGTAATGCCTTCAATGGCATCAGACAATGGATGCGCATAGTCATACATTGGGTAGATTTTCCAAGTATCACCAGTTTGGTGATGACTTGAGTGTAAAATGCGATACAAAATTGGGTCACGCATATGCACATTTGGCGATATCATATCAATTTTAGCACGCAGTACCGCTTGACCTTCTGCATATTCACCACTGCGCATTTTTTCAAAGCGCTCAAGGTTTTCTTCAACCGTCGCATCGCGTTGTGGTGAGTTTTTACCCGGCTCAATAAAGTTACCGCGGTTTAATTTAATTTCTTCTGGGCTTTGTAAATCAACGTAAGCATCGCCTTGTTGAATAAGCTGTACAGCCCATGTGTACAATTGGTCAAAGTAGCTTGATGCATAACGCGGCGCGCCATCCCAATTAAAGCCTAACCATTTTACATCGTTGGCAATACCATCTACATATTCTTGTTCTTCAGCATCTGGGTTGGTGTCATCAAAACGTAAGTTACATGCACCATTAAATTCTTCGGCAATTCCAAAGTTTAAACAAATTGCTTTTACATGTCCGATATGTAAATAGCCGTTTGGCTCTGGTGGAAAACGCGTCAATACCTTTTGGGTACGACCCTCGGCTAAATCGTCAGTAATGATTTGACGAACAAAGTCTAAGCCCGGCTGTTGTTCTTGCTGCGCAGCATCGACTGAGGCAGTGGTATTCGGCAAAGACGCAACAACATCATTTGGCTTCATCACAGTAAAATCACTTCTAAAATAAAAAATTAGGATAATTAAAACGCGTTTTTCAGTTTTTCACAAAGAAATTCACGTTTTTTGCTTGCTATGTAGTTTACAGTTTGCTTATGCTTCTCTCAACCAAAAAACCCATGGCTTTAGTGTCCATGTTTAGGAGATTACCCAATGAGTTTTCCTCAAGTTGAATTAAACACCAATAAAGGCCGTGTTGTTCTCGAACTTAACACTGAAAAAGCACCAAAAACTGCTGAAAACTTCTTACAATATGTACGTGATGGTTTTTATGATGGCGTTATCTTCCACCGTGTGATTGATGGTTTCATGGTTCAAGGCGGCGGCATGGACGAAAACTTCAAAGAAAAAGCAACACGTGATGCGATTGAAAATGAAGCAGACAACGGCTTAAGCAACGATGTAGGTACGATTGCGATGGCACGTACACAAGCGCCACACTCTGCATCTGCACAGTTTTTCATCAACGTATTAAATAACACCTTCTTAAACCACACCGGCAAAACTGCACAAGGTTGGGGTTATGCTGTATTTGGTAAAGTGGTTGAAGGCATGGACGTTGTCAACGAAATTAAAGGCGTTCGTACAGGCAACCGTGGCTACCACGCTGATGTTCCACTAGAAAACGTGGTGATCGAATCTGCAAAAATCATTGCTGAGTAATTGATTTGGATTAAATCCCTCTGTCTTTACAGGGGGATTTTGTTTTTTAAGCTGCCAAATGCTCCATATTAGATACAGGAAAAGATTGTGACTTATTTGTTTATCGCTGATTTACATTTGTCACCGCAATATCCTCGCTTAACTCGAGGGTTTTTGGCTTTATTACAGCAGTATCAACATTGCAACACCCAACTGTATATCTTGGGGGATTGGTTCAACGCATGGATTGGCGATGATCAAAACAGCGCTTGGCTCGATGAGATGATCAAGGTATTAAACGCATTTCGTGCTCAGGGCAACGAGATCTTTTTTTTAGTGGGTAATCGTGATTTTGCTTTAGGGCAGAAATTTCTGGATCGTTTTGGTGGAAAATTATTAGCTGATATCAGTTACTTAAATTTAGGTAGGTTGACTATTCGCCTAGAACATGGCGATGGTTTATGTACCGATGATGTCTCCTATCAGCGCTTTAAGAAAATTATTCGCAACCCTATATTACTTAGGCTATTAAAAGCCACCCCTTTAGGTTTTCGGCAAGCACTTGCCGATGGTTTTCGCAAAAAAAGTCAGCAAACCAATCAAATCAAAAGCTATAGCGTCATGGATGTAAACCAACAGGCTGTAGAACAGGCCTTAGAACATGTTGATGTTCTGATTCATGGACATACCCATCGTCCAAACATTCATGTTGTACAGGGTAAGCCACGCATTGTATTGGGGGATTGGCGTGAAGATGAAGCACAAATTTTAGTAATCCATAATCAAAAAGACTTTCAAAAAATAGAACTTACAACATGGATCTATGATTAAGTTGCTTAAGGAGTTTTAAATGCAAATCACATTAAAAAAAGCAAACCACATTTTTTTGATTTTCTTAATTCTATTTATCTTTGTAGGATTTTTAAATATTGATGCCGCTTTAACAACTTTTATTGATGCTTATTTTTCGCTGCTTTTAATTATCCTGCTGCTAAGTCTATCTTTTTTAATTTATGAAATCATACTTTCCATTCGTGAAAAAAGAAAAATCATGCTGGATTTAAAGCAAGATCATCAAGTTTTAATTCACAAATTGACCCAATTATCTTATGAAGAAAAAAATATTTTAGCTTTATTTGTGAATGACAAAGTGCAAGAGAAAAGCCTGAATCCACATGATCAAGCCGTCGCTTGGTTACAAAATATCAAATTTATTCATTTCACAGGCAAGCTTGATCGTCATAAACACGTATTTAGAATTGAACCCAGTCTTGCTAAATATTTAAGCCAAAATCCCAACTCTTTGTATTAACATGACAGGTAAATCAACATAGCATCAACTCTATTGATTTGCTAAGATCGCCTCCAGACTTTCTAGCCCTTTAAACAAACTAAATATGTCTAAATAAACAGCTATTTTTCTGCACTTTATAATAGATGTTGCAAGGTCTAGCTCTTTTTAAGGGGTCAGCACGCAAATGCGGTAGGTAGATAAAATAATACTGTCAACTTGACGGCTTTATTTTAAAATAGCCACAAAATGATGTTGGACCTTAAAATGGATCTGTTAAAAGTTTTACAAAGCCGTTATACCACCAAAGCTTACGATGCCAATAAAACCATCCCTGCAGAAAAGTTTGAACAACTGTTGGCTATGTTACGTTTAGCCCCATCGTCTATTAATATTCAGCCGTGGCATTTTATCATTGCTGATCATGTGGCAGCCAAACAGCGCATTACCAAAGCTTTAGTGGGCAAATATGCATACAATGCCCCAAAAGTTTTAGACTCCTCACATACCATTTTATTTTGTACTAAAGCGGATATTGATGCTCAGCATTTAGAGCAATTATTGGCGCAAGATGAAATCAGTGGTCGTTTTAAAGATGAACAAGCCAAGCAAGGACAAAAAGACACACGCACGGGGTACATTGAGTATTATCGCAATGAAAAAGGTGATATTCAGCGTTGGGCTGAAAATCAAACTTTCATTGCCTTAGGACAAATGCTACTTGCAGCAGGTATTGAAAATATTGATGCCACACCGATTGGTGGTTTTAATGAAGAAATTTTAGATCAAGAGCTACAGTTAACTGCTCAAGGCTTGGTTCCATCGGTCATTTTAACTTTAGGGTATCGTAGCGAACAGGATTTTAACGCTAAATTACCTAAATCACGCTTAGCAGAAGATCTGATCTTTACGCGCTTATAACTGCTAACACTTTGGGCAAGTTCGCTTGCCCAAATTTAAAAAAAGAGCTTGCTGATTGACCTAAAAAGCCGATATTTTATACAAAAATAAAAAGCGATCCTTGCTCATGTTTAAAATTACCCCATTACCAATTAAATTTGAATGTACAAGCTGCCATCATCTTTATATGCATGTTGGACAACAGGCCTGTGCGCAGCATTATCCGAGTTGCCCAGCTTGCGGTGCACATGGGCGTTTATTGGGCAATGCCGAAGCAGTTGATGCAGTCAAGCACCCACGTACTTTCATGCAAAGTTATATTAAGATGACATTGCAAATGCTAGGCAAAATACGCTAATTAAAGCCAAGCTTAAGCCTAAGACTGAACTTGGTTTCAACTGCTCTTTAAAGATCGCAACACCGGCGATGACACCTAAAACCACCACCAAAATATTCATACCTGCAAATACCACAGCAGGACTGTCTTTAAGCAGCTTATGTGCTTGCAGATATAAGGCGATATTGGCGAAATTAAGCACACCTAAACCTAAACCCGCCCAAATATTTTTAGCACTGCCCCAAGTAGCATAACGACAACGAATAAAGCCCAGTGACACGACAAAGGCAAAAACAAAGATGAGGTTTAAGGTCAGTGCAAACTGTAGCCCAAGACCAGTACTATATTTTAGCAGCACATCAATTAAGGCATATCCCCCCCAGACCAAAGCCAAATACAATAAGCCTTGGTTTTTTGAGGCTTGATCTTTTTGGTGTGAATATAAAATCAGCCCAATAGCCACCACGCCTAAACCAATCCCTAACAATTTAAGCGCATTAAAACTTTCATTGAAAATAAAATATGCCGCAGTTAAAGACAATACCACCGACAAACGCTGCGCGATTTCAGTCTTTAAAATACCGGCCTGATTAAGCGCATGTGCCAAGCACAAAAAAATGCTCGGTAATAAAAACCCTAAGCTCACGATGAGCCACCACGGCGTTGCCCAAGACAATTGACTAAACTGTGGCTCAAACCACAGACCACACAACACACTGGCCGAGAGATAATTCCAAGTGATCATCTCAAGGGACTGATAGCCTTTTTGCTTGGCTATTTTAATTAAAATCGAAACGCATACGCTGCATAAGGCAGCTGCCAAAATAAAGCTCATATCTGGTTAAGTCATCCTTGTTGACAAAAAAAAGCCCACATCAGTGTGGGCTTTTTTTTATAGATAATCTATGGCAAATTATTTACCGTAGAAACCAACCATTTTTTCTAACGAAATTGGACGGATCTTATCGGCATTACCAGCTGTACCAAATGCTTCATAGCGATCTACACAGATTTGTTTCATTGCATCAACAGTTGCTGCAAAGAATTTACGTGGATCGAATTCAGATGGTTTTTCAGCCATCATACGACGCATTGCGCCTGTAGATGCTAAACGTAAGTCTGTGTCGATGTTGATTTTACGTACACCGTGTTTAATTGCATCAACCAATTGTTCAACTGGTACACCGTAAGTTTCGCCGATGTTACCGCCATATTGATTGATCACTGCCAACCATTCTTGTGGTACAGAGCTTGAACCATGCATCACAAGATGGGTGTTTGGAAGTGCCGCGTGAATTTCTTTAATGCGATCAATCGCTAAGATATCACCTGTAGGTGGACGCGTGAATTTGTAAGCACCATGTGAAGTACCGACTGCAATCGCTAAAGCATCAACATTGGTGTCTTTTACAAACTGAGTTGCTTCTTCAACAGAAGTTAACAATTGAGAATGGTCAAGAACGCCTTCAGCGCCTACGCCATCTTCTTCGCCTGCCATACCCGTTTCTAAGCTACCTAAGCAACCAATTTCACCTTCTACCGATACGCCACAGGCATGTGCCATTGCTACGGTTTGACGTGTAACATCCACGTTATATTCATACGACGTTGGTGTTTTGCCATCTGCTGCCAATGAACCATCCATCATTACAGATGAAAAGCCCAATTGGATTGAACGTTGGCACACATCCGGGCTGGTCCCATGATCTTGGTGCATTACCACAGGAATATGTGGCCATTCTTCAATTGCCGCTAAAATTAAGTGACGTAAGAATGGAGCGCCTGCATATTTACGCGCACCTGCAGATGCCTGTACGATGACAGGCGAATTGGTTTGATCTGCAGCGAGCATAATGGCACGCATTTGTTCTAAATTGTTTACGTTAAATGCTGGTACGCCGTAAGCATGTTCGCCGGCGTGATCCAAGAGCTGGCGCAATGAAATAAGAGCCATAATGTCCTCCCAGGTAATGCAGCATATTCTACATGTTCAAACTATCTAATTCAGCAATAAAAAACACTATTTCATAAAAAATCCCCGCTATAACGGGGACTTTTATAACAACATCAAATTTATGGTGCGCTTGCAGCTGACGCTTCTGCTGTGCTTGGTGCAGCATTTGCAACTTCTGCAGCTACATCTGTATTATTTTCATCCATAATCGGTTGATCAATTGCATCAATCGCGGCTTGTTGTTCAGGCGTAATGCTGGCCGCTTCAGTGGTTGCAACTTCTGCTGCAGTTGTCTCAGCAGGGGCTTCTTTTTTACCACAACCAGTTAACAGTAATGGACCAAGGATAAGTGCTGCAAGCGTGATTTTCAATTTCATCTATTTTTCCTAGCAACAAAGATGCTTTAAGTTGAGCAGATTCTAAAAGCTCAATATGACACTTTGATGAAGGGGCATAAAAAAAGGCTGACTTAAGTCAACCTTTTTGATCTTGCCGCGATTTATGGCTTAAGCACGCTCAAGCAATGCTGCCACTGCAGGTAATGTTTTGCCTTCTACAAATTCTAAGAATGCACCACCACCGGTTGAGATATAACCAATTTGATCTGCAACTTGATATTTATCAATCGCAGCTAAAGTGTCACCACCGCCTGCAATTGAAAAACCTGCCGATTCAGCAATCGCTAAAGATAAAGCTTTGGTACCTTCGCCAAACTGATCCACTTCAAACACGCCAACTGGACCATTCCAAAGGATAGTCTTAGAGGTTTTTAAGATCTCAGCAAAGGCTTGTGCCGTTTCAGGCCCCACATCTAAAATCATGTCGTTGTCAGATACATCGGCTACTTTTTTCACCACCGCTTTTGCAGCAGCGAGTGAACCTAAGAAGTCATCAAAATTAATTTCTGCTGCATCAGCCACCACAACGTCAGTTGGTAATGGTACAGACACTTTGGCCGCAATGGCTTTTGCTGTATCAATTAAATCGTGTTCACACAGTGATTTACCGACGTTGTAACCGGCAGCCGCCAAGAATGTATTGGCAATACCACCACCGACAATCAATTGATCGCAAATATCAGACAATGAGGTTAATACATCAAGTTTCGTTGATACTTTAGAACCCGCAACAATGGCAACCATTGGCTTTTCAGGAGTTTGTAGCGCACGACCTAAAGCATCAAGCTCTGCTGCAAGTAAAGGACCAGCTGCAGCCACTTGAGCAAAACGTGCTACGCCTTCTGTTGAAGCTTCAGCACGGTGCGCAGTACCAAATGCATCCATTACAAATACATCGCACAGCGCTGCATATTTTTGTGCAAGTTCTGGATTATTTTTCTTTTCACCATGGTTAAAGCGCACGTTTTCAAGTAGTACTACTTGACCTGCTGCAACCTCAACACCTTCTAAATAGTCAGTGAGTAATTGTACCTCTTGCCCCAAAGCTTGCGTTAAATAAGCAGCCACAGGTTGCAATGACTGTTCAGGTTTTGCTTCACCCTCAACAGGGCGACCTAAATGTGAGCACACCATCACCGCAGCGCCTTTTGCAACAGCTGCCTGAATGGTAGGTAATGCCGCACGTAAACGTGCATCACTGGTAATTACGCCATTTTTCACAGGTACGTTTAAATCTTCACGAATTAAAACACGCTTCCCTGCTAAATCGAGGTCAGTCATACGCTGAAAGTTCATGTATAGCTCACTTTATAAATATAAAAACGCGATGATTTTAAATGATTATTCAAAAAAAGGTTAGCTTCTTTTGTACAAAAGCTACCGAAATGCAAAGATTTGCTATGATAGCGTTAAGCCCTTGATGAGCCTTGAGCATTTATGTCGATTCACCCAAATCCTGAACTTAATCGTTTTAATGTCTTTGGTGAGCCTTTAGCCAGTTGCTGCTTTGATCCGATTACTGGATATTTTCGTAATGGTTTTTGCCATACAGCCAGCAGCGACTTAGGTCAGCACACCATGTGTGCGCAAATGACAGAAGCGTTTTTAAATTTTTCTAAAAACAGAGGCAATGATCTGAGCACACCTGTGCCTGAGGTGGGTTTTGTCGGTTTAAAACCGGGAGATTTTTGGTGCATGTGCGTGACACGTTGGGTTGAGGCCTATCAAGCTGGTGCTGCACCTTTAGTGAAATTACAGGCTTGTCATCAAGCCGTGTTGTCTTATGTGCCTTTACATATTTTAATGGAGTATGCAATTTAATGCAGCCTTCGATCATTTTGGCCTCTTCTAGCCAAACCCGTAAAGATTTGATGGATCGTTTATTACTTGATTATCAAGCTATTGCACCTGAGATTGACGAGCGACCGCAAGGTGAAACCCATGCCGATGATTTAGCACGGCGTTTAGCCTTTGAAAAAGCACAGGCCGTGAGCCAATTACACCCCAATGCGATTGTGATTGGTTCTGATCAAGTGGCATGGCGTGAACATGCACCGCATGTATTTATTGGCAAGCCTTTAACAACTGAAAACGCTATTCGTCAGCTACAAGCCAATTCAAATAAAATTGTGTATTTTAGTACTGCCTTAAGTGTACAACAGCAATCGAGCGGCTTTGAACGGACTTTAGTTGAGCATTATCAAGTCAAGTTTCGTGATTTATCCCATGCTGAAATTGAGCGTTATGTGGTACTTGAACAGCCTTTATATTGTGCGGGAAGTTTTAAATGTGAAGGGCTTGGCATCAGTTTATTTGAGCACATGATGGGGCAAGACCAAACCACACTCATGGGAATGCCCATGATTCAACTATGTCATATTTTACGTGAGCTTAAGGTTTTAGTTCCTTAAGGCTGTAATGGGTACAAGTTGATTGAACTCAGTCCAATAGTAGCAATTTATCTGCTTTAACAGCTCTATACCATATCATAGTTTGCCATACAGCACTGATTGCAGCCTGTGATGAGCGTAAATATGCAGAATAAACTTGCCCGTTTAAGTCTATGTGGCGACAATAGTACAAATTTTTTGGATTAAAACTTATGTCTTCTCCTTTAGAGGTTTTAGGCGGCATTACTGCCGAGCAATTTTTAGCAGAATATTGGCAAAAAAAACCACTTTTAGTGCGTAATGCCATGCCTGAGATTGTGAATTTACTAGAGCCTAACGATGTCATGGAATTGGCACTTGATGAAAACGTCAACGCGCGTTTAATTAAGCAAAAAGACCGTGACCCAAATCAGTGGTCGGTCAAATCATCACCACTCATTAAAGCTGATTTCCAAAAAATGCCCAAACTGTGGAGCATCTTGGTACAAGCGGTCGATCATTATTCATTTGATTTGGCTGCACTGTGGAAAAAATTTGCGTTTATTCCGCAATGGCGCCGTGATGACATCATGGTGTCTTATGCACCTCAAGGCGGTTCTGTAGGAAAGCACTTTGATTTTTATGATGTATTTTTAGTCCAAGGTCATGGCCATCGCCGTTGGCAGTTAGGTCAAATGTGTGATGCCGATAGCGAACTGGTTGCAGGTCAACCTTTAAAACTGTTAGCCGAAATGGACGTACATTTTGATGAAGTGTTAGCACCGGGCGATTTACTGTATGTACCACCGGGCCTATCGCATTATGGCGTGGCAGAAGATGAATGTTTAACCTTCTCTTTTGGTTTTCGGATGCCCAACGTCAGCGATATGATGGATCGTGTAAGCGATAAATTTTCAGCCAATGAAGTTTTACGCCAACCTTTAACCGATATTATTCGTGATGAACTCAGTTGTGCCGGTGAAATCACCGCCAATGAATTGGCTTATTTAAAAGATAAACTGATGGCACAACTGCAAAATTCAAATGTGTTAGAAGATGCCATTATGAGTTTGATGTCTGAAGCGAAGTACCCTGAGAATATTCCTGAAGTGGAAGAAATTGGAACTGCCGATTTAGAACAAGTCCTAGACTTAGGCTATTCACTTATGCTGGAGCCGGCTTCACGTTTACTGTATAGCCAAGAAGATGAACAAACCCTGTTTTGGGCCAATGGCGAAGGCTTATGTTTAAGCGATGCTGCAACACCAATTGTTAAGCAACTTGCTGATGGTGAAATTGTGGTCATGGATGAGCGTTTTTATGATGCTGATTTATTAGAAGACATTGCCACTTTATTGAATGAATCAATCATTATGCTGCTGCCTGCCGAAGACGCTGAATAATCAAATGATGCCCAAGTTTACTTGGGCATTTTTAATTGAATCATAAAAACCTATTGCCCATTACTCTCAGCAGTAAGCAACACGCATGTCACAATTTATGACTTGAGCTTGTCTTAAAATCTTGGCACATTAGCCACAACAAGAACAATAGGAATACTGCCATGGCAGGACCGGCACAATTAGTCAGACATAAACTGCTCAACACTTTTTTTTCACGCCATTCAATTTGGTTTGCATGTATCTTTATTGCCTTGTTTTTAACTGGGCTACGCTTATTTTATGCCCCACATTATCTGTATTATTTTATGTCAGATAGTGTGATTAATCTTATTTGGTTGCTGACCACCTTACTGAGTTTTGTGGGTTTATATGATGTACTACAAAATAAACATTCAATTTTAAAGAATTACCCAATTATGGGGCATTTTCGTTATCTATTTGAAGAATTTCGCCCTGAAATTCGCCAATATTTTATTGAGTCCGATCAAGATGCGCTGCCGTTTTCCCGCATGCAACGTAGTTTAGTGTATCAGCGTGCCAAAAATGAAAATGCAGACAAACCTTTTGGTTCAATTATTGATGTCTATCAAGCTGACTATCGCTTTATGACCCATGCTGTAAATCCCTGCACACCTGCTGACCCTGAAACATTTCGCATTCAAATTGGTAGCTTGGCCTGTCGCCAGCCGTATTCAGCTTCAATTTTTAATATTTCAGCCATGAGTTTTGGTAGTTTAAGTGCCAATGCCATTCGTGCTTTAAATCAAGGGGCAAAGCTGGGTAATTTTTATCACGACACGGGTGAAGGTAGTATTAGCCCTTATCATCTTGAGCATGGCGGTGATTTGGTGTGGGAATTGGGCAGTGGTTATTTTGGCTGTCGGACTTTAGATGGTCAATTTGATCCGGAGAAATTTGCCCAACAAGCCGCGCTTCCTCAAGTCAAAATGATTGAAATTAAACTTTCACAAGGTGCAAAACCTGGTCACGGCGGTATTTTACCCAAAGATAAAATTAGTGAAGAAATTGCCATGATTCGTGGCGTGCGTCGTGATGTTGATTGTGTGTCCCCTGCAAGCCATTCTGCATTTAGCAACCCGATTGAATTGATGCATTTTATTCAGCAATTACGTGATTTATCTCAGGGTAAACCGGTGGGTTTTAAACTTTGTATTGGCCAACCATGGCAATTTATGAGTATTGTCAAAGCCATGTTACACACCCAAATTGTGCCAGATTTCATTGTAGTAGATGGCTCAGAAGGAGGTACCGGAGCGGCCCCCGTTGAATTAATTAATCATATGGGCACCCCACTACGCGAAGGTTTGCTGTTTGTACATAACACCTTAATTGGTGCCGGCTTACGTGATCAAATTAAAATTGGTGCCAGTGGTAAAATCATTAGTGCTTTTGATATTGCCAGCATGTTGGCGATGGGAGCGGATTGGTGTAATTCTGCCCGAGGCTTTATGTTTGCTTTAGGGTGTATTCAAGCGCAAAGCTGTCATACCAACCAATGTCCGGTTGGCATTGCCACCCAAGACCATGATCGTCAAAAAGCTTTGCATGTAGCCACTAAAGCTGAGCGCGTGTTCCATTTTCATCAAAACACATTGCACGCTTTAGCCGAAATGTTAGCTTCAGCAGGCTTATGTCATCCCAATGAAGTGAAATCACATCATTTGGCACAACGCGTCAATGACCGTGAAATTAAAAACTATGCCCAATTGCATTTTTGGTTAAAACCCAATGAGTTACTCAATCTACAATTACAAGATGATGATAATTTTTATTATCGGATGTGGAATCTTGCCAAAGTCGATCGCTTTTAAATAAGAGGCGTATGACGCCTCTTATTTAGTAATAATCACCACTGTTTTGAGCATGTAAAAATGCTGGAATTAAACCGGTCAGTGCCGCTCGAATATCCGCACGTTCATTAATGAGCTGATGTGAGCCTTCTTCTAACATCAGCAAGGTTTGTAACCGGAATTTGCGCCGAATAAATTCGATGTTATAGCGCCAATCGACTGTTTGATCTTGTGCACCTTGCGCCAACCATACCGGAATACGACAGGCCGGTCGCATCTCCATGTCTTGCATCCATTTAGACATGGCTAAAATCCAATCCATGCCCATCATGCGCGGCTGCAATGGGTCTTTAAGACGAATAAAGCGTAAAAATTCTGGATTATGATTGTTGCGTCTAAAATGGCGTGGCACTTGACGTTTAATACGACGAATAATGCCAAGCCCGACTGGGTTATGCCACCATGCCGATTTAGCCGGACGAATCAGGGGCGATAACAACAAAACTCTTTGTACAAAAGGATTTTTACGTTTTTGGGCAAAATCGAGTAGATGATGCATCCAAATTGCCCCACCTGTGCTTTGCCCAATGCCTAACCATGGACCGCTCAGTTGGGGAGCGCCTTTAACTGCGGCATACACCGCATGTAATACCTGTTGATAGTGGTCAAAGTTTTGAATATTGGCCGGTGATCCATTACTTAAACCATGCCCTGGCAAATCATAAGTTAAAACACTAAAACCTTGTGCCAACAATTCATGAAAAATTGGCTGATAAATGCCGCTGTGTTCTAAATAACCATGTAAGATCCACACTGTGCCTTTGATGGGTGTAACTTTTGGAGCAAACACCTGCACATGCAATTTAAACAAGGGCATGTCAATAAAACCTTGCCAATGTTCACACTCTAACTGATCTAAACCGTATAAACGTCGATAAGCTTGTACTTCAAGCGATGGCGTATAAGGCTGGCTTAAATCTAAAGGACTTAAATAGTGTGGTGTGGTGTCCCGACTGGGTACTGGTAATTCAAGTTGCTTTAAAATACTGGGATTTAAAAATGGGATATTGGGCATTTAAGGCACCTCACGACAATCGCTTGAACCTAACACCACATCACGTAAGGTTGCGAGCATTTCATAGTTAGCACGGCGACTATGATCATAATTTTTGACACTCGGTTGCCACTTGGTTAAAGGTGTGGGCATCGGGGCTTCTACAGGTACTGTGGCAATTCCATTGAGGGCAAATAAACGTCGTGTACGCGGCATGTGATAAGCATCGGTAATTAACAATACCCGAGGTGCCCCGCCTTTTTTTTGTAATAACAAGGCACTAAAACGGCTATTTTCACAAGTGTTCATACTACGGTTTTCAAGCAGTTGTGCATCGACGCCATATTGTTTTAACCAATCTTGCATATAGGGTGCTTCTACACCACTAAGTACAATCGGTAATGTTGGATATTTGGCAGCAGTGGCTAAAGCAGTTTCTAAACGCAAGCGCGTATAATGATTGACCACAATATCCTGCCCATTTTCAGCCAAAGTTAAGCCTCCTCCAAGCACAACAATGGCATAAGGCAAATCATGGTTCTGTGTAGATTGTGCATTTTGTTGTTGGATAAACGCAATATCTTGAAAAATATCGTCATCGACTGCTGTGGCTTCAACATCGATCGGATATGCGCTTAAAAACTCAAGATACTGCTGCATGAGGGCTTGGCTATGTGATTCATCACGCACAAAGACATACGGCATCTCTACTGTGGATGCCGCGGGTTCATCAAGCATTAAGGGGAGCTGAATTTCTGCTTCGCTTTCACTGTCTTGCTGAGTTTTGATTTGTTGTTGCAACAATTGATAACGGGCATGCACCAGACTGAGTGTATCTGCTTGTTGACTCTGCATTTGCTGTTGCATAACTTTTAAATAGGCTTGGCGGGCAATCCAAAGCTCAGAACCCGGCTCTAAAGTATTAATTGCATTTAAGCCGCCAGCCTTTTGGCTATTGGCTGCCACAGGATTTACATTCACCGGCACAAACTGATGTAGTGCTTTTAACACGGTTTGTGAATAAAAAGGCGAGTATAAAAACAGCACACAGAGCACTAAAATTGTAAAACTCACTGCCACCAAGCGTACAAGCTGCAACATTAACCACTAATCCGTATGTGCCAATAAAAGACCATGCTTGCTCCATAACACTGGTTCTGGCTCTAACATCAGATGAAATTTACCATACACATCCTGCTGTACTGCACGATACGTGGCTTGTACATCTGCTAATGTGGCCTCGGCATAGTTCACTAACACCAAAGCTTGCTTATGGAACATCCCGACTGAACCCAACTGCTTACCTTTCCAACCGGCTTGTTCAATTAACCAACCTGCAGCAAGCTTAACACTCCCATCATTTTGTGGATAATGCGGCAGTTGCGGATATTCATGCGCAATGCGTGCAAACACTTGAGACGTGACCACAGGATTTTTAAAAAAGCTGCCAACATTAGGATAATCTTGAGGATCCGGCAATTTACTTTGACGAATGTGAATCACTTGGCGTTGCAGGTTTTCAGCCGTTAAATCATCTCCAACTGCTGCTTTTAAATCACCATAACCAAGTTTGAGTGCTGCATGTTTTGGCAGTTTAAAGGTCACATGGGTAATAATATAACGTTGCGGCTGCTCTTTAAAAATGCTGTGTCGATAGGCAAAGTGACAATCTTGCGCTGCAATTGAACGTAATTTTTGCAGCTGTTGATCATACACTTGCACCGATTGAATAAACTCACCCACCTCAACCCCGTAAGCGCCAATATTTTGCACGGGTGAAGCGCCCACTAAGCCGGGAATCAAAGCTAAATTTTGTAGACCAATCAGTTGCTGCGTAGTGCTCCACAGGACAAACTCATGCCAATTTTGCCCAGCACCAACACGTAGAACCTGACTCTGTGGATTGTCTTCCAGTACTTCAATGCCTTGAATGTCCATATGTAGCACTAAGCTATGCACATGCTCAGGCAATAACATATTGCTACCACCAGACAGCACCAATACATTAAGATCAGCAAGGTGCGCATAGGCCACAGCATCTAACACATCCGCTACGCTTTGAGTTTTGACATAGTGTGAGCAAATAGAATTTAAACTTAAGGTATTAAAAGGTTTAAGTTGCACGTTGTTTTGAATATTCATGGCCATCTTAAACCTGTGAATGTTGTTGAAAATAATGAACCCAAGCACGACTACTTGATTCACATTGATCAAGCACATGCTCAAACCCAGCCTCACCCCCATAATAAGGATCCGGCACAGCTTGCTGTGCATATACAGGATCATGCTCGCTCATTAAGGCAAGTGTTGCCCGTACATGACCAAACTGCTGACAAGCTTGCTGACTTAAATCCTCTAAATCACGTAAATTGTCATGATCCATTGCCAAGATTAAATCAAATTCAATAAAATCATGCAGCTGTACTTGACGCGCACGCAGTTGAGATAAGTCGTAACCACGTAATTTAGCATGCTTTTGACTGCGTAGATCTGGAGCTTTACCGGGGTGATAATTACTGGTTCCTGCAGAATCGATCACGATATTGAGATTTTCTGCCTCACAATGTTGTCTAAGCACCACTTCTGCCGTAGGAGAGCGACAAATATTACCTAAACACACACATAACACCTGATAGGGCGCTTGAGATGACATAGAAAACCTCACAATACATAGAGCAGTCTATGTTACGAGATTTGCAGCTAAAATCCTATTGCTTGGCTGGGTATAAAACTGCATTTGGCAATAATTTGCATTTGTTTTTTATTGTAAAAATCATATGAGCCTCAGCATAACTAGCGCAATGCGCCAAACCTGCATCGATCATCTTCTAAGGTCAGTCAATCTAGTGTGGCGAAGTGCTATTGCCCTCTTGAGGTAGAATATCCACTTCGCTGATGACTTCATCTTCAAGGTGTAGACGTACCACGCCTTGAGCATTAATTAAGGTTTGTTGAGTTTGAATACGCTGAATGATTTTTTCTAATACTGCAATGAGTTGAGGGTATTCAAAATTTTGTACTTCATCTAAATTAAGTAATAAATGAAAGCCTTTATATTCATAGTCAAACCAGCGTTGGTATTCAGTTTGACGCGCATTAGTTTTTTCCATGACCTGCCAAGTTTTCACCGGCTGCTGAATCCCTTTTAATTCCATAGGCTGTTTTGGCGCACACAAAAAATCATCTTTAATGAATTGATAGGTGTCATCAGAAATTAAAATTTCATCTACATCTGCGGCACTTTGTAAACGTGCCGCTAAATTAGCATCGCGCCCAACAATGGTGTATGCCATACGATGTGCAGCGCCATAATTGCCTACATGACAATAACCTGTACTAATCCCCATACGAATATGCAAAGCCGGATAGCCCATTTTCACCCAACGTTCACGCAGGATTTTCATTTGCTGTCGCATGGCCATGGCCATCTCAACACAAGTTTTGGCATCTTGCTCAACGCCTTGTGTAGTGGGATCACCAAAAAAGATTAAAATTGCATCGCCCATGAATTTATCAACTGTCGCCTCATATTGTTTGGCAACTTCAGTCATATGACTTAAATAGTCATTTAAAACAAAGGCAAGATCATCTGGAATTAAGCTTTCAGACAGCTCAGTGAAACCTTCAATGTCTGAAAAAAAGATGGTCATTTTTTTACGTTTATATTCAATTTTTGCTTCAGTTTCGCCTTTCATAATAGACTGCCACAATTGCTGTGGGGCATAACGACTCAGCTGATTGGCAAATTCCATATAGCGATTCATTTGTGAGTAATAATGTTCACGTTTTTGTGAGGCAACATAGACACGGCGCGCTTGGTAAACTGATCCTGCGGCAAAATAAGCAATCAAGCACATGAAGGCTAAGACTGTGAGCTCAGTCGAAGTGGGAGCAAAATAATGCCCAAAACCAAATACTAAAATATTGGCCAAGTAAAAGATGGTCACGCCCCATAAACCCGCCAACGACATCATAAAAAATGAGACACGGCTATTGATGGTGCTATAAATTAATGCTGCAAAAGTGCATAAGGTCAGCACTAAATTAAGGTGTACGGCAGACAAAGCTGCGGCGACCATCGCGATATCAATTAAAAATAAGACATTACGCTGCACTTGTACATTGTAGCGATATTTTAACCACTGCTCTAGACGTGGACTCACAAACAAAACCACCGCAAAAATCAGCGGTAAGTACAATTGAATATGTGTGGTTTGAGTGGTGAAAGTGTAGACCAACAAACCCAAAGACAACATGCTATAGCCCATCAAACGATGGAAATAGCTAAACTGTTTGGGTTCTCGGTCCAACCAATACTCTAAAGGCAGCACAGCTGTCGCCTATGGATACAAGTTAATCCATACGCCAATCAAATGGCATGTCGCCTTGACCACGTAACGCCAACATTAAAGTTTGGCGCATATGTGCTAATACTTCATTACTATAAGGGACGGCCGGCGTACCCCATACTGGTTTTGGCCATGCCACATCATTTTGATAACGCACCACATGATGAAAATGTAATTGCGGTACCATGTTACCTAGGGCCGCAACGTTCATTTTATCGGCACGAAAAACGCGAGATAATTGACTTGATAGCCAGCTCGATTCACGTAAAAATTGTTCTTGGTCGGCTTGGCTGAGTTCGTATAATTCAGTTACCCCTGGTACACGTGGAATTAGAATTAACCAAGGGAACTGCATATCATTCATTAAACGACATGTAGAAAGCGGGAAATCGCCGACAAAAAATGTATCTTGAGCAAGTTGTGGATGCAAACTAAACATATTCTTTATTTATGACGCAAAATGAAAATGATGGCTAATACTATCACATCAATTTCGCTCTGAGTACGCCCCATCAAGGCTTTCATTATAATTATCAAAATACAACAGGCAAAGCTTAAGTTTTACCCGTTGTATATCTATACCAGTTAAGTGCCTGCAACATCTTTGAGTAGATGATCTAAGACATCGTTGACAAAAGTTAAACGCTTGTCTGGCTCCTCTTTTAACAGCATGACTCTTAAGCGCTGCCCGCCTTGCATCCTAAAATAGGTAGGGTGTTGCTGCATCATGTGGATAATACTGCCTGCCTGTACTGGGGTATCTGGTGAAAACTCTAAATGTCCGCCATGCGCGCTTAAATCAATTTTGGTAATCCCTAACGTTTCGGCTTTTAAACGAATTTGATGCACAGCAAACAAATGTTTGACCGCAAGTGGCGCCACCCCAAAACGATCAATCAATTCCATACGGATATGATCCAGCTTCTCTTGGGTATTAGCATGACTAATGCGCTTATAGAACAATAAACGCTGATGCACATCGCCTAAATATTCATCGGGAATTAAGGCCGGCAGGTGCAAACTAATTTCTGAGGTCAGTGCAAGTGGTGCATCAAAGTTTGGCGTTTTTCCATTTTGAATGGCTTTGGTGGCTTTTTCTAGCATCTCCATATACAAGCTATAGCCAATGGCATGCATCGAACCACTTTGTTGTTCACCAAGTAATTCACCCGCACCGCGAATTTCTAAATCCTCCGTAGCAAGCATAAAGCCTGCACCTAAAGTCGAGGCACGTTGAATGGCATCTAGACGTTTTTCAGCATCGCCTTTTAAAGCTTTAATAGATGGCACAAGTAAATATGCATACGCTTGATGATGCGAACGTCCCACACGACCCCGTAATTGATGCAATTGTGCTAAGCCTAATTTGTCGGCACGTTCAATAATAATGGTATTGGCATTCGGGACATCAATCCCAGTTTCAATAATGGTTGAACAGACCAAGACATTGTATTCTTTATGATAAAACTGCTGCATCACTTGTTCAAGTTCACGTTCACGCATTTGCCCGTGTGCCACGGCAACTCGGGCTTCAGGCACAAGCTGACGGATGTTCTCTGCCATGCGTTCGATGCTGTCGACTTCGTTATGTAAGAAATAGACCTGACCGCCACGCAACAACTCACGTAAAATCGCTTCTTTGACAGATTCATCGGTGTGTTCTTGCACAAAGGTTTTAACCGCCAAACGACGTGCAGGTGGCGTGGCAATAATGGATAAATCACGCATGCCGCCAAAGGCCATATTCAAAGTCCGTGGAATTGGGGTTGCCGTGAGGGTCAGCATATCCACATCAGCACGCATAGCTTTAATGCGCTCTTTATCGCGCACCCCAAAGCGATGCTCTTCATCAACAATCATTAAACCTAAATCAGAAAATTCTACATTTTCTTGTAAGATTTTATGCGTACCGACCACAATATCGACTTTGCCATCTTTAAGATCCTCTAAGGTTTTTAAATGGCTTTTACTTGAGCCAAAACGTGACAGCACCTCAATGCGTACCGGCCAATCCGCAAAACGATCTTTAAACGATTCATAATGCTGCTGCGCCAATAAAGTTGTGGGTACAAGAACAGCCACTTGTTTATTGTTTTGTACAGCTAAAAATGCGGCTCGCATTGCCACTTCAGTTTTACCAAAGCCTACATCACCACAGACTAAACGATCCATCGGTTTGGCTTGCTGCATGTCATATAGAGTCGCTTCAATGGCGTTGGCTTGATCTAAGGTTTCTTCATAAGCAAAGCCTGCGGCAAATTGCATATACAGCTTTTCATCGAGCTCAAAAGCAAAGCCCGGTTTGGCATGGCGACGTGCTTGAATATGTAATAACTCTGCGGCGACATCATGAATTTGCTCTAAGGCTTTACGTTTGGCTTTATTCCATGCTTCTGAGCCAATTTTATGTAAGGGTGCAGCATCAGGATCACCACCACTATAACGGCTAATCAAGTGTAAATTGGTCACCGGCACATAGACTTTGGCGCCATCGGCATAATCGAGTTGTAAAAACTCATGCTCTTGGTGATCAATCTCTAAGGTGACTAAACCGGCGTAACGCCCCACCCCATGATCAATGTGTACCACAGGCGCACCAATCGAGAGTTCGGTTAAACTCTTAATTAAATATTCTTCAGAAATCTCTTGCTGACGTTTACGACGACGTTGCACCACGCGATGCTCATAGAGCTGATTTTCTGAAATCACGCTCAATTGATCATGAATGACCAAACCACGATCTAAAGGGGCATGGGTAATTGCAATGGCAAATAAAGAGGCTTGAAAGGCTTCAAAGCTCTCCACCACCGGAATTTCACCTAAACTTGCCCGCAGGGCATCTTTTAAGGTTTCACGGCGCCCTGCGCTTTCAGCCACCAATAACACCGGATGATTAGCAGCATCAATATAGGCTTTGACTTCACTAAACGGTTGCTCACGTTTTGGATCGACCGCTAGGCGTGGCGGGGTGTGCGTGCTTAGGTCAAAATGGCCGGCTTTGTCTGTCTCAAAAGCATCAGGCGATGCAATCACTCGTGGAAAGCGGTTAATGTGCTCTAACACGCGATGGGGTGCTAAGAACAAATCCTCAGGTGGCAAGATCGGTTGATCAACGTTATAACGACGATCTTCATAGCGACGCAACACCTCTTGATAAAATTGATTCCAACCAGTTTCGGCATCTTTATCGGTAATAATCACCGCCGTTTTTGGCAAATAATCAAACAAGGTACTGTGATTTTGCATGGCTTGGCTGTCAAAAAACAGCGGCAAATAAAACTCAATCCCTGGCGATGCAATCCCATCTAATACATCTTGATAAATTTGATTTTTCTTTGGATTGGCATTGGGAAAGCTTTCAGCATAACGATCACGGAATAAAGTACGTGCTTCTTTAAGCGGAAATTCTTTGGCAGGCAACACGGTAAAACGGCTTAGGGTTTGCGTGGTACGCTGTGTTTCTGGATCAAAGAATTTTAAGGTGTCAATTTCATCGTCAAATAAGTCAATACGAATGGGGGCGGCTTGACCTGAGGCATAAATATCCATGATGCTGCCGCGCACCGCGAACTCACCATGATCATAGACGGTATCCACCAACTGATAGCCGGCTTGCACCAAACGCATTTTTTGTTGTTCTAAGACAAATTTTTGCCCTAACTGAATATCAAAGTGTTCTCCCAATACCCAAGAAGTCGGGGCAACACGTTGTGCCAGCGTAGACGCCGAGAGCAACAAAATGCCTTGGCTTGGCATGTTAGATAAAATCGCCAAACGTTCAGAGACAATATCTTGATGTGGCGATAAACGATCATAAGGCAAAATTTCCCAATCAGGGAAAATGGTCGGTGTGATGCCGTAAAACTCAAATTCGCTTTCAAGCTGCGCCAAATGTTGATTATTACGCGCCACAATCACCAACAATTGTTGGCTTTGCTTGGCAATTTCTTTAAATAAAAGCGCTGCGGCTGAACCTTGTAAATTACCGATCCAGCGTTTTTCGCCGACTTTAAGTTGTTTAAATTGAAGCTGTGCGATGGAATCTTGAAACATGGCCATTCTAAGCATGAAAGACAGAGCATCATCTTAACATGATGTTTTTCAAGCTTTATGTAATTTTTATGTGCACAGCGTCGAATGATGTCGTTTAACGTTTTTCACGTAAAAAATGACGATAATATTCGCCCAATAAGCCAACAATGGCTTTAAATTCTTGTAAGTTGTGCTGATTATTACCTAACCGTGCCACATACTGTCCTGTGGCAATTTCTAAATCAATTTTTTCATTGATCAGCATGGCGGCAAAATAAAGGGCTTTTAGGTCATCAAATTGATTTAAACGGCGATTGGAAAAATATTCTAAGCGCTCAGACAAGCTTTCATTTAATACCACACCTTGCACAATATAACCTTGCGCTTCATTCCACTCTATCCCATGCTCACGCATAAATTGCAGACGTGGGTCTTCTTTGGTTTTAAACAACTGACGAACTTTATCAAACATCTTCAAGGTCCTAAACACTTCACTTGGCGTAGTTTAACCATGTTTTGCTTAGAAAAAACCTAACTTAGGCTATTTTGATACCTTTAGACAAAATCAGCAAAACAACACCCATGTAAAACATGAGTGTAAAGTCTTTACAGTTTAACCAATGCTTGACGTGACAGTACAATGCCATTGTTATCAGCATACAAATAATCGCCTGAACGAATGGTAACACCACCAAAACTTAAAGTCAGATCCACTTCACCTACGCCCTTACGGGTGCTTTTTTGTGGAATGGCCGCTAAAGCATGTACACCTAAATCCAGTTGTGCAATGGCGTCGACATCACGTACACAGCCATAAATTACCACACCATTCCAGTGATTTTTCACGGCTGATTCGGCAATTAGATCGCCCATCAAGGCACAACGCATGGATGCACCACCATCCACCACCAATACTTTACCAGTACCGTCTGTGGCAAGTAGCTCTTTGACACGCGAATTGTCTTCATAACATTTTACAGTGACCACTTGCCCACCAAAGGTGTGGCGTGCACCATAACTCTTAAAAGATTTGCCATCTATACAAGGTGACATAACCTGTAAATCTAGTTGGGGATAGTTATCAAGTAAGTCGCAAGTTACAAATGCTGTCACGGGGTTGCCCTCTGTTTTATCTTGGATATTGTTGTATCTTTAAATTAGCATACATTTCACACGATTGAGTCTGATTTCGCGCAGCATCGACCATAGTATGAGCCACCTGATTGGCAGTCACCGGTAAATATTTAAACTGCTTTGGCAAAACCTTGCTGCATGTTTGATAAATTTTTTGCCCCAAATCTTCAAGAAAACGCCCATGTTCACGCTGCCCAATCAACAAAGATGGTCGAATAATCGACAAACGGTATAAATTCAGGTTTTGTAAGGTATTTTCTAATTTACCTTTCACACGATTGTAAAAAAATGGCGATGCAGCGTTGGCCCCCATACTGCTAACGATCAACAGATGTGTGGTGGTATTTTGCAGTAAATGCGCTATGTGCACATTCATTTCATAGTCGACGTGGTAAAAGGCAGATTTCGAACCGGCTTGCTTTAATGTGCTACCTAAACAGCTAAATACATGACTATAGCCAGCTAAATCTTGTGAGTTGAGCAATAAAAAGTCATCTAGTACAATTTGTTGAATTTTTTTTTGATTTAAAAATAGATCATTTTTACGACGCACAACCACGTCAATCTGCTCCCAGTCTGAGGCTTGATTTAGCAACAAAACCAAGGTCTTGCCCACCAATCCTGTTGCCCCCACAACCAATACTTTTTTTAACGAATGCATCATTTTTTGTACAATCTCCAAGAAATTTGACTAATCTTAGGTTTTCTTTCAGTTTTTTATACGGCTAAAATGGCATCACGGCGTGTCAAGGCTTGACTTAACAGCAATGTTAACTCAAAATATGGCACTTGTTTACGGGCTGGGTATAGTTCTTCTGATGTTGGTTTTCAGTTGAGTTGCAGCCCGCCCAGACTAATCTATTTCAAGGAGTGCACGAGTGGCAAACTCTGCTCAAGCTAAAAAACGTGCTCGTCAAAACGTTAAAGCACGCAAACACAACGCAAGCTTACGTTCTATGGTTCGTACTTATCTTAAACGTACAGTAGCTGCTATTGCTGCTGGCGATTATGCTGTTGCTTCAGAAGCTTACAAAACTGCGGTTCCAGTAATCGACCGTATGGCTGACAAAGGCATCATCCATAAGAACAAAGCTGCTCGTCATAAGAGCCGTTTAAATGCACAAATTAAAGCGTTAGCTAACTAATTTATGCATAAAAAAAAGCCCTTTTATAGGGCTTTTTTTTATTGTTCGGCATTAAATTTAGCAATATCTAAACAATGTAATTTGCCACGCCAAATCCACTTAAGTTGACACTCTAAAAATTCATCCCCTTCAAACCATACAAACAAACCTTCCATCATCTGTGGCCAATCTTCAGATGTGACTTCATTGCGCTGTGAGATGATCGCCAAAATAGCCGCAATAATGGTGTCATGGCTGACCGCCAAACTTAAACCATGGCTATGTCTTGGATGTGTGTTGTAAATTAACTCTAACACATCCACCACGCCACCAATGGGATGTTTCATACCAGGTAGTGCATTATTCACAAAGCTATTGATAAAGCCTAATGCACCCTGACGCTTAAAGTAAGGCCCAGCTTGCTGAATGTCGAGTACAAAACTGCCTGGTTCAACCAATAAACCTTGTTCCACGATCTCGATATTATGTGTATTGATCGGGCTTACATCATCTGCCCCTTGTATCATCAAAGCTGCTGTATCAATACAGCGTTGAATTGGACTAGAGATACAGTGTTGAATACGACGCTCACTGTTGGCAATGAGGTATTCCCCCCATGCTTGCGCCAATTCGCGGCCTTGGTGGGTCAATTGCAAGTCATAGCCCGCTAAGCCCTGTCCTTTTACCTCTTCACGTAGTGAGTGACGGGTAAATAATGTTACAGGAGTCTTTGGATCTGGCAGCAAATCCATTGCATGCAACATACTGGTCGGAAGCAAATCAAGTGCCATAATACTGTCACAATTGAAAGGTTAAAGCTCACTATACCACGTTGCCCCAAGAGCTCAATGCATGTTCGACATTCGTCCAAGTGCTTGTAAGGCAAGTCGTTTCATTTGATCATTGCGGTAGGCTAAAAATCCACCATTCAATAAAGTTGCGCGCTGATTATAAACAAAGGCACGTCCGGAAAAATCAATTAAGCCCCCCCCAATGCGCTCTAACAGACATTGCCCAGCACTGGTATCCCACTCTGAGGTTGGATGAAAACGTGGATAAATATCAATTTTATCTTCAAGCATCATACAAAATTTATAAGCGCTGCCAGCCTGAAAAGTTGTATAAGGCGTGAGATGTTCAAGCACTGCCAAAAATTCTTGATACTGCGCTTTTTGCTGACGACTATGACTTAATCCAATCTGAACATCAGTATGCTTATCTGGAGCTAGGTAGCCAAACCAAGTCTTAAGTTGAGCGTCATATTTGAGTGGCATGCCCACCTTGGGACAAATATATAGCGTATGTTCTTCTGGCACTGCTAAAATGGCAAAAACCGTATGCGCACCCTCAATTAAGCTTAAATTAATGGTAAATTGCGCACGCTGATGCAAAAACTCTTTGGTGCCGTCTAAAGGATCAAGCAACCAAAACGTTGACCATGCGCTGCGCTCGGTTTGCTCCCCTTCTTCAGATAAAAGCGGTAACTCAGATATCCGCTGTAATTGTTCACTCAGATAATGGTTAACCCGAAAGTCTGCTTGGGTCACCGGCGAATCATCGCTTTTGCGCTCCACATCAAAGGCCTGACCAGAACAATAGGCTTGGTATTCTTCACGTAAAATTACACAAGCCTGTGTCATGATGGGCAGCAATTGTTGAATTAGAGCATCTTGTGGTGCTTGGGTTTCAATAAACATGCAACACCTGTTTTTATTCACAATAATAAAGATTGTAACGCGCTTTGGCTGCAATCGCACAACAGCTTTGCTGTTCGGCTGCCTGCGTACTTAGTTTTAGCCTCAAATCGGGTATACTCGCATGTTTATTTTTCTAGTCTAAGCTAGATCATGCTATGAGGCTTTCTGTGATGCAAAAACCCACCATCATTTTCGACATGGACGGTACTTTATTGGACTTGGCCTATGACGATTTTATTTGGAATGAGCTTCTGCCACAGCGCCATGCAAGCCATCACCATTGTTCACTGGAACACAGTCAAACCGAATTGACCTCGTTTTATCATGACTATAAACATACTTTGAATTGGTATTCATCGCGTTTTTGGAGCAATAAGGTCGGTATAGACGTACTTGCCATGCAAATTGAATTTCAGCACAAAGTTGCCAAGCGTAGCGGATGTATTGAATTACTTGAGTTTTTAAAATCAGAAGGTTACCCATGTTGGCTAGCCACCAATGCCGATTGCAAAGGCTTGGAATTTAAGCTTAAAGCCATGCAAATGAGCCATTATTTTGAGGTGATTGTCAGCTCAGAGAGCATTGGCTATGAAAAAGAACGGATTGAATTTTGGCAACATTTACAAAATCTGCATCCATTTGACGTCAAAAATTGCTATTTTATTGATGATACCGAAAAAGTTTTAGACATCGCAAAACTCTTTGGAATTGAAAATTTAATTACCATTGCACAACCTTCATCTGGTAAAACCCCTCGACGTGAGGCGCGTTATCCAATGTTGGTGCAACTGACAGATTTGATCACAATGTTACAACAGGTTGAGGAACACAACATATATGCGTAAATCTTCTTTAGCCGAAGATGCCGTGGGCATGCGTATTGATAAATGGCTTTGGGCAGCGCGTTTTTTTAAAACGCGCTCAATTGCCAAACATGCCATTGAAGGCGGTAAGGTGCATCAAAATGGCGAGCGCGTTAAAGTATCGCGTGAAGTACGTGTGGGCATGGAACTCACCATTGCTCAAGGCATTGAAAAGAAAACCGTAGTGATTAAAGCACTCTCTGATGTACGTGGTCCTGCACCCGTAGCACAATTACTGTATGAAGAAACAGCCGCAAGCCTTGCCAAACGTGAATTGTTTGCAGCACAGCGCAAAATGCACAATTTGGCGCGCCCCGATCATCGTCCAAGCAAAAAAGATCGACGTGACATTCAGCGCTTTCGGCAGGATAATGATAGCCAATTTGACCAACAATGGTCCTATTCAGATGACTAACACAGTGCGTCATTCAATGTCGCATCAAGCCCAAATACACTAGAACATTAAAATAAAATCTGTCACTATTCATGCCATAGACATCCACTTGGGTGAATCGTGAATCTACAGTTTTGAGGTTGTAAGATGGATGAGAACAAAAGCAAAGCCCTTAATGCGGCTTTAAGCCAAATTGAAAAACAGTTTGGTAAAAATACAGTGATGCGCTTGGGTGAAAACACCGTACAAGCGGTAGAAGCCATTTCAACCGGCTCGTTGACATTGGATATCGCCCTTGGGATTGGCGGTTTGCCTAAAGGTCGTATTATCGAGATTTACGGTCCTGAATCTTCTGGTAAAACCACCATGACTTTGCAAGCCATTGCCGAGTGTCAAAAAGGAGGTGGTACCTGTGCCTTTATTGATGCCGAACATGCACTTGATCCACAATATGCGCGTAAATTAGGCGTTGATATTGACAATTTGTTAGTGTCACAGCCTGACCACGGTGAGCAAGCACTAGAAATTGCCGATATGTTAGTACGCTCAGGCGCAGTTGACATGATCGTGGTGGATTCCGTGGCTGCACTAACCCCACGTGCGGAGATTGAAGGCGAAATGGGCGACTCGCATATGGGTCTACAAGCACGTCTTATGAGCCAAGCTTTACGTAAAATCACAGGTAATGCCAAACGCTCAAACTGTATGGTGATCTTCATTAACCAAATTCGTATGAAGATTGGTGTGATGTTTGGTAGCCCAGAAACCACCACAGGTGGTAATGCATTAAAATTCTATGCTTCGGTACGTTTAGATATCCGTCGTATTGGTCAAGTCAAAGAAGGCGATGAAATCATTGGCTCGGAAACCAAAGTCAAAGTGGTGAAAAACAAAATGGCACCGCCATTTCGTGAAGCGCTGTTCCAAATCTTATATGGCAAGGGTGTTAACCACTTAGGTGAATTGGTTGATTTAGCAGTACAGCAAGACATCGTACAAAAAGCCGGTGCGTGGTACTCTTACCAAGGCAGCAAAATTGGTCAAGGTAAAAATAACGTGATTCGTATGTTAGAAGAAAACAAGCCAATGGCAGAAGAAATTGAGCGCCTGATTCGCGAACAACTTTTAACCACCAATCAAGTACCCGCCGATGATGATCAAGACCCTGAATTAGCACCGGCTAAATAAATAACACCACTACCAAGACGCCCTTCGGGGCGTTTTTGTTATGCTGAGGATCTCAAATGAGCGATGCTAAATTCAACAAAATCATTGACTATGATGCCTTAAAACAAGCCTATGGTGACACAGAGGCAGCAACTGCTTCAGGCTATGATGCCTTAAGCTTCTCAGATACTCAAAAACCCAAAACTGAACGCAGTTTACTCAAAGGCTCACGTTTACGCTCTTATGCCTTTGCCGTCTTAACGCGTAAAGAATATTCCAAAGTAGAGCTGATTGAAAAATTAGCCCTATATGCTGAAAGTCGTGATGAAGTGATTGAATTGGTCGAAGAACTTGCCACGCAACATTATCAAAGTGATCAACGGGTTGCTGAAACCGTGTTATCCAGTCAAAAGCGTAAAGGCAAAGGCCCTGCACGGATTAAATTGGCTTTAAAAAATAAGAAAATTGACAGTGATTTAATTTTAGAGGAAATGCAAGAAATTGATTGGGCAGAACAAGCTTACCAATTAAAACTGAAAAAATACGGTCTAGAGGTGACTAAAGATCCAAAGCTTAAAGCCAAGCAAATTCGGTTTTTACAATATCGAGGTTTTGATTTAGATACAATTTTTAAAGCGATCAGTCGGCGTGAGGATGACGAATAAAATATTGAGAGAATGTAATAATTATAAGAATATGGTGGCAACCCTACCAGCAAGACTCCGGCACATCATATTTCTATTACCGTTGCTACCTTCCGGTCCTGGCGGGGTTCATAGAGTACAATTGCGAAGTAACCGGCAGGGCTACCATTGCAAGACCGATTATAAAGATTTTCACACCACATGCAAGCTCTCACATGCCAAAAACCTAAAAAAGCTATCTAATTGATTAAATTAAAAACAATCTAGGGTTTGTAGGCTTTCGCCACCAACATTTTTCTACACAATACTTGATAATCCACACCGCATGCACTTGCTTTTCTTATATCATGTGTTTTTAATGAGCTAAGCTCTTTTTAACCTGATATGGATATACAACGTCATGCTCTATAAGCATTTCTTATTCACCACTGCCCTGCTCATGAGTGGTGCAAGTTTGGCCAATATTCCCATTGAGTCACATGGTCTGAGCCAACAAAATACTCAGATCATGACACCACTTGCCACCCATACAGGTGTAGACACCGTGGCAACTAATATGAATTGGCAATTGATTCAAAAAAACCAGCAACTCGAAACTGAGTTACGTACCCTACGTGGCAAGATTGAAGAACTAGAAAATGCCAATGACAAGCTCAATCATGAACTCAATAACCGTTACACGGATCTTGATCAACGTTTAGAGCTGCTACAACAAAAACTAGATGCCAATGAAAACCAAGACACACCACAAGATGCCACCCCAGACAATACGGAGGATAACCAACAGGATACACCACCCAGTCTAATCACCCCTATAGCACCCGAACCACTCAATCCTGCACCTGTCATTACGCAAAATAATTATGATAACGAGCTTGATCGTGCAGCGTATACCATTGCTTTAGAAGCCTATAAGCAAGGTGGTGCCAAAAAAGCCATTGATCCCATGCGTAATTTTATTAAAAACCACCCCAATAGTATTTATGTAAGTAATGCTTATTTTTGGATGGGTGAATTTTATTTAGCGCTTGAGCCTGTGAATTATAAACGTGCTCAAGCCAATTATGCTGAGGTGGTCAATCGCTTTCCACAATCCGCTAAAGCGGCAACCGCTATATATCGCTTATATAGCATGGCAAAAAATGTAGATCAAAATATACAACTGGCTACCCAATACGCAGATATGCTTAAAAATAACTATCCAAAATCTGAAGAAGCTGGTTTTTTAAAATAAAAAAGACACCCTCAGGTGTCTTTTTTATTTTAAGTATCTTTAGCGTACAATACCACGCTCAGACTGTTCAATTGAATCAACGAACAAAGCCACTTCAGCATGCTGAGGTAATAAATCTGCTCGAATTTTTTCCAAAGCCTGCTCTTTGGTAAGACCCGCTTTGTAGACCAATTTAAATGCTTCACGCAAGGCTTGAATCACATCTTTTGACCAACCTTTACGACGCATCCCTTCAAAATTCATCGCAAATGCATGGGCAGGATTACCTGAAGCCATAACATAAGCCGGCACATCTTTCACGATTAAAGATGCAGCCCCCACCATACTATAAGAACCAATCTTACAGAATTGATGAATCCCAGAGTTGCCACCCAAGATCACATAATCACCGACATGTACATGACCTGCCACGCCCACGTTGTTGGCCATAATATTATGACTACCGACTACACAGTCATGTGCAATATGAGTATTGACCATCAGTAGGTTATGACTGCCAATCTTCGTTAAGCTTTGATCTTGTACCGTACCACGATGCAAACTGCAATGTTCACGAATGGTATTATGATCCCCGATTTCCAACCAAGTTTCTTCGCCATTATATTTCAAATCTTGACAAACTTCGCCCACGCTTGCGAACTGAAAAATTTCATTATGCTCGCCAATACGGGTGTATCCTCCCACCACAACGTGGGAGTGCAATTTGGTGCCGGCACCAATAGTGACCTGCGGACCAATAATACAGTAAGGACCGATTTGCGCATCAGCTGCAATAACAGCCGATGCATCAATAATAGCGGTTGGATGGATTAAATCGGGATTACTCATGCCTGCTCTGTTTTCTGATGCGAAATCATAATTTCCGCTGTGGTTGCAACGACGCCGTCAACCATGGCTGTACAATTGTACTTGTAAATGCCACGTTTTTGCATCACCAACTCTGATTTTAATACAAGTTGGTCGCCGGCTACGACTTGTTTTTTGAAACGAACGCGCTCAGCACCCGCAAATAAGAACAAAGAACCTGCAGTTGGCTTCTGATCGTTCATAATAAAACCAAGAATACCTGAAACTTGTGCCAGCGCCTCAACAATTAAGACACCCGGCATAATTGGATATTCAGGAAAATGGCCTTGCAAAAATTCTTCGTTAATCGATACATTTTTATAACCGACGATACTATTGTCTGTTACTTCAACCACACGATCAACCAATAAGAATGGGTAACGATGTGGTAAGTATTCACGAATGGTTTGAATCGTCATTGGCAATTCAACTTTCGAGAATGCTGGAGCATTTGACTCTGTCATCATATTCATATTTATTTACGCAATTTTAAAGTTGATTCAAGGGACTCAATTTGAGTCTGCATATGATCAAGTTTTTTCATAACTTGGGTCAATGGCACATCTGCTAATTGTCTGAGGCGAACAACTGTACGTTTCCATTGTTGATTCGGTAAGATGCCTGTACCTGACGAATAACTGCCTGACTCAGAAATATTATTTGTGACCATTGACATTGCAGTTAAAGTCACGTTGTCAGCAATATTTATATGGCCTACAACCCCAACAGCCCCAGCCAACACACAGTTTTTGCCAATTGTGGTGCTACCAGCAATAGCACTTTTGGCGGCAATGGCGGTTCCTGCACCAATTTTCACGTTATGTGCGATTTGCACAAGGTTATCAATAATCACCCCATCTTCAATTACAGTATGATCAAGCGCGCCACGATCTACACTGGTATTTGAACCAATACGTACGTCATTGCCAATACGCACCGAGCCCAATTGCGCAATACGATGCCATTTACCTTGATAAGGTGCAAAACCAAAGCCTTCACTGCCAATGACCGTATTGGCATGAATACGCACTCGATCGCCTAAATGGCTTTCACCGGTAATGGTCACATGAGCATCAATAAAACAGTCTTTGCCAATTTCGACAAAATCGTCAATTTTGACATGCGATTGAATAATGGTGTTGTCACCAACCACACAATGCTCACCAATCACCACATAATGCCCAATATAGGCACTATCTGAAATGATGGCTGAAGGATCAATCTGTGCCGTGCTTTCTATACCACGTTTGCTGTGTTTACGTTCAAACACATGCGTTAAGATCGCAAAAGCTAGGTAAGGATTCGCCACTACAATATAATTTCCCTCGGGTGGCAATTGCTCACGTAAGGCTGCAGTGACAATTAATGCACCTGCTTGAGAAGTTTTAGCTTGTGCTAAGTATTTATCACCGTTGACAAAACCAAGCTGCTGAGCTTGTGCTTGATCGAGGCTTGCCAAACCCACTAGGGTCAGATCAGCTTGCCCGATCCACTCGCCATGTACACGGCGAGCTAAATCTTGCAGGGTAAAGACTGAATGATTCATATATTATTTAATTGCATTAACCTTTTGAATCATTTTATCAGTTAAATCAGCTTTTACCTCATAAGCAAGTACAGCATTTTTATTTAATACCAGATCCAGTTTATTTTCTAAACGTAATTGCTCAGCAGTCGCTTTCAAACGTGCATCGAAGGTTTTATTGACGTTTTGCATACTGCTTTGTACGGTATTTTGCACTTGCTGTTGCAATGTTGCTAACTGTTCAGCCTTAGCATCAAAATCCTTGGCGAGTTTTTCACGCTCGACTGCAGTTTTTGCAGCTTGACCCTTTTGCTGAATTACGTTGAGGTCCTTTTGCAATTGCTCAATTTGCATGGTTTGCGGCTTAATGGTGTTTTGCAAGGTCACATTTTGCTGTTTCAGGTAAGTACTACTTTGTACCACCTTTTGTAAATCTACAACAGCATAGTCATCAGCATGGGCGATATTTAGACTGAAGGTCGCTAAAGCCACGATCAATATTTTTTTCATTGTTATGTCCTAAATTTGAGGTCGTCCTTAGAAGGTACGACCGATCTCAAATTGAATATTCTTGGTTTCGTCGCCATCTTTTTCATTGAGTGGGAACGCGTAGCTCAGTGATAACGGACCAATCATGGTAATCCAAGTAAAGCCAACACCCACCGAATAACGCATATTTTCTAAGTCAAACTCATAGTTGTCTGTACAGAGTTTTTGATCACGCGGATCATTCGGTACATCACAAGAGGTGTCAAAGACTTGTGCACCTTCAGCAAACACGACAGGACGCATTTGACTGGTCCAATCTCCCTTAAATGGCAATGGAACAACTAATTCTGTACCAAATTGAACTAAGGCATTACCCCCAACTTCTTCATAGTACGGGTTTGAATTTGGCTCGCCAGCAGCTTGTTGATTTGAATCAAATTGAGTAATGTATTTGGGACCGAGTGTACTGTTTTCATAGCCACGTACTGAACCATAACCGCCGGCAAAGAAGTTCTTATAAAATGGCAGATCATTACCATAGCCAAGCTTACCATAGCCACGTAACACAAAATCTCGACCTAAAGGCAAGAAGGTTTGAGCTTCATAAGTAATTTTTTGGTATTCAGCATCACCACCGGGTAAAGCCACTTCTGCATTCACACGATGCAATGAACCTTGGGTTGGGAACATTGGACGATTCAATGTGTTATATGACCAACCTAAGTTGATATTGTAGGTCAAAAAGCTATCTGTGCCTTGATCTTCTAGATAATCATACACATAGGTCGAAGCATATGGACCTGTAGAGATATCCGTTTGATCCAGATTTAAACCAAAACTAATACTTTGATTTTCATCAATTGGATAACCTAAAGTTAAGCCACCACCAATACTGTCTGTTACATAATTATTGACGTTATAGTCATCATCAAGCTTGGTTTTACGGTAATACATGTTGTAACCGCGACGTACCCCATCAATGGTAAAGTAAGGGTCGGTTACGCTTAAGTTGTAATAGTCTTGTGTTTCAGAGCGAGATAAATCAATTGCAACACTATTACCTGTCCCTAAGAAGTTGGTTTGACTTAAACCTGCTTGGAATGTGACACCACCAGTTTGCGAAAAACCCACCGCTAAAGTACTTGTGCCGGAATGCTGTTCTTCAACATTGACATTAATATCAACTTGATCTGGAACATTGGGCACACGTGCCAATTTCATGTCTACAGTTTTAAAGAAACCGGTACGCTCTAAACGGACTTTAGATAAATCAATTTTTTCGCTGCTGGCGAGTGCACCTTCCATCTGACGCATTTCACGGCGCAGAACTTCATCACCGGTTTTAATATTGCCGCTAAAGTTAATACGACGAACAGTAACTTGCTGCCCTGGATTAACGTAATAATTTAAGCCAACTGTTTGGTTTTCGTTGTCAATTTGCGGAACCACATTCACTTCAGCAAAGTAGTAACCTGCGTTGCTGTACTTGCGCTGCAGCAATTGCTTAACAGAATTGACTTTTTCTTGAGAGTAAGTCTGCCCCTCTTTATACAGCTGTAAAGCTTTAAGTTCTTCGGTACTATACAGTGCATCACCTAAGAACTTGGTTTCACCAAATTGAAACTTCTCGCCTTCAGTTACAGCCACTTCAATAAAGACATTTTTCTTATCTTCACTTAAGTTTAAGCTTGAATGGCTAATATCAAAATTAATGTAACCTTTGTTGAGATACAAAGCGCGCAATGCTTCTAAACTTGCCGCCATTTTCTCACGTGCATAGCGATCATTTTTAGATAAAATCGAATTCCAGCCACTTTCTTTAACTGCAAAAACACGTTTGATTTCATCATCATTAAATACGCTATTG
Organism: uncultured Acinetobacter sp.; assembly: GCF_947626835.1. Lineage (GTDB taxonomy): Bacteria > Pseudomonadota > Gammaproteobacteria > Pseudomonadales > Moraxellaceae > Acinetobacter. Next base: position 23,108 of record NZ_CANQTS010000006.1, on the reverse strand, counting down.
CCAATTAAATTGATGTCAAAAACTTTAGCGGCTTTACCTTCAATAAACTCTAAGGTCACCGCGACACGATTATTTGGTTGCGGTGTACTGATCACTTTTACATCAGCATCATAACGACCTTGCTGCATGTACTGCTGTTCAAGTTCGGCTTCTACGGTTTGTAATAACGATTTTTTTAAGACCTGACCTTCAGCCAAGCCCATTTTAGATAAACCTTCAGTTAAGGCTTCTTTTGGAATCAGCTTATTGCCTTTAAGTTCAACACTTGAAATTAAAGGACGTTCGACCACTTGAAAACCAAGCACATCGTCTAAATGTGCCGTTTTAATATCGTCAAAATTTTCTGTGGCGTATAAAACACGAATTGCTTCTGCAATTGCAGCATCGTCAACACGCTGTCCCACTTGAATTGGCAGTGCGCTATAAACTTGCGCGGGGGTTAAACGTACCAGACCATCGACTTTAATGTCACGTACGACAAACTCTTGTGCTGCATATACTTGTGGTACTGCTGCCATTGCACTAATCAGTGCCAAAGGCATAAATAAATCTCTGTGCTGCATGCCAGTCTTTTCCGCTGTTAGTTTATTCCATTACGTTTTTATAAACGCATAAAGTCATTAAATAATGCCAGAAGCATCATACTTCCGAGCAGTACCATACCAATTTTTAAGCCAACTAATTGTATTTGTTCCGAAACAGGTTTACCCCGAAGCAGTTCAATAAAATAATAGACTAAATGTCCACCATCGAGCATAGGAATCGGTAATAAATTTAAAATACCCAAACTTACACTCATCAAAGCCATAAAGCCAATAAAGGTCTGCCATCCCATTTCAGCACTTTGACCTGCGACTTTAGCAATGGTAATTGGCCCTGATAAATTATCTAAGCCAATCAGTCCTTTCACCATTTTGACCATAGAGTTTAAGATCATACTGGAGATATGCACAGTTTTATCTGCAGCCATACCAAGTGCTTCGATTGGACTATATTGGATGGTTTGCTGATATTCATTTGGGATATGAATTTTACCCGGATCACTTTGAACACCAAGCATTCCAGTGACACGTCCCATGTTATCTCGTTTACCTTGCGGCATGACCTCAAGCATTACGGTTTTATTATCGCGTAATACTTCAATCTTTAATAGCTTTTCAGGGGAAGCTTGTACTTTTTCAACCACTGCGTACCAATCAGGCATAATTACCCCATCAATGGCAATGATCTGATCACCCACTTGCATCCCTTGACGAATGGCTGCGCCATCTTCGGTCAGCTTAGACACTACAGCAGGAATTGAGGGTCTATAAGGTAAAAAGCCCAGTTCATCAAGCGGCGATTGGCTTTGATCTTTTAAAAAATTCTCAATCGGCAATTGAACATTTTGTGATTGTCCTGCACGATCAACATTTAAAGTAATATGTCCAGTCTCACCGGCACGATCAACCAAAGCAAAACTCAATTTTTCCCAATTTGGAGTTTGGGTTCCATCGACCGCTTGAATTTTATCTCCCACTTGTAACACATTGGCAGCCGGTGTGTTGTCTAAGACTTTACCTACTCGAGTGTTAAGTTGGGTTTGCTCTGGTAAAAATAACACCCAAAACAACAATACCGCAAAAACCAAATTGACCAATGGACCTGCTGCTACAATGGCAATTCTTTTCCAAGGATGTTGACGGTTGAAGGCTTTGGGTAAATCTTCGGCCGCTACGTTACCTTCACGCTCATCGAGCATTTTGACATAGCCACCCAAAGGCAAAGCCGAGAGTTGGTATTGAATCCCTGATTTTTTTGAGGTCCATTTCAGCAGTGTTGGCCCAAAACCAATCGAATACACTAAAACTTTGACACCAAGTTTTCGTGCCACAAAATAGTGTCCAAATTCATGAATCGCAATTAACGGCCCAAGCAACAAAATTGCCGCCACAATCATAAATAAGGCACTCATGTTTTAGCTTCCTATTTCAATATAATCAAACGCAACACGGCGCGCGTGTTGATCGGCGGCCAAAATTGCCTCAAGGGTATCTGCTTGAGCATAAGCAATTTGGTTTAAGGTATGCTCAACTACTTGTGGAATTTGTGTAAATTTAATTTGTTGTTGTAAAAATGCTGCCACTGCAATTTCATTTGCTGCATTGAGCAAAGTAGGTGCTGTACCACCGGCCTGCATTGCACAACGTGCCAGTTTTAAAGCAGGAAAACGTATCACATCTGGCGCTTGAAAATTCAGTTGTTGATGAATAAATAAATCCAAAGGTGGTACATGCGTGGTCAGACGCTCAGGCCATGCTAAAGCATGCGCAATGGGCGTACACATATCGGGATTACCCATTTGTGCTAAGGTTGAGCCATCTACATATTGCACCATCGAGTGAATAATACTCTCTGGATGCACGACCACAGTAATATAATCTTCTGAAACAGCAAATAAATGACACGCTTCAATCAATTCCAGACCTTTATTCATTAAGGTGGCTGAATCAACGGAAATTTTTTGCCCCATTGACCAATTTGGATGTTTGCAGGCTTGTGCCGGGGTTACATGGTGTAATTGTTCTAAACTGTGGTTTAAAAATGGACCACCTGAGGCGGTGAGTAGAATTTGTTTCACGCCAAGTTGTGGCTGTCCATTGCGTTTAGCATTGATGTAATCACTCGGTAAGCACTGAAAAATTGCATTATGTTCAGAATCTACCGGCAACAACAATGCGCCATACTCACGCGCCGCATTCATCATAAGATCGCCTGACATCACTAAGGCTTCTTTATTGGCAAGTAATACACGTTTGCCGGCTTTTACCGCAGCAAGGGTTGGCAATAAACCTGCAGCACCCACAATAGCAGCCATCACCACATCAACCGATGGATGTTCAGCTACGCTTATTAGACCTGCTTCACCACTTAAGATTTCAATATGATTCAGCTTTGCGTCACGGAGTTTTTGAGCCAATTCATCGACTTTATCTTGAGGGACAACGGCAATTTTTGGCTGATACTGTTTGCAAATCTCTACCAAGGCATCCATTCGGCTGTGTGCCGTGACTGCAAAGATAGAATATTGTTCAGGATGTTGTTGCAAAATTTTTAAGGTACTTTGACCAATTGAACCTGTAACACCTAAAATACAAACAGTTTGTGACATTTATAAATCTACGCCAGTAAGTTTTAAAATATAAAGCCCTGCTGCAAAAATCGGTGCAGCGGACAATAATGAGTCAATTCGATCTAAAACGCCACCATGCCCAGGTAAAATACGCCCTGAATCTTTAATGCCAGCACGGCGTTTAATCATCGATTCAAATAAATCCCCTAACACTGAGCTAAACACGGTAATTACAGACAAACCTAAGAACAGTGCATGTTCGAGTAAACTTAATTCTAAATACAACAATTCTACTGCAATCACAATCAGCATGGCGGTGACGACACCACCATATAACCCTTCAATCGACTTATTAGGACTCACCGATGGCGCAAGTTTTTTCTTACCCAGTTTACGCCCTACAAAGTAAGCCCCACTGTCAGCACCCCACACCAATAAAAACAGATACATCAACCACCAAGGTGAACTGCTCCATAGGCTATAGATCGCGGTAATCGCAGCCGCCACCAAAATCAAACCGATAATTTTTAAACTTGGATTGTACCAACCGTCATAGCTTGGATAAGATTTTACCCAATAAAGACTTAAACACCATGACATGATCGAGGCTGACCACAGTAAAATAATAATATCATTAAAATAAAGTGCTAAAGCAGATAAACCTGCTGTTAAAATTCCGTATCCATAAGCCAGTGGCTTATTGATCAGACGTTCTGCTTTTTGCGGCATGAGTTTATACCACTCATAGCCTGCAACCCCCGCAGCTGTCGTCATTAACACTAACATTGGATAAGGTGAAGTTGTCGCAAACATACTACACAATACAATTGCGACCAATACCAATGCGGTGATGATCCGCTCTAACATCGATTAATTCTCATTTTTCTCTAGTTGGATTTGCTCAGAAGTTTTACCAAAACGGCGTTCACGTCCAGCGAACACGTTAAAGGCATCTTGCAGCTCATCCACCGTAAACTCAGGCCAAAGTGTCTGAGTAAAATATAGTTCTGCATAAGCGGCTTGCCACAGCAAGAAATTGGACAGTCTAAAATCCCCACCGGTGCGAATTAATAAATCCACAGGCGGCAAATCAGACATACTGATATATTGAGCAAAGCTTTCAGTATTAACGTCATCTAAGCTCAGTTTATTATTTACAACATCTGCTGCCAATTGCTTTGCAGCTTCTGCCATGTCCCACATCCCACCATAGCTTACTGCAATGCACAACGTCATTTCAGTAAATTGTGCCGTACGTTGCTCTGCATAAGCCATCAAATCACGCAATTGTGGCGAAAGACGCGCGCGATCCCCAATAAAACGTAAGGAAATTTCAAATTTTTCCATACGTGGGATTTGTTCGTGAATGGTGTCTTCAAGCAGTTTCATCAGCAAATCAACTTCAAATTGCGGACGATTCCAATTTTCACTTGAAAAAGCAAAAACCGTCAGCGCACGAATTTTCTCTTGACGGCAATATTCAACAATCGGATCAAGGACGGTTTTCCCTTCTCGATGGCCATCGCCTTTTTGCATCTGATTTTTTTTGGCAAAACGATTGTTGCCATCCATAATGATGGCAACATGTTTCGGAAGAGGTGTGATGTCTTCAGCGGTCATTGATTAGACCTTCATCAATTCAGCTTCTTTCGCAGCTAAACGTTTGTCTACTTCTGCTACATATTTATCTGTGATTTTTTGAACATCATCACTTGCACGACGCTCATCATCTTCTGAGATTTCTTTGTCTTTTAATAAAGCCTTGAAATCACCCAATACATCACGACGAATGTTACGAATCGCAACTTTGGCATTTTCTGCTTCAGTACGCGCCACTTTTTGCATATCTTTACGGGTTTCTTCAGTTAACGCTGCCAGTGGAACACGAATTGCGTCTGCTGTGATTGGGTTTAAACCTAAATCTGATTCACGAATAGCTTTATCAATGGCAGCCACCATATTACGCTCAAACGGTTGTACCAATAGGGTACGTGAGTCTTCAACACCTACGTTTGCCACTTGGTTTAAGGGTACATCAGAGCCGTAATATGGCACCATCACACCATTTAAGATTGACGGATGCGCACGTCCCGTACGAACCTTGTTAAAACCTTGTTCTAAAGATTCTAAAGACTTCTGCATGCGAACTTCAGCGTCTTTTTTCAGATCGTTAATCATATGATCTTCCTGAGTAAATTCTAAAATAAAAACTAGTATAAAGTGCTTTAGCGCACACGTCATTAATTGGTGACGTGTGTGCCTTCTTTCTCGCCCATGACCACAGACAATAAAGCGCCTGATTTGTTCATATCAAACACTTGTAATGGCACATTGTGATCACGACATAAACAAATTGCCGTTAAATCCATCACCCCTAATTTTTCATCTAACACTTGGTCAAATGTTAAGGTGTCATATTTAACTGCATCGTCATGTTTGCTTGGATCTTTATTGTAAACGCCATCAACTTTAGTGGCTTTTAAAATCAAGTTGGCTTCAATTTCAATACCGCGTAAGCATGCTGCTGTATCGGTGGTAAAGAATGGATTACCTGTACCTGCCACAAATACACAGACTTCACCATTGTTTAAATGACGAATTGCATCACGGCTGGCATAAGACTCCACCACAGTACCAATCGGCAATGCTGACATTAAACGGGTTTTAATGTTACGACGTACCAAAGCATCACGTAGTGCTAAACCATTCATCACTGTTGCAAGCATGCCCATTTGGTCGCCTGTTACACGACCTACCAAGCCATCTTTTTGCAATTGGCTACCACGGTATAAGTTACCACCACCGACAACAATACCCACTTGCACGCCTAAGCCCACAAGGTGTGCAATCGCCAAAGACATTTGGTCTAAGACTTGTGCATCAATCCCCATGTCTTTGTTACCGGCTAATGCTTCACCCGAAAGTTTCAGCAAAATACGGCCATAACGTGGATTTTTAGAATCAGTTAGCATGTGAATAAACTCCAAAGTTAATCTTGTTATCGGTATGGGTTAAGCTTTAATACGAATCAGCTTGGCGTACAGGTCGTATTCATCTGCATCGGTAATTTCAACTTCAAGTAAATCACCCGATTTAATTAAGCTCTTATCGATGTCTTCAACAAAAACGTTGCCATCAATTTCTGGGGCATCTGCATATGAGCGCGCCACAGCCACTGGGAATTCGTCTTCTAAATCATCCACAAGTACTGTCATGGTTTGACCAATACGTTTTTGCAATTTCGCCGCAGAAATTTCTTGCTGCACTTGCATAAAACGCTCATAGCGCTCTTGTTTGATCTCTTCTGGCACATGATCTGGTAAATCATTTGCCGTCGCACCTTCAACAGGTGAATAAGTAAAACAACCCACGCGATCAAGATCTGCTTCTTTGAGCCAATCGAGCAACATTTGGAAGTCTTCTTCAGTTTCGCCTGGGAAGCCCACCACAAAGGTTGAACGAATTACAAGATCAGGACATTTTTCACGCCATACTTTTAAACGCTCTAAAGTATTTTCACTGTGCGCAGGACGCTTCATCAGTTTTAAAATCTTAGGGCTAGCATGTTGGAATGGAATATCCAAATACGGCAAGATTTTGCCTTGTGCCATTAAGTCAATGACCGCGTCCACATGTGGGTATGGATAAACATAATGTAAACGTACCCAAATACCGAGTTGACCTAAAGCTTCACACATGTCGAAGAATTTAGTTTTGACCGGTTGACCATTCCAAAAGTCTAATTTGTATTTGGTATCAACGCCGTATGCAGAAGTGTCTTGGGAGATCACGAGCACTTCTTTTACACCGGCTTTTTTCAGTGCTTGTGCTTCAGACAGCACAGAACCTACAGGACGAGAGACTAAATCGCCACGCATGCTCGGGATAATACAGAAAGTACAACGGTGGTTACAGCCTTCTGATATTTTTAAATAAGCATAATGTTTTGGCGTTAAGCGAATACCTTGCTCAGGCACTAAGTCAATAAATGGATTATGTTTTGGCGGTTCAGGTACATATTGATGAACCGCATCCATGACTTCTTCATAAGCAGCAGCGCCAGTGACTTTTAAGACATTGGGGTGCATTTGACGAATTTTATCTTCATCTTTACCCAAACAACCTGTTACGATCACACGACCATTCGCGCTCATGGCTTCGCCAATTGCGTCTAAAGACTCTTGTACTGCAGATTCAATAAAACCACAGGTATTAACAACGACTAAATCAGCACCGTCATAATCTGATGCTACATCATAACCTTCAGTCTTTAACTGAGTTAGAATTCGTTCAGAATCGACCAATGCCTTAGGACAACCTAAAGAAACAAAACCGACTTTGGGGGATTTCATGAATCTGCGCTCCACTAGAATGGGCGTATTGTATGTCTTTTCTGTCTATAAAAATAGTTGCTTCAAGCACTCTTTGCATAATGCACCAAAATACAACCATTATTTCAACAATATAAACCCCTATGCACCATTTTGGTTCAAAAACACTTTACCAGCTGCTTTGAATTGGGTATATCTTTTTGACTTCAGAACAATTTAAGCGCAGCCGTTTGTCTTGAACTACCCAATGTGTCGCACTTTTTAAAAAGTTGGCGCGTATCTTGCTTAAACTGCCTCAATTCAGCACTTTTATTTCGAAAATAAGGGTTTTAGACCACTATTGCTGCGCTATTTTTATACAGGACTGTACCTCACATGGATCAACCCAACCAAATTGATTACCGCCTTTTAGTGGACAATATGACCACGGCAATTTTATTGGCTGATCGTCATCTGAATATTTTTTATTTAAATTCAGCTTGTGAAGCCTTGTTTGATGTCAGCTTATTACGTGCCTCCGGTCAACCCGTGCTGAATTTACTCCATCGTCCTAATGATGAATTCCATACCGAAGATGCACTGAAAAACACTTTAACCACTGGCCAACCCTATACGCGCCGCGAAGCCACCATTACCGTGAATTTTAAAGACATTCATGTTGATTACACCGTATCGGCTTTAAATTACGATAAACCGTATCATCCTTTATTAATTATTGAGCTTAATCCACGCGATCGTATGCTAAAAATTTCTAAAGAAGAGCACTTTATTCAGCAACATCAAGTGGCACGCCAACTGATTCGTGGTGTAGCGCATGAAATTAAAAATCCATTGGCGGGAATTCGTGGGGCAACTCAGTTATTGGCACGTAGTTTAAACGATCCCCAATATACCGAATTTACGGATATTATTATTAATGAAGTCGATCGTTTAAGAAACTTAGCCGACACCATGCTCGGTTCACGCCAATTGCCAAGTTACCAACCCGTCAATATTCATGAACCACTTGAACGGGTGCGCTCGTTAATTGCCAATCAAACCAAAAAACGGGTCAAACTCACCCGCGATTACGATTTATCCTTACCAGAGGTGTTGGCCGATCGTGATCAACTGATTCAAGTGATGCTCAATATCAGCGTCAATGCTGTACAGGCCATGAATGAAAATAAAGAATTTTTTGTTGATACCCAGCCTGAACTGATTTTAAGAACCCGTATTCAACGCTTAGTCACCATTAATGGTGTCATTCATCGTTCTATGGTGCGGATTGATATTGAAGACAATGGACCAGGGGTACCTGAAGACATTGTTGAATCGGTGTTTTATCCATTGGTCACTGGTCGTGCCGCAGGTACAGGCCTAGGCTTGAGCATTGCGCAAAATATTATGCATCAGCATCAAGGCATGATCGAATGTCAGTCGATGCGAGGCAAAACCACATTTAGCTTATATTTACCTTGGGAGTCAAACCATGTCGCGAAATAAAATTTGGGTGATTGATGATGATCGCGCCATGCGCTGGGTCTTGGAAAAAACCTTTAAAGAAGAAGGTTTAGATGTTACCAGTTTTGAAGAAGCACAATCTGCGCTTGATCAGCTGACCCAAGAAGCCCCAGATGTGATTTTAACCGACATTCGTATGCCGGGGATGGATGGTTTGGCCTTTTTAGGCAAAGTCAAAGCCAGTCATCCCGATTTACCGGTCATTATTATGACCGCACATTCAGATTTAGAGTCGGCAGTATCGAGCTATCAAACGGGCGCTTTTGAATACCTGCCTAAGCCTTTTGATATTGATGAAGCCTTAGCCTTGGTGAACCGTGCAATTTTGCATCTCAATAAATTACAACAACAAGAATCGGCTAAAACTGCGCCACCGATTCAGTCGACTGAAATTATTGGTGAATCACCTGCCATGCAGGAAGTATTTCGCGCGATTGGTCGTTTGTCGCAATCGCATATTACGGTACTGATTAACGGTGAATCAGGTACAGGTAAAGAGTTGGTGGCACATGCGCTGCATCGCCATTCACCGCGTAGTGCCAAGCCATTTATTGCTTTAAATATGGCCGCCATTCCCAAAGATTTAATTGAAACTGAATTGTTTGGGCATGAAAAAGGTGCCTTTACCGGTGCCAATACGCAACGTCAAGGGCGTTTTGAACAAGCCAATGGTGGGACTTTATTTTTAGATGAAATTGGCGACATGCCATTTGAAACCCAAACTCGCTTATTGCGTGTCTTGGCCGATGGTGAATTTTATCGTGTGGGCGGTCATATTCCTGTTAAAGTTGATGTACGCATTGTGGCGGCTACCCATCAAGATTTAGAAAAGTTGGTGCATGACGGTCGTTTCCGTGAAGATTTATATCACCGCCTGAATGTGATTCGCATTCATATTCCAAAACTGGCCCACCGTGCTGAAGATATTCCGATGTTGGCACAGCATTTCTTAGCTCGCGCTGGCAAAGAGTTGGGCGTGAGTCCAAAAATTTTACGCCGTGAAACGCAAGAATATATGCAGCAATTACCATGGCAAGGCAATGTACGTCAGCTTGAAAATACCTGTCGTTGGCTGACGGTGATGATCACCGGTCGTGAAGTATATCCTGAAGATTTACCTTCTGAACTTAAACAAATTCCGATTGATAAATTGGGTGAAGGTCAAGCTGCTTTGGATCGTTTGGCCATCCATCATTGGGATGAACTCTTGGCGCAGTGGGCGGTACAAAAACTTAAAAATGGCGAAATGAAAATTTTAGACATTGCCACACCTATGTTTGAACGCACCTTAATTAATGCTGCCCTGCAACAAACCCGCGGTCGTAAACGCCATGCTGCAGAGCTTTTAGGCTGGGGTCGCAACACCCTCACCCGCAAACTCAAAGAACTGGGCATGGACACTGCCGAAGATGAGATTGAAGAAGAAATTGACGGTTAAACAAAAAAGCACCCTAGGGTGCTTTTTTTATAGCGATCTTACATGCTAAAACCTAAATAGCGTGAATAGCCTTGCAGACCTAAATCGGCTTGTAGCACCAAAAATTGTGGATAATCGGCAGCTTTAATAGCATCAAACATATTCATTTGATCGTCATTGGCATGTAACTCATCTACGCTATGTGCCATCGTGGCTTCAAATTCGTCGGTGATATATTCAAAGCCAATATCCATGGCAATAAATAAAGTATGTTCACACGGTTGCACATATTGCTCTTCTTGCCAATTGATCACCCAATGACCGCAATGTGGGCATTGAATCGAATCTGTGGCTTGATGCTCAAGTTGAATTAGTTGATAGGCCATAATAAAGACTCAAATAAAAACCAGATTAGTTTAAAACGAATGAAGCCTGATAAACATCATAAAATAACACTTAGGCTATTTTAAGGGCTTAAATTAAATTGACAATTTGCAACAATCAACATTTAATCAAAGTATTGTTGCATAAATGGCATAAGCTATGTTATCCGATCTCGATGATTTTTATTGTTTTGCTCAAGTGGTAGAACATGGTGGTTTTAGCGCTGCCGAGCGTGCCACTGATATTCCTAAATCTAAACTCAGTCGCCGCGTTTATCAACTTGAAGAACGCTTAGGGGTACGTTTAATCCAACGCAGTTCACGTCATTTTGCAGTGACTGACATTGGGATGAACATCTATCGGCATGCACAAGTGATGATCAATGCTGCACAAGCTGCGCATGATTTGGTGGATCATTTAAGCGTTCAACCACGCGGTGTGATTAAAGTCAGTTTACCTGTATCCATTGCGCAAAATGAAATCGCCAAGATTTTACCGCAATTTTTAAAGATGTATCCTGAAATCAAAGTACAGTTATTGGTCAGCAATCGACGTGTTGATTTAATTAATGAGGGCATTGATGTCGCGCTACGGGTACGCTCTAATTTAGACACTGACCCCAACCTGATCATTCGCCAATTTACCCATATCCAACAACACCTGTTTGCCAGTCAAGCCTATTTAAATCAATTTGGTGAACTTAAAATACCTGAAGATTTGATGCAGCATCATATTTTAAGTATGTCGGATGAACATTTAGATCAATATATTGTGGTGCATCATCAAGGGCAACAAAAGAAAATTAAAGTCAATCCAACGGTTATGGGCTCTGATCTGATGCTATTGGCACAACTTGCCTGTCAAAACTGCGGGATTGCGCTGTTACCAGATAGTATCGTCAAAGATTATTTGGCATCGGGTGAATTAGTACGGGTTTTACCCGAATGGAGTGCTGCTCATGGGATTTTCCATGCAGTGTATCCATCAAGACGTGGGCAATTGCCGGCAGTGCGAGTATTTATTAATTATTTAGTTGAACATTTAAGTGAAAAAAAAGCTGATCAATGATCAGCTTTTTGACTTTAGTTTTCTAAGTCAAGACTAGGATAATCACCTGTACCCTCAGGCCACGGCGATAAAACTTCAAAGCCTGTTTCAGTCACTGCTACCATATGTTCCCACTGTGCTGACCAATTACCATCACGCGTGACCACCGTCCAACCATCCGCCAACTCTTTGACCCCTGCACCGCCGGCATTGACCATCGGTTCAATGGTAAACACCATGCCCGTTTCTAATTTAAGACCTTGCCCTGCTCGGCCATAATGCACCACGTTGGGTTGCTCATGGTAAATACGGCCAATCCCATGCCCACAATATTCACGCACAATGCTATAACCCTCACGTTCTGCCACCGTTTGAATGGCATGTCCTACATCACCTAAGGTGGCGCCTGGTTTTACAGCATGAATACCGGCAAGCATGGCAGCATAAGTGGTTTCGACCAAATGTTTTGCTTCGGGTTTTATCTCACCTACAAAGTACATGCGACTGGTATCACCAAAATAACCGTCTTTAATAATTGCCACATCAATATTAATGATGTCACCGTCTTTCAAGATGATATTCGCAGCAGGAATACCATGACAGACCACTTGATTGGGCGAAATACAGGTGGTTTTGGTGTAACCATAGTAACCAATATTGGCAGGTGTTACGTTTAAGGTATTGACAATAAAGTCATAACACAAATCATCTAAATATTCTGTGCTAACACCGGGTTTTACATAGGGCGCAATCATTTCTAAAACTTGTGCAGCCAAACGGCCAGAAATACGTAAGTGTTCTAAGTCTTGTTCATTTTTAAGCGTTATAGCAGGGGCTCGCATCAATTATTGTCCTCTTTAAGGGTGCAATGAGTATAGACCTTTTTGACATGCCATACAGTGCTTGGCTTTTAATCGTTTAACATTCAGGCACTTCATTTTATATGTGATGATTTATTGTACATCTGATCATTTAATTATCTTTAACCGTTTGGCAAATCACTATTCGTTAAAAATTGAGTTTTTCATTTTTTTTACTCTTTAATCAAACTTATAAATTAAACCAAAATAGATCACTTGAATAAAATCAACATGCCTTATATCAGAACCACTGATAGGTGATATAAAATTAATCACCAAAAAAGCCAACTTTGCTCTAAAATTGCTTCCTTTTTCTACTTGCATTCTCCCCTTATGACTCACTTACGTACTCGGGACATTATTGCTTTAGGGTTTATGACCTTTGCACTGTTTATTGGTGCGGGCAATATTATTTTCCCACCCATTGTTGCACAACAAGCCGGTGACCATGTTTGGCTCGCAGCTTTTGGCTTTTTAATCACGGCAGTTGGTCTACCTGTACTGACCATTATTGCCCTATCGCGTGTAGAAGGTTCGATTCAATTATTAAGTTCACCTTTAGGTAAAGTCGCAAGTTTGCTATTGACGATTGTGTGTTACTTAGCTGTTGGACCATTATTTGCAACGCCACGTACTGCAACGGTATCTTATGAAATTGGTTTTTCATCTTACTTTGGTACATCGTCTTTAAGTTTATTTATTTATAGTGCGATCTACTTTAGTTTTGTCACCTTAGTGTCTTTATATCCAAACAAAATTTTAGATACGGTTGGCTATGTATTATCACCACTTAAAATTTTATCTTTGGTGGTTTTAGGGGGCAGTGCTGTTTTGATTCCTGCCAACTTTATTGCCGAACCTGTGGGTAATTATGTGAATAGTCCGGTGTCTGAAGGTTTTGTCAATGGTTATCTGACCATGGATACTTTAGGCGCTTTGGTGTTTGGTATTGTAATTATTAATGCCATTCGCTCACGTGGTGTGACTGATAAAAAATTAATTACCAAATATGCAGTGATTGCCGGTTTAATTTCGGGTATTGGCTTAACCTTGGTGTACTTAAGCTTATTTAAACTCGGCTTAGGCAGTCATGACATTGCAGCCAATGCCAGCAATGGTGCAGTTATTTTACACGCTTATGTACAACATGCCTTTGGTGACTTAGGTTCAGTATTTTTAGGCGCGATGATCTTTATTGCCTGTATGGTCACTGCAATTGGCTTAACATGTGCGTGTGCTGAATATTTTTCACGTATTACCAAACTTGGCTATAAAGCGTGGGTGTTAATTTTAGTTGGCTTTGCATTTGTGATTTCAAATTTAGGTTTAACTAAATTAATTGCAGTGTCTGTACCAGTATTAAGTGCCATTTATCCGCCTGCAATTACCGTGATTTTATTGGGCTTTTGTTGGAATTTCTTCCATCAACCTAGTCGTGTCATTGCGCCTGTAACAGCAGTTGCCTTACTCTTTGGTATTTTGGATGGCTTAAAAGTGGCAGGCTTTGGCGATGCATTACCTACTGCATTAGCAAATTTACCTTTAAGTGCACAGAACTTAGCATGGTTGATTCCTTCTATCATGGTGTTGGTGATCTGTATTGTGATCGATAAAGTGAAAAAATAAGCTTTTTTTCACACGTTTTACCATGGTGGTTTTACCCAAACCTCATATGGTCATCTTGCAATAATGGTCAAGTTTTACCCAAACGGGCTTTTATTGTTTTACTCCATTTTCAGCATGTGCATAGCGCTGTAAATCAGCAACATTGCGTAGTATCACCACTTAAACAAAAGACACTTGCAATTTTAATAAAATCCACGTACAACCATATAAACCTAACCAACTAAAACAATAGGGTTTATCCAACAAGGAGACGTGGAGATGTCAGTTCAACATTTTACAAAAACAGTCTTCAACCAAGCGCTTAAGCATCATAGCGACCGCCTTATCTATATCTGCACCACCGTGGCTTTAATGCTCACACTGATCATTTATGGCAGTATTCAAGGTAATCTCAAAGCCGAATATTTCATTTATGCCTTAGTCGTGTCTTTGGTGTTTTTTATATGGGCTGCCATTGACCATAGCTATCGCAAATAAATGCATAAAAAAAGCCTCACAGTAGTGAGGCTTTTTATTTAGTGTTGAATCATCACTGTTTTGATTCGATTTCCATCGAGTTCAGTCACGGTAAAATGTACGCCTTTATAATCTAATTCAGTGCCCACTGTCACTTCACCTTGGGTTTGATCCAAAATTAAGCCTGCAACACTAATATAATTGGCATCTTCTTCTACCAAATCCAACATCCCCAACTCAAGTTCAAGTTGATATAAATCCAGCATACCGGTGGCTTTCCACTGACCATCTTCAAGCTTAATTAAATCAAGCTGTTCATCTGCATCAGGGAATTCACCCGCGATGGCCTCAAATACATCCAACGGTGAAATCAAGCCCTGTACATTACCAAATTCATCACTGACCAATACCAATGAGCCTTTTGAGCTACGTAGCGTATTAATCGCATCAATCACTTTCATGGTTTCAAAGATATAAATTGGACGATGCATACGAATTAAAGCTTTCATTTGCTCTTCATCGTCTAATACATCCAATAATTCTTTGGCACGTACAATACTAATAACTTTGTCTAAGCTACCACGACATACTGGAAATAAGCTGTGTGGTACGGATAAAATCTTTTCACGAATCTCTTCAGCTGAATCATTGAGATCTACCCATGAAATTTGACTGCGTGGCGTCATAATTGAGGCTACTGAACGCTCAGCAAGAGTCAACACTCCACCAATCATATAACGCTCTTCGTCGGCAAATGTTTCTTGTGCTTGTGAGTTGCTTGATTGATCTTCAGTTTCTAGCTTACCACCCATCAATTTTAAAATTGAATCAGCAGTACGATGGCGCAATGGAATTTTCGCAGCATGTTTTTGGGTATTACGTAAACGATACTGATTAAAGCCTTCCATTAAAATGGCAACACCAATACCTGAGTAGATATAACCTTTTGGAATGTGGAAACCAAAACCTTCGGCAATTAAGCTAATACCAATCAGCAACAAGAAGCTTAAGCATAAAATGACCACAGTTGGATGACGATTCACGAATGTGGTTAGGGGTTTAGATGCCACTAACATCACCACCATGGCAACCACCATCGCCACCATCATAATTCGGATATCATCGACCATACCAATGGCTGTAATCACCGAATCGAGTGAGAATACAGCATCGAGTACAACAATTTGTGCAACAACAGCGGCAAACCCTGCATAAACGACTTTACTGTTTGTACTTTTAACTTCAGGCTTACCTTCCATCATCTCATGCAATTCAGACACAGCTTTATACAATAAGAATAAACCACCACCCAATAAGATGAGGTCACGTCCTGAAAAACTATGTTCGAAAATGGTGATGAGTGGCTGGGTTAAGGTGACCAACCAAGAAATGGCAAACAGCAAACCTAAACGCATAATCAAGGCGAGCGTTAGACCAAGAACACGTGCTTTGTCACGTTGTTCTGGGGGAAGTTTATCAGCCAAAATAGCAATAAAGACTAGGTTATCAATACCTAATACGATTTCTAATATAATTAAAGTAATTAAACCAACCCAAATGCCAGGATCTAATAAAAATTCCATTAGTTAATCACTCCTGCGTGAGTTAGCGAAATCGTAAATGCGAGCAACTTTGCCCCCGACGACGGATCCATTTAATCTGACCTATGTAACTTAAGATAATTTCATTATGCACAAACTCATGTCGTTGTAATTAATTTTTTGATATTTTTTGTTGATCTAGGTGATGTAGTCAACATTTTTATACTCGATTTTTAAGTCATGGCGTTATGTCGCGATATTTTTCTGGCTATATGGTTATATGATATTTACTTACAGGTTAAAGCTATTTTTATAGTATTATATTTATACAGTTTAAAACCCAGTAAAACTGCTTGAAACAAATAAAAAACAGATCAGGCAACTTGAGTTTTCACATAAAATAACAAATAATTGTGATGCAATTAAAATTAAAATTAGGTAACAGGAAGAACACCACATGACTAAAAAATATTCAAAATTTTTGCCCTCTGCTCAAAATACGCATTTTGAAGATTTTCCTTTTTATTGGATTATGCAAGTGCATGCACAATATGTGAATAATGTTGATCATGCCTTAAAAAAATATGGACTTGATAATTCACGCCGTCGTATTTTAGTGGCACTGCAAAGTAAACCCAATGCCAGCGTGTCTGATCTGTCGCAAATGGTGGTGTCTAAAATGTCAACCACCACCAAAATCATTTACCGCTTAAAAGATGAAGGTTTAGTTGACACCTATTCGTGTGAGGATGATGCGCGTATTACTCGGGTCATTTTGACCAAAAAAGGCGAAGAGATGACCGAAAAAGTTAATGATTTAACTGGTATTGTACTGGAGCAATCTTTTGAAGGTCTTACACCGCTCCAGATTGAAAAAATGATGGAAAGCTTAAAACAAATTTTCAAAAACCTCGCCCATTAAGCCTGTCCACTATCGAAAAAGTTGAGTTGCGGACTCACTTTTTCGATTTTCGCTTTGGGAACATGTGAACATTCAAATTCTTCTACTGGAAAACCCAACACAAAATCGTGTAAGTTGGGCTGCTTTAAATTAAGCCAAGCATTTAAACGAGCATGCGGAATGACAATCACCGAGCGTTTAATCGGTCCTGGTTCATGAAAGTCTTTCATCATAGCATGATCAATGGCATCCATGGTAATCATACTGGCTGAGCGCACCACCTCATCACCCAGTCTACAAATTTCGTATAAAGCAGCAATATAAAATGCCTGCCCGTCACGGCGGCGTACTCCCCAACGCTGTGGTTTACCATCAATGTATTTTGATTCATAAAATTCATCTACAGCAATGACACCAAATTTACATTTGGCAGCAGCTTCGGCAAAGCTTGGTTTTTGTAGTAAAGTTTCATTACGGGCATTATACGTGCGCGTGGCAATGGTCTTATCTTCCGCCCATTTAGGAATTAAACCAAAATTCACTTCACGCCATTCTAGGCCATGTTGAGCTTGAAATAATAAAGGCGCACTATAATTGGGATAAACTTCCTCACGATACTCAAAAGTAATTTCAGGCAAATTTAAGGCTTGCTGTTGGCTACGCGTTAAAGGTTTAAAATTTGCACACATTGTTTCGCCACCTCAATCACAAAGCAGGTTTTATTATAACCTGAAGCAGTTGAAGCTGGCTTAAATTTTGGCGATACCTTGAAGCATAAAAAAAGCGCCCGTAGGCGCTTTTTTTTAAGTCACAGGCTTAGTCACCTGTATAACCTTTTAACTTTAAACGTGCTGCATGCAATAGCGGCTCTGTATAACCTGATGGCTGCTCGCCACCTTTAAAGATCAAATCAGATGCTGCTTGGAAAGCAATATTGTTGTCAAAGTCAGACGCCATTGGGGTATAAAGTGGGTCATTGGCATTTTGCTGATCTACAATTTTTGCCATACGTTGCATCACTTCTTCAACTTGCTCACGTGTGACCACGCCATGACGCAACCAGTTAGCCACATGTTGTGAAGAAATACGTAATGTGGCACGGTCTTCCATTAAGCCCACATCATTGATATCGGGTACTTTTGAACAACCTACACCTAAGTCTACCCAACGTACTACGTAACCTAAGATCCCTTGGCAGTTGTTTTCAAGCTCTTTGCGCTTTTCTTCCTCTGTCCAATTGGTATTGGTTGCAAGTGGTGGCGTTAATAAATCATCTAGTGGTAGTGCCTCTTCAGACAACAATTCTTGCTGACGATTTGACACACTTGTTTGATGATAATGAATCGCGTGGATTACTGCACCTGTTGGAGATGGTACCCATGCACAGCTTGCACCTGCCTGCGGATGTTCAGCTTTAGTATTGTACATGTCACGCAACATATCTGGCTTTGGCCACATGCCTTTACCAATCTGTGCTTTACCACGTAGACCCGTTTGTAGACCCACCATGACATTACGGTTTTCATACGCTGGGAACCAAATTTGGGCTTTCACTTCAGCTTTACGCACAAATGGACCAGCTTCCATAAAGGTATGGATTTCATCACCGGTACGGTCCATAAAACCAGTATTAATAAAGATAGTACGATCTTTAGCTTGCGCGATACAGTTCTTTAAATTTACAGATGTACGACGCTCTTCATCCATGATACCGATTTTTAACGTTTTTGCAGGTAATCCAAGCGCTTGTTCAGCACGCTCAAACAATTCAACTGCAAATGCCACTTCTTCAGGACCATGCATTTTTGGTTTAACGATATACATTGAACCTTTACGCGAGTTCTTAATGGTGTTTTCACCACGAATATCTGCAAGTGTTAATAACGGTGTAACCAATGCATCCATGATGCCTTCATAGATTTCCTGACCGTCTACAAGGATGGCAGGATTCGTCATGAGGTGACCCACGTTACGCAGTAACATCAGTGAACGACCGTGAACTTTAGTTTCACCGCCTTCAAGATTTTTAAAGCTACGGTCAGCATTTAAAGTACGTGTTACTGTCTTGCCATTTTTTTCAATCGCTTCTTGTAAGTCGCCACGCATTAAGCCTAACCAGTTACGGTAGCCTTCAACTTTCTCTTCAGCATCTACTGCTGCAACCGAATCTTCTAAATCTTGAATCGTGGTGACTGCCGCTTCTAATACAACATCTTTAACGCCTGCTGCGTCAGTTTGACCAATCGCACTTGTTGCATCAATTTGAATGATGGCATGTAAACCATTGTTTTTAAGCACTACTTCTGTTGGTGCTGCAGCTTCACCGTTGTAACCTACAAATTTAGATGCATCTGCGACAGTGGTCGTTGAACCATCTTTTAAGCTGACCACCAAAGCTGAACCTTCAACAGCATATTGAGTTGCATCGGCATGTGAACCTGCCGCAAGTGGGAAAGTTTCATCTAAGAAGTTCTTTGCAAACGCAATGACTTTTTCGCCACGTTTTGGATTGTAGCCTTTGGTTTTTTCTGCGCCATCTTCATCAGAGATCACATCAAAGCCATAAAGGGCATCGTATAAAGAACCCCAACGCGCATTGGCTGCGTTTAAGCAGTAACGCGCATTACGTACAGGTACCACCAACTGTGGACCTGCAATCAGTGCAATTTCTTCGTCTACATTTTCTGTCGTAATTTGGAAATCTTCTACTTCTGGTAATAAGTAGCCAATTTCAGTTAAGAAGGCTTTATAAGCTTCTAATTCAAATGTGTTATTACGGTGCCATTCATCAATTTGTGCTTGAATTTGGTCACGCTTAGCCAAGAGTGCTGTATTTTTTGGACTAAGATCGACAACGACTTGTTCGAAGTTGCTCCAATAAGTCTCGCTGTCGAGACCTGAACCTGGTAGTGCTTCATTTTCGATGAAATCATACAGTTCTTTAGCAATCGCTAACTTGCCTTTTTGAATACGTGCAGTCATTGTCTTTCCTGATATTGCTATTTTTTATTCCAAGAGCTTCTGAGTATACCCATTTATACTGTTCTGAATAGGATTATTAATAAACAAAATAATGGGCATTTTTTAAACACAGTATTTGTTTACTAACATCATCAGAATGAATGCTCTTTTATAGTGTATAAAGTTTTTGAAATGTCTAAATTAGACTTAAGTTCAGATTTTCGTTTAAAAAAACAACGAAAGCATTTTTTTGCGTTGAATTGTGTATAAAAAAGCGTCCGAGGACGCTTCATTTTAAATTTCTGCTTTTTCAGGGCGACTATCTTGAATCTGTCGGTGTGCTGAATTTAAGTAATCATCCGACTGCATTTCAAGCAAACGTGAGCGGGTTCGCTCAATCTCAAAGGCGAGTTTTTCACCATTATAGATGTCAATAATATTGTCTTCTGAGGTTAATAATAGCTTGACACCACGATCATAAAACTCATCAACCAGATAAATAAAACGACGTGTACCGTCAGCTAAATAATCAGTCAGGTGCGGAATATTGCTCACCAACACGGTGTTATAAATGTTGGCAATTTCAATAAAGTCTGCAGGGCTACGTGGCTTTAAACATAAATCAGCAAAATCACACCACAACACATCTTCTGTATGCGAAATGGTGGTAATTTGACGATTATTAATGGTGATATCATCACTTGATTTGCTTTGGGTTTGCGTCAACGCATCAAAACGCTGTTGCATCCATACTTGATTATCTGCATTTAATGGATATTTAAACAGTTGTGCTTGTTTTAAGACGCGTAAACGATAATCCACACCAGCATCCACGTTTAAAATCACACAGTTTTGCTTGACCATTTCAATGGTTGGCAAGAAGCGATCACGATGAATACCATTTTTATATAAACCATCGGGTGCAATGTTAGACGTTGCCACCAAAGTAATGCCACGCTTAAAGAGTTTTTGAAATAAATCACTTAAAATCATGGCATCGGTGACATTGGAGACAAAAAATTCATCAAAACAAATAATCACTGCGTCTTTATAAATTTGATCTGCCACAGTATCAAGTGGATTTTGTTGACCCGATAATTTATTCAGCTCTTTATGTACATATTGCATAAAGTGATGAAAGTGCATGCGCGTTTTACGACGAAATGGCACTGAATTATAAAATTGATCCATGAGCCATGTTTTACCCCGTCCAACTCCACCCCACATATATACTCCTTGTGGTGGTGTTTGACGACGAAAACGCGCAAACGGTTTTTTTGCCGCTTTATAGCGCTGTATGAGTTCTTGCCAAACACGATCTAACTCATGCACGGCCTGTGCTTGTGCCTCATCAGGCATAAATTGCCCAGATGCGAGTGCTTGGGCATAGCGCTCTGCGGGCGATAATGGGTTTGAATTTAAGTCAGACATATCATTCATACTGTTTTGAGCTTACAAGAGTATAACCAAGATTGAGCATGGTGCTATAACACTTTGGATTATTTATGATACTGGCGTGGGCTTTGCCCAAACCAACGTTTAAAGGCATGATTAAAAGCCGCAGGCTCTGAATATCCCAATAATTCTGCAATCATTTCAATGGAATACTCTTTGTATTCAATTAAACGTAAGGCTTTATCTTTCATGATTTGTTCACGAATTTCTTTGTAGCTGCTGCCCAACTGCTGCAACTGATGGCGTAAGGTACGCTCAGGCATTTGTAATACTTGTGCAGTTTGTGCCATGCTGGGTAACATGCCTTGTTGTAATTCTAAATAATCGTACACCCGTTGTAATAGCACAGGAATTTTTGTATCAATACGCAAACGATGCATTTCAGTTAAGCATTTATGCTCATAAGCCTTAAAGGTAATCGCATCGGCCGAAGGAATAGCTTTGTCTAATACCTTACGATCACACCAAAAAATGGCTGCTTCTGCGTCAAATAGCACATGATCCCCATACACAGCAGCATAGTTTTCCATCAGATCATCAGTTTCTGGTGCAAAAAATGGCAACTCAATGCTCAATTCAGGTACGTTAAGTCCCATGGTTTTATATAAATCAGATAAAAATTTAAATGTACTGGATATTTCACAATGCGCACGCAATAAACCTAAATCGGTATCTAAATTCTCAGGTTGATAACATAGCCCGACGCGATGATCTTCAAATTTTAAACTTAAATCACCTGTTAAATGGGTGAGTCTTTGATATTGCACAGCTTTGTTCAGTGCAATATCAACATTTGGACTGGTTACTAAGAGCATTAATAATGGGCCATAGCCGACCAAGGTATAGTGCTGTCCAATCCATAAACCCAGTGCAGGGTTGACATTTCTACCTATCACTTCGAGCAAATTCCATTCTAAACTTGGATGAATCACAGCACCACTGTCTAAAGCTTCACTTCGCAAACCCACTGCCTGTAATTTAGGATCCACCTCAAGACCAGCTTTACGCATCCCTTGAATTAAGTACATCAGTCCTAAAATAGATCTTTTCATAATCTTGCCATTGCCCCACAACTATCACGTTTTTACGCTATTTCATTGCGTTTGAACATTGCCGAAATGATCACTTTGCAGTTAAAGCTATAGATGATATGCCTAAATCTATTCGATTTAGACCAAAAGCGACGTATCATGGCGGCAGCGTGTTTATCTGTGTATGTTATGCAATCCATTGGGCTGATTTTACAATTACTACTCTGTTTGAGTTTAGGCTTTCTCAGTTCACACTATCTGCCTCAGATATTTAAACAATATGCCTTCAAACTGCTGCCTTATTGCAGCTATTTAATTTTAGTCGCCATTGCTATCGAGTTTTCTCAAGTACTAAATTCGATCTCCAATCCTTGGACTTTACTCATTCCTGCACTGACTTTATCTTTTATAGCTAAATAAAAAACATAAGCTACATTAAGTTAAATGCAATGTCTAAGGCTTGTGGGAGATTTCTATTGTCCT
>NZ_CANQTS010000005.1 GCF_947626835.1 uncultured Acinetobacter sp. | reverse complement strand
TAGGGGTATCGCCAAGTGGTAAGGCACCGGGTTTTGATCTCGGCATCCGTTGGTTCGAATCCAGCTACCCCTGCCATCTCTTTCCCAATTCTAACCGCCAAGGGTGCTTCATGCCCAATCTTGTCGTTTTTAGTGGAACTGCGCATCCACAATTCGCTCAAAAAGTCGTAAGCCATTTACACATTCCTCTAGGTGCTGCATCTGTTTCTACCTTCTCTGATGGTGAAATTGCTGTAGAAATCACTGAGAACGTGCGTGGTAAAGACGTATTTATCGTACAGCCTACTTGTGCTCCAACCAACAATAACCTCATGGAAATTTTGGTCATGGCAGACGCACTGCGTCGTGCAAGTGCTGGTCGTATTACTGCAGTCATTCCTTACTTCGGTTATGCTCGTCAAGACCGTCGTCCTCGTTCAAGCCGTGTGCCAATTACTGCCAAAGTTGTTGCAGATATGCTAACAACAGTCGGAATTGACCGTGTGGTGATGATCGATTTACACGCTGACCAAATCCAAGGTTTCTTCGATATCCCTGTAGACAACATCTACGGTACACCAGCATTGTTGGCTGACTTACGTCAACAGTCGCATCACAACCTCATGGTGGTTTCACCTGACGTAGGTGGTGTGGTACGTGCACGTGCTGTTGCAAAACAAATGGGCGATATTGATCTTGCAATTATCGATAAACGTCGTCAAAAAGCGAATGAATCACAAGTGATGCATTTGATTGGTGATGTGAAAGATCGTGACTGTGTCATTGTTGATGATATGGTCGATACTGCAGGTACGTTGTGTAAAGCAGCTGACGCACTAAAAACTTTTGGTGCACGTAAAGTTGTGGCTTATGCAACTCACCCAGTATTATCTGGTAAAGCAATCGAAAACTTAAAAAATTCAGTGATCGATGAATTGGTGGTTACAGACACTATTCCGCTTTCAGAAGAAGCTTTAGCGCTTGGTAAGATTCGTCAAGTTTCAGTGGCAAGCATGGTTGCTGAAACAATTCGTCGTATTAACAACGAAGAATCTATTAGCGCAATGTTCGATTCTTATCTATAATCGAGCACTTAAATTTTAAAGCCCTGCCATTTGGCGGGGCTTTCTATCAACTAGACTGGTCGCGAGTCTAGTCCATTAACTTAAATAGGAATGTCTATCATGGCAAACTTCGTATTAAATGCAGTAGCACGTGAAGAAGCAGTTCAAGGGAAAGGTGCGAGCCGCCGCCTTCGTCTTCAAAACCAAGTTCCAGCAATCATCTACGGTGGCGAAGCTGCTCCTGTAGCGGTAACTTTAGAACTTCGTCAACTTGTTAAGTTCTTAGAAGACAACGCTTTCTTTGAAGAAGTAATCGAAATTCAAGTAGGCGACAAAGTTGAAAGCGTTAAAATCCAAGCGTTACAACGTCACCCTGCTAAAAACACGCCTATGCACGCTGACTTCAAACGCGCATAAGTGTTTATTGGTGTAATTAGTGGCTAATCTTTCGCTAATTGTTGGTTTGGGTAATCCCGGTCGGGAATATGCCCAAACCCGCCATAATGCAGGCTTTTGGTTTGTCGAACGCCTCGCAGAACGTTATGGTATCAATTTAAAAACCGACCCCAAATTTAACGGCATGAGCGGCCGTGGCAATATCGAAGGTCAAGACGTTCGTTTATTGTTACCGACGACTTTTATGAACCTATCGGGTAAAAGTGTCGTACCTTTCGCTAAATTCTATAATATTGCGCCTGAACGCATGCTGATTGCACATGATGAACTGGATATGAATCCAGGGGTCATTCGCCTAAAAACTGGCGGTGGTCATGGTGGTCACAATGGTCTGCGCGATATCGTGCCGCATACTGGGCCAAATTTTCATCGCTTACGGATTGGTATTGGTCATCCGGGTGCCAAAGATCAAGTTTCAGGTCATGTCTTAGGTAAAGCACCAAGCAAAGAACAAGATCTCATGGATGATGCCATTCATCATGCCCTTGCCCAAATCAAACTGTTGGTCAATGGTGATATTCAACCTGCCATGAATCAAATTAACGCCTATAAGCCATAAACCTATCCCCTTGCGCATTGTGTATTTTCAACGCACAATGCATTGCGCTCGTGTGCGCAAAATTAATGGATGAATTGATCTGATTGGGAGCTCGTTATGCTGTCTCGTTTACTTAAATGCAAAATTCACCGTGCGGTGGTGACTCATGCGGAATTGCACTATGAAGGTTCATGTGCAATTGATGGTACTTTAATGGACCTCGCCGGGATTCGTGAATACGAAGAAATTCACGTCTGGAACGTAACGAATGGCAAACGCTTTACCACTTATGCAATTCGTGGTGAAGAAGATTCTGGCATTATTTCAGTCAATGGCGGTGCTGCCCATCAAGCCGATGTAGGTGATCTGGTCATTATTGCCACTTTTGGTGATTTTACTGAAGCTGAGGCAGATGCACATCAGCCACGTTTGGTCTATGCCAACCCAAATAACACAGTCAATCACACTGCAAACTGTATTCCAGTACAAGTGGCTTAAAATTTAACTGTGTATAAAAAACCCGCCAATTGCGGGTTTTTTTATACTTGCTCAAATTGTATCTTGCCATGTAACAAATGATAGCGAATACCTTGGGCACGCTTAAATGCCACGTCATAAGACGCATTGGCAAGTGTTAACACACGCTGCTCAAATTCATCCCATAATGGACGCACTTGTTTATAATGAATCCCCAAACCACTGTCATCGGTTAAATGGCGGTTCTTTTCACACAATTTTAACGCATGATACAACTTACGCCCAAGACTAGCATCACTACGTAAACGCACGCGTTTTGAGTGTAAAAAGCCCTCGACCTGTTGTCGATTAGCTAGTGGCAGCATCGGAACTAAGATTTGATCAAGCTGGGCATCTAAACGAATCCACACAGCAGCATGTTGCTCAGGGGTATATTGATTCCAGTGAATCACTTCATGGCTAAAACGTCGACATCCACGACAGACCAAATCCCCAAACACAGTAGAACAACGCCCTGCACACGGGGTTAAAGAGGCTATTCGACGCTCATTGCTCAAAATAAAAACTCCACATTCTGCCTTAAGATTTAGCGCGCCTAGCATAGCTTGATCGAGTGTGATTAAAAAGGCTTATTTTTTGTAGGGAAATTTTGAATATTGTGTGCTTTTCAGTTAAAATGTGGTCCTTTAAAATTTACTAGCTACATTTGGAGTATCCATGAACGCTACTGTAGAACAGCTTGCACCTGTAGAACAGCAAGCGACCGCTGACTGGGTTGTTGCGGCACTTTATCAATTCAAAGAAGTTCAAGATCCTGCCGATCTGCAACAACGTCTTTTAGACTTGGTAAACACCATCAATCTTTGCGGTACTCTTATTGTAGCTGGCGAAGGCATTAACGGTACCGTGGCCGGTGATCGTGCTTCAATTGACACTATTCATCAATTCCTTTTAAGCGAAGGTTTTAATGAAATGGAATATAAAGAATCACATAGTGATGAAAAACCATTTCGTAAAATGAAAATCAAGCTCAAAAAAGAGATTGTAACTTTAGGTGTGCCAGTTAAACCGCGCGATTTAGTAGGTCACTATCTTGATCCTAAAGAATGGAATGAATTAATTGCACGTGACGACGTCATTTTGGTCGATACTCGTAATGACTACGAGTACAAGGCAGGCACGTTTAAAGGTGCACTTGATCCAAAAACGGAAACTTTCCGCGAATTCCCTGAATACGTAAAAAATAATCTCGAACAGCATAAAGATAAAAAAATCGCCATGTTCTGTACAGGTGGTATTCGTTGTGAAAAATCAACTTCATTGCTTTTACAAGAAGGCTTTACCGAAGTTTATCACTTAAAAGGTGGTATCTTAAAATACCTAGAAGAAACTCCACCTGAAGAAAGCATGTGGGAAGGTGAATGCTTCGTATTTGACGGTCGTACTGCGGTGACACACGGTGTTGAAGAAGGTCAGCATGTGAAATGTCATGCCTGTGGTTGGCCGTTGCTGCCTGAAGAAGTAGAACTAGCAAGCTATGAACATGGTGTATCTTGCGTGTACTGCATCGACAAGACCACAGAAAAGCAAAAAGAAGGCTTCCGTATGCGCCAATCACAAATTGCTGCTGCAAAGCGTAAGCGTCTGTAATACAACTAGCTT
This sequence comes from uncultured Acinetobacter sp., assembly GCF_947626835.1. Taxonomy (GTDB): domain Bacteria; phylum Pseudomonadota; class Gammaproteobacteria; order Pseudomonadales; family Moraxellaceae; genus Acinetobacter. The sequence continues at coordinate 100,018 of NZ_CANQTS010000005.1, read as the reverse complement.
AAAGCCCGCAGCCTGCGGGCTTTTTTACAAAAGCGTGCTTTATCTTGTGTTCAAAGCCGCTTAGCATCAAATCCTCTGCTTGAACGATATGAGCGTATATTTTGACTGATTGGATTATTGGCATCATGGAGCGCCTAGGCTACTTAGGCATTGCGCTGTTGATGTTCCTTGATAACGTCTTTCCACCCATTCCCTCAGAAATCATTATGCCCTCTGCTGGCTATACGGCTTCTCAAGGCTCATTGACCTTAATGGGTGTGATTATAGCCGGTAGCCTTGGCTCACTGTTAGCGGCTGCTGTATTGTATTGGCTCGGTTATCAATTTAGTCATGCTGCTATTTTTCGTTTTGTCGATCGCTACGGTAAATATTTATTTATTAAATCTGAAGATGTCAAGAAATCCTTAGCATGGTTTGAGCAATATGGTCATCGGATTGTATTTTTTGGACGTATGGTACCTGCGGTACGCTCTTTAATTAGTATTCCTGCTGGCATGAGCCGTATGCCGTTTTGGAAATTTATGCTGTTTAGTGGCTTAGGCACCATCATTTGGACTACCTTTTTAGCCTGTATGGGTTTTTACTTTGGTGAAAACCAAGCCTTAATGCAGCAAATTTTTAGCCAAGTCGGCTATGTAATTATCGCGATTGTTATTGTGATCATTGCGGTGATTTTGTATCGGCGCCATCTGCGTAAAAAACGCCAATAAAAAAAGCACCCTTGGGTGCTTTTTTAACTTAAAACTTAGCTTGGTGTATGATACATCAAGTAAATTTCGTTTAAGTTATCTGGAATTTCTTCTGCTAATTCGTCCATTAACTGACCGTTACGACGGAAGGTTTCCATTTGTGGATCTTCTTCATCAATACCGCTAAACACCATAATCGGTAATGTTAAATCCACCAATTGCTCTTCAAATTCATCGGTAAACCAAGCTTCTTCATTTAAGAACATGGCATCGACGAAGCCTACACTCCAATCACCTAGGCTTGATTCAGTATCGGCTTCTTCAATTTCAAAAGGAAATTCAATCCCATCTTCATTGGCTAAGCTTTGACGAATTGCCTCTAACCATGCTTTAACTTGTGCGATGATTTCTGCTGGAACCTTCTTCTGATTGCCTTCGAATAATTCATCTAACCATTTGTCAAACTGAGGGCCAACTGCAATGGCACATAAAAAACCATGTGTCGCAGCAAAATCTAGACCGTACTCATTTTGGTCGCCATCTAAATATTCGCTTAACTGGTCTAAATCAAAAGCACTCATCTAATATCCAAACTTAGAAATATCGAAAGGTTTAGCATAGCATTTATTCAAGCGATGCTACATGAAAATTGCTTAATCTTCGTCGTCAAAGTCATCGTCATCGTCGATGTCGTAATCAAAATCTTTAAGTTCACGTTCTAAACGACGTTGCGCGAGTAATTCATCGATGAGGCGGCGTTTTTCCAACGACTCTTTAGCACTCAGCTTGGGTGAGGCCTCCTCGAAATTAACATCATCATCACCGTAGTTATCATCTAGTTCAAAATCTGTCGAAGACACTAAAACTACCTCTAATGAAAAAATGTAATGGGTCTAGGCGCTATTTATCTGCCTTTGCTGATCTTGTCAAGTTTTATTGTAAAATCAGGCTAAAATTACAGCTTTTAACGCAATTTGCCCTTTTATTTTTTGTGTATTTATTGAACAATGAACGCTTGATATTAAAATATGTTAAAATATATAAAGATTTACAGCAACGCTGCTATTTGTGCTTGTAATTTAAACACGCACCCCCATATTGAACTTAAACCCTATAGCGACAAATCATGCCTGAACAATCAATTCAAAAACTATGTTTTGAAATTGTGCTATCATGCACGGTTTTTTACTGCCACAGATTCAACCAAGAGTAAGCAAAGATGAGCGATATGACTTCCCCTACTTCTCAAGTAGCGGCGCTGATTAGCCGAGGCAAAGAGCAAGGTTACTTAACTTACGCTGAGGTTAACGATCATCTCCCAGACTCGATCACCGAAAGTGAACAGATTGAAGACATTATTCAAATGCTTCAAGACGTCGGTATTCCTGTGCATGAACGTGCGCCTGAATCTGATGACGCGATGTTCGACTCAAACAATGCTGATGCAGCCGATGAAGTAGCGGAAGAAGAAGCCGCTGCGGTATTAGCCTCTGTAGAAAATGAGCCTGGTCGTACCACTGACCCTGTACGTATGTACATGCGTGAAATGGGTACGGTTGAGCTGTTAACGCGTGAAGGCGAAATTAGCATTGCTAAACGTATTGAAGAAGGGATCCGCGACGTTCTCAATTCAATTGCGTACTGGCCCAATGCTGTTGAAGTTGTTCTCCAAGAATATAATGACTATGTTGCAGGCGAACGCCGTCTTGCTGACGTTTTATCTGGTTATTTAGACCCAGAAACTGATGATGATATTCCTGAAGTTTTAGAAGAAGTGGTGTTAGAAGAAGATACCACGTCTAAAACCACCAAAGACGTCAAACTTGACGACGAAGATGAAGACGAAGAATCAGAAAGTGATGATGATTCTGAAGCCGATTCAGGTCCTGACCCTGAAATTGCCAAAGTGCGTTTTGCTGAATTAAGCGATGCATGGAAAAACACCAAAGTTGTCATTGAAAAACATGGTCGTGACAGCCAAGAAGCGACTCAAGCGCTTGAAGCACTTGCAACCGTGTTTATGATGTTTAAATTTACCCCGCGTCTATTTGATTTAATTTCAGAGATGATTCGTGGTACACATGATCAAATTCGTGCTTCAGAACGTGAAGTGATGCGTTATGCGATCCGTCGTGGTCGTATGGACCGTATCCAATTCCGTACCACCTTCCCAGGTCAAGAGTCAAATTTTGCTTGGTTAGACGAACAAATTGCCAAAGCTACACCTGAGCAAAAAGGCTACCTTGAAAAAGTACGCCCAGATATTTTAGCGTTCCAACAAAAGATCGCAGATATTGAAAAAGAACTTGGCTTAAGCGTTAAAGACATCAAAGACATTTCAAAACGTATGGCAGTTGGCGAAGCCAAAGCTCGTCGTGCTAAAAAAGAAATGGTTGAGGCCAACTTACGTCTTGTCATCTCAATTGCCAAAAAGTACACCAACCGTGGCTTACAGTTCTTGGATTTAATTCAAGAAGGTAACATTGGCTTGATGAAAGCGGTGGATAAGTTTGAATACCGTCGCGGTTATAAATTCTCGACCTATGCAACATGGTGGATTCGTCAGGCAATTACTCGTTCAATTGCAGACCAAGCGCGTACCATTCGTATTCCGGTACACATGATCGAAACCATCAACAAGATTAACCGTGTTTCGCGTCAGTTGTTACAAGAAATGGGCCGTGAACCGACACCTGAAGAATTAGGTGAACGTTTAGAAATGGACGAAGTGAAAGTACGTAAAGTACTGAAAATCGCCAAAGAGCCGATTTCTATGGAAACACCAATTGGTGACGATGAAGATTCGCATCTTGGTGACTTCATTGAAGACAGCAACATCACCTCTCCAATTGATGCGGCAACGTCTGAAGGCTTAAAAGAAGCGACCCGTGAAGTGTTAGAAAACTTAACTGAACGTGAAGCCAAAGTCTTAAAAATGCGTTTTGGTATTGATATGCCAACTGACCATACTTTGGAAGAAGTGGGTAAACAGTTTGACGTGACGCGTGAGCGTATCCGTCAGATTGAGGCAAAAGCATTACGTAAATTACGTCATCCATCTCGTTCTGAACATTTACGTTCATTCCTTGAGAATGACTAATCTATACATGCAACAATACTGACTTGAATATGGGGGAATCTCCCCCATAATATGAGTATAAGCGCATACATCAAAATACCTGCTTTTAGCAGGTATTTTTAATTAAGAGGTGTCCCATGATTGACATGACCAATCGTACTCCATCACGCGAACTCCAAGAAGATCTTTGGGTTTTTCCTATGGACTATCCAATTAAATTGATTGGTCTTGCAGGTGCTGAGTTACATGCGGCTGTGACAGAAATTTTTGTGAAGCATTTTCCAGAATTTGATGGCAATAGCATGAGTGTTACCCCATCACGTACAGGTAAGTATCATTCAATTACCGCTCAGCTACGTTTTGAAGAACTTGAGCAAGTACATGCTGTCTATGCTGATCTTGCTGCTTGTCCGTTAATTCGTACTGCCCTGTAAGTTAAAAAAACACGCACTTTGCGTGTTTTTTTATGGCTCACCTTTTTATGTTAATTCATCTTATAATCAGCAGCACTTGTTCGATTGTATAGGACACATACTGTGACAGATGTGGTTAAACCTGCTTTAGTAATTCGTCATTATCACGACTTAACCCCGTATGAAGCACGATTTTTAGAGATGAAAAGCTTAACCGAACAGCGTGATGAAACCACACCCGATGAACTGTGGATTTTGCAGCATCATGAGGTACTCACTCAAGGTCAAGCCGGTAAACCTGAGCATGTGTTAATGCCAAGCCATATTCCACTGGTGCAAAGCGACCGTGGTGGTCAAGTGACATGGCATGGTCCGGGACAATTGGTGGCTTACTTTATGTTTGATCTCAATCGTCTAGGTTGGAATGTCAGAACTTTGGTCAGCTATGCTGAAAACCTGATGATCAATTTACTGCAAAAGTATGGGATTGCTGCCTATGCCAAAGCAGATGCACCGGGCGTTTATGTCAATGAGCGTAAAATTGGCTCACTCGGCTTTAAAATTCGTAAAGGTCGCAGTTATCATGGTTTAGCACTTAACATTGATTGTGACTTATTTGGTTTTCAAACCATTAATCCGTGTGGCTATGCTGGACTTGAAATGGTTCGGGTCATGGATTTAGTGCCCAATTACCCACGCTTTGATGACTTATGCCGCGATATGATTGCAAGTTTAACCACGAGCGGTTACTTTAGTGATATTCAAGTGATTGATGCTTAAATTAAAAAATAATCTTTAATAAAAAAAGGATGCCTCTGTGATTGCAGCAAGCGCCGTTAAACCCACATTACAGCAGATCTATGTCAAAACCATGATGGATGTGATTGGGCGTGGTTTGGTCATGGCCAGCCAAGTTGATGAAGAAGTGCAACACGAAATCCGTCAATTTCCGGTAGGATTTGTGCTTTCGATGAGTGTCTTCCCACATGGTCCTGCTTTTGTGGCACAAGTGACTTCAAATGGACAATTGAATTTACTCAATGAATATGCAGACAAGCCTGACTTGACGGTGCGTTTTAAACATATGCATCATGCATTTTTGGTGTTTTCTTTTCAAGAAAGTACCGCCCAAGCCTTTGCTAATGACCGTATGGTGGCAGATGGCGATTTAAGCTATGCCATTCGTTTGGTGCGTTGCTTAAACAAAATGGAAGCACTGATTTTACCTAAACTTGTGGCTGAACTTGCCGTCAAACAATATCCAACCCAATTGCCCTTAAAAGACAAATTACGCGGTGCTGCCAATATTTACTTAAAAGTGGCGCAATCTTATTTAAAACGGAGTGATCAGCATGGCTAAGCCTTATTACGAATTTTTCTGTCCGGTGAAAGTCATTGCAGGTCATGCAGCACTTGAACATATTCCTTTTGAGTTGGCCACTTTAGGTGCTAAACGTGTCCTCATTATTACCGATAAAGGCGTACGTCATAATCAACTGTTAGCCCCTATTGAAGCGGCTTTTGCAGCAAGCGATAGCGTGATTGCTGACATTTTTGATGATGTACCACCAGATTCAAGTTTACAGACGGTACGTCAAGCTGCCCAACTGTACCGTGAACAACACTGCGATGCGATTATTGCCGTCGGTGGTGGCTCGGTGATTGATACCTCAAAAGCCACTAACATTTTAGTGTCTGAAGGTGGTGATGACCTATTGCAATATTCTGGTGCTCACAATTTACCTAAACCGCTTAAACCATTTTTTGTGATTCCCACCACGTCAGGGACAGGGTCTGAAGTGACCATGGTGGCGGTGGTGGCTGATCCTGAAAAAAATGTCAAAATGGCATTTGCATCGTATTACTTAATGCCACATGCGGCGATTTTAGATCCACGCATGACCAAAACCTTGCCACCTCATTTAACTGCAATGACGGCAATGGATGCCATGACACATGCCATTGAAGCCTATACCTGCATGGCAGCCAATCCAATTAGCGATGCTTATGCAACAGCTGCAATTAAAAAAATCAGTGAAAATTTGTTTCATGTATTAGACAACCCTGAAGATGCTCAAGCACGCTTAGAACTTGCCCAAGCTTCTACCATGGCAGGCATTGCATTTTCTAATTCTATGGTTGGCTTGGTGCATTCCTTAGGACATGCTTTAGGTGCAGTTGCACATTTACCGCATGGTTTATGTATGAATTTATTTTTACCGTATGTGCTTGAATACAACCAATCGGTCAATGGCGCTAAAATCGGTGAACTTTTGCTGCCGCTTGCCGGTGCTGAAATTTATGCACAAACGCCTGCACACTTACGGGCTGAAAAAACCATTCGCAGCATTAGCACCATGCGCGATCGCTTGTATAGCCTGACCCAATTACCACGCACATTGCGTGAAACTCATAAGGTCAGCCAAGCACAATTTGATGAGATTGCTGACAAAGCCCTCAACGATGGTTCAATTATTTATAATCCTAAAGAAGCAAGCCTTGCTGATTTAAAGCAGATCTTAGAAAAAGCTTGGTAATTGAAAAAATTTACGCCAATATAGCGTAAAAATCAGCCTGATGTTTTTGTAAGCATCAGGCTTTTATTGTTTGCCCGTTTCACTTCAACCACATGGCATATTTTGTGCTAGCAGCAACACGCAGCTGCTGACAAATGCATACATTTGAAGTAGATTGGCGCAGTTTTATTTTATCTATGGGGGGATCGTTCGTCTCAAACGATCCTTATACACAATGACTGATCCTTGATCAACGATTAAGAGGATAACGCCGTTGACTAATGTTCATGGGACTCAATCGGCAGCCAAACTGCAAAAGACGCTAGGGCTGTGGCATATTATTATTATTGGTTTGGCTTATATCCAACCCATGACGTTGTTTGATACCTTTGGTTTGGTATCTGACGAAAGTAATCTTCATGTTCCAACCTCTTATATTTTTGCCTTGGTGGCAATTTTATTAACTTCACTTAGCTATGGTCATATGATCCGTCGTTATCCATCTTCGGGTTCGGCGTACACCTATGCACAAAAATCCATTCACCCTAATGTAGGTTTTATGGTGGGTTGGTCGTCTTGGCTGGATTATTTACTCTCGCCAATGGTGAATATTATTTTGGCGGTGATTTATTTAGAAGCACTGTTCCCAGCCGTTAATCATTGGGTTTGGGTGGTGGTGCTTACAGCCTTTATGACTGGGGTGAACTTACGTGGTGCACGTTTTGTTGCCAACTTTAACAGTCTAATTGTCTTTGTACAGTTGATTGTGATTGCTGTGTTTACTTACCTGGTGTACAGCAAACTACAAGCCGGCTTTAATGCCGATGGCCCAATTTCAGCTGATGCACGTTATCAGTTATGGAGCCTTGAACCTTTTTGGAACGAGCTGACCTCAGTTGGTGCATTGATTACCGGTGCTACTTTACTGTGCTTCTCCTTCACAGGTTTTGACTCACTGAGTTCATTGGCTGAAGAAACCAAAGACACAGAAAAAACCTTACCCAAAGCAATTTTCTTAACTGCATTGATTGCAGGTGTGATTTTTATTATCAGCACCTACTTTATGCAAATATACTTCCCGAATAATCCGGGCAGTTATTTTGAAAATATTGCTGAAACACAACCTGAAATTCTCATGTTGGTGGGGGGTTCGTTGTTCCAAGCGTATGTGCTTGGCTTTGCGATTGTGACTGTGATGGCATCAGGTATTTCAGCGCATGCCGGCGTATCACGTTTAATGTACGTGATGGGTCGTGATGGCGTGATCAATAAAAAGATCTTTGGTCATATTAGTCCAAAAAGCTTTACACCGTCTTACAATATTTTAATTGTTGGTGCTGTGGCGTTAACCGCAGGCTTTATGGATTTAGACATGGTCATCTCATTGATCAGTTTTGGTGCTTTAACTGCTTTTACCTTTGTCAATTTATCAGTAATTTCACGTTATGCATTACGTGATGGGCGTACCAAAACCTTTAAAGATATTCTCAATTATGTGATTGTGCCTTTATTAGGTTTCATTAGCGTATTTGCCTTATGGCTTGAAATTGAAGAAGACTCATTAAAGTATGGTTTATGGTGGGCAATGCTAGGGATTTTATACTTAGGTTATAAAACCAAAGGCTTTAAACAACCTGCTCCACAACATAACGAGTTTGACGACCGTTAAAATGGTGTATTAAAAAAAGGCGCTTGATGCGCCTTTTTTTATGCCTTAACGCAACCGACAGTAAAAGCCCATTTGCGTATCAATGCGATTGTCTTTAAAACCTAAACTTTGAATAAAAGCAGGACGATCTTGTAATAGCTTTTGTCCATCAATATTTAAACGGGCACGATTGGCATCTGCCATGCGATATATATCATTCACCACATCTTGATAAATACCACACACCTCTTGACGTTTACTTTTAGTCAATTGTCGGCCATGCCATGTGTGTTCAAAATCATTTTGATCTAAGCTTTTTGCCCATGTTTCAATATTTTGATTTATGCGTTTTTGCATGTTTTGTAAAGCTGTTTGAATTTCAGCATGCGTAAGAGGTTGAATATTCTTACTGTCTTCAACTAGCGCTGGCTCATTGGCAAAAAGGCTCATGCTAGAGGCGATCAGCATCAGTCCAAGGATAAATTGAGATTTGAATAATGTGTTAATCTGCACGTTCGGCTCACTTTTTATATCTTTATAGTGGTTATATTTTTCTATTCAAAAAGAGTCAACATAAAAAACCACCCCTCAGGGTGGTGATGTTTTTATAAGGTTTTAAAACCTTGCTGACGCCATGCTTCATACACAATCACCGCTGTGGCATTGGATAAATTCAAACTGCGTGAATTTTCCGCCATCGGCAAGCGAATCCAATGCTCTTGTGGAAACATTAAACGTACCTGTTCCGGTAAGCCACGGGTTTCAGGACCCATCAGTAATGCAATCGGACGATTTAAATCCGAGGTATGTGGGGTTTGGCTACCCTTGGTGGTTAAAGGATAGATTGCATCCGTGCCAATGCCTTTACTCACTAAATCCGCAAGGCATTGTTCGAGGTTGTCCCAAATTTGCATATTGGCATATTCGTGATAGTCCAAACCTGCGCGTTTGAGTTTTTTATCATCTAGCTCAAAACCTAAAGGTTTGACCAAATGCAGCTGTGCCCCTGTATTGGCACATAAACGAATGATATTACCTGTGTTGGCAGGAATTTCTGGTTCGTATAACACAACATGAATCACGGGAATTCTACCTATTTAACTCACAAAGCCTTAGCCTTGCCACTGTAATTTTTCACGTAAACGCACCACTTCACCAATAATGGTTAAAGTGGGTGCTTGAATTTGATGCGCGGTCACTTGACTGACAATATCAGCCAAGGTGCCAACCACGACTTTTTGCTCAGGAGTAGTGCCTTTAGACACCAACGCCACGGGCATATCAGGACGTTGACCATATTCAATTAAGCGCTGACAAATTTTCTCTAAGCCCACCAAACCCATATACAGCACAAGCGTTTGATTTTCATAGACCAATTCTTGCCACGGCAATTCAGGTGAGCCTTCTTTTAAATGCCCCGTTAAAAAGCGTACGCTTTGTGCATAGTCACGATGGGTCAAAGGAATACCTGCATAGGCAGAACAGCCTGATGCAGCAGTAATACCCGGCACCACTTGAAATGGCACACCTGCAGCAAACAGCTCTTCAATTTCTTCGCCACCACGACCAAAGATAAACGGATCACCGCCTTTTAAACGACAAACACGTTTACCTTGTTGCGCATATTTGACCAATAAAGCGTTAATACCTTCTTGTGGTACAGCATGATTAGCGCGTGCTTTACCGACATAGAATTTTTCTGCATCACGGCGACACAAATCCATAATCGGCTGCGACACTAAGCGATCGTAAATCACCACATCGGCTTGTTGCATTAAACGTAAGGCTTTTAAAGTCAGTAGCTCAGGGTCACCCGGACCTGCACCCACCAAATACACCTCACCTTTTGGCGTGCTCCACGCGTCTAGCGCTTCTTCAATTAAACGTTCTGCCTCAACGAGATTGTCATTAAAGACCTGTTCTTTGAGCGGACCTGCATACAGGTCTTCCCAAAAAATACGGCGCTCATCAGGATTGGCTATTTTGGCTTTAACACGCGTACGCCATTGACCTGAAAACGCAGCAAGTTTGCCCATACCATGTGGAATTGTGGTTTCCAGTTGCGTACGAATTTGACGTGATAACACCGGCGATGTGCCATTACTGGCAATGGAAATCACCAAAGGCGAACGATCGACAATCGCAGGCACCATAAAACGGCAATTGGGTGGATCATCGACACTATTGACCAAGATATTACGCGCTTCACACACCTCAAACACGGCTTTGTTGACATCGGCTTGATCGGTTGCGGCAATCACTAAACGATAATGAGCAAGAGGAAAATCGGTACTGAAAGGCGCAGCAACATATTGACCTTGGCTGTGGCTGACCAATTCACGTAAATTGTCTTCAATGTCAGGAGAAAGCACATCAATACGGGCACCGGCTTTTTGCAGCAGCAGCGCTTTACGATAGGCAATATGTCCACCACCGACAATCAAACAAGGTTGCTGTTGCAACTTTAAAGAGATGGGAAAGATATCCACGGCGAGCCTCTCAAGATTTGTCTTTGATTGTCCAAAAAATTACGATGCCCTATAGGCATCGTAATCACAAAATTAAACCTGCTTAGTCAATAAATTCTAAGCCGCCCATGTATGGACGTAATACTTGCGGAATTTCAATTGAACCATCAGCGCGTTGGTAGTTTTCCATCACCGCCAATAAAGTACGACCCACAGCCAAACCTGAACCGTTTAGGGTATGTACAAATTCAGTTTTCTTTTGATCGACACGGTAACGTGCTTTCATACGACGTGCTTGGAAGTCACCCATGCATGAACATGATGAAATTTCACGATAGGTATTTTGGCTTGGTACCCACACTTCTAAGTCATAGGTTTTAATCGCGCCAAAGCCCATATCACCGCCACACAGCACCACTTTACGGTACGGTAAACCGAGTGCTTTTAAGATGCCTTCTGCATGACCGGTTAATTCTTCTAACGCGTCCATTGAGTGCTCAGGCTTGACAATTTGTACCATCTCAACTTTATCAAATTGATGCTGACGGATTAAACCACGCGTATCACGACCATACGAACCCGCTTCACTACGGAAACATGGGGTATGCGCTGCATATTTAAGTGGTAAACGCTCAGGATCAATAATTTCATCACGAACAAAGTTGGTCACTGGCACTTCAGCGGTCGGAATTAAATAAAATTCTTTTTCACCTTGTAATTTGAATAAGTCTTCTTCAAATTTAGGTAACTGACCTGTACCACGTAATGATTCAGCATTGACCAAATATGGCACATAGGCTTCGGTATAACCGTGATTTAAGGTATGCGTATCGAGCATAAATTGGGTTAAGGCACGTTGCAGACGCGCTAAAGGCCCTTTTAATACGCTAAAGCGAGAACCGGTCAATTTAGTTGCCGTTTCAAACTCTAAACCGCCCATCCACTCGCCAAGGTCGGTATGATCTTTAATGTCAAAATCAAACTGACGTGGTGTGCCCCACTTTAACACTTCCACGTTATCATTTTCGTCACGACCTTCAGGTACAGACTCATGTGGTAAGTTTGGAATGTTTAAAGACTTTTCTTCAAGCTCAGCTTGCAATTCAGCCAAGGCTTGTTCAGCGGCTTTGATTTCATCACCAATGGCAGCCATACGCGCCATGATTTCAGAGGCATCGCCACCTGCTTTTTTAAGTTGACCGACTTGTTTGGCACCCGCATTACGTTCTGCTTGTAAAGTTTCAGTTTTTGACTGAATCTCTTTACGGCGTGCTTCTAAATCCGCCCATTCTGCCACATCCAGCTGTACACCACGTTTTGCTAAGGCTAAATTTACAGCCTCAATATTATTTCTGAGTAATTTCGGGTCGATCATAGCCAATCTTTAAAAGAAAAAAACTGCCTATAGTGTAAGCTGTTCAACGCAAAAAATACAGTAATCACGCTTGCTTGCTGTGTCTTATTACAACAATTACCCTATTTTTAGGGTTTCGCATCGCTTGGCAAACTTGGTAAATATTCAGGCTTAATGATGTCAGATAAAGCGCTATACGGAATACGTAGTTCGGTCATACCATCACTATAGCTGCCTAGTTCAAAAACTGGATACACCAAGGTAAAGCCTTGTGCTGCAAAATAAAAGTTGTCACTGAGTTTGAGTTGCTCAGCTTCAATATGACGTGCTTTAAGCCATGCTTCATTGTAACGATATAACAAGCTCAATAAAGCTGCCTGCTGATTGTTCTGCAATACATCACTCAGCGCTAAACGCTGTTGTAAATTTAAATCTAAATTGACATATTCTTGATGAAATAGACTGTGCGGTAAGTGCGTACCAGAGCTGTCACTTTGCAAGGTAAACAAAGCCAGCTGATTTCTTTGCGCAACATAACTGACAAAGTGATGATGATGCGCCAATGAGGCTTGCTCATTTACATCAGGTACAATCCGCTGTTGTGCTACATCAAAGGCTTTAGGTGCAAGCTCTGTTAAACGCTTGACAAAGTAAGCATCAATCCATGGCAAGTTGGTCTGTACCGTATGCAAGCTATAACGCTCACAACCTTGTAATTCACAGACTTTAGCGCGTGGCAGATTCATGTTTATGCTTTGACTGCTCAGCAACACCACTTTAGCGGCTTCAGGTTTTGGGTCACTTGGACGTGGTGCATCTTTAGGCTGACATGCCGTCAGTAAAACTGTTAAGCCTATCATCATCCATAGTGCAACTTTTTGCATGACACCACAATCTCTAGCCAAAACGAAGCTACACTATAACGTCCAAAAAAATTCCATGCCAAAAAACGCAGCTTAATGCGTCATTTTTTAAACAAAAAGAGCAGCCATTGGGCTGCTCTTTTGGCACATACCACTTATTGCTCAATAATGTCTGTACCTTTAGGTGGGGTAAAGTTAAAGGTAGACGCCGGAATTTTGGCATTCACTTTGACATTATTAAAACGCACATGCGTGGTTTGACCTAAGGAATCTTGCAAGATCATTAAGGTCGGTGCATTTTTAGCGCCAAAACTAATGGTTAAACTTTGAAATGCACCCTCTTTGTCTTTTGGATACAAGGTGTAATAGGTTTTGGTTTTATCAGGCTGCGAAATACGATAGGCCTGCTGAATTTGTGCGGTATTACCCGATAGTAACAAGGCTGGGGTATTGGCCACTTGCTCGTCTAGGTTTTGACGGATGGCTTGTTGTAAATCAGGGTCATAAATCCAAACCGTGCGTCCAGTACTCACAATCGTTTGCTTGACCGGGCTATTAATTTGCCAAGAAAACTTGCCCGGACGCTCAACTTGCATCACCCCTGTAAAAGTTTGATTCATGTGTTGGGCTGATAAAGCTTTATTGTTGTTGGCTTTAGCTGAGATTTTTGTGCTTTGTTCAAAGCTAGCCGTTAAACTTTGAATTGCGCTGAGTTGTTTGACTAAATTTTGGGTTGCCACTTGCTCAGTTGCAGGCGCTGCATAGGTGCTAGTGACCATGAGCGGTGTCAGGCTGATTGCACCGACTGCCATTGCACTGAGTGTTTTCGCTAACAAATTCATATGATCACGCTTATCTTGTTAAGTATTTATGGCATGTTAAACCAAATAACGTTGCTAATTTAGGAGAAAATCCGCAGTTTTGTTGTTTTATGTCTAAAAAGAAGCGGCTTTTATCCATCATGATGAAGAGATAGCAAATTTTTGGCCTAAAAAAACCCGCAACAGGTGCGGGCTTCTTTTCTATTAAAACTTACGCTTCAACAGATACGTAGCGACGGCCAAATTGACCTTTCACTTCGAATTTAATTACGCCGTCAGCAGTAGCAAACAAAGTATGGTCACGGCCCATACCTACGTTTGTACCAGCGTGGAATTCAGTACCACGTTGACGAACGATAATGTTACCAGCAGTCACAGATTGACCGCCGTACATTTTAACACCTAGCATTTTAGGATTTGAGTCACGACCGTTTTTAGTCGAACCACCGGCTTTTTTAGACGCCATTTCAATATACTCCTAGAATTAGCCTGCGATCGCAGTAATTTTCAACTCAGTGAACCATTGACGGTGACCTTGTTGCTTACGATAGTGTTTACGACGACGCATTTTAACAATACGGATTTTGTCGTGACGACCGTGGCTAACAACTTCAGCAGTTACTGTAGCGCCAGCAACAACTGGAGCACCAATTTGAATGCTTTCGCCGTTTACAAGCATTAATACGTCATCAAACGTAATAGATGCGCCAACTTCAGCTTTCAATAATTCAACTTTAAGGGTTTCACCCTCAACAACACGGTGCTGTTTACCACCGGTTTGGATTACTGCGTACATAATGTACTCCAAAAGACCCGTGTGTCCGTGCCAATAAACAACATATTGAACTTCAAACGGACGCCACTGGGGATTATACGAAGCGAAGAATTTTAAGTGATATTGGGCTAAACAACAAGCCATTTTACATAAAATATTGTGCCAAGAAAAAGGCAGCTTTGGTTAAAATTCCTGTTACTATTTGACCAAAGCAGGTGATTTTGTGTAAGTTTCACCGACTGAAATGGATTTTTAATGCTGCCTGATTTTACTCACTTTAAAACCAAATGATTTATATTGAGTTGAAATCGGGGAAAATGGCTGTTTTTCGAGCGCGTTGCATCAATGCAAAGGGTTTGCCAATGCCCCTCTTTGCGATAAATTGTTACACTATCTTTGCAATTTTATATTTATAGAGGTTTGTCTTTCATGGCCATCGACTTTAAGCAAGATATTCTCGCTCCTGTTGCTCAAGACTTTGCTGCGATGGATACCTTTATTAACGAAGGCATTACCTCAAAAGTCGCATTGGTGATGGCAGTCAGTAAACATGTGGTAGAAGCGGGTGGCAAACGTATGCGCCCAATTATGTGTTTATTGGCGGCCAAAGCCTGTGGTGTGACCGACCTAGAACCGCATCGTCGTTTAGCAGCTATTATTGAGATGCTACATACAGCGACTTTGGTACATGATGATGTGGTGGATGAATCAGGTTTACGTCGTGGTCGTCCAACTGCCAATGCCACATGGAACAATCAAACTGCCGTTTTGGTGGGTGATTTTTTAATTTCGCGTGCCTTTGACTTACTGGTAGATTTAGACGATTTAAAGTTACTCAAAAATTTCTCAACCGGTACTTGTGAGATTGCCGAAGGTGAAGTATTGCAACTGCAATCGCAACATCAACCCGATACCACAGAACAAACCTATTTGGCTATTATTCATGGTAAAACTTCACGCCTCTTTGAAATGGCGACCGAAGGCGCGGCGATTTTAGCCAAAAAACCTGAATATGCTTTGGCGTTAAAGAAATTTGCCGGTCATTTTGGCAATGCATTTCAAATCATTGACGATATTTTAGATTACACCTCAGATGCTGAGACTTTGGGGAAAAATATTGGTGATGATTTAATGGAAGGCAAACCGACTTTGCCACTGATTGCTGCTTTGAAAAATACCCAAGGCGATGAACATGCCATCATTCGTAAAAGTATTGCGACCGGCGGTACAGAACACTTAGAACGCGTGATTTTAATTGTGCAGCAATGTGGTGCTTTAGAGTATTGTCGTCAACGTGCCACAGAAGAAACCGAAGCTGCCATTGCCGCCTTACTTGAATTGCCTGAATCTCAATCGCGCCAAGCCTTAATGAATTTGGCGCATTTAGCGCTCCATCGTATTCAATAAGTTGCGTATGCAGACCACATTAAATCACATCTTATTAAACATGCAGCAGCAGCTCGACGCACGCGGGCTGCTCGATGACCAACTACTGATTGACCTCGTCAATCACTTGCGTCCTGCTGATCCACATAACCTTCAAGAAATTCATCAAAACCTGAACAAGCTGATGCAAAGTTTGTTACTTACCCCCTATGCGGTGAGTACCTTACAAAGCTTTATTTTACGTTTAATTAGCCAATATAAACAAAGTAGCTTGTATGCCGACACCGGCATTTTGTCGCAAGATGGATTTTGGAATCAGTTATTTAAGCGCTTAGGTGCGCATTTTTTACCCTTAATCCCTGATGCTACACAATTACAACAATTACTACGTCGGGTATTTCATCAACGCAGCGACCGTGATTGGCTCGATCATATTCGTGATCAAGAGTGGCAACGCTTATGTAGTGTGTTGTCGCAAGGTCACAGCAATCAAGCACAAAAGAATCAAATTCAAAGTGAACTGATTAAAGCGGTCACGGTATTGTCGTACCGCATTAGTGGCATTGGTTTGTATCCAGAATTTATTGATGCTTATCCTGAGCTGACCGAATATGAGTCGCCGTTTTTAGTGCAAAACCGTGAAATCATTGATTTCATTCGCCACTACAAAGATTTGCATCGCAATAGCCAACACATGACAGTGATTGCCCCACCCGATGCCGCTCAAGCATTGGTGATGATTGAGCAATGCCACGATGTGGTGCAAAAAATTCGTCGCTCAACTAAACGTATTGGCGTAAGTATCAGCCTAACCTATTTATTAACGCTACTTGAGCAATGTTTAGAACGCTTAGAGCTGTTGCTCAACTTGATTGTTGAAGATGAGCAGGTGCGTTTTAAAATGCTCAGAGAATTGTTGGTTGAAGTGATTGCCACCAGCTATGATGAGTTAAGTGTACGCTCATTACTGACCACCAATAGCGAATTAATTGCGCTACAAGTGACTGAAAATGCAAGCAAAACTGGCGAACATTATGTCAGTACCGACAAGCAAGGCTTTTTTGGCATGTATAAATCAGCCGCCGGTGCTGGTGTCATTATTGCCATTATGGCCACCTTAAAGACTTTAATGGCGCGCGTGTCTATGGCGCCATTGATGCAAGCTTTAAGTTATAGCCTTAATTATTCCTTAGGCTTTATGCTGATTCATGTGTTGCATTTTACCGTGGCCACCAAACAGCCCGCCATGACCGCAGCCGCTTTGGCCTCTACGGTGCAACGCGGTAAAGGCTCTAAAATGGCACAATTGGCAGAGCTTGCAGCGTTAATTGTCAATATTATCCGTACCCAATTTATTGCTATTTTGGGCAATATCTCGATTGCCATTCCAACCGCTGCTTGTATTGCTGTGTTTTGGGACTTGGCTTTACATGAACCCCTGATGACCCATGCCAAAGCGGCGAAAACATTACATGATTTAAATCCATTTACCTCACTTGCCGTGCCGCATGCTGCTATTGCTGGGGTATTTTTATTTTTATCCGGTTTGTTGGCAGGCTATTACGACAATATGGCAGTGTATCGTAAAATTGGTCCACGTTTAAAAGCCCATCGTCGTTTAAAGGATCTGTTAGGGGAGGCACGTTTGCATCGTTTTGCCGATTATGTAGAGCGTAATTTTGGTGCTTTGGCCGGTAATTTCTTATTTGGAATTATGCTTGGCAGCATGGGAACTATTGGTTTTTTACTGGGTTTACCTTTAGATATTCGGCATATTGCTTTTGCTTCTGCCAATTTTATTCAAGGGCTGCTCACCATTAATCAACCTGACTTAGGCTTGGTAATTGTGTCTTTGTTAGGGGTATTACTGATTGGTTTAACCAACTTATTTGTCAGTTTTACCTTAACTGTGATTGTGGCACTGCGTGCTCGTCGCGTGCGCTTTGAACAATGGCAACCTTTAGCCAAATTGGTGCTGATGCATTTTGTCACCCGTCCAAGTGATTTCTTTTGGCCACCCAAACAAGCCATCGCGATTGAACAAGAATTACAAAAAAAATCTGGTACATCTTAGTTTTTAACCGTAAAACTTTTAAACATTGACTGTCCTGTGTGGCTTTGATCTGCGCTTGAAAAGAAGTGTACTGACAAGTACACTTTGTCGTTGAAGATTCGCCACACAATCACCGGTTGCCACATACAGGGGGCAATTTATGTCTTACCACCTGCTCATTTTGGGCTGCTTGTTGGTATTTTTTAGTCTATTGCTGATTCAAATCCCAGCTCTACAGCCCATTGATTTGGCTGTGGTGGTGTGGGTGAGTGAGCAACGGAGCCAAACCTTAAATTACATTGCACAAACTTTGTCATTTTTAGGTGGCATGCCTGCATTATTATTTTTTGCCACGCTTTGGTGTATTGCCCTTGCGTGGTATAAAAAATATGCAATGATCGCGTTTATAGTCTTTGGGCTAAGCGGCAGTATTGCCTGTGCTTGGTTACTCAAATACGCCTTTGATTTAGCCCGCCCACCGGCAATTTATCATTTGGTTCACAGCTATGGGGCATCTTATCCAAGTGCACACAGTTTTTATGCAGCCAGTTTAGCTGTCTTGATACTTTTTATGACCCAACAGCATCCCAAAAGGTTTTATATTGGCCTTATCGCGGTGCTGTGGTTATTGATCATGGGCATATCAAGGGTGTACTTGGGTGTGCATTACCCGTCTGATGTGTTGGCCGGTTGGGGTATGAGTTTGATCTGGATGAGCCTGCTGTATGGATTTGGCAAATTTCAATTTAACTTAAAACAAAATTTTAAATAAACATCTTAATTGAGGTGGAATAATGAGGTCTGCAAAGCTTTGGGCACCTGCCCTCACTGCTTGCGCATTGGCAACAAGTTTAGTACTTGTTGGCTGTAGCAAAGACGAAGACAAACCAGCAGCCGCTGCACAGCAGCAAATGCCACCGACTCAAGTGGGTGTCTTGGTTGCTCAACCGCAAAGTATTGAACAGTCGGTTGAATTGTCTGGTCGTACCACAGCCTTTGAAGTGTCTGAAGTGCGTCCACAAACCAATGGCGTGATTTTAAAACGTCTATTTGCTGAAGGCAGCTATGTGCGTGAAGGTCAAGCCCTTTACGAAATTGACTCAAGAAGTAACCGTGCCAGTGTTGATAGCGTGCGTGCGGCTTTAGCACGTCAACAAGCCAACTTAAACGTGTTACGTGTTAAAGAAGGTCGTTATCGTCAGTTGGTCGGTTCTAACGCCATTTCTAAACAAGAATATGACGATGCTGTTGCACAAGTGAAATTGGCTGAAGCTGATGTGGCTGCAACCCAAGCTGAATTGCGTAATGCTGAAATTAACTTAGGTTATTCTATTGTTCGTGCGCCAATTTCAGGTCAAACCAACCGTTCAACGGTGACAGCAGGCGCGTTAGTGACTGCCAATCAAGCTGATCCTTTGGTGACGATTCAACGTCTTGATCCGATTTATGTAGATATTAATCAATCGAGTGCTGAACTGTTACGTTTACGTCAACAGCTGTCACAAGGTAGCTTAAATACCTCCAACAACACTACGGTCAAACTTAAACTTGAAGATGGCAGTGACTATCCTGTCGAGGGTCGTTTGGCTTTTGCTGATGCCAGCGTTAATCCTGATACAGGTACCGTGACGTTACGTGCGGTGTTCCCAAACCCGAACTATTTATTGCTTCCGGGCATGTTTGCTACGGCAAAAATTGTGCAAGGTGAAGTACCCAATGCGTATTTAATTCCACAAGCTGCGATTAGCCGTACCCCAACAGGTCAAGCCATGGCAATGCTCGTGGGTGCAGATGGCAAAGTGGTCAGTCGTCCTGTCACCACCAGTGGTACTCAAGGCAACGCTTGGATTATTACCGAAGGTCTTAACCCAGGTGATAAAGTCATTGTGGATGGTATTGCCAAAGTCAAACCAGATCAGCAAGTAGTGGCCAAGCCTTACCAAGCGCCAACTGCTGCCCCACAAGCACCGGCTCAAGGTCAAGCACCAACAGCCCCTGCCAGCGAAGCACAATCAGCACCTGAACCAAAAGCGCAAGCTTAAGAGGTAACGATGGCTCAATTTTTTATTCATCGCCCCATTTTTGCTTGGGTGATTGCATTGGTGATTATGCTGGCGGGGATTTTAACCCTCAGCAAAATGCCGATTGCGCAGTATCCAACCATCGCGCCGCCCACTGTAACGGTTTCTGCAACCTATCCGGGTGCATCTGCTGACACTGTAGAAAATACTGTGACACAGATTATCGAACAACAGATGAACGGTTTAGATGGTTTACGTTATATTTCATCGAACAGTGCCGGTAACGGTCAAGCTTCCATTACTTTGAACTTTGAACAAGGTATGGATCCTGATATTGCCCAAGTCCAAGTTCAAAACAAATTACAATCAGCGACTGCTTTATTGCCTGAAGATGTACAACGCCAAGGGGTACGTGTGACCAAATCTGGCGCAAGCTTCTTGCAAGTCTTAAGCTTTTACTCACCCAATGGTGAGCTCACTGCCAATGACATTAAAGACTATGTCAACTCCAACATTTCTGAACCACTGAGTCGTGTGGCAGGTGTAGGTGAAGTGCAAGTCTTTGGTGGTTCATACGCCATGCGGATTTGGCTTGACCCTGCCAAAATGGCCAGTCTAAAAGTCACCCCAAGTGATGTATCTAACGCAATTCGCACGCAAAACGCGCAAGTGGCGGTAGGTCAATTGGGCGGTGCACCAGCAGCGCCGGGGACTGTACTGAATGCCACAGTCACCGCACAAAGCTTGTTACAAACCCCTGAGCAATTTGCCAATATTTTCTTAAAAAATACAGCTGATGGCGCACAAGTGCGTTTAGGCGATGTGGCAAAAGTGGAATTGGGTGCAGATAACTATCAGTTTGATTCAACTTACAACGGCAAACCTGCCGGTGGTGTGGCAATTAAATTGGCGACTGGTGCCAATGCCTTAGATACTGCGCAAGCCGTTGAAGCACGTTTACAAGAATTACGCCCTAACTACCCAGCCGGTTTAAAAGACGAACTTGCCTTTGATACCACGCCATTTATTGAACTTTCGATTAAAAGTGTGGTGAAAACCTTAATCGAAGCGATCATTTTGGTGTTCATTGTCATGTTCTTGTTCTTACAAAACTGGCGTGCCACCATTATTCCAACCATGGCTGTGCCTGTGGTAGTCTTGGGTACGTTTGCTGTGATTAACGTGTTTGGCTTTAGTGTCAACACTTTAACCATGTTTGCGATGGTCTTGGCGATTGGTCTATTGGTCGATGACGCGATTGTGGTGGTCGAGAACGTAGAACGTGTGATGGTCGAGGATCATTTAGACCCTGTGACTGCAACCGAAATCTCGATGAAACAGATTTCAGGGGCCTTAATCGGGATTACCTCGGTGCTGTCTGCGGTGTTTGTACCGATGGCATTCTTTGGTGGTACCACAGGCGTGATCTATCGTCAGTTCTCCATTACTCTTGTTACCGCAATGGTGTTATCACTGATTGTAGCACTCACCTTTACCCCAGCTTTGTGTGCCACCATGCTCAAACAGCATGATCCAAACAAAGCGCCCAGCAATGGTATTTTTGCGCGTTTCTTCCGTTGGTTTAACCAAAGCTTTGACAAGTTGTCAGAGAAATACCAAGGCGGCGTCAATCGCATGACCCACAACAAGATTTTCTCTGGTGCCATTTATGCTGTGGTATTGGTGGGGATCGTGTTGTTATTCCAAAAACTACCATCGTCTTTCTTACCCGAAGAAGACCAAGGCGTGGTGCTCACCTTAGTACAGTTACCACCAAACGCGAGTTTGGAGCGTACCGGTGAAACTATGAATGCCATGACCAACTTCTTTTTAGAAAATGAAAAAGACAGTGTGGCATCGGTGTTTAGTGTGGCAGGCTTCTCGTTTGCAGGTGTCGGTCAGAATGCTGGTATGGCCTTTATTAAACTTAAAGATTGGTCAGAACGTACTTCACCTGAAACTCAAGTGGGCGCGATTATTGGGCGTGGTATGGCACTGAATATGTTGGTGCAAGATGCCACCTACATTATGCCATTACAACTTCCGGCCATGCCTGAACTTGGCGTCAGCGCAGGCTTTAACTTACAGCTTAAAGATGCAGCCGGTAATGGGCATGCCAAGTTAATTGAAGCACGTAACATGATCTTAGGTATGGCAGGTCAAGACCCACGTCTTGCTGGTGTTCGTCCTAATGGTCAAGAAGACACACCGCAATACCGCGTGATTGTCGATCATGCACAAGCTGGCGCCATGGGTGTGAGCATTGCAGAGATTAACAGTACCATGGGCATTGCATGGGGTGGTTCATACGTGAATGACTTCATTGACCGCGGTCGTGTGAAAAAGGTGTATGTTCAAGGTCAATCTGACTCACGTATGCAACCTGAAGATTTAGATCAATGGTATGTACGCAATAACAAAGGCGAGATGATTCCATTCTCAGCATTTGCAACGGGCGAATGGACCTATGGTTCACCACGTTTAGAGCGCTATAACGGCTTATCATCCGTCAACATTCAAGGGACACCAGCACCGGGGGTAAGCTCAGGTGATGCCATGAAAGCCATGGAAGAAATTGTGGCCAAATTACCACAAATGGGCGCAACGGGTTATGACTTTGAATGGACAGGTTTATCACTTGAAGAACGTGAATCAGGCGCGCAAGCTCCATTCTTATATGGCTTATCACTGCTAATTGTGTTCTTGTGTTTGGCAGCTTTATATGAAAGTTGGTCTATTCCATTTTCAGTGTTATTGGTGGTGCCGCTTGGTATTATCGGGGCACTTGGCTTAACCTTTGGTGGCATGATTTTGCTGGATAATCCAAATCTATCCAATAACATCTACTTCCAAGTGGCGATTATTGCAGTGATTGGTTTGTCAGCCAAAAATGCCATCTTGATTGTGGAATTTGCCAAAGAGTTGCAAGAAAAAGGTGAAGATCTATTTGATGCCACCTTACATGCAGCAAAAATGCGTTTACGTCCAATCATCATGACCACCTTAGCCTTTGGTTTTGGTGTACTGCCGCTTGCCTTATCTTCAGGTGCCGGCGCAGGTAGCCAACATTCAGTGGGTTATGGGGTATTAGGCGGTGTGATCACATCCACATTGCTCGGGATTTTCTTTATTCCGGTGTTCTATGTATGGATTCGTAGCATCTTTAAATACAAGCCGAAGCCACAACGTACGGAGAATCTTTCTTAATGCACACTCTATGGTCTATTACCGGCCGTGGTATTGCCTTGTCTGGATTGGCGCTTGCTTTGACCGCGTGTCAAAGCATGCGTAACCCAGAACCACAAGTGCAAACCACCACTTTGGCAAGCAACTATGTTGCTCCTGCAAGCGGTCCGTCCATTGCTGAGCAAGGCTATAAAGATTTCTTTGCCGACGCACGTTTGGCACAAGTCATTGAATTAGCTTTAAGCAATAACCGTGATCTACGCATTGCAGCACTCAATATTCAACGTGCGCAGCAAACTTATCAAATCACTGAAAATAACCAACTGCCAAGTATTGGTATCAGCGGCAGTGTGTTACGTCAAGATACCGTTGCCAGTGGCAAACCCATGACCAGCTACAATGTGGGTTTAGGGGTCACAGCCTACGAGCTTGATTTTTGGGGTCGCGTGCGCAGCTTAAAAGACAATGCACTGGATACTTATTTGGCAACAGCCAGTGCCCGTGATGCCACTCAAATTGCGTTGGTAGGTCAAGTGGCACAAGCATGGTTGAGTCATTCTTTTGCCTCTGCCAATTTAAGCCTCGCGGAACAAACCCTAAAATCACAGCTTGAAGCGTATAACCTCAACAAAAAGCGTTTTGATGTCGGCATCGACAGCGAAGTGCCAGTACGTCAAGCACAGATTTCAGTTGAAAATGCACGTAATGATGTGGCGCAATATAAAACTCAAGTGACACAAGCGAAAAACTTGTTGAACTTGTTGGTAGGTGAAAATGTACCAAGTAACTTATTGCCCAACCAACGTGTAACGCGCGTCACTGCTGCCGATCGTTTAGCTTCAGGTTTACCAAGTGATTTATTGAATAACCGTCCGGATATTCGTGCAGCGGAGTATGGTTTATCTGCTGCGGGTGCCAACATTGCCGCTGCCAAAGCACGTATGTTCCCAACAATTAGCTTAACCGGCTCGGCAGGTTTTGGTTCACGTGAACTTGATGATTTGTTTAAATCAGGTTCATTTGTATGGTCATTTGGTCCAAGCCTTGACATCCCACTTTGGGATTGGGGCACACGTAAAGCCAATATCAAAATTTCAGAAACTGATCAGCAAATTGCCGTATCGGATTATGAAAAATCGATTCAAACTGCTTTCCGTGAAGTCAATGATGCCTTAGCGGTACGTCAAAATATTGGCGAGCGTTTGGCGGCACAGCGCCGTTTGGTTGAAGCCACCAGTAAAACCTATCAGCTCTCGCAAGCACGTTTCCGTGCTGGTATTGATGGTTACTTAACCGTGTTAGATGCGCAACGTACCAACTACAGTGCGCAACAGGGTCTACTACTGCTTGAGCAAGCCAACTTAAACAACCAAGTTGAATTGTATAAAACCTTAGGTGGTGGTTTAAAGACCTATTCAAGCGATCAAATTATCGCACCAAGTTCATCTGCTGAACGTGCAACTGAAGCTAAAAACTAAACAACTTTTAAAAAAAAGCTCACCTTGTGTGGGCTTTTTTTATGCCACAATATTTCAAGCATACTTTGTATTTTAGGTATACTGCATGTATTGATATTCACTTGATTATTAGACGTATTACCATGAAAAAACCCATGCTTTTAGTGCTGACAACAGGTTTAGTTTTAACCGCATGTCAACCCCAATCTCAAAGCACAGACACCACAATAAGCACCAATACTATTCCTTTAATTCAAGCTCAAACCACACCCGTGAGCTTAAGCAAAGATCAAGTTTGTCATTTAGAAACACCTGAAGAGTCAGCAAGCTGTACCAAATACCATCTACAAAGCATTAAAACCAATGTGCCTTGGATTGATCAATACTTTCATGAGCGCTTAAAACAAGAACACAAAGAAGCCTTTGACCCAGCACATTTACCAGAGGTCACCCTTGATCCTGAATTGCCCTCAACCAATTACAGCACCGCTTCGGTACGTTATGTATCACAGCATTATCAGCTAGCAACCTTTGAATATTTTAGCGATTATTTCCCTGCCGGCGCCGCACACGGTATGTACCATGTCGATTATGTGGTGTTTGATTTAAAGCAAAAACAACGCTTAACTCTCAATGACATTGTTGTTCCTACACAAAAAGAAGCCTTAAAAGCAGAATTGTTTGACTACAATCGTGAATGGCTAGAGCAACGTCATATTGGGCTTAAAGACTTTGAACTGAGCAATAATTTTTATTTTGGTGCAAGCGGTTTAGTGTTTGTTTATCCTGTGTATGAACTTGCCTCTTATGCTGAAGGCATCAGTGAACTCAAGTTGCCTTATTGGGCGTTAAAGGACAAAATTTTGGCACAATATCTGCCACAATTGCCTGAATCAAGCGAAGAAATTTACCAATAAAATTCTTAAATTTTTATAAAAATGGAACCGTATCATGTTGTTAAGTAATTTAGAGTCAATGCCCGGCTACCGTGTTCAGCGCCAAATAGATGTGGTGTATGGCAGCACCGTGCGTAGTAAACATGTGGGACGCGATTTATTGGCAGGATTAAAAAATATTGTCGGGGGTGAGCTGACCGCCTATACCGAGCTGCTTGAGGAATCACGTCAAGAAGCGATGGAGCGTATGATTGCTAAAGCACAAAGCTTAGGTGCCAATGCGGTGATTGGGATTCGTTTTTCAACCTCCAATATTGCCCAAGGTGCGTCCGAGTTATTTGTCTATGGTACAGCTGTTGTGGTTGAGCCGATTGTGCCTAAACTGCCTGATCCATTTGCGAGCTAAATCATGGAAAACCTGTTGTTTCAATTGGCAGTATTTGTGGTGTTGTTTAGCGTAGGTTTTGCCTTT
This sequence comes from uncultured Acinetobacter sp., assembly GCF_947626835.1. Taxonomy (GTDB): domain Bacteria; phylum Pseudomonadota; class Gammaproteobacteria; order Pseudomonadales; family Moraxellaceae; genus Acinetobacter. Next base: position 73,921 of record NZ_CANQTS010000005.1, on the reverse strand, counting down.
GGTCGCTATAATGAACGCAAACATTTGGCCGAACTTGAGGTCAATGAAGTACGCTTAGCCTACATCACCACCGACAATCAACGCATGCTCACCACCGATCAACTCGGACAATTGGTCAGTAGTAATGTGGTGATCTCGCATGATTATTTTAAGTTTGTCTTGGCCAGTATCCAAAACTTTTTTGGCGGACGCTTATATAGCTATGAAAGCATTTTAGAACGCGCCCGACGTGAAGCAGTGGTGCGCTTAAAATTACAAGCCGAAAAAGCCGGCGCTACGCATATTATGGGCTTGCGTTTAAGCACCACTGAAATGGGCATGCAAGGCAGTATGGTTGAAGTATTTGCCTATGGCACAGCCATTGGCGTCTCACAAGCGCATGACTAAAGTGCTGTTTTCATTATTTTGAACAATGCTATAACACCAAGGCGGCTTAATTGTATTTCACAAAATTGATGCATGTATGAATAGCAATTGAATCGTCTTATACATGAGCTTCTAGGCAACGTTGCAACAGCATTCTTTTCAAGCCTCTTCAATGCTAAAATCGTTTTTTAAATCGCTGTATAGCCTTGCATGATGATCAACACGCTAAACATTTATAGTTTAATTATCCCCTGTTTAGTGTTGTGCTTGAGCCTCACCACATTTTGTATCGCCTATCAAAAAAAATTAGAGCAGTGTGTGGTGAGCTATGCAATCGCTTTGTTTTTAATGGGGATCACAACTTTACTCAATAGCAGTTTATCAGCCCAATTTCTGACCAAATTTGCAAGTGGCTTAGCCCTCATTTATTTTAGTGCCTGTATCTGGCATGCCAAAGCCTTATACGCACGTTTACATATCGCCTTTTCTTGGCAACGCTGTGTCACTTGGATGTCCCTTGGGATCGGCGGTGTTTATTTTTTCTCACAAGTTCATGTTGAAGAAAGCTTGCGTATTTTAATGGTATCTGTCACCACCATTCTCATTTACCTGCATCGTCCTCGGTTATTTTTAGCCGCTAAAACACGCTTTAAAATTGATACTTATCTGAAACACTGTACTTATCTAATGCTGGGTGTAGTGCTGTTACGCAGTGCTTACATTTTATCTGTGAGCTTAAATGAAACCTATATTACCCAACATAAATGGTTATGGGCAGCCACTCAATTTTTTATTATGTTGATTCACCTGGTGTTTTTTAGTTTATTTATGGCCAGTTCAATTGTTGAGTCAATCAACAAGCTAAAAAGAAAGCATATTTTAGATCCGCTGACAGGGCTACTCAATCGACGTGGTTTTCGTCTGTATATCACCACAATCAAACCACCGCGTACCCAACAACATGCCATTTTAATGGCTGATTTAGATTACTTTAAAAAGATTAATGACCAATATGGTCATCATTTGGGTGATTTAGCCTTGCAACACGTCAGTCGCATTTTGCAAAACAGCATGCGTCGCCAAGACAAAGTTTCCCGCATTGGTGGCGAAGAGTTTGTGATTATATTAGAAAATCTTGCGCAACAAGAGGCTTATGCCATTGCCGAGCGTATTCGCCACAGCATTGCATACACGCCAATTTTATATCAAGGTCAAAGCATCCATTTGTCTATTAGTATTGGCATGAGTTTCTTTACGCAAGCCCAGCAAGTGGATGCAGCCTTATTAGATGCTGACCAATTGCTGTACGATGCAAAAAAAATGGGGCGAAATCAAGTGCAATATAGCGAATTTCGCTATATGGAGGGCACTCGCTAACTGTTATTTGACTTTGGTTTGGCGAATCATTTTATATAAAGTGTGAGGCGATAAACGCGACACCCACACCCCTAGCTTTTCTTTTAAGCCACCGACCACCACATACTCTTGCCCTTCTGCTAGGGCTTTTAACACCACTTGGGCAAACTCATCTGCATTGAGACCATTTTCAATGGCACTGTCTTGATGGCCTTGTGGTTGACCTTCGCCATTTAACGCATTAAACGACACATTGGTTTTCACAAAGCCCGGAAACACCACCGAAACTTTAATCCCATGTTCTGCCACTTCCGCGCGTAAGCTGTTGGCCCACATATGAATCGCAGCCTTAGCCGCTGAATACGTGGCGCGATACTGCGTCCCCAATAAACCTGCTACACTGGATATAAACACAATACGTCCAGTTTTTTGCTGCAAAAAGGTCGGTAAGACCGTTTTGGTTAAAAACACCTGCGAGAAATAATCCACTTCCATAATGGCGCGTTCGGTATACATCGTGGTATCGGTAATTAAGGCACGTTGGCTTAAACCCGCATTATTAATTAATAGATCAATACGCCCTTTATGTTGCAACACTTCAGCATAGGCATGTCGCATTTGCGCTTCATTGGTCACATCGGCGCTCATCGCCAAATGACGCTCGGGATGTTTTAAATTTTGCCGTACTTGTTCTAAAACTTCCCCACGGCGTGCAGTTAAAATGACTTGTGCATCTTGCTCGGCAAAGGCTTTGGCCAGCGCCTCACCTAAACCGGATGAAGCACCGGTAATCCACACCACTTTATGTGCAAAACACTGTTGTGCTGTCATAATTTGATCCTTAATTTTTTTGCGGAATAAATTGTAAAAAATGCTGTAAATAGGCTTGGGCTTGCTCAGGGTTAAGTTGTTTTCCCATTTTTTCTAAACGCTTATAACCCAATTGCGTGGTCAGTCCAATCACACCGGCCAAACTTTTATCCACCATAAAGTTAAACTTTAATTTTTTCTTTGGATCACGCACCAATTGCGTTACCCCTTGGTCAATGATCTCCACAATCAGGCTAAAGGCTTGCGCGATATCGTGAGAAGAATTTAAGTTGTGGCTGTACTGACGCAACTGCATGGCTAAATGTGCAGGAATGGGATATTTGAGCCAAATTTGACCGTCAGTAAACGACATCATGTGTCCTAAATCATGCATTAAAGAGCTTAAGCGTTCATGGTTAAGCAGTTGCATAGACCACGGTAAATGTTTAGCAATGGTGGCAGTAATTTGCTCGACCGTATGTTCAGATTCAAATTGCTGTTGCTGAGCTGAAATTTGACTTAAAAACCCAAACACTTGCTCCACCACCTGACAGGCAATCTCGGCTAAATTCTCCCCCACCGCTTGAGCCAAATTGTCACTTTTTGATTGTTTTAATAATTGTTGTAGTTCTAAAAAACGCCGATAGGTGACAGACTGCACCTTTAATTGCACCAACTCATCCATAAATTGCCTCGTATTGCTTGTTGTTGTGTGGAGAACTTGGCTTCAAGCATAGGCGAAGTTTTCGGATAAGCCAATTGCATAAACTTTGATTTTGCTGCATGCCGCATGTGCAGATTTTTTGCTACAATGGCTACAATTTTTATCCACTTTTGAACTGTTCGAACTATGACTGATTCAGCGCAAAATATCGCGACAACATACGATCCGACTGAGATCGAGAAAAAATGGTACCAAACTTGGGAAGAGCGTGGTTACTTTAAGCCGTCTGAAAAAGGCGAGTCTTTTTGTATCATGATTCCGCCACCAAACGTCACTGGTAGCTTGCACATGGGTCATGGTTTTAACAATGCCATTATGGATGCCCTCACTCGCTTTAACCGTATGTCGGGTAAAAATACCCTATGGCAACCGGGAACCGACCATGCAGGGATTGCAACCCAAATGGTGGTTGAGCGTCAATTGGGCGCGCAAGGTGTCAGCCGTCATGATCTAGGTCGTGAAAAATTCATTGAAAAAGTCTGGGAATGGAAAGAACAATCAGGCGGTAACATTACCAACCAAATCCGTCGTTTAGGCTCGTCTGTAGATTGGTCTCGTGAACGCTTTACCATGGATGACGGTTTATCCAACGCGGTAAAAGAAGTGTTTGTAAAACTACATGAAGATGGTTTGATCTACCGTGGTAAACGCTTAGTTAACTGGGATCCAAAATTACAAACAGCTTTGTCTGATTTAGAAGTTGAGTCTGATAAAGAAGAAGCAGGTTCATTGTGGCACTTTAAATACTTCTTTGAAGACAAGTCACTTCGTACCCACGATGGCAAAGATCACATCGTTGTCGCCACCACGCGTCCTGAAACCTTACTCGGTGATACAGCCGTTGCGGTTGCACTTGATGACGAACGCTATGCACACTTAGTCGGTCAAAATATTATCTTGCCAATTACAGGTCGTGCAGTCCCAATTGTTAAAGATGAATATGTCGACAAAGAATTCGGTACAGGTTGCGTAAAAATCACCCCTGCACACGACTTCAATGACTATGAAGTGGGTAAACGTTGCGAATTGCCAATCATCAACATCTTCAACAAAAATGCTGAAGTTCTTGCTGATTTTGAATATATCGCCAAAGCCGGCGAGCAAATTTCTAAAACCATTCCTGCACCAAGCGACTATGTTGGTTTAGAACGTTTTGAAGCACGTAAAAAGTTAGTAGAACAAGCCGAATCTGAAGGCTGGTTAGACCAAATTCAACCATACACCTTAAAACCACCTCGTGGTGACCGTTCAGGTGTGATTGTTGAGCCACTTCTTACAGATCAATGGTATGTAAAAATTGCGCCACTTGCCAAACCTGCCATTGATGCAGTTCAAGATGGTCGTATTAAGTTTGTACCTGAGCAATACAGCAATATGTACATGGCTTGGATGAATAACATTCAAGACTGGTGTATCTCGCGTCAATTGTGGTGGGGTCACCGTATTCCGGCTTGGTACGATGCAAACGGCAATGTTTATGTAGGTCGTAACGAAGAAGAAGTACGTAGCAAAAACAACATCCCTGCTGATGTTCAACTCGATCAAGATGAAGATGTACTTGATACATGGTTCTCATCGGGTCTTTGGACATTCTCAACTTTAGGTTGGACAGGTGATGCTGAAAAAGATAAAGAAAACTACTTCTTAAATACCTTCCACCCGACTGATGTGTTGGTAACTGGTTTCGACATCATTTTCTTCTGGGTTGCCCGCATGATCATGATGACCATGCACTTCATGAAAAATGAAGATGGTACGCCACAAGTGCCGTTTAAAACGGTATATGTACACGGTTTGGTACGTGATGGCGAAGGTCAGAAAATGTCTAAATCTAAGGGTAACGTACTTGACCCATTAGATTTGATTGACGGTGTTGATTTAGAAACTTTAGTGCAAAAACGTACTACAGGCTTGATGAACCCGAAACAAGCGGCGAAGATTGAAAAATCAACCCGTAAAGAATTCCCTGAGGGTATTCAAGCTTACGGTACCGATGCGGTTCGTTTCACATTCTGTGCGCTTGCCAACACAGGTCGTGACATTAAGTTCGATATGAAACGTGTGGAAGGTTACCGTAACTTTGCCAACAAGATTTGGAACGGTACACGTTTTGTGATGATGAACGTGGAAGGTCAGACGGTGGGTCAAACTGCACGTCCTGATCTTTGGGAATTGCCTGAACAATGGATCGTGAGCCGTCTACAAAAAGCCACGGCTGCGGTACAAACTGCCTTTGCAACCTATCGTTTAGATTTAGCTGCGCAAGCCATTTACGAATTTATTTGGAATGAATACTGTGACTGGTATGTAGAACTCACCAAACCTGTTTTAAATGACGAAAACGTATCGGAAGAACGTAAAGCTGAAGTACGTCGTGTTCTTTTGGCAGTGATGGAAGCATCATTACGCCTTGCTCATCCGTTAATGCCGTATTTAACCGAAGAAATTTGGCAAACCCTTGCGCCAAAACTTGGCATGAGTGGCGAAACCATTATGTTGGCACAATACCCAACTGTAGATGACGCTTTCTTAAATGACCAAGCCGAAGCAGATATGCAATGGCTGCAAGGTTTGATTGGTGCAGTGCGTAACATCCGTGGTGAGATGGGTCTAGGTAATGCACGTTTATTACCTGTGTTATTACAAAACACCACCGATGCAGAAAAAGCACAAATCACCCGTATTGAAGCGTTGTTTAAAGCTTTAGCCAAAGTTGAAAGCATTACGTTCTTAGGCACAGATGAACAACCACCGTTGTCTTCATCAAGTGTGATTGGTCATGTGTCTGTATTCGTTCCAATGAAGGGCTTAATTGACCCGAAAGCGGAATTGGGTCGTTTGCAAAAAGACTTAGATAAGGTTCAAAAACAGCATGACCAAATTGCAACTAAACTTGGCAATGAAGGTTTTGTGGCAAAAGCGCCTGCGGCTGTGGTTGAAGGCGAGAAAGTAAAACTTGCTGAGTTTGCTGATCAGTTAGCAAAGATTAAAGCGAATATGGAGCAAATTGCAGCGCTTTAATGTGTTGTTAATTTAATCTACTTTGTAGTATAAAGGGCTGATTATTCAGCCCTTTATTATTTTAAGATGTCTTCTAGCTCCGAACCTAAAGTCGATTCGACTCAAAGCCAAAATAATACACCCGATGATAAAGAGAAAAGACTAAAGAAAATTTATGAAATTTCAGTAAAAACTAGAAATTTTGAGATAGGACAATTGCTTCAACGCAATAACTTTTTCATGATTTTCCAAGGTGTACTTTTTGCTTGCCTAATATACTCTAGTAACACAGTTCCCTTCGTACAGCTCTGTCTATGCCTTGTGGGTATTGGCACGAGCTATTTTCAATATAAGGTGGCAGCTGGAGCAAAATTTTGGCAAGAATATTGGGAAAGTGAAGTAGTACTAGCAGAACTAAAACTACAAAAGCATTATGAGGAAAAAGAAAATACTCAAAATAATATTTTCCATCCCTTATTTACCAAAAACATTAGTAGAGTGAAGTATCAGGTTTATCAACGTCTACAAAATATTGCGCCGAAATTGGATGAACAAGATCAGCTCCAAGAATACGATAAGAAACTTCATATATTAGAAAGATTAAGCACAGCTAATACAGTAATCAAAAAACCGTCAGTTAGTAAAATCCCCATTCAAGTCGGTAAATTCTTTCTGTTGATTTGGAGCATACTAGGTTTATCAAGCTTAGGAGGATTTAGCCATGGCTTACAATGGCTAACAGAAAAAGGAGTTTTTCACGGTTTTCCAAATCATAAAGAAGCTGCGAAACAAGAAATTTATTTATCACAAGATAAAGGTAAAACAGGTGCTCTTTATGTAAGCAATGATAAAGAAAGAAATCATAAAAATGAGATTATTGGCCAAAGCTTACCTTTTGAGATTAGTAATAATCCTTTACTAAACAATAAAACTGATAATAAGTCAGAAGTATCTGAGCCAAAAACTCAATCTAATGAGGTCTATCTTAATATCAATATTGATGGTAAAGATGCTATCACCCAATATGAACCTAATAATTTGGGGAATAAATGAGTAATTATAATTTAGACCAAAAACTAGTCATCGGCTTAGCATCTAGTGCCTTATTTGACCTTTCAGAATCCGATCATATTTTTAGAACTCAAGGTGAAGAAGCCTATCGTCTATACCAACAGGAACACGAAAATGTACCACTAGATATTGGCGTGGCATTTCCATTTATTCAAAGACTTCTGAGCTTAAATAATATTTTTGAACAGGAACCGTTTGTTGAAGTCATTTTACTCTCTAGAAATGACCCGAGCACAGGTTTACGTGTGATGAACTCAATTGAACATCATCAACTAAATATTAAACGCGCCATATTCTTACAAGGTGGCAACCCGCATGAATATATTAATGCTTTAAACATTAGCCTATTTCTCTCAGCTAATGAAACAGACGTTAATCAGGCAATTACAGCAGGCTACCCAGCAGGCTTAATTGTCAAAGGCTACTCGGCAAAACTTGTACATGAGGATGAATTACGCGTTGCTTTTGATTTTGATGGTGTGATTGCAGATGATTCCTCAGAGCAAATCTATAAAAAAAATGGCCTAAATGCTTTTATAGAAAATGAAAAAAATCTTGCTAGTGAACCTGCGAACATTGGCCCATTGCATAAGCTGTTTAAACAGCTTTCAATTTTACAAAAAGCAGAAACTGAATATAAAACTAGACAACCTAGTTATAAAAATCGTTTAAGAATATCAATTGTCACTGCAAGAAACGCACCTGCACATAAACGCGTGATTCACTCTTTACGTGCATGGGGAATTGACACTATAAACGAAGCTTTTTTCTTAGGTGGTATTGAAAAAAGAAAGGTTTTAGAAGTCTTAAAACTGCATATTTTCTTTGATGATCAAGTCACTCATGTAGAAAAAACTGCTCAAAGTATTGCTTCCGTACATATTCCTTTTGGAATCGCCAATAAAAAATTTGAAGCTAATCAAACAACAACCTCTAAAGAGGCTAATCCAATAGTAAATCACAAACAGAGCGCAAGTGAGGGTTAGGCAGAGGTGTCTTTTAATGCAGTGCATTTCATCCACAAATCCTCTAACACTACATCCATCCGACTCAACACATCATGATTCCAATAGCGCACAACGGTTAAACCTAAAGCATCCAAAAACTCTGTTCGTTTTGCATCATAAATTTGATGCTCAGGTAAAGCATGTTGTGAACCATCAAGTTCAACCACTAAACCAATTTCATGACAGTAAAAATCCACAATATAAGGTTTAATCACATGCTGACGACGAAATTTAAGATTCATAAATCGCTTGGCACGGAGTATTTGCCACATGAGGTTTTCAGCATCGGTGGCGGTGTGGCGCATGGATTTGGCGAATTCTAATAGTTGAGGATCTATTTTCATTTTTATTTTCCCTCTTAAATTTATTGTCATTATAGGATACACAATTAAATCCCCTCTCCTCTCAGGAGAGGGCTAGGGAGAGGTGAAGCTAGAGAAGTAAATCTACAAATACCCTCTCCCAAAGGGAGAGGGAGAAAATCAAAACTTATAGCACCTGATGCTCTAACAACATCTCCAACCCAATCTCTTTCCCCATATACATCAATCTTTGCTTTTCTGCTTTTAACTGTTGCTTTACCGCCGACACATCCGCATCAATCTGTTTATACAAATTCGCAATATTGAGTTGCCCTTTTGACTTACTTACCGCAATTTTGGCTTTATCTGACCATACCAATGAATCAATGAGTTCTTGAATTTGTTGTTTTAAGGCTTGAATTTGTGCTTGTAAGGCTTGCTCATAAAATTTGACTTGTTCGGTACTTAAACCTTTATTTGTACCTGTTTTACTTTGTTCTACTTCTAGTTGCATTTTGAGTAAAAAGAACAAATCTTCTTGTTCATAAGCTTCGTTGGCACGTTGTAACAGCTCGGTTTTCTCTACTTTTTTGGCTTCATCAGGCTCACGGTCGGGGTGAATGATCGAAGCTATTTTTAAATACAAGGTTTTTAAAGATTGATTGACTAACATTGCAGCCTTGGCTTGTTTATCCTGCGCTCGTTTTAACTTGGCTTGCTCACGTTCTTGCTTGTATGGGTCGCTGTTCCAATCATCCAACTCATCCTCAATCACTAAACTTTCAACTTCAGGAAAAGAATCTCTATTTTTCTGCTTGTTTTTTTTCTTGGTATATTCATTGGCTTGCATATAGTAAGCATGCATCTTTTGCACTTCATTCATCTGCTGTTGAGTCAACAGCTGTGAGCCTTGTAATAAACGTGTCAAAGCTTGAATCTTATCTTCAATCGTGACTGTATCTGTTTTGCTCAAACCATACAAATTTAGGCTATTCCATAAGGTCTGCATTTGTGCATACAAGGTGCTGTATAGCTCACGATAAGCAGGCATGAGCGCCTTTTGGCTATAGGCACGAATTTCGTCTTGTGCCTGTTGCCACGCCAACAACAAACGCTTTTGCTGTTCAATCTGATCAATCAGTACATTGAGCTTTTTATGCTGTGGGGCAACGTCCAAAATAGTTTGTGGCGTGGTTTTGAGTGCAAAAGACATGATTGATCTAAACAAAAAAAGTCACATCATTATGCCCCTTCACCTTTGATGAAACCATCCTAAAATATACGGCTTTGCTTACACATAAATTTCACAAAAATGCTTATATGACAGATCGGCTAAATTGCTACAGTCCATAAAACAATAAAGTATGAGATTAAAACATGGATCTGCAACAGCTGTTTATTCACGACACCACCTTCAGCTTTGGCTTAGAAATCGTGCTGCGCTGTATGCTGATGTATTTATTGATTATTGTATTTTTACGTTTAACCGGTAAACGGGGTGTACGCCAGCTGTCCATTTTTGAAGTGGCAATTTTATTGGCTTTGGGTTCAATCTCAGGCGATCCGATGTTTGATGCAGATATTCCAATCTTACAAGCATTATTGGTGATGAGTGTGGTGATTGTGATGTATCGCCTGACCACATTTTTAATGATGAAGTATCAGCCGTTTGAAGATTTAATTGAGGGCAAAGCTTTATATATTGTTGAAGATGGCATGTTGGTATTAGATCAAATTCGGCGTGGCAAAATGTCGCATGATGAGTTCTTTGCCGAAATGCGTCAGCAAGGCGTTGAACATTTAGGCCAAGTGCGCGTGGCATTGTTAGAAAGTGACGGCAAGTTAAGCCTGTTATTTTATCCTGATCATGAGGTACGCTATGGCTTAGCTCTATTTCCCAAAGCCATCCAACCGCTTCATAAAGTTCATGCCAATGTACAATATGCCTGTACCCATTGTGGTTTTGTCAGCGCTTTAAGCGCACTCCATAGCCCATGCCTACGCTGTGGTTGCACTATCTGGAGTGAAGCCATCAATCCCATACGCGTCACCTAAACAAGCTTTGATTGCTAAATATTGCCTGAGTATAAACATCATCAGTTTGCTTGGCATAACCCTTGCTTCAGTTGTTCATTCATTAGACATACTGTTTTTGCTTAAGCTTAAAATCGCCACAAAATAGTGCTTGAGCTTGCAATCTGATCTCGCTTAAGATGAAAAAAGCTGCATTTTTAGGCAGTTTTTATCTTTTTGCTGCAATAAATACCCCATAAACAAAAAATAGAGGAATAAGAATGTTAAAAAAATTATGCTGCTTGGCTGCAGTACTTGCTGTCACGGCGTGTAGCAATGATCAAACTACAAAAACCGACACCCAGACTGCTACCATATCAGGCACTTTAGATAAAATTAAGCAATCAGGTACGGTGGTGTTGGGTTATCGTGATTCATCCATTCCATTTTCTTATATTGCCGACAATCCAAATCAACCGGTGGGTTTTGCCCATGACCTACAACTGCAAGTGGTTGAAGCCTTGAAAAAAGAGTTGAATCAACCAAATTTAAAAATTCGTTATAATTTAGTCACCAGTCAAAACCGTATTCCTTTGGTGTCTAATGGCACGGTAGATTTAGAATGTGGCTCCACCACCAACAATAAAGAACGCCAACAACAAGTAGATTTTTCAGTTGGTTTCTTCCAAGTGGGTTCACGTTTACTGACTAAAACCGACTCAGGCATTCAAGATTTTGCCGATTTAAAAGGTAAAAAGTTAGTCACCACCGCAGGCACCACTTCAGAGCGTTATATCCGTCAGCATGAAAAAGAGTTAGGTATTAGTGAAGTGATTTCTGCCAAAGACCATGCCGAATCATTCTTAATGCTACAAAATGGTCGTGCCGCAGCTTTTATGATGGATGACATTTTATTGGCAGGTGAAAAATCCAAAGCCAAAGATCCAAATCAATGGGTGATTGTCGGCACGGCGCCTATTCAAGAAATCTATGGTTGTATGGTGCGTAAAGGCGATGTCGGCTTTAAAAAAGTGGTAGATGATGCCATTAAAGCCACTTATGCTTCAGGTCAAATCAATGACATGTATAAAAAATGGTTTGAGCAACCGATTGCACCCAAAAATATTAACTTAAATTTCCCAATGTCGGATGCCCTCAAAGCCTTAATTGCCAACCCACACGACCGTGATCAATAAGATTGATCCTGCTTAAAGCCAAAAATTGGCTTTAAGCATAAGGAGAGCCTATGAATTATAGTTGGAATTGGGGCGTATTATGGCAAGCCACCGGTGTAGCTGACACCACCTATTTAGATTGGTTAATCACCGGTTTAGGTTGGCTGTTTGTAATTGCCGTGGTGGCATGGAGCATTGCTTTAGTCTTAGGTAGTGTACTTGGCATTATGCGCACACTGCCAAGCCAAACGGCACGCGCGATTGGCACAGGCTATGTGACTTTATTTCGCAATGTGCCATTACTGATTCAGTTGTTTATTTGGTTTTATGTGGTGCCAAACTTTTTGCCCACTGCCCTTCAAAATTGGTGGATCAATGATTTAGGTGCCAATACCACAGCACTGATTTCAGCCAGTGTGGGTTTAGGTTTATTTACCGCAGCAAGGGTGTGTGAACAAGTCCGTACCGGAATTGAGGCCATACCACGCGGTCAAATCAATGCCGGTTATGCCATGGGTTTTTCGACTTTTCAGTTATACCGTTACATTATTTTGCCGCAATCGTTTCGGATGATTTTGCCGCCGTTAAGCTCAGAGCTAACCAACTGCGTTAAAAATACATCCATCGCCTCGTTGGTGGGTGTGGCAGAAATCATCTCACAAATGAAAACCATCAGTGAGTACACCCAAAATACCATTGAGATTTATACCTACGTTACCCTTGTGTTTATTGTCATTAATGTCTGCTTGATTCAAGGCATGAATTTACTGGAAAAACGTTTACGTATTCCAGGACTCATGACAGGAGGGTCTAAATAATGGAATGGCTCACTGTTTTTTTCAGCGACTTACAATCTTCCTATCCTGCGTTATGGCATGGTTTTAGTATCACTTTAAAAGTGTTGGTGTTTGCCACAGTGGGCGGTATTTTAATTGGTACGCTGTTGGCTTTAATGCGTTTATCGTCTATTAAAATCTTTAATCTGTTTGCACAAAGCTACATCAATTTATTTCGCTCTATTCCACTGCTTTTGGTTTTAATGTGGTTTTATTTTGCCGTACCGTTTATCTATACCGGCATCACGGGCAAATACTTAAGTATAGACACTGCTTTGGTGTCCAGTATTGTGGCATTTATGCTATTTGAAGCTGCTTATTTTGCCGAGATTGTACGTGCAGGAATTCAATCTATTCCCAAAGGACAAAGTGCAGCAGCGGCAGCGCTTGGCATGAGCTATAGTCAATCGATGCGTTTTATTATTTTGCCGCAAGCATTTCGTAAAATGACGCCCTTATTATTACAACAAAGTATTATTTTATTTCAAGATTCCACCATGGTCTATGCCATTGGACTACTAGATTTCTTTAGAACCACCTATGTCCGTGGTGACCTTATGGCACTACTAACACAATATATTTTATTTGCCGGTTTGGTGTACTTTAGTTTCAGTCTACTTGCAACATTCTTGGTGAAAAAACTGCAACAAAGGTTACGCGTATGACACAACCCTTAATGATTGATATTCAAAACATCAGTAAATGGTATGGCGACTTTCAAGTTTTAACCGACTGCAACACCCAAATTCGCCAAGGTGAAGTGGTGGTGGTATGCGGTCCTTCAGGTTCAGGAAAATCAACCCTAATTAAAACCGTCAATGGTTTAGAGCCTTTCCAACAAGGCGACATTGTAGTGAATGGTTTAGCTTTAAAAGACCCCAAAACCAATTTAAACCAATTGCGTAGTCGCGTGGGTATGGTGTTTCAACACTTTGAATTATTTCCACATTTAAGCATTCAGGAAAATCTGACAATTGCCCAAGTCAAAGTCTTAGGTCGCAGTCAAGATGAAGCACTTAAAAAAGGCTTAGCATATTTAGATCGTGTGGGTTTAAGCCAACATGCCAAAAAATATCCAGCAGAGCTCTCAGGCGGTCAACAACAACGTGTGGCGATTGCCCGGGCCCTATGCATGGACCCGATTGCCATGTTGTTTGATGAACCTACCTCTGCGCTTGACCCTGAAATGATTAATGAAGTGTTAGATGTTATGGTGGAACTTGCTAAAGATGGTATGACCATGATGTGTGTGACCCATGAAATGGGCTTTGCTCGTCAAGTGGCGCATCGCATTATTTTTATGGATCAAGGCAAAATCATTGAAGATTGCTCTAAAGAGGAATTTTTTAATACCCAACGTAGTGAACGTGCCCAACATTTCTTGGAGAAAATTTTACATTAAGGCTCAAGATGGTGCCAAAGTTCAGCCAAATATTCGATTTTGGCCACCTTGAATGGCTGGATCTAGGCGTGAAAACCTTGCAACCACACGGCGCGCATCCCTGCTTGTTGTGCGCCATGTATATCGTTCACAGGATGATCACCTATAAATACACACTCATGTGCCGCAAGGTCTAAAGCCTGTGCTGTATGTAAAAAAATCTCAGCATTGGGTTTGGCAATCCCAACAAGTTCTGAGCTATGTACTACATCAAAATAATCTAAAAAACCCAAACCTTGTAAAATATTGAGCCGACTTTGATGCTCACCATTGGAAATCACACCAAGTTTAAAGCTTTGTTGCTTGAGCTGTTCAAGTAAGGCTTGCGCACCCAACATAGGCACAGCACAGCTGCCAAAGTATTTAAACCAAAATTGGGTGAGCTCATCTACATGTGGTGTATGCGTCCATACCAATTGTTGTTGTAATGCATAAGCCACCGACGCGGCAATACTGGGGTGGGTCAATAATTGTTTTTGAGGGTAACCGCCTTGATCAATGTGTTTAATAATGGCTGTTATGGCAGTCACTTGATCATGTGCCAAAGAGTGAGCATAAGCTTGGTGTAAATAGCGACTATACGCCTCTATGCTTAAATCCCGATGGGTTAAGGTATTGTCTAAATCAAATAAAACCGCTTGAATCACCATACATCATCTGCCCTAAATAAGCCTGAATTTAACATGGCCTTCACTTAAGCTTTAGACTGTTTCTTGTAATACTTAAGCCAAAAATAATAAAGGCATCTGATGATGCCTTTATCTCAACCCTTTTAGAATTTGTATTCTAAACCCGTACCCAATACCAGCTGTTTATCTTCTTGGCTGGCTTGTTCAATGGTTAAATAACCTGCATGTGCATAGGCTTTGACTTGCTTAGAAAATGCATAATCAGCACCTGTTAAGATTTGCTGTACTTGATAATCTGCTGTTGCATCATGAAAACTCACGACATTTTGACTATATTGTGCTTTAACTGTCCATGCTTGGGCTTGGGGTAGTTTGTATTCAGCACCCAACAACCATGCTTGGGCTTGATCAATATTTTTGACCAACGCATCTTGATTAGCTTTTTCACCTGAATTGTGATCGGCAATTTCAGACACTTGATATAAAGCACGTAACGATACGCCATTGTCCAAATTAACACGTGCAATGGCACGTAAGTTATCTGCGGCAGCAATCACATTACGATCAGCCGTGACTGCGCGATCTTGTGCATTTAAAAAGCCACGGCTTAAAAAACGGGTTGGCATGGATTGGTCATAGGCTAAGCCTGCAAGCCATGTTGGTTGGCTATAGAGCAACGAAGATGACCAAGAATCCCCTAAGCCACGACCGGCAACTGCGTAACCGCCTTTACTGGCTTGAATACGCTCTTCACCCTCACCAGTAGCCAATTGTATTTTGGCCTCTAATTGACCATTGGCAAGTTTTATACTTGGTGCTTCATAGACTAAGCTGTTATCAATACGGGTTTCACCGGCCATGATGCCGTGAATATCAGCATTGTTTTCAACATAGTTATTAAAGCTATCGACTTGGCTTGAAAGCTGTTTGAGTGGCGTGTCAATCTTACCGAGTTTAATCGCCCCTAAGTGCTGATCTTTTAAACCCAAAAAAATGTTACGCGGTACAAACGTATCGTTGCTGCCACTTTGACCATCATCACCATACAGGGTAAATTCGGCTTGGTATAAGGCGCTTAAACGTGGATTAAGCTTGGCATCACCTTTTAAACCTAAAAATGAATTATTTGAGCTTAATTCTGTGACATCACGATCACGACCATTGGCGTTGTCTTCTTTTAAATAGTCGATACTTAAATCAATTTCACCATAAAAGGTCGGTGCTGCGATACCGGTCGCGCTAAGACTTGAAAGTGCCAAGATTGCAGCCAATTTCGCTTTCATGCGAAGATTCCTAAACATCAAAGAAGCGCAAATATTACAGTTAAGTGACAAACAACAAAAAGGATTAATTTTTAATTTTTATCTATATTCTAATGCTTTAGATTAATTTTTAAGCGCTATAATATTTCTTCCAGCGATAAATTGGATAAAGACTAAGCACTCCCAAACCAAGTAAGAGCATAAAATAATCTATATAACCCAATGCATCTGCCACAATGCCGCTGAGCACATACAACACACCGCTTAGCGTCGCCATGATCGACACTTGTAGGGTAAATCTGTAGCTGCCCATGCTGGGCGACTGTAATGCATAATCAAGCTAAGCATCACCACCAATAACATACTGGCCAGTAAATCTTCTAGGGCATGTAAGCTATAAATCAACCACGGCGCCATGCGGTATTGTTGCTCAAGTGCATAGGCCAGCCCTACATAGCCCAACAAGGTGCTTAATTTTAGCCATGATAAAATACACAACGCTCTAGGACGCGAGTAATATTTAAGTAACAACCCACCTAAAGCCGCACCAAGCAAAGCGGCCACGGCCCCAAGCCCACTAATATATAAACCAATCTGTTGTAGGCTTAGCCCTACATCCACCAACAAGGCTTTAATGATGGCACCGCTTAGCCCATCGACCAGTTTAAAACTGAGCAACACCCCAATCCACGCCCATAGTTCAGGGCGAATTTTTAGATCACACAAATAGGCTTTGACATCAAAACGTGATCGGCTTTTTGGCTGACTGGCATGTAAAGAAGACTGTTGCTGAAACAGGATTGGCAGGGTGTTGAGCGCAACCAATAGCGCTAAGCCTAAAATGACACTGTGCCACTGCCATACATCAATTAGCCATAGCAGTGTACCACCACCCACAATAAAACCAAGCCGTGAGCCAATCACTTGTACGCTATTGCCCCAATGTTGTTGCTGATGATTTAGGCTACGCACCGCCAAGCCATCGGTGGCAATATCTTGACTGGCAGCGGCCATATTCATCACAAACAACACCACAAAAAATATCATTAACACATGGCGGTGTTGCAACTGATCAATAGGAATATAAGCCAAAATCATCAGGCTGACACACATCAACAGTTGTAAGCCTATAATCCACTGTCGGTACTGCCCCACGCGATCCATCACAGGCGCCCACAGTACTTTGATTGACCATGGCAGCATCAATAGTCCAAAGCCACCAATGTGTGCAAGCGACAGCCCTTCGTGCCGTAAAATCACCGGTAAAGCATGCGTCATAAACCCCACCGGCAAACCTTGTGCCCAATACAATGAAAACAACAACACATAAATAGATGGCATACGCTTAAAAACTAGGCATCAGATGCAAAGGCACATTTTGCCGCTATATTTTTTAGCTGAAAAGCCTAAAATATAAAGGTTGTAAATCAAGCAAGGATTTTGCATGTCCAGATTGCCTGTTTTGCCTGATTTAGTGCCAAGACGTGCTGGCAATTTCAGTCAAAAGTTTTTTAAGCAATTGTATTTAGCCCAAGGCTGGCAGTTTAAAGGAGAATTTCCCAACCTTGCCAAAGCAGTTGCCATTGTTCTGCCACATACCTCTAACCTTGATGGTTGGTATGGCTTTAATTTTGTGGTGGCGATGGATTTAAAAATTCAGATCTTTGCCAAAGCAAGCCTCTTTAATACCCCACTGAAGCCCTTGCTCAATTGGCTGGATGTTATTCCTGTCCAACGCCATGCCGCACAAGGTTTAACCCAGCAAATCATTGCAGAAATTCAAAAACGCGAGCAAATTTGGGTGGGTATGACCCCAGAAGGTACCAGACATAATGCCACAGACTTTAAACGCGGCTTTTATCATATTGCCCTAGGCGCTCAAGTGCCAATTGTGATGTTTGCCATGGACTATGCCCATAAAACCATTTATTGCTTAGGTACATTTTGCCCAACTGGTGATTATGAGGCTGATTTAGAAAAAATTTTAGCCTTATATGAAGGTAAAATTTCTGCCAAGCATCCTCGACGCTTGGCGAAACCCTTACAAAAGCACTAAGGTATTACCCTGCAATCAAAGCTCCTCGTGGAGCTTTTTTTGTTTTAAATACACGTTAAATTTTGAGCAAATGTATGCCTATGCTACAGTCAAACCTTCCTCCAATGTAGGAGATACACATGTTAATCCTTGAGCCTTGGCATTGGTTTGCCTTGGGTATTTTACTCATTTTAGCCGAACTGATTTTGCCCTCTTTTGCCGCCCTTTGGTTTGGTGTGGCGGCCATTTTGGTCAGCTTGATTTATTGGTTAGTGCCCAGTTTAAGCCCAAGCTTACAAGTGATTTTATGGATGATCTTTTCAGTCAGCGCCACTTTTGCATGGTTTAGATGGATCAAACCTTTGTCCATTGACAAAACCAAAGCCGGCTTATCGCGCGAAGCCACCATTGGTCAAGTGGGCATGGTGATCGAAACGCATTTAAGCCACGAGCACATCAAAGTGCGTTTTTCTGTGCCTGTATTAGGTGCCGATGAATGGCAATGCCGCAGCATACATCCAGTTACAGTCGGTGAGCGGGTTCGCGTCATCGATATTTTAGGCAACGACCTGTTGGTTGAACCCCATAACACACCACAACGAGATTAAATAACATGCCGATTAGCACCATTATTGTTTTTATTTTATTGGCTTTTGTCGCCATTACCATTTTTAAAGGGGTACGTATTGTACCGCAAGGTTATAAATGGATTGTTCAGCGCCTAGGTAAATACCACACCACCTTGCAACCAGGCTTAAACTTTGTCATTCCTTATGTAGATGAAGTGGCGTATAAAGTCACCACCAAAGATATTGTGTTAGATATTCCATCCCAAGAAGTGATTACCCGTGATAACGCGGTATTGCTGATGAATGCCGTGGCATATATTAATTTAACCACACCTGAAAAAGCCGTGTATGGGATTGAAAACTATTCATGGGCGATTCAAAACATGGTGCAAACGTCACTGCGTTCCATTGTTGGTGAAATGGACCTCGATGATGCCCTGTCTTCGCGTGATCATATTAAAGCCAAACTGAAAGCCGCCATTTCCGATGATATTTCTGATTGGGGCATTACCTTCACACAACACCAATAATATAAAAAACCACATAACACCAAAAATATAAAATAAAATATAGAATTTTTAAGGATTGAAATATATAATAGACTTAGACAGTTAAATGGGGCATTTGTGTAATGCAGTCCAGTTTTCAAATATCAAAAGCAGACATTAAGTTCATTAAAGATTTCCGACCTCAACGTTATAACCCTGAAACAGCATCCTTCTATATTGTCGATAATTTCAAAGCTGAGAAATTCCCAACACTTCTTAAAAGCAATGGAGAAACATGGCAGATAGCATCAATCTATTTTCAAGAACTACTAATTACCGAAACCAAAGACCCAACAACTATCATTAGTCGTGCATACCATCTTTTAAACTACTTGCGTTTTTTAGAAGAAAATTCTTTAGATTTTGAAGTTTTTCCATTTGAAGAAGAAAAACGTCCTACATTTTTGTACTTTAAATATTTGAATGATCAAATAGATAGTGGTACTTACTCAGACACTTATGCCAGTGAGTCAATGAGAAATGTTATTAAACTTTATAAATTCTGCATCGAATACAAGCTATTCAGCGATCAAATAAAAGGTCGTGCTTATAAAACCTTACTTACACGCATTACCCAAAAGAGCCAATTTGGTGATCGGCAGACTAGAGAAGTTGAAACAACAAATTTAGCAATTAAAGTAAAAAGTAGAACTGTTACTTCTGACGAAATTGTTGATGGTGGTCGTCTTCACCCTTTGACTGTTGCTGAACAAAAAATTCTTGATAAATATCTAAAGAAAGCTCCAATTGAACTGTACTTAATGTGTTCTTTCGCTCTTCATACTGGTGCTAGACTTCAAACAGTATGTACGCTTAAAAAACAACATATCTTAGACCTTAAAAGAAACAGTAAGATCAATTCAAACGACAATACCTACTCCATAAGCGTTGGTGGAACAATTGACACCAAAGATGGGGCTAAATACACATTACGAATACCTGTGCGTGTTGTTGAAAACTTATGGAATTACGTTCATTCAGAGGAATGGATGGCAAGAGCTGAACTGAGTTTTTATGGGGTATCGGCTTCAAATTATGTCTTTTTAAGTAGATATGGAAATCCTTTCTATACATCTAGAGCAGAGAAAGTTCTAAGAAAAAATGATGAGTCTTTGGACAAGAAATATTCTCTGCAAACAGGTGGTGCTGTACGTGAGCTGCTGAGAAAACTTCAAAATGAAATGAAGATCAATAATGAAGAAATTAGACATTTCTCATTCCATGACTTTAGAGCGACATTTGGCCTAAATATGCTTCGTAACTTGCTTAAACATAATTGTGCGCCTGACCAAGCAATGCTCTATCTCAAGCAGCGCATGGGTCATAAAGATGTTGAAACTACTCACTTATACATGCAGTACGCAGGGTATGAAGAACTAAGCCTAGATACCAATCAAGCATTTGAAAATATGTTGTATGAAGATATAGACCTCAGCAATGAGGGGGGAATTTAAGTTGAATAATATTGTATCGTTCCATCAGGAACGTGATTTGGTATATGTGACTCCAGAAGAATTCCTGAAATCAGAAAATGTACCTCTTCAAAACATGATCCTCACACTTAATATTGTGAATCAAACTTCAAAAATCGACTTGGCTAAGATATGTTTCAAGGATTGGGTAGCTGCGACTAAAAAAGCTCCTAATCGCATTAGACATATCGTATCACCTGTAAGGGGTACATTAAGAGATAGCACCACCCTTAACACAATTAGACGCTATATAGCTCGTAATATTGTGATTGGGGATTCCTATTCAACAATAAAAGGCGATATTCACTTATTAGTTCGGATATTACAAGAATTAGATTCATTAGGAATAGAACAAGATTGGTCTGATAAAAACTCGCAACTTAATGCATATAAAAAATACTCAGAATATTTATACCTTGAGTTTCAAAAGGCGTTAAAAGATGAAACTGTAGGCAATACTTTTTATATGAAACAAGCCCTTCTTGCTAATTTCATTGGTTTTAATATTGATCTTGAACCTCTCAATGTCAAAAAAGTTGCTTGGCAAGCTCCATTGCAACAAAACAATCATAGAAAACCAGTAGGTCAAAATGAACTTAAAGCATATTCCAACGTTAACCTTTTAATTTTTAGAAACATTAAGACCTTTTTAATGGGTGATAAAGTTTTCCCATTAATAATTGAAAGCAAGAAACTTGGTGTTCATTGTATTGAGTCACATACCAATAGAACCAGTGAATATTATGATATTTTCATTGGTGAGAACGGTGAGTTTCTAGATTACGAAAAAGCTAAAGCTCGATATGTGGCAATCAAAAAAAACCTAAAAGATGAAAGGCTTATACTAATTTATGAGAAATACAAGGCGACTTATGAAGAGCGAAATAAACCTTTTAACCTATTTAGGATCAGGCTAATCAATAAAGCGGTAAATGCTTTTGTAGCGTGTATATTCTGCGATAGTGCGATAAATCCATCTTTAGTTACTCAATTGCTGATCGATAGCTTTGACAACCTAATAGCGACCAATAAAACAATACGCACATATTTAATTAAGAATAGAGCAAACAAAAAATTAGTTCCTGTGAGTTTCACAGCTTCTTTTAAGAAGATCGCTAAGGAGTTCATAGAATTTCGGGAATGGGTTCTTAACAACCTTCCTCTTGATCCTTTATTTGAAGAAAAAACGCTTTTATTTTCAATTAATGAGGTAGAAAGAAAATCTGAAGATCAAATTACTAGATTAGTTGCACCTTATAAACTTGAACATTATTCAGGTGCATATAAGAATTGGCTTAAATCAAAATTTCCTAGTATTGATTACATACCTGCATCTATAGCAAGGGCAAGTATCACTAACTATTACCATCAGAAATCAGGCAGTTCTGTGGTAATTGCTGAAAAAGCAGGTAATACCCCTAAGACAACTGAAAAAGCCTACTCAGAAGCTACTCCTGAACAATTCTATGGTCAAATGAACGAGTATTTTAATGCTGTTTATAAAGCTTCATTCCAAAGAAATAGAGTTAGTGAGAAGCCTGTTCCTGTAAAAATTCAAATTGGCCAAATTGAAGAAAATGTTACCACTCCTATAGGCCAATGTAGTAGTGCCCAACAACCTCAGTTGGATGCTGGATTTCAGAACATTAGTCAGCCAAATTGTAGTAATCCTGCATCATGCCTTTTCTGTGACAAATATGTTTTACACACAGATGCTATAGATATTAAGAAATTACTTTCTCTTAAAGAAATGACTTTCTTATCTATCAATAGAAATAAAGAAGATGAAGTTCTGTATATCAGGCACAGAATTGATGAAATTTTGGAACAAGCGGTGGCTGCTTATCCTGAAACTGCTGAAATTATTAAAGCAGTGGAAAGAGATATTGAAAATGGAAACTATGCTGAATACTGGCAACAACAAATAGACTTGATAACTGAATTAATGGATTAATAATGATTGAACAGCAATTTAATAATCACCTTTTAACAGAGGTAAATGACTGTAATTTTGATTCATTACCTCAACCTGACTTTATCATTTCATTTGATGGTGAAGGAAATCCTCTGTCTAGATATAAAGATGCTGAGTGGGATTTGCTTTGTTACGCTTATAAAAAGCAATCTTCTTCAAGAGTTATATTCCAACTAGATAATGACTCAGAGAATGCTAAAATCTTAATCGAACAGATCAAACTGGTGCTTTATTCTGTCATAATGGATGTTCAGCAGAATAGTTCCGCACGATTAATTAACGTGTTGATTAAACAAGGGCAACGTTTAAAAAAATTAGCCAATATCTGCCTTAAACATAACTGTAATTTCAATAATTTGAGATTATGTAAAGAAGCAATGAATGATATTTTGAAATATCTTTGTAATCTAAAAAAATCAACAGCTTCAAAATATGTTAAAGAGTTCACCGCTATCAATAATACCAAACTTAAATATGGTTTTGATAACTTTGGTATTACTGAAAAGGAAATAAAAAAATTAGAAAAATTCGTTAAGAATATGGAGTCAGATGCCAAGCAAACAACTCTGATCCCTACAAATATCTACGCTGATTTTATTACTAAAAGTTTAGATTATATTGACCACTACCATTCTCAAATTAATCAAATTAGCCAATTTGGCTTGGAGCTTTATTCGGAAAAATTTAATGTCGAAGATTATAGAGAGCTAATATCACACTATAAATTAGATGCACTCCATGAAGCTGTTGGAATAGAAAATCAAGTATCGTCTTATTCATTATTCACAAGCTTTCAATCTATAGCAGCGATGGTGATTATGTGCTTTAGTGGTATGCGTATCAATGAATTGCAGAACCTTCCAATTAATGCTTACTCAACAACCACCTATAATGGTGAGAAAATCTATCTTTTAAATGGTTTTACTTCCAAGAAAACCGTTTCAGGTCTTAGATGTACTACATGGATTACAAGTGACAAAATCTCTAAGGCTATTGAATGTTTAAAGGTTATTTGTGAGATTCATAGAGAGTTCTATTCACTTAAAAAGTTCTTTTCAGGTAGCTACGGAAAGCATAAAAACCTAAAAGTGTTGGAGTTAGAGGATTATCCTTTATTTCCTTCATTTGGAAATACAGGCACACCACAACCTAGATATGGCATACCAGTAACCGAAGTTTATCAAGGAATGAATAATTGGGTTGAACGCCTTTTAAATCCCATAAATTTCACCAAAGAAGATTTGAATGAATTATATGTTTTCAATCCTTTAGAAGATTGGGAGAGCTATGAAGACATAGAAATTGGAAAACCGTGGCGATTTAAAACACATCAATTCAGAAGATCGCTTACTGTCTATTCCATTAGAAGTGGTTTAGTGAAAATACCAACTTTAAAAAAACAGCTTCAACACATTAGTTATGACATGACTCTGCACTATGGAAACAATGCTGTTGATAGCAAGAATTTCCTCTTTGAGTCTGACCTCATTAGAGAGTTTCATACTGAAAGAATCGAACATACCACTGAACTGTTTTTAAATATCATTGAGCAGGATGAAATGCTATTTGGTGCTAGGGGTATAGGTTTAGAAACTCAGAAAGAAGGTCTAAGAAAAATTTTTAATTCTGATCGAAAGAATACTGAAAAATTAGTTAGAGCAGGTCAAATACATTATAAACAAACCCCTCTTGGTGGCTGCACTCTTGAAACAAACTGTGATCGCCTAGGCTTTGCTTATACCACAGCCTGTGTAACGTGTGAAAATGCTGTGTTTGACCAATCCTCAGTTAAGAAACTTGAAATTGTAAAAAGCACTATGGAAAGACAATTATCTCAATATGAGTCAGGAAACTATTTCCATGACCAATTAAAGGTAGAAATTGCATCTATAAATAAGGTTCTAGAGAAACGAATTACATTGATTGAGGCTGTCAAAAATGTCTAAAGCAGTAGAAAAACTTGAAGCAGCATTGCAAAGACTGATAGATGGTAAAACTTTAATAGTACAGCCACCTTATAAAATCAATAATGATGCAGTAGCTTTGGAAGCAGGACTTAAAAGAGGTTCTGTAAATAAACAACGTCCTGAATTAGCTAGTCTTCTTATCAAGATTAAAGAAGCAGAGCAAATTCGTACTGGTAAAGCTACTGAGAAAGATATTAATGCTAATAAAAAAGCGCAAAAAAAAGCTGAAAAAGAGCAAATTCAAGAGTTAAAAGAAGAACTCGCTGAATTACAGGAACTATATGAAATTAAGTTAAGTGAGAATAACTCCCTGATCTATCACAATCATTTGTTGCAGCAGCAATTGAAAGAAACTAAAGAAGCATTAAATAAGTACATAGTTAAATTTAACAATTAGTTATCAATTTATTTTGATTAAAATGTAAGTAATATAAGGGCGTGGAAGTAATAATGGATACAGGTAAACAGCAAAGATTAAATATCTTAACTAACGATGCAAAAAGGAAAATTATTGAGCCTTTTGAAAAACATAACTGGCAGTGTGTAATCACCGATGCTATAGAAGACGGAGAATACCTATTAATCCAACTCAAGAAGAATAATGCCACTTATAAAATAGGCTTTTTATATTGTTCTGCTACAAATAATTCAGTTTATAAAAGATTAGATAGTGATGTTGATCTAATAATCATTAACGGTAGTTTTTACCATATTGAATCATTTGCATACGGCATTTCTACAAAGGTTATAGAATCTAAAGATATTCAGGATTATGTATTAGAATGGAATAAATCTGCTTCAAACGGTAAAATTTCTTCCCCTAATCCTCAAAGACCTAAAACTTTATTTAAAGAGTTTAATAACCACATTCAATCCGAGAACCCTATTAACCAAATTTGGACTCGGATACGCCAATTTAAAACAAAAGGTTTGGCCGAAAAATTAGTTATTCAACGTAGCCAACAGCTAGGTATAAATTTATCGCAGGATGATATTATTTCTAAGGCATCAGGCTTAGCTTTCTGCGTCCAAAATGGCTGTGATTATTTTGAAAATGCAATTACTCAAAAAACTAATCAACGAATTATAAGTCTATATTATGGAGCTATCGCATTTGCATCTGCTGAGATGTTAGCTTCTCCAAATGGCCCAACATCATTACAAGAAGTTGAAGACATGACCAAATTTGGTCATGGTCTATATACTTTTGACTCGCTTACCGATAATGCTTTTGAGGGATTTGTAGTTGGAGTATTATCAAATGGCTTTTTTAAAAAATGGGTAGAATTTTTAGAATACGATGTATCAGAATTTCCTTCAAAAAAACCTAGAAGAGCAGAAGATATTGATATAACCAACCCTTATGTTACTAATCTCATAGAACTATTTTCTCGCGTACCTGAACTAGAAGACTTGTTGGGTATGCTTACAGAGAATCAAGAAAATTGGTTGCTGTTTAACTACGATATGGAAGCTAATGGGCTAAAATTTAAAGATCGTGGCGCAACATATCTAAAAATTACCGATAAATCTTGCAGTAAAACTTTAGAAGATATTGAAAATTTAGATCTGCCCCTCGAACAGATTGAGTATATAGAAACAAATGAACCTTATTTGCATTTCAGAGCTTTGCTAAATCATCCTGATCATAAATATTGGTATGAAATTATCAAACTTCATAAAAGCCCTTTTACATCAACAAGCTACATATTACCAATATTCTCATCAATCAATGATTATAGATGCATTGCTACTGTAATCTTGTATTCTCTCTCTATTTTAGTTAGGTATAGACCGAGTATATGGCGAAGTGTAGTAACTGGACAGTATGAAAATTATTTAGCTCTTACAGAAGAATTTTTATTCGTATATGAAAGGCTTGCACCTGAATTATTCTTAGAGTCTTTGTTAGGAACAAAAATTCATGTTGTTCAATCAGGCTCGATGCTTGCTGCTCACTAATGTTGTTTGTTGATTTCTACAATTTAAAAAGCCAACAGTAGAATGTTGGCTTTTTCATACTTTTAATAGGTTTAATTTAATCATTTACTGTATATTTTTCACCTTAAGGAAATATAGAAATTCTACTTAAAAATCTAAAAAAATATAGAATTCTATATAGAATTTTTAAAAACCAATAA
This sequence comes from uncultured Acinetobacter sp., assembly GCF_947626835.1. Taxonomy (GTDB): domain Bacteria; phylum Pseudomonadota; class Gammaproteobacteria; order Pseudomonadales; family Moraxellaceae; genus Acinetobacter. Next base: position 47,222 of record NZ_CANQTS010000005.1, on the reverse strand, counting down.
ATACCTTTATTTTCATACATATAGAAAGTTAATTCTATTTTTTTGGTGTCGTGTGTCAAATAAAAACGGTCGAAATTCAGGATATTAAACCATCGCACACCATGCAAACCGCCATGGAAGAACAAGCTGCGGCAGAACGTCAACGTCGTGCCACAGTCACCAAAGCTGATGGTGAAAAACAAGCGGCAATTTTAGAAGCAGACGGTCGTTTAGAAGCATCACGCCGTGATGCAGAAGCGCAAGTGGTGTTGGCCCAAGCCTCACAAAAAGCCATTGAAATGGTGTCGTCGGCTGTAGGTGACAAAGAAATTCCTGTGGCCTATTTATTGGGTGAGCAATATGTCAAAGCCATGCAAGATATAGCCAAATCCAACAATGCCAAAACTGTGGTATTACCTGCTGACATCCTCAGCACCATTCGCGGCGTGATGGGACAAAATCGTTAAATTTTATTTTAATCAATAACATACGATTTATAAAAAATTCAACTGCGGTGGCATGTATTAAAAACTCAGCAGTTGATAAAAAAGTATGCTTAAATTTCGCCTTTGTTTTTTCAACAACTTAAAATTTGTGGTCAGGAATATCGCACAGCCGTGGCAGATTCAGTCATGGCTTTGCTTAACTGTCCAATTTGAATATGGATGATGTATGCTCTCCCTGAATCCCACCCTGATTACGTTTTTATTTTATATTGTCGCCATGGTGGCGATTGGCCTAATGGCTTATCGTGCCACCGCCAACTTCTCTGACTATATTTTAGGTGGTCGTCGTTTAGGTAGTTTTGTGACTGCACTTTCGGCGGGCGCTTCAGACATGAGTGGTTGGTTACTGATGGGCTTACCCGGTGCCATTTATTTGTCCGGTCTGTCTGAAATGTGGATCGCGATTGGTCTGATTATTGGTGCATGGCTCAACTGGTTGCTCGTTGCCGGGCGTTTACGTGTGCACACCGAAGTGCAGCATAATGCCCTGACCTTACCAGATTATTTTTCGAATCGTTTTAACGATCAAAAGAAAATCTTACGTATTGTATCGGCATGTGTGATCTTAATTTTCTTTGCCATTTACTGTGCATCTGGCATGGTGGCAGGCGCGCGTTTGTTTGAAAGCATGTTTGACATGTCTTATAGCACCGCGCTTTGGATCAGTGCCATTGCCACCATCAGTTATGTGTTTATTGGTGGATTCTTGGCGGTGTCTTGGACAGATACCTTTCAAGCTGGCTTAATGATCTTTGCGTTAATTTTAACGCCTGTTGTGACACTCATGACCTTCTCGGACATGTCACAAGTGACCTTGGCACTTGAAGCGGCACGCCCCCAAGCCACCAATTTGGTCGGTGATTTAGGTGTGGTGGCGATTTTATCGTTATTGGCATGGGGTTTAGGTTACTTTGGTCAACCGCATATTTTAGTACGCTTTATGGCAGCCGACTCTGTTAAATCCATTCCCAATGCACGTCGTATTGGTATGACATGGATGATCTTATGTCTAGGTGGTGCAGTCGCTGCTGGCTTCTTTGGGATTGCCTACTTTGAAGCCAACCCTGCTATGGCCAGTGTGGTCAATGCCAATCCTGAAACCGTATTTATGGAACTGACCAAAATTTTGTTTAATCCATGGGTGGCAGGTATTGTCTTGGCAGCAATCTTAGCAGCTGTAATGAGTACTTTAAGTTGTCAACTTTTGGTGTGTTCAAGTACCTTAACTGAAGATTTTTACAAATCATTATTACGCAAAAATGCCAGCCAAAATGAATTGGTGTGGGTAGGTCGTATTATGGTGTTACTGATTGCCTTACTTGCCATTTGGATGGCGGGCAACCCTGAATCTAAAGTGTTGGGTTTGGTCGCTTATGCATGGGCAGGTTTTGGCGCAGCATTTGGTCCTTTAATTATTTTATCCTTATTCTGGCGTCGTATGACCTTAAACGGTGCTTTGGCCGGTATGCTGGTCGGTGCGTTAATGGTCATTGTATGGAAAAATATCTGGGGTGATACAGGGGTTTATGAAATCATTCCGGGCTTTATCTGTTCCACTATTGCCATCATTGTGGTGAGTTTATTGGGTAAAGCACCTGATCGTGAGGTCACTGATCGTTTTGATGAAGCTGATCGTGTCTATAAACAAGCCACTAAATAATTTAGCCTTAACAAAAAGCCCGCAAGTTGCGGGCTTTTTTTTATTTCTTTTTAGTTGGTCGCTCAAGTGGCCAAGTCATGGTAAAACGTGCCCCACCCAAACGTGGACTTTCATCAACCCCAATCTCACCACCAAACCAATAAGCAATACGGCTGACGATGGATAAACCTAAACCATAGCCACCTGATGCACGGGTACGACTGTCATCTAAACGGGCAAAGGCTTCAAAGACACGTTCACGCTCCTCAACAGGAATACCCGGTCCATCATCTTCAACACAAATATAGGCCATGCCCTGTGCATTTAAACCACCACTTAAGATGACTTTATTTTCTGCATAACGCACTGCATTGCCGACTAAATTTTGAATCACGCGATGTAAATAACGTCGTTCGCTTTCTACCTCTAGACCAATCGGCGGAGCAATCAGTTCTAATACTTTGCCGGTTTTTAAAGCTTCAGTTTCAATTAACACTTGGTCAAGCACTTCAAATAAAGACACTTGCTCAAAATCTAAAGACGGCATGCCTTGTTCAAGCTTGGCATAAGTCATGATTTCATCAATTAGGGTATTGAGTGCTTCAATATCTTTATCAATCATGTCCATTTGTTGCACACGATAGTCGTAGTCGTCTTCATCCACCAACATCTCTAAAGCAAAACGAATACGTGCTACAGGGGTACGTAATTCATGCGATACCGCACGCATTAACTCACGCTGTGCTTCAATTAAACGCTGGATATGTTCAGCCATGTTGTTGTAACTGCTGGCCAAATTGGCAAGTTCATCGGTACCATCTACCGGTAAACGCACCGATAAATCACCGCCTTGCATCTGATCTAAGGCACGATTCACTTCACGCAGCTTGGCTTGCATTGGAATCATTAAGCCATATACCCCTAAACTTAAGATAAATAAGCTTAGTAAGGTAATGCCGGCTGCTAACTCAAATGGCATCCAGTTAAATAAAGGTACAGGCCCTATCACAATCGCTTGGCTAGGATCACGCTCAAGTGGACTGATAATCGAAATGGTGGTACCACGAATTGAAGGATTGTCGCGGTACAAGATAATCCCGTTGCCTAAACGCAAACGACTGAGTTGCTCAGAATCTAGATCTAAATCGCGGATACTTTGCACACTCACAGGATGAGAAAAATGCTGTTGAATATTGGCTAGGTATTTGGCCTCTTGCCCTGAGTAATACGCCAAATAGTCTTGAATAAACACTGGCAAAAATTTCATTTGCTGTTCAGTGATTTCTTCAATCTGTGCATATAGATAATGCTGTGGGTCATTTTTAATGCCCATCACTACATAGGCAATGCCATTTTCCGCTTCGTAGCGCACCACGGCTTTTTGCTGCTCAATGCGGCGCATTTCGGCACGCGACAAGGCAACTTGATCGGCACCTACATAAAAAATCGGAATGCCCAATAAATTAGAGGCGTCTGAAATCCAATCTTCTTTTTGTTGCCGATTCGGTTGCCGTGCAATGCCCTCACTCATGATATAGGCCATACCATCGGTGAGCGACTCACGATATTCTTGCGCACGCTGATAGTTGATCATTTGGGTGAGGATGTAACCTGAACAGGCCACCAACACCATCAAGATCAAAAGCCCTGCGTAAATGCGCAAAAAAATACTGTGTTTAAACACCAAAAAGTCGTCCTACATCAAAAGTGCTGTGAAGGTCTTACATGCCATTGGTTTCTTTGACAAACAAGTAACCTTTACTACGTACCGTCTTAATACGTTTTGGATTTTCAGGATCATCGCCAATTTTTGGACGAATACGAGAAATACGCACATCAATCGAACGGTCTTGACCGTCATATTCAATGCCACGTAAACGCTCAAAAATGTCTTCACGCGATAAAATACGACCCGCATTAGAGGCCAATAACCACAATAAATCATACTCAGCGCTGGTAAAGTCCACCAAGTTGCCATTTAAGGTCACTGAGCGACCACCGTTATCAATCACTAAGTCGTCAAATTCAATGCGCTGTGCCACTTCATCTTCAGCGACTTTATCGGTACGACGCAATAAAGCACGAATACGTGCCAATAACACGCGCGGTTGCACAGGTTTTGCTACATAATCATCGGCACCCATTTCTAGACCCAACACTTGGTCCATATCTTCGGTGCGTGCAGTGAGCATTAAAATCGGTTGGTGAAAATGCGGACGCACCTCACGACAAATGGTTAAACCATCTGCACCAGGTAACATCACATCAAGCACCACCAAATCAGGTTGCTCAGCAATAATACGACGGATGGCGCGATTACCGTCGGTTTCTACCCCAACTTCTAGACCATTACGAATCAAATACTCTTGCGTTAAACGTGCAAGACGTTCGTCATCTTCAACAATTAAAATTTTAGGTAACTTTTCTTCTTGGCTCATGCATAATGCCCCTTTATTAACTTGACGTATCCTTTAAAAATCCAATAGATACGTTTCAATATATCTTGCAATATACACACGTTTACATTGTAAACAAGATGCTATTCACCAAACTGATACATCAAAGTAGCAATTTGTTATATTTCGATAAGCTGTGATGCATTGAATGACTGCGCTTGTGTTCGCTGCTATTTTAATCAGATAAGTTTTTTAGCAAAAATTGGCTATTTTTTACCTCATAAAAATTAAATCTGTGACTTTTTGAGTGATCAACAACTTTAGCTATATGCTCTTTTGCCAAGCTTTGCTATGCTATGCCTTATGGGGCAAGGCTTAGCAATTGAGTCTGCCTTTTTTTATGTTTTGACAGAAGTTAAATTCAAAAACTTTTCTAAAATGTCAATATTGATCTACCACGGATTTTCCCGTATCTTGTGCCCAATCCTACTTTAAACCACTAAGTCTTGTGTTTTTTACAAACGCGATGGGTAAGTCTTGCCTATTGTAGCCTCGTAAAACCCATACAAACTTGTTGGTTAATAAACAAATAAAGAGTTGATGCAATGAGCGTAACCACAGCGACCCCCGGTCAACTTCAAGTGATTAAACGCACTGGTGAAGTTGCCGCTTTTGATGCTGAAAAGATTTCAGTTGCCATTGGCAAAGCATTTTTGGCTGTTGAAGGCCAACCAAGTGCTGAATCTAGCCGTATTCATGATCGTATCGCGCAATTGACCGATATGGTGCTCAATACCTTCAAACGTCGTTTACCATCAGGTGGCACGATCCATATTGAAGAGATTCAAGATCAAGTTGAATTGGCACTGATGCGTACAGGCGAACAAAAAGTGGCGCGTGCTTACGTAATTTATCGCGAACAACGTGCCGAAGCGCGTAAAGCGACCCATGCTCATCATCATCCAACCTTACAAATTTTAGGTCAAAACGGTCAGTTAACACCGCTAGATTTAAACGAATTAACCGCGACGATTGCAACTGCTGCTGAAGGCTTAGAAGGCATTGATGTTCAAGCCATTGTCGATGAAACCGTTAAGAACTTATACAACGGGGTCAAAGCAACTGACATCTCAACCACAATGATGATGGCGACCCGTACCCGTATTGAACAAGAACCAAACTACACTTACGTGACTGCACGTTTACTACGTGACAACTTGGTGGCAACAGGTCTTGAGTTCTTAGATTTAGCAAGCAACACTGCTGAAGGTGATGCTTTAGAGACTTTCTTAAAGAAAGGCATCGAGCTTGACCTATTATCACCAGAATTATTGAACTTTGACCTTGTAAAATTGGCAGCTGCGATCAAACCAGAACGCTCAAACCAATTTACCTACTTAGGTCTACAAACTTTATTTGACCGTTACTTCATCCATTCAGATGGCGTACGTTTTGAATTACCGCAATTGTTCTTTATGCGTGTGTCGATGGGCTTAAGCTTAAACGAACAAAACCGCGAAGACCGTGCGATTGAGTTCTATAACTTACTCTCTAGCTTCGACTACATGGCGTCTACACCAACCCTATTTAACTCAGGTACGCTACGTCCACAGTTATCAAGCTGCTACTTAACCACTATTGCCGATGATCTTTACAACATCTATGGCGCAATGCGTGATAACGCCATGTTGTCAAAATGGGCAGGCGGTTTAGGTAACGACTGGACACCAGTACGTGCTTTAAACTCGTATATCAAAGGCACGAATGGTAAATCACAAGGTGTGGTACCGTTCTTAAAAGTGGCGAATGATACCGCAGTTGCTGTCAACCAAGGTGGTAAGCGTAAAGGTGCAGTCTGTGCCTACCTTGAAACGTGGCACTTAGACATTGAAGAATTCTTAGAACTTCGTAAAAACACTGGTGATGATCGTCGTCGTACCCATGACATGAACACAGCCAACTGGGTTCCTGACTTGTTTATGCAACGTGTCATTGAAGACAAAGAATGGACACTGTTCACGCCGTCTGAAACACCAGATTTGCATGATTTGACTGGTTTAGAATTTGCTGAGCGTTATGCTTACTACGAAGGCATTGCTAAAGAAAGCAACATGCTACATAAAGTCATTCGTGCGAAAGACTTATGGCGAAAAATGTTGTCGATGCTATTTGAAACAGGTCACCCGTGGATCACGTTTAAAGACGTATGTAACTTACGTTCGCCACAACAACACGTAGGCGTGGTGCATTCATCAAACTTGTGTACTGAAATTACCTTAAACACCAACCAAGACGAAATCGCGGTCTGTAACTTAGGTTCAATTAACTTAGTACAACACGTTCAAGGTGGTGTGCTCGATCGCGAAAAATTAGCGCGCACGGTAAAAACAGCAGTGCGTATGCTTGATAACGTGATTGACATTAACTACTACGCTGTACCACAAGCACGTAATTCAAACTTAAAACACCGTCCTGTCGGTATGGGTATCATGGGCTTCCAAGATGCACTCTACGAGATGGGTATGGCGTATGGTTCTGATGCAGCTGTAAACTTTGCCGATGAATCAATGGAAGTGATTTCGTACTATGCGATTCAAACCTCTAGCGATTTAGCGCTTGAACGTGGCACATACGAAACATTTAAAGGTTCATTATGGGATCAAGGTATTTTACCAATTGACTCACTGAATCTTGTGGCAAAAACACGTCCTGAAGGCATGTTTGAAGTTGACCGTACACAACGTTTGGACTGGGATACTTTACGTGCCAAAGTTCAAAAAGACGGTATGCGTAACTCAAATGTGATGGCAATTGCACCAACAGCTACCATTTCAAACATTTGTGGCGTGTCGCAATCAATTGAACCTACCTTCCAAAACTTATATGTGAAATCTAACCTGTCTGGTGAATTCACAGTGATCAACCCGTACTTAGTCCGTGCGTTAAAAGATCGCGGTCTTTGGGATTCGGTAATGGTGAATGATCTTAAACACTTTGAAGGTTCGGTACAGAAAATTTCTCGTATCCCTGAAGAGTTAAAAGCGATCTTTGCCACAGCGTTTGAAGTTGAGCCACGTTGGATTGTAGATGCAGCATCTCGTCGTCAAAAATGGATTGACCAAGCACAATCGCTTAACCTTTACATCTCAGGTGCAAACGGTAAGAAACTTGACATTACCTATAAAATGGCGTGGTTACGTGGTCTAAAAACCACTTACTATCTACGTGCTTTAGGTGCAACCTCTGCTGAGAAATCGACGATTAATACTGGCGCATTAAACGCTGTGAAATCTACGATTGCTCCAACAGCTGCACCTGTAGAAGCGAAACCTGCTGCGGTAGAAGAAGATGGTTTTGCGCAAGCAGCACCAGTGCCACAAGCATGTTCAATTGATAATCCTGATTGTGAGGCTTGCCAATAATTGGTGAGTTTCTAATCCCCCTAGCCTGCATTTAAGGTGGTAGCAAGTTCCTCTTTTTTAAGAGGAACTTCGGGGGTACAGAATAATTTAAAAACAACAAAAGGATATTTTTATGGAAACCATGACCCCCAACTATATGTTAGGACTTGCTGCCCTGATTATTTCCTTTGTCGTTTTATTTTATGTACCTGTGGCATATTTTTTAATTAAAGTACGCAACAAAAAACATAGACAATAAAAAACCCCTGCTAATGCAGAGGTTTGTTACAGAATCAAAACTGCGCCAACAGCGTTGATTCTTAGTTGACAGAGCCAACATATATTGGACGCTATTGTGTCGTAAAACTCTGTCAACGTCAACCTCTTATAACTACCTGTTTTAAAGAGATATTTTTCAAGACGTTGCTATATCTAACTGATCTAAATAAAGATTTTGTTCGATTAATAATTAAGAGTGCTACACATGAATGAGTCAAGACGCTGTGAGGTAGCTTTTGCTTTTTTATGGATTTTTACAGGAATAATGATTATCTTTTTTCCATTATCCCTACTTAATAATCCATTAGCGTTACCTTATTTGTTTAAGTCCAGTTATAGATTTAAAGCGATTACCTTCTTGCAATGGGTATTTTATTACTTACTGATTGAAGAATCGTTACAGATAGGAAATTACTCCATTCCATTAAACTGTTTACTCTTCATAGTATGCGGTGTGATTGTAGTAATGAATAATATTGCTATAAAAGTCAGTATTAGTTTTAGACCTGCTACTGATTTTTAAAAAATTGCAACTTTAAGAGAGTATGATATGTCTATCCTGAGTTGGGACGATTTCGAAGATGATTCGCAAAAATCGGCTGCACCTGAACAGCAGCCTACGCCCGTCCAACCGCAAAAAGCGGTTGATTCGCAAGTGGTATCTCATACAGAGCAGCCACAGAAGAATGTGGCAGCACCACAACCCGCTACAACCTATCGTGGAGCCGCAGCAGATTCAACCGATCCGCTGGCAAGAGCATCTCACGCTCTAAATAACTTAGATGTAGCACCGGGTCTTGAAGAACTTGAGATGGGTGCGCAGCGTGTTCAAGTTGACGACAAAGCCATGATCAACTGTCGTGCTGACTTAAACCAGTTGGTTCCATTTAAATACGAATGGGCTTGGCAAAAGTATCTAGATGGTTGTGCTAACCACTGGATGCCACAAGAAGTCAACATGAACCACGACATCGCCTTGTGGAAATCAGAAGATGGCTTAACTGAAGATGAACGTACCATTGTCATGCGCTCATTGGGCTTTTTCTCGACCGCCGATTCTTTGGTTGCCAATAACTTGGTACTTGCCATCTACCGTCACATTACCAACCCTGAATGTCGTCAATACTTATTGCGTCAAGCATTTGAAGAAGCAATTCACACCCATGCTTACCAATACTGTATCGAATCTTTGGGTATGGACGAAGGCGAAGTCTTTAACATGTACCGCGAAGTGCCATCGGTGGCACGTAAAGCGGCATGGGGCTTAAAGTACACCCAGTCTTTAACTGATCCGACCTTTAAAACTGGTACACCTGAAAACGATCAAATTTTGCTGCGCAACTTGATCGCGTTCTACTGTGTATTAGAAGGGATCTTCTTCTACTGTGGTTTTAGCCAAATTTTGTCGATGGGTCGTCGTAATAAGATGAATGGTGTTGCCGAGCAATTCCAATACATCTTACGTGATGAATCAATGCACTTGAACTTTGGTATCGACATGATTAACCAAATCAAGAACGAAAACCCACAGTTATGGACAGCAGAATTCCAACAAGAAATCATCCAAATGATTCTTGAAGGTACCATGCTTGAAATTGAATATGCCAAAGACACTATGCCACGCGGCGTGTTGGGTATGAACGCTGCAATGATGGAAGAATACTTAAAATTCATTGCAAACCGTCGTTTGGCTCAATTGGGCTTACCTGAACAATTTGCAGGCGTGACCAATCCATTCCAATGGATGTCTGAAATGATGGACTTACGTAAAGAGAAAAACTTCTTTGAAACACGCGTAACCGATTATCAAACGGGTGGTGCATTAAGCTGGTAACAGTTTAGTTTAGCATCTTAAAAATTCCCGTCTTCATGGCGGGATTTTTTTATGAGTATAAAAAAAAGCCAGACGTTTAGGCTTGGATTGTTTTTAAGAATTTTGGTGGAGTGCCGTGCCATCAATTAAATTAAGCAAATAAACATATCATTTTTAATAAAACCATACAAAATCAGTGGCTATTCAGCTTTGAATAGTCGTAAATATCACGACACATGGCTCGAACTCGATTCACTTGCTCGTAAATACCATGCTGCTGCTGAATCCCTTTTAAATGGTTCATCCATTCAATCGGTTTAATATTGGTGTATAAGCGTTTACCAAACACAGGAAAGATATGTTTTTCTAATGCACCTTTATTTCGGGTCATGGTGTCATGTACCCAAGCATTTAACTTTGTATCTAGCCATTCCCTAGCCAATACTTCAAACGTAGCATTATTCAGCTCAAGCTCTTGGCGTTTTCGTTCTTGCTTAGTAATGATGGGGTTATCGCCGTGTGAAATATCTTGGACTATCTCAGCAGCTTTCTTTCTTGCTCCTTTGCCTGATAGCTCAGGATAAGTCCCAATACCTAACCATGACAATTTGCCAGCAGCTTTTTTATATCTGAATAACCATGACCATTTGCCATCAGGCTTAACTCTAAAATATAGACCACTACTATCTAACTCACGATATTCCTTAGTTTCAGGTTCAAGAGTAGCCAATACTGTATCGGCTACTGGGCGGCGTTTAATATCTAATCTTTTCATCTTTGTATCCCTTCCAGTTCAATAAAATACAGGGGATACAGACTAGGATACATGCCATGTATCCCTATGCCTAGTTATATTCAGTTATGTTTAGGCATAAAAAAAGGCTTGATCCCTTTAGAATCAAGCCTTTCCGCTTTATACAACACTATGTTCAGTTATATTCAGCTAAGTATTTGGTGGAGGTGGCGGGAGTTGAACCCGCGTCCGCCAGCACTACGCTCGAGAATACTACATGCTTAGATATCGTCTATTGTTTTAACCCTTTGCGACCCGACGAACAGGGTGCTCAGGCGATCCTCTAAATTTAGTACAAAGCCCCGAGGCGTGACTTTAATACGGACTTGTGTGCGTGCGCTTCAGTCGGACTCTCTAACCACAAGTATTCGGAGAGGCGGACAAGCTGCCCTTAGGCAGCTAGAGCGTATGATTCGTCGTTTGCGACTAAAAAATGCAAATTTGATTTACGAGAGAAAATGCGCTCTCGGCATGCATCTATGAGTTTCATCACCAGCGTCGAAGCCAGAAACACCCCCAAAGTACGGACTCATCATAGCATAACTTTCAAAGATTACGAGGCTATTTGCGAAGAATTTCATGCGACTTTCTGCGTTTGATTGCTGAATTAGGTTAATATTTTGCCTTTCAAGCACTGTATTATAAAAATATGCGCTATTTACTTGCTTTAGATCAAGGCACAACCTCAAGCCGTGCCATCATTTTTAATCAAAAAGGTGAAATCCAAGCCACGGCGCAGCGTGAAACCAAAATAACCACCCCACATTCAGGTTGGGTAGAACAAGATGCCCATGAGATTTGGAGCAACCAATTGGGCGTGGTACAACAAGCCCTTGCCGCAGCAGGTTTACTGGCCAAAGATATTGCTGCATTGGGATTAACCAATCAAAGAGAAACGACTGTGGTGTGGGACAAACGCACAGGACGCGCCCTAGCACCTGCGATTATTTGGCAAGATCGCAGAGCAAGTGCATGGTGCCAAGCCCTGATTGAACAAGGCTTAAGTCCTAAAATCTTTGCCAGTACAGGATTGCGTATTGACCCTTATTTTAGTGCAGGAAAATTGGTGTGGTTGCTAGAGCATGTGTCTGATTTACGCCAACTTGCCGAGCAAGGTCATGCCGCTTTTGGCACCATAGACAGTTGGCTGCTGTGGAATTTAACCCAAGGTGCTGAACATGTAATCGAAGCCAGTAATGCTTCACGTACCATGCTAATGAATTTACAGCATCAAACATGGGATCAGGCGCTACTTGAGCATTTTAATATCCCACAGAAAATTCTACCCCGCATTATTCAATCAGATGACTATATTGCAGATACAGCACCGGGTTTATTGGGCGCTCGTATTCCAATTACTGGTGTATTAGGAGATCAACACGCCGCCCTGTTTGGTCAAGCTTGCTTTAAAGCGGGTACTGCCAAAAACACCTATGGCACGGGCTGCTTTATGCTGTTTAATACCGGACACCAAATTCAGCGCAGTGACAATCAATTACTATCCACCCTGGCATGGCACGCGCAAAACCAGGCCACTTATGCCTTAGAAGGCAGTGTGTTTATGGCAGGTGCAATTGTGCAATGGCTACGCGATGGTTTAGGGCTTTTACAACATAGTGGTGACATCGAAAAACTTGCTGCTCAAGTCAGCGATACCGAAGGCGTGGTCTTGGTGCCTGCCTTTACTGGGCTGGGGGCACCGCATTGGGATAGTGAAGCACGCGCTTTATTGTGTGGTATGTCGCGTGGCACCACCAAACACCACATTGCACGTGCTGCTTTAGAAGCGATTGCATTTCAAGTGGCAGATGTTTTAAGCGCCATGCAATCTGATGTCGGTCAAGGGCTCACTGAGCTACGCGTAGATGGTGGAGCAAGCCAAAACAATATGCTAATGCAATTTCAAGCCGATATTTTAAATGTGCCAGTTCTGCGTCCTAAAATGCTTGAATCTACCGCATGGGGCGCAGCAGCCATGGCAGGTTTAAAAGTGGGCGTATTTGACTGTTTAGACGATATTGCGGCGTGTTGGCAACTCGATCGTGCTTTTGAACCCAACATGCCAACCGCCGAGCGTGAAGCACATTTAGCCAAATGGCATGCTGCGCTACAACGTGCCAAATCTTAAAAAAAACCGCTTCAATCGAAGCGGTTGATGAATATGTAATTACACTTTAATAAGCATAAGAGGCAATGGCGGTGGCAATCAATTTATCTTGATCATTGACCATATTCATACGCATGGTACAGCCTTTACGTCCCATACGTAGCGCTTCGGCGGTGGCAATGAAATATTGACCACGTCCGGGTTTTAAATAATCTACACGGATATCTAAAGTCGCAACCCGTGCCACTTGCATACTCACCTGCTCAAAATTTTCTTTGGTGGCACGCTTATACAGCTCTGCCATCGCCACAATCCCCCCTACACTATCGAGCATGGTTGCTGTGGAGCCACCGTGTAAAATTTGATATTGCATATTGCCAATCAAATGCGGCTGCATGGCAACATAGGCTTGGAGCTGACCATCGACCACACGCATCTGCATCGCATTATGTTGAAAAAATGGCGAACTATTAAAGGCTTGGCATAACTTTTCAACAACGGCATTAATTTCAACTTTCTCACCAAGATTTAACTCACCAGTCCACTTTTTCACAGCATCATTCATTTTTTTAAATTACCTTAACAACAATTTACAATGATCAAAGCCGTATTATAGAGCTACAATAAAGTAAATTTTAATACAAAACATTGGGATTATTATGTATAGCTTTAATCGTCCAGCTTTTCCTGCAACCCGTATGCGTCGTATTCGTAAAAATGAACACTTACGTTCGATGGTACGCGAAACTCATCTTTCAGCAGATCATTTAATTTATCCAGTGTTTGTTTTACCGGGACACAATCAAACTGAAGATATCGCAAGTATGCCTAAGGTACAGCGTTTATCAGCAGATCTATTATTAAAAAAAGCCGAGCGTTTACTTGAACTTGGCGTCTCAAAACTGGCCTTATTCCCTGTGACTCCACAAGAAGATAAGAGTTTACTGGCAGAAGCGGCATGGCGTGACGATGGTTTAGTCCAAAGCACGGTACGTTTACTCAAAAAAGAATTACCTGAGATGGTACTGATTACCGATGGCGCACTCGACCCATACACCACACATGGTCAAGACGGTATTTTAGATGAATCTGGTTATGTGCTGAATGATGAAACGGTAGAGGCCTTAATTAAACAAGGTTTAAGTCATGCCGAAGCTGGTGCTGATATCTTTGCCCCAAGCGACATGATGGATGGACGTATTGGTGCAATCCGTCAAGCCTTTGAAGCCCATGGACATATTTATACCAATATTATGGCCTATTCAGCCAAATATGCCTCAAGCTTTTATGGGCCATTTCGTGATGCGGTGGGTTCTGCCAGCAACCTAAAAGGCGGTAATAAATATACTTATCAAATGGATATTGGTAACCGTGCCGAAGCCTTGCATGAAATCGCGCTTGATATTCAAGAAGGCGCAGATATGGTGATTGTAAAACCGGGAATGCCGTATTTAGATATTGTACGTGAAGTTAAAGATACCTTTGGTATACCAACTTTTGTGTATCAAGTTAGTGGTGAATACGCCATGTTAGCCGGTGCAATCCAAAATGGTTGGTTGTCTGACAGCGTGATTCTTGAGTCACTCATGAGCTGCCGCCGTGCAGGTGCTGACGGCATTTGGACTTATTTTGCAGAAGAAGCTGCGCTTAAACTCAAATATATGTCAGCTTAATCAGGCTCAGCGATTGCTGATCTTTTGACATGCTCTAGGTTACTTAAAGCATGGTGTAGGCTTTGAAAATGAAACACAAAGCCTGCATCATGTAAATGCTGGGGCACAACAAATTGACCATTTAAAATCAATTGTGACTGCTCACCCATCAGTGTTTTAAACAAGCATGCTGGTGCATTTAATAAAGGACGTCTTTTTAATAATTCAGCAGCTTGGGCGGCAAACTGTGCTTGCGTGGTCAGCTCTGGTGCTACCACATTAAAAATCCGCGCTTTGGTTGGGGTACGCATTAAAAACTCAATCGCTCTGAGTACATCATGTATATGCACCCACACCACAGGCTGTTGTCCGTTGCCAATTTTCCCCACTAAACCCCATTTAATCGGTAATAGCATTTGCGGTAAAATTCCACCGCGTTTACCAAACACCACGCCTAAACGAACAATCTTGGTATTAAACTGACTAAATTGCAAAGCACTGTATTCCCACTTTTGGCACAACTGTGCCATAAAGATATTTTGACTTGGGCTAGCTTCTGAGCACACTTGTGACCATGTTAATGTCGGATCAATACCGTAGTAACCAACAGCCGAACCTGAAATAATACTTTTGGGCATGATATTGGCTTGGATTAAATATTGGTACAGTGCTGTCGTCGTATCTACACGACTATTTATTAACTTTTGCTTACGCGCTGCCGTCCAACGCCCTTTACCTACACTCTCGCCTGCCAAATTGACCACATAATCCAGATTGGTATCTGTAATTTGGTTAAAATCGGTAATCCATGTTAAGCCATGACTCGACTCACGCGCTTGACGGCTTAAGGCAATGACCTCATAGCCACGTTTGAGCAAAAATTCAATTAAATGGGTGCCAATAAATCCACTTGCACCAGTGACTAAAACCGATGGCTTATGCATGCAATACCTATTGAGATGATTATTATTTTCTTAGCTCTAGCATACATGATCTGACTATTTTGTGGACGAAAACATTTTTGCAGCCATTCTTTTGGCTTGTGGTCCATAAAACCAAAACACAATCAGGTAAAACGGAATCATAAAGATTAATAAGCGCGTAATCAGGAGTAGCTGAAAATCAAGATTAAAAGCTTGTTTAAGCCAAAGCTCAAATACATTAGGGATACTTAAATTAAAGATTAAGGGTCCAAGCACGGCAAAAATATAGTTGTATAAAAAGAAAATAAGTACATAAATCAAGCTAAAACGGTTGCGCTCTACAGCACTTGGTGCACGGCGTTCGCGCTTTAAAAAGTGAAATAATAGCAAAATAATGCTAATCAAAAAAGGAAATGCGGTGAGTACTTGCCCCATGCCTTGTGGTAACAATGCAGCGATTACACCAACGAGCATGGTAAATAACACCAAATAAATAAAAAATCTTAACAAATATTGCCACATATACCGCACTGATCCTGCTTTAAAACTTTATTGGAGCACAGTATAGAAAAATTTTGAGTTTTTTTAAGTTTTATTGTCAACCAATCCGCTCAATCAAACGTTATGAAGACTATAGGACTGTAGCAGCCGAAAGCTTTGATGATGGCATCTGCAAATTTTTGCTGACCTTACAGTAATAATAATAAATTTTGTTTGATCTAGGTGTAGCAGCCACTGATGTTCTTGCAAAAGACTTTTTTGACCGACGATTTCTCATCACTCGAATCGTCGGTCTTTTATTTTCTAGCTCTAGTATTTTGACCTCGGTTTTCCTTATAGTAAGGCAGTGGTATTTTTTTGAGCAATAACATGACTGTGCGTTTTTTTCACACCTCAGATTGGCATTTGGGACAATTTTTTCATAACCATGAACGTGACTATGAACACCAACATTTCTTAGCATGGTTGCTCAAACAAATTCAAGACAAACAACCGCATGCTTTATTAATTGCAGGCGATATTTTTGATGTGGTCAATCCTGCATCTACGGCACAAAAACAACTGTATCAATTTTTAGCCGATGCGCATGCAATTGCCCCACATATGCAAACTTTAATGATTGCTGGTAACCATGATTCAGGCTATCGGATTGAACAAGTCGAGCCATTTTTAGCCAAATTCAATGCCAAAGCCGTCGGCGTGATTGGTAAAACTACAGCACAAGAATTTGATTTATCACGGTTATTGGTGCCGATTGTTGATCAAACAGGACATACCCTTGCATGGTGTCTAACTCTGCCCTATTTACGTAGCGCTGAAATTACCGGTTTAAATCAATACACCAGCAATAGCCAAAATGCCATCGCCTATTTGCATCAACAATTAATCAGCGAAGCCAAAGCACGTAAACAGCCCGATCAAGCTTTAATTTTAATGTCACATGCGCATATGCAAGGCGCACAGACTTCAGATTCAGAACGCCCGATTGTGATTGGCCATGAAGAAGCTCTATCAACTGCTTTATTTGATGAAGCCATTGATTACGTGGCACTTGGGCATTTACATAAACCGCAAAAAGTCGGGCAAGCACATATTCGCTATAGTGGCTCACCGATTCCACTGTCATTTAGTGAACGTGACTATAAGCATCAAATCTTAGAAGTGACGATTGATCCCACACTTCAAGGTGAACACAGAGTGCACTGTGAAGCCTTGTTGATTCCACGCCAAGTGGATTTAATTCGTGTTCGTGAAGATTTACCACAGCTTATACCTGCCTTACATGCCCTACCTAAGGGTGAAATTGAAAACGTTGCCGCACGGCATTTTATAGAAATTGAATATCGCTCAGATGCACCGCCTCCCATTGATTTAAGACAACAGATTGAACATGCCTTACCACCAAAACGTTATCGTTTATTACGCATCAGCCGCATTTATGACAAACAAACAGCGCCTTCTACAACAAGTGCCATTGATCTTGAACCTCCAACGCCTGAAGGTTTGTTTGACGACTTATGGGAAAAAATGGGCTATCGCCTAGATCCAGACGTACAACGTGATTTTCAGCAGCTTTTGGCTGAAGCCCAACAAGCGCTTGATGAACAACAAGGATAAATGCGATGAAAATTTTACGTCTAAGCTTAAGTAATTTGGCATCCATTGCAGGTGAGCAAGAAATTTTATTCGAACAAGCGCCTTTAGCACATGCTGGATTAATTGCCATTACCGGTAAAACCGGTGCAGGAAAATCGACGCTGCTTGATGCCATGTGTTTAGCACTCTATGACCGTGTACCGCGCTTAAATGGTGCTGTGGGCAGTATAAAAGATGTCGGTGGTGCAGATTTATCTTTAAAAGATCCCAAGCATATTTTACGCCGCGGTGCGACTTCAGGTTTTGCCGAACTTGAGTTTATTGCCCTAGATGGGAAGCGTTACCAAGCCCGTTGGGAAGTATGGCGTGCGCATAAAAAACTCGATGGCAATTTAAAATATAACCGCGCCATTACTTGCCTTGATGAGCAACGTGTTTTAAATCATAAGGTTTCTGAAGCAACTCCGCTTATCGAACAATTATTGGGCTTAAGCTTTGAGCAATTTACCCGTGCCGTGCTATTGGCACAATCTGAGGTGGGTGCTTTTTTAAAAGCCAAAGACCACGAGCGCGCCGATTTACTTGAATATTTAACCAACTCACAAATTTTCTCTGAGGTCAGTAAAAAAGCGGCGGATAAATACAGCGAGATTAAACAACAACGTGCCAACTTAGAAAAACAGCTTGGCAATATTGAAGTTTTATCGCAACAAGAACTACAACAACTTGAGCAACAACATCAAGGGCTTAAATATCAAATTGAGCATCTTAGCCAAACAGAAAAGCTGCTTGAAAATGATCTAAAATGGCATAAAGACCACCATGAGCTGTATGCCAGCACACAAGCCAAAAAAGAAGTCTATGAGGTGCAATTAGATGCTGATGTAAAACTACATGCTCAAAAAAAATTACTCGCACAACTCGATGCATTTCAAGAAATTCGTGCCCAATATCAAACGCAAAAAGATGCTCAATTGAGACTGAGCCAACTGACACAAGATTTAAAAAATTTCGAACCACAATTACAGCAAGCCCACATTCAATATGAGCAAGCCGCGCAGCAACTGCATCAAGCTGAGCAAAATCTTAATCTATGGCACAGCCAACGAGAACAACTCAAACCACAATTAGAAAAAGCCACCCAACTGGATCATGAGATTCACAGCAAGCTTCAACAACATCAAGCCCTCAAACAGGAACAACAGCTATTTTTTACACGCCAAGTGCAACCACTTGAACTGCAATGGCAGCAACTACAAACCAACTTCAACCAAGCGCTAAAACATAAGCAACAGTTAGAACTGCAACTGCAACAACAGCAAGAATGGGCTATTTTTGATACTTCATGTGCAACAACCACACAGCGTTTAAACGATTATGTGCAGCAATATCAACTACTGCAAACGACGCAGCCTGAGCTATTGCAACACCCGCTACAAGCATTACAGCAACAACACTCTGAATTACAACAGCGTATTTTTGTATGGAAAAATCAGTATCAACAACTGGGCTTACTTGAACAACAACTGCAACAAAAACAGCATCTGCTTCAGCAACAAGATCAATCTTCGCGTGGCTTAGAACGCCTTGAACAACACGCCACGCAGATTATTCAAAATGAGCAACAGCATCAGCGACTGATTGAACAACACGCAAGCAAGCAAAAAATTGCTGATGACTTCAAGCTAAGCATCAGCACCCACCAACAAAAAGTTCAACATAGTCAAATTACCCTGCAACAACTGGAGCAAGTTTTCGAGCAACAACGCCTATTACAACATCAAAGCGTACAAGAGCTTCGTGCGCAGTTGAAACCCAATGAAGCCTGTATGGTCTGCGGTAGCCATACTCATCCTTTTGTGGAACATGCAGATTTGCTCACGAATGCTTTAGGACAATTGCAAGATCAGCAATTACAACAGGCCAAGCAGGAGTATGAACAACTGCATCAACAGCTTAAAGAGTTGGAAATTGAAGCGTCAAAAGCAGATGCCACCTTGCAACAACAGCAACATCAGATTGATGCACTAGCACAAAGCATCGGCTTACAAAGGCAAAAACTACACACTGAATTGCAAATTCAAGCCTTCAATTTTGATGCTCAGCAACCTACGACAGAAATTTTACAAGCTATTTGTCTCAATTTAGTGCAGGTGTCAAAAAACATTCAGCAGTTACAACTTGAATTACAACACGATCAGCAGATTGTGGATACATGGCGCTTAGTACAGCGACAAGCGGAGCAACTGCAATTTGGCTTACAACAGCGTCAGCAACTTGAGCAATTGATTGAAGCTATCGTTTTGCAATTCAACGACGTGCAACAACAACATTGGCAGGCAAATTCTGTGCATTATGCCGCGCAGATCTTGCAACAATTACAACAACGTCAACAACTTTTAAAAGCGCTGGCTGAGCAACAACAACACTGTGAGCAAGTACAAGCTGAGTTGAATCAACAACAACTCAAACTTGAAATATTGCAAAAGCAATCGCAGGAAAAATTAGATCAATTGGCTCAGATTGCAAATGCTGGCAAATCACTGCGTGATCAACTCAATACGCTCACCAAAGCCTATGCGGGTCGCCCATATCAAAAGGTGAGTGAATGGCAAGCAACGCTTGATCAAGAGCACCAAGCATTACAACAGGCAATTGCCATACAGCGCCTTGCGTTAAAAAATAGTGAACAACAGCGCCAACAATTACAACTACAACAACAGCATTTAGACAGTCAGATCACACTCAATACCCAACAACTACAACAGGCTGTGGAGCACATTGCGCTATGGATGAACGCCCATCCTGAGATGCAACCGAGTATAATTGAACAGTGCCTTGCAATTGAGCATGATCAACATCAAACAATTCGTCAGGACTTGCTTAATCATCAACAGGCTTTAGAAAGAGCCAAAAGTGCATGGCAGACGCTTGAGGAACACTATACCAAACATCTCAAGCAACAACCTGACCTGAGTTTTGAACAGGTGCAAGAGCAATTAAAAGTGCTGGCAAGCCAACAACAAAACCAGCAAGATGCCTTTAATACCCTCGATGCCAAACTGCGCATGAATGCAAGCAATCAGGCCAATTACGCCAAATATCAAAGCCAAATTGAGCACATCAAGGCGCAAGAATATCGTTGGGGACGTATTTATGACTTGATTGGACATAAAGAAGGCACCAAGTTTAAAAAAATTGCCCAAGAGCATCATTTAGATATTTTGGTGGAATACGCCAACCAACAACTGCAACCCCTCGCCCCACGTTACCAATTACACCGTATTGCCGATAGTTTAAGTTTGGCAGTGATTGATTTAGACATGAACAGCGAAATTCGTCCTGTACTGTCACTCTCTGGTGGCGAAACCTTCTTGGTGTCATTGGCTTTGGCGTTAGCCATTGCCAATATGGCAGCAGGCTCGATGAAACTTGAATCTTTATTTATTGATGAAGGCTTTGGCACGCTCGACCCTGCCTCTTTACATATGGTGATGAATGCACTGGATCATTTACAAAGCCAAGGTCGTAAAGTGGTGCTGATCTCACACATTCAAGAAATGCATGAACGTATTCCGGTGCAGATTCAAGTCAAGCCTTTGGGCTCAGGGGCAAGTACCATTAAGATTGTGGGCTAATCAAAAAACCTCCTAATCAGGAGGTTTTTTTTAATTCTGTGAATAATCGCGTGCACCAAATAATGCTGTGCCAACACGTACCATGGTTGAGCCGGCGGCAATTGCTGCTGGCATATCACCCGACATACCCATGCTTAGGGTATCCCAATCTTGCAGCTGGGCATGTTGCGACTTTACTGCATCAAATAAAGTTTTGGCGTCTGTAAATGCTTGATGATTATTAGGCGCTGGAATCACCATCAAACCGCGTAAACGCAGATGAGGCAATTGGCTGATGTGCTTGACTAAATCCGCCACATCTTGAGGTGCGCAACCATCTTTACTGTCTTGATCATCAATATTGACTTGTAAACAAATATTTAAAGGTGCTTGGGTGGCTTGTCTTTGGTTAGATAAACGCTCAGCAATCACTAAACGGTCTACACCATGCACCCAAGCAAAATGCGCGGCCAAATGCTTGGTTTTATTGCGCTGTACATGACCAATAAAATGCCACTCAATGTCTAGCTCATGTAAGGATTCAATTTTATCTAAGGCTTCTTGCAAATAATTTTCACCAAAGGCACGTTGCCCTGTGGCATACATCTTTGCCACCATATCACTTGGATGGGTCTTCGAAACCGCTAACAAACTCACCTGTGCGACATCACGCCCAGCATTTTGGCAGGCTGTTACCATCTGTTGTAACACTTGATTTCGGGCTATCTCTAAACCATTCATCGTCATTGCTCTCGTTTGCAGGTGATTTTTTTACTTTAGCTTTTACTCAACTGTTGGTTAAGTGCGGAGAAAGCCGTATTATTCTAACAAAATAATTAAGATTAATTCTTGTGGGGATTATTATGGATATTACAGAACTTTTAGCGTTTTCGGCTAAAAATGGGGCATCGGATTTACACTTGTCTGCGGGCATGCCGCCGATGATTCGTGTTGATGGTGAAGTGCGCCGTATTAACTTACCGGCACTTGAACATAAAGAAGTACATAAATTGGTGTACGACATTATGAACGATAAACAGCGCCGCGATTATGAAGAAAAGTTAGAAACTGACTTTTCTTTTGAAGTGCCAGGTGTAGCGCGCTTTCGTGTTAACGCATTTAACCAAAACCGTGGTGCAGGTGCGGTGTTTCGTACCATTCCATCGAAAGTACTCACGATGGAAGACTTAGGCATGGGAAAAATTTTTAAAGATATTTGTGAATATCCACGTGGTATTGTCTTAGTGACAGGACCGACTGGTTCTGGTAAATCTACCACCTTAGCTGCCATGCTCGATTATATTAACGACAACCGTTACGACCATATTTTAACGGTTGAAGACCCAATCGAATTTGTACATCAATCAAAAAAGTGCTTAATCAACCAACGTGAAGTGCACCGTGATACGCATGGCTTTAATGAAGCCTTGCGCTCAGCATTACGTGAAGATCCAGATATTATCTTGGTCGGTGAGATGCGTGACTTAGAAACCATTCGTTTGGCTTTAACCGCGGCGGAAACTGGTCACTTGGTGTTTGGTACACTGCATACCACTTCTGCGGCCAAAACCATTGACCGTGTGATTGACGTCTTCCCTGCTGAAGAAAAAGATATGGTGCGTGCCATGTTGTCGGAATCATTACAAGCGGTGATTTCACAAACACTGCTGAAGAAAAATGGTGGTGGTCGTGTGGCAGCACATGAAATTATGATTGGTGTTCCTGCTATTCGTAACTTGATTCGTGAAAACAAAGTGGCACAAATGTACTCCTCCATTCAAACTGGTGCCAACTATGGTATGACCACACTGGATCAAAGCTTAAAGAACCTTGTTTCTAAAGGCATTATCACCAATCAAGTTGCACGTACTGCCGCAAAACAACCTGAAAGCTTCTTATAATTTTAATAATAATTAGGACAAGGCAATGAAATTTAATGATTTACTCAATCTAATGATTGAGCAAAAAGCTTCAGATATGTTTATCACCGCCGACATTGAACCTTCAATGAAAATTAATGGTGAAATTGTCCCTGTTGCTAAAACCAAACTCAATGGTGAAATTATTGAACAATTGGTGTTGTCAATTATGTCACCACGCCAACGCGAAGAATTTAACCGTACTCGTGAATGTAACTTTGCCATTACCAATCAAGAGCGTAGCGCACGTTTTCGTGTCAGTGCTTTTCAACAACGTGATGAACCTGCCATGGTGTTGCGTCGTATTGAAACGGTGATTCCAAGCATTGATGAGCTTAAACTGCCGCCAATACTTAAAGAATTAGCCATGCTCAAACGTGGCATTGTGATTTTTGTCGGGGCAACGGGTACAGGTAAATCAACTTCGTTAGCCTCACTCATTGGTTATCGTAATAAAAACTCCAAAGGTCATATCATTACCATTGAAGACCCCATTGAGTTTGTGCATCAACATCAAGGCTGTATTGTCACACAACGTGAAGTCGGCATTGATACCGAAAGCTTTGAAGTGGCGCTGAAAAACACGCTGCGCCAAGCCCCCGATGTGATTTTAATTGGTGAGATTCGTTCACGCGAAACCATGGACTATGCCATTGCCTTTGCTGAAACCGGTCATTTGGTTTTTGCCACTTTGCATGCCAACAATGCCAACCAAGCCCTCGATCGCATTGTGCATTTCTTTGATGGTGACCGCCAAAATCAAGTCTTTATGGATTTATCTTTAAATCTTAGAGGCATTGTTGCTCAGCAATTGGTACCTACCATTGATGGTAAATCTCGTCGTGCTGCTGCGATTGAAGTGCTGATTAATACACCATTGGTTGCAGATTTAATTCGCGAAGGTCATGTCCATAAGATCAAAGAACTGATGAAGCGCTCAACTGAATTGGGTATGCAGACCTTTGACCAAGCCTTGTTTGATTTATATAAAGCCGAAATTATTAGCTATGATGAAGCCTTAAAACACGCCGATTCTCCTAATGATTTACGTTTGCAAATTAAACTTTCAGAAGAAGGTGCTGCCGGCCTCATGCATGCAGGTAAAAATATTACCTTTGATTCGCACTAAAGACCTAAGAAAAAAGGCTTATCATGGATAAGCCTTTTTTAATACTACTTATTTCTTACGAAATGCATCTTGGCATTCTTTTGAATCACA
Source organism: uncultured Acinetobacter sp. (assembly GCF_947626835.1). Classification (GTDB taxonomy): domain Bacteria; phylum Pseudomonadota; class Gammaproteobacteria; order Pseudomonadales; family Moraxellaceae; genus Acinetobacter. The sequence continues at coordinate 22,882 of NZ_CANQTS010000005.1, read as the reverse complement.
ATAGCCATATAAATTCAGAGAATGACCAGTTAATTCAAAGCCGAATTTTTTGGCCACTTCATGTTGCTCGTGCTCAATCACGTCATTGCTAAATTCAACCACTTTGTTGCAATTTTGACAAACCAAATGATCGTGATGATCATCTTGCATAATTTCAAAAACAGAATGGTTATTTTCAAAATGATGACGTTGAATAATTCCTGCTGCTTCAAACTGAGTTAACACACGATATACGGTTGCTAAACCGACATCTTCACCCTGTTCAAGTAAAGTTTTATAAATGTCTTCTGCGCTTAGATGATGTTGTTTTGAATTTTCTAATAGTTCTAAAATTTTAATGCGCGGAAGGGTAACTTTCAGTCCAGCTTTACGTAAATCTTGGTTGGAAATAGGCATGAAAAAAGGTCTCTCAACAAAATCAAAGTTGCAATAGGCAATAAAGATAAGATGCAGTATGATCTATGACCAGATCAAATGCATCATAAATAATTTGGGATAGTGTAGCAAAATGCAAAAAATTATGTTGACGTTGTTCGTCTCTTCCGTACTTGCAGGGTGTTCAACTTTGGGTGTCTACAAAGTCGATATTCCTCAAGGAACACCATTGACTCAAGCACAAGCTGCTAAAATCCAAGTCGGTATGAGTCATCAACAGGTGCGCTTCTTATTGGGCAGCCCAACTGTGACTGATCCAATGAATCCATTGCGTTGGGACTATATTTACAACTACATTCCAGGCACCAATGCTAAAAAAGCCAAGATTTCAGCGGCTTCGGGTCAGCATCTAAAAATCTACTTTAATAACAGTGGTATTGTTGAAAAAATTGAAGGTTTAGAGACTATTCCGACAACTCAACCGGGTTTACCTGCGTCAAAAGAAGCCATTTTAACTGCGCCGCCACTATAAAATCTTCAGCTCAAAAGAAACCCCTATTTAAGGGGTTTCTTTTTTTTCATTTATGCCGATTGCCACGACCATAAATGCCTACCGGATTTTGTGCCGCACGCTTACGGCGGATATCTTTAGGATTAATGGTTAAAGCACGATAAATTTCAACCCGATCTCCAACCTGTAATAACTGTTCTAGATCGACCTTTTGTCCAAAAATACCAATCATTAATGGCTCAGGCAATTGAGTTTTAGTTGCCAATTGACTTTGAGCAATCGCTTGCTTGGCCGTCATCCCCTCAACAAAATCTAAAGCCACATGAAATTGTGCGTCTAAGCCAGCATACGCCACCCACACTTTGCCTTGGCTCATGACAGTACTTTTCCAAGCACGCTAATGATGGCGATTACAATGGATAAAGGCAACACAATACGCATAGCCACACGCCAAAGGTTATACATGGCTTCACTGCCAAAATTTAAAGCCTTACGTAAATGGCTAATCTTCATGATCCAACCGGCAAAGATGGCATAAATCAAGCAGATGATTAAGCCCCAAAGCAAGAGCAGCACATTCAATACACCAGCTGCCATTGGAATCGCCCAAACCAACACAGCCACCGCCAAGATAGCCCATTGAATTAAAGCTGGCAATTGACGTTCAGCCAATTGCTGACGCGCTAAATTGATTAACAACGCTGAACCTGTAACCACACTGACCACAAACACCAGCGCTGGAATTTGGGTATTGGCAATAAAGAAACCAAATGCCACCACAGCCAACAATTGTGCAATCCATACAGGCAATACAGTTGAGCTTGCAGCATCACTGTGTTTGACTTGATTTAAACTGACCTGAGAATACACCCCAAGTCCTAAACCACTGGCTACTAAAGCCAATACCGTTGCAGCACCCCACTCACTAAATTCAAGTGCAGTGACTTGCCATGTCGGTAAGCGCTCACCCAGTACAATAGACAAGCCTAAGGATGCCAACACAGCCAGTAAAGTCAGCCCAACCATCACAAGGCGTGGCGCAACTGATAAAAGCAATGCAGCAACTGCTAAAGCTGCAAATAAAGCAAGCTGCGGCAATGCCAGCCCCTCAAGCATACTTGAGGCATTAAATAACATACCACCAGCTAAAAATGGCATAAACACCACAGCCAACCACCCCACCACACGCCAATGTGCTTGTGCATCAGCATCACGGGTGAGGCTAGATAAAGCATTTAGTGCTGTTGAACGGCTACGCTTTGCTAATGCCACTTCCATATAGGTAATCGGCAAAGCCAAAATCACCATGGTGCCTAACCACAACAACCAAAAATCTAATTGACGCTCAGCACCAATGCCTAAAATCGGGGCTAATGTCGCAATAATAATAAACGATAAACAAAATGCCATCAGCGGGGATAGCCATCGAGACATCGCATTGTCCTGCATAATGCTTTCCTAATATAAAATCTAGCGCTATTTTGCCGATGTCATGACCAAAAAGCAAAACCCAAACAAAGAAAAAGCAAACCACCTCAAGATGATTTGCTCGGCTGAAAGACTTATAGTTTTGCTTTATTTTTATCGCGTTAAGGTTTTACGAGAAAAAACGTGCAAACCAATTTTTACCTTTTTTCTTCTCTTTTTCTTTAATAATACCCATCATATTTTCTTTGACTGCACCGACATAATCAGCATCATCATGTTGAATATGATTGATCAGCCATTTTGATAGAATTTCGTGCAATTCAGATTCAATTGCTTCACCTTGTTCATAACGATCACGGTAGCTTTCAATCTTCTTAATAAATAAATCATGCACACGCTTGTGTGGCACACGGTATTTGTAACCTGCTTCTTCTTGTAAAGATTCTTCAAAGGTAAAATGTGACTGTGTGTAATCAATAATATTATTTAAGATTGAACGAATACGTGCACGATCCGTATTGGCGCCAATGCTATCAATCTCGTTAATGTAGTCGAGAATGCGGCGGTGTTGTTCGTCAATCACATCAATGCCAGTATTATATTCTGGAATCCATCTCATTTTCATACGACTACCTATCGGTATCCCCAAATTCGTTAAAATTGATCATATATTGAATTGACTAGAATAAAAATAAACTGATTTACTAGGGATTATATAAAAAGGGGTTTTATTCACTTAAATATATGATTAACATATAAAAATTATTTTAAGCCAACTAAAAAGGTCAGATATTTTTTAACCAATTTATATTTAACATTATTTTTATTTTATTTTAAGAATATCAAGTTGGCATATTAAAACACCAACTTGATCGCATTGCTTAATACTGATCTGCTTTAGTTATGCGTTTTAAGCTTGGATTTATGCGCTCTCGCTCTAAACGTGCAATAAATGTGATTTCATCTTTAATTGGCTGACCATCTTTGAATAAAATCATCTGACCGGGTTTAAAAGCACACCATGTCTCATTTTGAGTCAAAGGTTCAGTGGTAATGACTGCCACACGATCTTCAGGGGTCGTGACTTGACTAAAATCGACTTCGACATCAAGGTCAATCAATTGTGCAGGTTTAAATGGATATTCGCGTACCAACCAATGCAATTTGGTAATGTTATACGCAAATAAAGCTTGACCATTCGATAGGCAAAAATTAAACGTGCCATGCTCGGCAATGCTTGGCGAAATCTCGACCAGCAAATCAAAAATTTGCGCTAAACTCGGTTCTTCATAACCAAAGCGCTTCACCAATTGTTCTAATAAATAGCAAAAAGCACGCTCACTGTCGGTATTGCCCACAGGGGTAAAACGTCCACTTAATGGCGGATCAAAATCATGAAGGTCGCCATTATGTGCAAAAATCCACTGTCTCCCCCAAAGTTCACGGCTAAAGGGATGTGAATTTTCTAGATTAATTTTGCCTTGTGTGGCTTTACGAATATGCGCAATCACATTGCGTGATTTAATGGGGTAATTACGAATTAACTCAGCAATCGGCGATTCAACTGCAGATTGATTATCGACAAATAAACGACAGGCTTTGTCTTCAAAAAAGGCGATGCCAAAACCATCACAATGATCGGAGGTAATCCCTGCACGTTGTGAAAAGCCACGAAATGAGAAAGTAATATCCGTTGGAGTTGCGCAGTTCATTCCGAGCAGTTGACACATAATTCTTTCTCATGGGCATAAATAATGGCTTATTGTGCATGAGTTAAATGGGCTTTTCAAATCTAGCTCGGGTTGTTAGGCTTGCATGAGGTGGCATAAAAAAACCTCCATTTAGGAGGCTTTTAATTTATTCAGCAGCTTTCTTGGTTTGACGATTGGTAATTAATGTACCAACACCATGATCGGTAAAAATTTCCAATAAGGTGGCATGCGGTACACGACCATCCACAATATGTGCGCTGACTACCCCACCTTTTACTGCATCTAAAGCACAACCCACTTTTGGAATCATACCGCCATAGATCACGCCAGTTTCAATCAAGCGATCAACTTCTTGAGTACTTAAACCGGTGAGTAAGTTTTTATTTTCATCTAACACGCCGGTAATATTAGTGAGCAAAATTAACTTTTCTGCACCCAGTGCTTCAGCCACTTTACCTGCCACTAAATCAGCATTGATGTTATAGGTGTTGCCCTCTTCATCGACACCAAGCGGTGCAATGACTGGAATAAAATCACCTTGGGTAAACATCTCTAACACGTCGGTTTTTACCCCAACCACTTCACCCACTAAACCTAAGTCGATGTGTTTGACTGAGCCGTCTTCTTGCGTTTTTTCCATGAGTAATTTTTGCGCACGCAACAAATTACCATCTTTACCTGTTAAACCAATGGCACGACCACCATGTTGGTTAATTAAATTGACAATTGATTTATTTACACTGCCGCCCAATACCATTTCAACCACTTCCATGGTCGCAGGATCAGTCACGCGCATGCCATCAATTCGGTCAGATTCACGACCCAATTGTTTTAAGAAGGAATCTACTTGTGGACCACCACCATGCACCACAATCGGGTTTAAACCCACGGTTTTAAGCAGCACGATGTCACGGGCAAATGAGCTTTCAAGCTCAGGGTCGGTCATTGCATTGCCACCATATTTTACAACCAACGTTTTACCAGAAAAACGTTGAATGTACGGCAAAGCTTCGGTTAAAACTTGTGCTTTGTCGAGACCAGTATGTTGATGTGGCATGTGCCGCTCCTTATTTGGCGTTTAAGATATCGTACGCAATTTGCGGATAATTAGATTCAAGCATACGAGCAAAGGTATCACGGATTGCATTAAGACGCTCAGAATTCTCGGCGTCAAAGCGCACTGTAAAGTACTCACCCGTATTGGATGCTCGCATAATGCCAAATCCATCTTTAAAATCAAGCCGCACGCCATCAATTTGACTCAGCTTTGCAACAGAGTGCTGACTGGCATGTGCGACATGGGCCAAGACTTGCTGTGGATCTTGGTTATAGGTGCTAATATAGGTATCTTCTGTACCTAAACGCGCAGGATAGGCACGCAAAGCCTCTGAAAGCGTGATCTGTTGCTGATCGATGTATTCTAAAATACGTAATGCAGCATATAGACCATCATCATAGCCAAAACCACGCCCATCATTAAATACATAATGCCCCGCATACTCGCCACCAAATACCGCTTTGCCTTTTGATTGCGCTAAATATTGACGCAAAAACGTGCTACCAGTTCGAATCATGGTGGCAATACCACCTAAAGCCTGCACACTATTGCTAACTAAATTTGAGCATTTAACATCAAATACCACTTCAGATTGTGGATGTTCAGCTAAACAAATATGTGCAAACAGCGCCATTAAGCGGTCTGGGCAAATAATGTTGCCCTGTTCATCTACAATCACCACACGGTCACCGTCGCCATCTAAAGCAATACCAATATCGGCCTGTTTTGCTAACACTTGCTGCTGTAGCCCCAACAAATGTACCGCTTGTGATGGGTCTGGTGCATGATCTGGAAATTCGCCATTGGCTTTACAACGCAGTTGCGTTACCTCACAACCCAATTTTTCTAACACCAATGCCGCACAACGTCCAGCTGCGCCATGTAAGCCATCTAGCACGACCTTAAAACCGTGTTTTAGTTTGATATCATTTAAAATGCTTTGTTGATAATCTAGGCAGTATTTCACCACAACAGTATGTGGTTCATGTTCTAGCGGGATATGTCGTTCGGGACAAAAATGTGTTTGTGCCCATGTAGAAACTTGTTGAATCATCTCAGGGGTTGGTGGTTCGCCTTGAATAATCCATTTAATGCCATTGTCTGATTTAGGGTTATGGCTTGCGGTGACCATAATGCCATTGCCATTAAAATGCCGCGCTGCATAATACAAAGCTGGACTTGCACAACAACCCATAAGGTCAGCTTGTAAACCATTGGCTTGACAGATTTTTTGAATAAGTTTGGCATAGCTTGGACTGGTTAAACGCGCATCATAACCAATCACCAGTTCATGTTGACCGGCTACTTTATATTGTTGGACTAAGGCATGGGCTATCGCGTAGACCAATTGAGGTGATAGTAAACTGACTTTCCCCCGAATATCGTAGGCACGAAAAATCTGTGCAGGAAATTTAGAAATATGAATATTCATAAGTGGCATTTTTAATCATTGATCTAGGCAATAAAACATACAAAGTGTTGTACATTTCACACAAATAGGCAGGTTTTTGCAGTTATCTTTATCTTTGGGTAAACGAAGAACCTTGAGTGAGCTTTTAATATATTTATGCAATTTTTTCAACAAAAAAGCGATAAAGCCTAATGAATAGGCTTTATCTATCCATGCAAGATGCTTTAGTTTTGACCAGTATGTCCAAAACCACCTGCACCACGTTCTGTGGCCACAAACTCATCCACCATTTCAAATTGTGCTTGTACTACAGGCACCAATACATATTGTGCTAAACGCTCGCCCGGCTCTAAGCTAAATGCAGTTTGACTCCGGTTCCAAACCGAAACCATAAGTTCACCTTGATAATCTGAATCAATTAAACCAACCAAATTACCTAATACAATGCCGTGTTTATGCCCTAAACCTGAACGCGGCAAGATTAAACCAGCAAAATTCACATCTTCAATATAAATGGATAAACCGGTTTTAACCAATACAGTTTGACCCGGTTCAATCACTGTGGTTTCAGATACGCATGCGCGTAAATCGAGACCCGCTGAACCTTGTGTGGCATAACTTGGCATTGGCCATTCATTGCCTAAACGTGAATCTAATACTTTAACTTGAACTTTCATGTACATTCCTAATCAATCAAATTTAGCGCTTAATCAGCGCACGTAAATTTTCCAAATAATGTTGCGCTTGCAATTTCGGGTCAATATTGCTGGCTTTCTTTTTACGCCCTAACCAGTCTAAATCGTCTTGCGGTAATTCATCTAAGAAACGGCTTGGCGTCATTTGTTTCATTTGACCACCGGCTTTACGCTGCTCAGCTAAGGTCAGCGTTAACCCCTGACGCGCACGGGTAATGCCCACATACATCAAACGACGCTCTTCTTCGACAGTTTCTGCGGCAATTGAGTTTTTATGTGGCAGAATTTCTTCTTCTAAACCAATCATATAGACATATGGGAACTCTAAGCCTTTAGCCGCATGTAAGGTCATTAAATTGACTTTATCGGTGTCTTGCTCTTCTTGTTGTTGTTCCAACATATCCAGCAGCACCATTTTACGAATCACACTTTCAATGTTTTTCTCATCGACATCTTCGGCACGATTAATCAAACTTTGAATACTGCTATACAGCACTTCAATGTTATCCAGCTTGGTTTTTTCTTGCGCAGGGGTCGCAGCTTGCTCTTTTACATAGTCGATATAACCGGCTTCATTCATCATTTGACGAATAATCGGCACGGGCTCATCATCTTCAAGCAAGTTACGGGTAAAGCCGTCTAAAAACTCATAGAACTCAAGCAACTGGGAGGTGGCTTTTTTAGGTAAAGATAAACTTAAACGCTGATCACCTGCTGAAGCCAATAAAGATTGATTGGTTTCTTGCGCAAATAAACCCAATTTTTCTAAAGTGACAGGACCAATAGCACGTTTTGGGGTATTAATAATACGTAAAAATGCACTGTCATCTTCAGGGTTAATGATTAAGCGCAAATAACTCATCACGTCTTTAATTTCAGCACGCGCGAAGAACGACTGACCGCCCGACAATTTATACGGAATTTGCATTTGGCGCAGTTGGGTTTCAAGCACCCGTGCTTGGAAGTTACCACGATACAAAATCGCATAATCTTTCCAAGATTTACCTTGCATCAGTTTATGGGTGAGTAAATCTTTGACCACACGTTCTGCTTCATCATCGTCATTACGACAGGTAATGACCCGAATCTCTTCGCCATGACCTTTATCCGACCATAATTTTTTATCAAAAATATGCGGATTGTTTTCAATCACTGAGTTGGCGGCTTTTAAAATACGGCTGGTTGAACGATAGTTTTGTTCAAGCTTAATCACTTTTAAATTGTGAAAATCTTCTTTGAGCTGTGCCATGTTTTCAGGTTTCGCGCCGCGCCATGCGTAGATCGATTGGTCATCATCACCCACCGCGGTAAATTGGCCCATCACCCCCACCAGTAATTTGACCAAAATATACTGCGCCGTGTTGGTGTCTTGATATTCATCCACCAATAAATAACGCACACGGTTTTGCCATTTATCGCGCACTTCAGCATTGTCTTGCAATAAACGGGTGGGCATGACAATTAAATCGTCAAAATCTACGGCGTTATAGGCACGTAAATTGCGCTCATACAATTGATACAAATGGGCAAACTGTACATCTTCTTGGGTTTCACAGGTAGTATGCGCTTGCTCGGGTGCAATCAGATCATTTTTCCAATCGGAAATTTTCTTCATGGCTTTGGCAATTAAATCCTTACTCTCTGCACCGGATAGATTATCACGATGCATCAAATCCATTAAGATACGCTTACAATCATCGGCATCTAAAATGGAAAAATTGTTTTTCAGTGGCGTATGTTTGAGCTCTAAACGCAACAGGTTTAAACCAAAGGTATGGAAAGTCGATACCGATAAACCTTTAGATTCCTCACGCGACAACAATTTAGAAACACGCTCTTTCATTTCACGTGCCGCTTTGTTGGTAAAGGTCATGGCGGTAATTTTATAAGCGGGAATACCACAATGCTGCACCAAATACGCGATTTTACGGGTAATCACCGAGGTTTTACCTGAACCTGCCCCTGCAAGTACTAACAAGGGTCCTTGAGTGTATTTCATGGCTTCAAGTTGCTTGTCGTTGAGCTGACTTGCGGTCGACATATTCCATCCTCTTTAGATTTAAGGCCTGATTATAGTCATCAACCACTCGATTGCCTAATCAAAAAAATTGCCCATTACTCATAAAAAAACCACCCGAAGGTGGTTTCTTTTTTATTTACGACAACTTAGTTGGTTTCGTAAACTGTAATTTCTACACGGCGGTTTTGTTCACGACCCGCAGCAGTTGTGTTTTCTGCGATTGGTGAAGTTGAACCATAACCACGCGCTGTCATGCGGCTTGCAGAAATACCTTGAGCTGCAAGGTAATTTTTCACTGAGTTAGCACGGTTTTGTGACAATGGGTTATTGACCGCATCTGTACCTGTGTTATCGGTGTGACCATGAATCACAAGCGCTAACTTGTTTGATGCACCATCTTCACGTAATACGTTGGCAACATCATTTAACGCAGATTGGAACTGACCTTGAATGGCAGCAGAGTTAGTTGCAAATGTAACCGATGGCATCACAAGGTTGATTGAACCATCTTGGTTACGACCAACATCAATACCTGTACCTGCTAACTCTTCTTTTAAACGCTTTTCTTTACGATCAAGAAGTAAGCCTGCACCACCACCAAGTACCGCACCAATCGCAGCCGCTTGACCCATTTTATCTTTGTCAGCATTTGAGTAAGCAACGCCGGCACCGAGTAGAGCGCCTAAGCCTGTACCAAGTGCTGCTTTATCGTATTCCATACTTTGGCAACCAGTAAGTGCCAACGCCCCTGCTACAGCTGTAATGACTAATGCACGCATTGCATGCCTCCTTGTTTGATGTTTTTTAATCTGGATGAATCATGGAATAAAAATCAAATTTGTAACATTGATTTTTTGTTAATAATAAAGCCTTATTTTACATTATGTAATATATATCGAGAATTTAGGCTATTTTTCCTCATGTTTTCTCCATAGTTGCCAAGCAACAGTTTGTATTTTTTTCATCAGCCCTTATATTGTGCAGCACCATGTACCTTCACTTTGCTTATAGGTCGACCGATGCCCAAATCACAGCCACGTACGTCATTACTCAAAAAAGTACAGCAAGCGCTCACTGTAACCTCAGTGATGACCACTAACAGCTTTGTCCATGGAGCACCCATTTTAGGTTTAGGTCTGACCAAGCTGATCAAGAAGTCACCGCACATTGATCAGACCAATGTGAAGCTTGCCAATAGTTGGATTAACGTCAACAACCATCTGATTGAACGGGTATTGCCTGAATTAAAATGGGATATTCAAGTGGACCCTGCACTTGAGTTGACCACCCAAGGACGTTATTTGATGATTTGTAATCATCAAAGTTGGGTCGATACTACAGTCAATCAGTATATTGGTTTAAACCGTATGCCGTTAACGCGCTTTTTTACCAAATGGGAGCTGATTTTCATTCCTTTGGTGGGGCAGGCTTTTAAAATTTTAGGCTTCCCTATGATGAAGCGGCATAGCAAAGCCCAAATTGCCAAAAATCCTGAGCTGAAAAACCGCGACATTGAAGAAGCACGTAAATCCTGTGAACAGTTGCTCAGTCAGCCGTTTACTTTACTCAACTATGTAGAAGGCACTCGTTTTACCCAAGCCAAGCATACTGCACAAAAATCACCATATAAACATCTCCTTAAACCCAAAGCTGGTGGTTTAGCCTTAGCCTTAAAAATCTTAGGCAAAGAGGTCGATGCTTTAGTGGATATGACCATCGTGTATGATGAAAAAGTGCCTGAATACAGCGAATTTTGGTTGGGGGACGTACAACAAATTGCAGTGAATCTACGCAAAATTGAGTTGCCAAGTTGGATTTTAGACGGTGATTATGAAAATGATCGTGAATTTCGTGTGCAATTTCATCAATGGCTGCAACAAGTGTGGCGTGATAAAGATGAATTAATCAGCCAAATGAAACAGCAACTTGCCGAGCAACGTAGCTAAGGGAACCCCATGAAACAGCCTCAACACAAAGTCTTAAAATCCTCCTTTCACTTCGTCAAAGAAGGCTCATGGGGATGGAAAGTGGCACTGGTCTATGATTTTTTGATGATGGGGCTGATCATCTTTAACCTATTTTGCTTAAGCGCCAATGCATTTTTAATGAGCGACTATGCCGAATGGTTATTTAACTTCGTACAACTGCCGCAAGTGTTAGATTTTTATGAGCAAGCGCTACATCCTTGGGTTAAAACCACAGAAGGTTGGTTTACCTCATTTTTAGCCATTGAACTTGCTATTCGTTGGCTGATTGCGATTGGCTTTAAGCATCATCAACGTTGGTGGTTTTTCCCGTTTATTCATTGGTATGAAATTATTTCTATTTTGCCAATGTTCCGTTTTTTACGTTTAGGACGTGCATTTGCCATCGCCTATAACTTACATAGTCATGGCTATAAAGTCATTCCGCAGCGCTGGTACGCGCGTGGCAATTTTTATTATCGTTTGGTGATGGAAGAACTGACCAGTCGTATTGTTTTAACCATTATTAATGCAGTGAAACATGAGCTGAGCACCAGTACCACACATAAAAAATATATTGAAGATTTGGTCAATCACCACCGTGAGATGCTCGCCACTGCTTTAACAGATGTGTTACAAGAATCTTTAGGCAAAGAACTACAAGCGCAACGCCATGAAATTGCCAAAAATGTGGGGATCGTGGTCAATAAAGCCATTGAAGATACGCCTGAGTTGTCGCAAATGCTGCGTTTAATTCCATTGGTAGGTGGACGTATCGAACAACAAATTCAAAGCATTGGACAGCGTTTAGGTGAAAATATTAGCCAAGGTTTACTACAACCCTTTACCCATCAATCTTCACGCCAAGAAAATGCCACCTATCGCATGATTGCCAACAAAGTCAGTCAAATTGCCATTGAAAATAACCCTGAAATTGACCGTTTGGTTGAATCTGCTGTGTTTGAAAGTTTAGAAGCCTTACGTGAGCAAGTGAAGATTAAACAATGGCAACAAGTGCTAGAACAAAAACAACCAGAGCAAGAACCTAAGGCATGAAAATATTTAACGGATACGCTAGAGAAATCATGCAAATTGGTCTAGGATTTGCTCTATTTAATAACATGACTTCGACCTAAAAAAGAAGTTTTAAGGAACAAGTATGGCGGATATCCGGATCACCGGCAGAATGGTTAATTTTACCCGATTAACCTTTGATACAAATGATCATCGTGCGATCCGAGAACAACTGACCCAGATGCTCAAAGACACTGGCTCACAAGGCACGTTGGTCATCTTAGATTCAACCGTTGAACAAGAGCTGATTGCTCTTATTCAATTGTTAATCAGTTTAGATTTACAACCTATGGCGGTGGTGGATGGAATTTTGGGCGATGCAGCACGTTTAATTCAATTTCCAGTGTTGCCGGCTGACCGTCCTTTGCAGCGGATTAAAGCCACACAAGAACAAGTGGTGGAAACTGCCGCACCAACGCAAGATGAAGCACAGCCTGCTGCGGCAAAAATTCATCATGCAACTTCTTATCACAATGAAATGTTGCGTACGGGTCAATGCCTTGTACAAGACCACGGCGATATCATTTTAAGTGCAGGAATGAACAGTGGTGCAGAAGTGATCGCTTCTGGAAACATACATATTTATGGTAGTGTACGAGGTAGAGTGATTGCCGGTGCAGGCGGCAATCATGCAGCACGCATCTTTTGCCACTCCTTAGAAGCGGAGTTGGTTTCAATTGCAGGTACGTACTGTGTTGCGGATGATATCCCGGCTCATATGACCAAAAAACCTGTACATATTTATTTAAATGACGCTCAAGAGCTTGTATTTGAAGCTTTAGAATTTTAATGTATAAATAATCACCAAAATACGTCATAAAACTGCGTATTTAAACCCTAACAGGAGTGGATTCGGTGGCGAAAATTGTTGTCGTAACATCAGGCAAAGGTGGCGTAGGTAAAACTACAACAAGTGCATCGTTTGCAACAGGTTTAGCCCTACGTGGCCACAAAACTGTTGTTATTGATTTTGACGTAGGCTTACGTAACTTAGATCTTATCATGGGTTGTGAGCGCCGCGTGGTGTACGATTTTGTCAATGTCTTAAATAACGAAGCACGCTTACAACAAGCCTTAATTCGTGACAAAGACATTGAAAACCTCTATATCTTACCTGCATCACAAACGCGTGATAAAGATGCCTTAACCGATGAAGGTGTCGCACGTGTCATGGACGAACTCGCACAAGAGTTTGATTATATTATCTGTGACTCGCCTGCCGGTATTGAACGTGGTGCGATTTTAGCCATGTACCATGCCGATGAAGCAATCATTGTAACCAATCCTGAAATTTCTTCAGTGCGTGACTCAGATCGTATTATTGGCATGCTCGACAGCAAAACCAAAAAAGTAGAAAACAACGAAGGTCGAATTCGTAAACATTTATGTATTACACGTTTTAATCCAGAACGTGCTGAAAAACAAGAAATGCTCACGATTGACGATATTTCAAAAGATATCTTAAAAGTCCCGACCTTAGGTGTCATTCCTGAGTGCAAGAGCATCTTACAAGCCTCTAACGAAGGTAAGCCGGCTATTTTGTACACAGACTCACCTGCAGGCCAAGCTTATGATGACCTTGTGGCGCGTTTCTTAGGCGAAGATCGTCCTTATCGTCACCTAGAAGTCAAACAAAAAGGTTGGTTAGCACGACTATTTGGAGCTTAAGATGGCAGGATTTTGGAGTAAGTTGTTTAGCGGTGATGAAAAACCCTCGAGTGCGCAAACCGCCAAAGATCGTTTAAAAGTCATCGTGGCATCAGAAAAAGGCTTAAGCAAACGCTTAACCCCTGAAAAAATTGAGCAGATGAAAAAAGAAATCATGCAAGTGGTGAACCGCTACGTGCGTGGTGTCGATGAGCAGCACATCCAAATGGCAGTGCGTTCAGAAGCCAATTTAGAAATGTTAGAAATGAATATCAATTTGCCTGAAGAGCGATAATCTCAATTCTGATTAGTCAAGCAAATTGAATCAAGGCAAAATAGCGCAAGTTATTTTGCCTTTTTAATGATTGACAACAAGCCAAGGAGATTGCGATGGCATTATCTCAGCCAGCGACGTTTAACGAAGAATGGTCAGACGAGCGTGTATTTGCCTATTTAACTCAGCTGCCTCCTGCAAGTGTAGATGCAGATTTTCACGTTCTTTACCATGCATATAAACACATGCGTCCAAGTGACTATGAACGTTTATTAACTCAATTTGTAGCAGATGGTCGCAATGTAAATGCTACAAATCCTGAAGGTCAACGTATTCATGACGTGATTGCAAAATTCCCACGCCATAGCGCTGAGTTTTTAGCTGTATTGGCGAAATTCGCTTAATTTAAGCCAATGAAGCTAAAAGAAAAGCCTGCATCTGCAGGCTTTTTTTACACTAAAATTTCACGTTTACCATTGGCACCTAAGGCGCTGACAATACCGTTTTCTTCCATTTGGTCAATAATGCGTGCAGCACGGTTATACCCTAAGCTAAATTTACGTTGTAAAGATGATGTGGTGGCTTTACGCGTTTCGAGCACAAATGCCACACATTGGTCATATAAAGCATCACGATCAGCCCCACCCTCGCCATCTTCAAAACCACGGCTTGTAGGTTCTTCATCATAAGGAGTGAGAATCTCATCGACATAGTTCGGTGCTGCGCGTTCACGCCACGCATCACAAATGCGATTGACTTCATCATCACTAATAAAGGCACCATGTACACGTTCTGGTTCAATTTTACCCGGCCCTAAAAACAACATGTCGCCATGACCAAGTAAGTCTTCAGCACCACTGGCATCTAAAATGGTGCGTGAGTCAATTTTAGAGTTGACGCGTAAGGCAGCACGGGTCGGGATATTGGCTTTAATAAGACCAGTAATCACATCCACCGATGGACGTTGTGTGGCGAGTAATAAATGAATACCTGCGGCACGTGATTTTTGTGCCAAGCGCGTAATCATCTCTTCAGCTTTTTTACCCACTTGCATAATCATATCGGCAAATTCATCTGCCACAATCACAATGGCAGGCAAAGGCTGCAAACGTGGTGCAAATTCACCGGCAACAGACTCACTGGCTTTCCAAGTCGGATCAATTAAATCTTCACCATTGGCAATCGCCTCTTCCACTTTACGGTTGTAATCGGCAAGTTTACGAATTTTTAAGAACGACATCAGTTTATAACGACGCTCCATCTCATTCACACACCAATTCAGTGCATTGACGGCATCTTTCATATCTGTGACCACAGGCGTTAACAGATGTGGAATATCGCTATAGTTGGCAAGTTCAAGCTGTTTAGGGTCAATTAAGATTAAACGCAATTCATCAGGGCTGTATTTGAGTAACATCGATAAAATCATCGAGTTAACTGCCACCGACTTACCTGAACCTGTGGTACCTGCCACCAACATATGTGGGGCTTTACCTAAATCAGCAATCACCGGACGACCTGAAATATCTTTACCCATTGCCATAGACAGTAAACCCTGTGGGTCAGTGAAGGCAGGTGCTGTGACCAGTTCAATCAAGCGCACCATTTCACGGCTGCTATTAGGTACTTCAATACCAATATAAGGTTTACCGGGAATGACTTCGACCACACGCACCGACGCCATTGACATAGAACGGGCTAAATCGCGTGAAATATTGGTGACTTTTGAGGCTTTTACCCCTGGTGCTAAATCCAATTCAAAGCGAGTGACCACGGGACCCGGCTGTGCTTCAATGACTTTGGCTTTAACATTAAATTCTTGTAATTTAATTTCAAGCAGCTCAGATAAACGGCTGAGTTGGTCTTGGGTAAAATTAACTTTTTTATTTGGATCAACTGGATCTAATAAATCGATGCCCGGTAAAGGTGATAAATCCTGACGTTTTTTTGCCACTTGCATCGCACGTGACATAGGACGACCAAAAGCATCGGTTAAAGGTGCATCAAATTCATCAGGAATCTCTTGCACAGGACCTGCAGTTTCTTGCCACGCTTGAATAAATTCTTCTTTAGACAGCTCTTTTTTTTCGCTACTAACACTCGGTTGTGGCTCAGGTTCAATCATTTGCTCTTGAGCAGCTGCAAGGCTTTTTTCTAATTCAAGCTCTTCATCAGCTTGCTCTGGCATTGCGCTTATGCTGGGCATAGCAACGACAGTTTGAATTGGGGCTTGTACAAAGGCAGAAGATTGCGCATAACTGCTTGCCACACGCGGCTGATCTTTTAAGATTTCATCAATCGCGGC
The DNA here is from genome assembly GCF_947626835.1 of uncultured Acinetobacter sp. Taxonomy (GTDB): domain Bacteria; phylum Pseudomonadota; class Gammaproteobacteria; order Pseudomonadales; family Moraxellaceae; genus Acinetobacter. The sequence goes on along the minus strand of NZ_CANQTS010000005.1, from coordinate 6,409 downwards.
AAGTTCTGCTGCAATATCGGCATCTGCGTGCTGTTGTTCATGCTCAGGCTTAGTTAACACCGGAGCAACCAGCACATCACTGTCATCTTTTTGCGTGCTTGTTTTGGGCACATTGGCCATTAACTCATCAAAAATCTTGTCGTCATCCCAATCCAACGCTGGCTTTTGTTGTACTGCAACTGCCACAGGCTTGACAGGAGATTCTTGAGCTTCAACGACAAGGTCAGCATCAGCAGCTTTCAGTAAGGCATCAATTTCTTGTTCTTGGGCTTGTTCACTCTGTAGCGCACGCCATACTTCGGTATTAGCTGCCGCTTCACGTTGTTGTTCTTGGGCGTGCTGTGCAGCTACAAGACGCTGTTCGTGTTCTTGTTGAGCATGTTGTTTGGCTTGTAAATCCGCTGCCTGCTGTTCAATTTGCTGTTGTTGGGCCAGTTCAGCATCGCGTTGTTGTTGTGCGCGTTGCTCCTCAGCAAGACGCTCTTTATGGAGCATATCGTTAAACAAACGTTCTGCCACAGCATCGCGTACAGGTGCCTGTTGTACCGGCTGATGCTCTTGTACGGGTGTCACGATACTTGCTTGTGATGCCTCAAGCGGTGTTATTTTTGCCGCTGGTGTAGTCCGATCAAATACAGCTTCACTTTCGGGTACATTTTTATAAAATAAGTCTTGTAACTGTGCCGGTAGGGCTTTTAAGGTAATCAAAGTTTTGTTCCACTTAACACCAAAAGCCAAGGTAAACAACAACACTAAAAAAGCCACTAAAAATATTGCTGCGCCGTAAATGGTTAATAAACCAGTTAAACTTTGGCCAAGTTCATAGCCGATAATACCACCTGAGGCATTGGCAAGCGTATCGGCTGGCATCTCCCAAAACAAATACAATAAGCTTGAGGTGGCCAGTAAAATGAAAAATTGCGCTGCATAACGAAACGGACGCGTTAGAAAACTATGTGGCCACCACACCTGTACAGCTTCCATAAAAAAGTAAATTGGCAACAATAAACTTGCCCAACCTAAAAAGCCAAACAGCAAATCTGCAAGCCATGCCCCTGCCACACCACTGGCATTAGATACCTGCTGTGTATCACTGGAAATGTGCATCCAACCTGGGTCAAACGGCGTATACGTTACTGTTGCAAGGAACCAATATGTCCCAAATGAAAGCAAAAATAATGTCTGTAATAAGCGCTGTGCATAAGCACTCGACATTGCAGTCATATCCGATCCTGTGGCTAATGGGGTTCAAAATTCAAAGCAGGCAATACCTACTAAAGAGCAATATTATGCACCTGTTGCGAAAAAAAAGATGCAGCAGAATCGCTAGATATTGTTAACTCAATGCTAAACTTGTTTTGTTGGCTATATAGCTTAAATCAATTTACATGATCAAAAATATCCACATTTAACTCATAAGACGCTTTGGGCTTTTACCTGTATAATTCCACAAATTACTCAATAAAAAAAGGATGCCCTCGATGAGCGCTCGTCACTCACGTTTAATTATCTTAGGCTCAGGCCCTGCAGGCTATAGCGCAGCGGTGTATGCGGCACGCGCCAATTTAAAACCGTTGTTAATTGCAGGTTTACAATTAGGCGGTCAGCTCACGACAACCACTGAAGTTGACAATTGGCCGGGCGACCCTGAAGGTCTTACAGGTCCTGCACTTATGGAGCGTATGCAAGCGCATGCTGAACGCTTTGGTACAGAAATTGTCTACGACCACATCAATGAAGTCGATTTAAGCCAACGTCCTTTTGTATTAAAAGGCGATATGGAAGAGTTTACCTGCGATGCTTTAATCATTTGTACAGGTGCAACTGCACAATACTTAGGCTTAGAATCTGAAGCTGCCTTTATGGGTCAAGGTGTCAGTGCTTGTGCCACCTGTGATGGTTTCTTCTATAAAGAACAAAAAGTCATGGTCGTGGGCGGCGGTAACACAGCGGTTGAAGAAGCCTTGTACTTATCTAACATTGCCTCACATGTGACTTTAGTGCATCGTCGTCATTCGTTCCGTGCTGAGAAAATTTTACAAGACCATCTATTTGCCAAAGAAAAAGAAGGCAAAATCAGCATTATTTGGAATCATCAAGTCGATGAAGTCTTGGGTGATGCCAAATCTGGTGTGACTGCTGTGCGTTTAAAATCAACCCAAGATCAATCCACTCAAGATGTGGCTGTATCAGGTATGTTTGTGGCCATTGGTCATAAACCAAATAGCGGTATGTTTGAAGGTCAGTTACAACTACGTGATGGCTATATTCAAGTCCAAAGTGGTACATCAGGCAATGCCACCCAAACTTCTGTGCCGGGTGTCTTCGCTGCAGGTGATATTGCTGACAGTATTTACCGTCAAGCCATTACTTCAGCTGGCTCAGGTTGTATGGCTGCCTTAGATGCAGAAAAATATTTAGATGCATTAAGTGATTAATATCGCTTAAAATACAAAAACCACCAGTTATGGTGGTTTTTTTCTATGTAAATATGACTTTATAAACAAAATTAATAGAATTTGAGGGTAACATGGCAACGAATTGGACAGACGGCTACCAAACCGAGGTAAATTACACCTATGGCTACTACAAAGAGCTGAGTCCGAATTTTCAGAAGTTTTGCTTATTGGTAAATGGAATTGATACGCTCAATGACACCGAACAGCAACAGCACTGTGAGTTAGGTTTTGGGCAAGGGGTCAGTATTAATGTACACGCTGCCTCATCTAACGGGTTATTTTATGGCACAGACTTTAATCCAGCTCATGCTGCGCATGCCAATATGTTAGCAAAAAAATCCAAAGCGCCACACCATTTTTATGATGCTAGCTTTGAAGAATTGCTCAACAGTGACTTACCTCAATTTGACAGTATCAGTTTACATGGTATTTGGAGTTGGATCAGTCACGAAAATCAGGCCATTATTCTTAAATTTATACGCCAATATTTAAAACCCAATGGCATTGTCTATGTGAGTTATAACTGTTTAACCGGTTGGGCGGCAAATATGCCGATTCGTGAGCTATTCCATAGTCATTATGAATACAACAGTAAAAGTCTAAATCCAATTCAAAAAGTACAAGATTCACTGCAGTTTAGTGAAGCGCTGCTACAACAACAGCCTCTGTTCGCTAAACGTAATCCCCATGCGCTACAAAAAGTTATAGAGCTCCAAAAGCAGAACCCACATTATTTAATTCATGAATATTTAAACCAAGATTGGCAATGTTTCTCTTTTCAGCAAGTCATGCGTACCATGGATTCTGTCAAACTCAGCTATGCAGGCTCGAGTGATTTAAATAGTCATTTAGATAAAATTAACTTTACTGCACAACATCAAGAATTCCTGAACAGCATTGAGCATCCTATTTTAAAAGAACAATGCCGCGACTATTTTACCAATTCACAATTTAGACGTGATCTGTATATTCGGGGTAAAAATACCTTAAGTCCGTTACAACTGAAGCATCGTTTAAAGCAGATTTCTTTTGTGTTACTCAGCGCGCCTCACCAAATACCTATGAAAATTTCTGGTCATTTAGGTGAATTTAACTTACTCCAAGAGATCTATACACCTTTAACCCAATGTTTCTTGCAACATGACTATGCACCTTTAACACTTGAACAAGTGATCAATGAAACTCAACTTGACTTTGCCGCAGTGCTCAATGCAGTGGTTATCTTATGTCACTCAGGACATATGCAGCCCTGCCTTGAGCAACCAAGTGAAGCTGTGGTGCAGCAATCACAACGTTTAAACCAGTTTTTATTGCAACAAGCCAGCTTCCACAGCCAGTATTCTGTACTTGCTAATCCATATTCAGGAATTGGTATCCCCGTTGATCAATTTGCACAATTATTCTATCGTGCCTATTTCATTGAAAAATTAACTACAAAAGAACAGTTTGCTGATTTTGTGTTGAAAACCTTGCAAAGCCTGAATTTATTGGTGCTTAATGATCAAGGTGAAGCTGTCACAGACCCGACCATAAGTCGAGAGATTGTGCTACAAAAAGCTCAAAATTTCCTTGATGCAGATCATATTAAAATTGCCCAGCAATTAAAATTATTTGCTTAAATCTTAACTTCAACCGCAAGATCTTCTATGCTTGAGCATGATCTTGCGGATAATTTCATATGCTCACAGCCTCTCAATTTATTTTCCCCGACCCCATAGCCGTAGATCCTGAAGGCCATGGGCTAATCTGTGTGGGTGCTGATTTAGCCCCAAGTACCTTGCTTGAAGCCTACACACATGGTTTATTCCCTTGGTTTTCTGAAGGTGAGCCCATTTGTTGGTGGTGTCCTGAACCACGCTGTATTATTCAACCATTTGCTTACAAACCAAGTAAATCTTTACTACGCAATATGAAAAAGTTTGATTATACAATCAGTGTAAATCGAGCTTTTGAGCAGGTTATTCGTGCCTGTAGCATGCCACGCAGTTATGCCAATGAAACCTGGATTTCAGAAGATATTATTCAAGGCTATTGCCAATTATTTGAACTCGGGCATGCTTATAGTATTGAAGTTTGGCAAAACCACCAATTAATTGGTGGTTTATATGGCGTATGTATTGGTCAAGGCTGTTTTGGTGAGTCGATGTTTAGTCGGCAAACTGACGTCTCAAAAATGGCTTTTTATACACTAATGCTAATTGGTCAGGACAACCAATTGCCTTGGATTGATTGCCAATTGGTCAATGAGCATTTACTGAGCCTCGGAGCAAGTACACTTTCTCGCCAAACCTATCTTAATTCGTTACAAGATGTGATAAATGCCCCTGCCCTTGATTGGAAAAAATATCAAGACAGTGTATTTTCAAGTAAAACAATAGCGCAAAACATGTGCCTAAATGAATGATAAACAGTTAGAGGGAGCTTGTTATGAATTCTTATCACCCGCAGTCCCTGCTCAATGAATTACAGTATTACATTACACCGCCGCACAATTGCAGTTATTTAGACAATAAATCGGCACGTATGGTGTTTTTAGACCCTGCACAACGTATCGATGTGGTCACGCTCTCAGAACTATCACGCTTAGGTTTTCGCCGCAGTGGCGATTTTGTCTATCGCCCTGAATGTCACCTATGCCGCCAATGCTTATCCTGTCGTGTACCTGTTGATATTTTTCAAATGAATTCTCAACAAAAAAAAGCATGGAAGCGTAATCAGGATTTAAGCATTAAAATTACGCGTACCCAAGATGCCAGCTCGGTTCATTATGATCTATATGCCCGTTACATTAACCAGCGGCATTGTGATGGTGATATGTATCCCCCCAATGAAGATCAATTTGAAAAATTTTTAATGCATACCTGCACAGACAGCTTCTTTTTAGAACTTTGGCATGGTGAGCGCTTGGTCAGTGTTTCCACTTGTGATCCTTTAGACGATGGGATTTCAGCTGTCTATACTTTTTTTGATCCCGATGAAAATCGTCGCTCATTGGGTGTTTTTGCGATCTTAAAGCAAATTGAATATGCCAAAGCGCAGGGCTTAAATTATGTGTATTTAGGCTATTGGGTGCCACATTCAGGCAAAATGAACTATAAATCGCAATACGTACCCTTAGAATTACTGATTGATGGACAATGGCGCCGCCTAAATCGTATTTTAAATGCCGAGGAAATTGAGCAACTCGGGCGATCCTTAATGACCACCCTGCCGTCAGGTTGGAACAATTCAATCATTAAATGAATTACTTAAACAACTGGGCAAAGTCATCACTACAAGATTTCACCATAATAATGGCATGTTCACGCGTGCCATCTGCTTTTGGATAATAATTCTTGCGTAAATCAATCTGATGAAAATCAGCTTTTTCATACAGCTTAATTGCAGCGGTATTACTTTCTCGGACTTCTAAAAAAATTTGAACGGGATTATTCTGTAATAAATCCAACGAAGCTGTAAGCAGCTCATAACCTAAACCTTGCCCTTGCTGGCTTGGATCGACTGCCATAAGTAATAAATTTGCTTCATCGAGCACAGGTTGTAAAATACAAAATCCAACCACACTACCATTTTTTTCAAGCACTGTGCTTTGGTATTGTGCCGCAGCATCAACAAATTGTTGGTGCGTCCATGGATGGGTTTGCACGCTTTTTTCAATTTGAGTAACGGCTTGAACATCACTGTGTTGCATTAAACGGATCATGTTCGTGGTCTTATCGATTACATTAAATGTGCATTATAGAAAGATTGAATAAAAAAGCCAGCCATAAAAAAAGCGTCCCAAAGGGACGCTTTTTTCACACAATTAATACTTATGCAATTACTTTCGCAACAACACCAGCACCAACTGTACGACCGCCTTCACGGATTGCGAAGCGTAAGCCTGCGTCCATTGCGATCGGGTGGATAAGCTCTACTGACATCTCAACGTTGTCACCAGGCATAACCAT
>NZ_CANQTS010000004.1 GCF_947626835.1 uncultured Acinetobacter sp. | reverse complement strand
TTAAATAAAGAAAATTTAGCCACTTTACATAATACCGATACCCAATGGGTGGCACTGAATCAAGCATCTATTGTACAACTGAGTCATAGCCGCGAAGATATTAGTCAGATCGTACGTTCAGGTCATCAACTGATTATAACTTTAAAGAATGGTCAAAAAATTACTCTTGAACAATTCTTTGAGGCGGATGGTTCAACACCACATAGTTTGGTTTTACCTGAGCAAAATGGCACCTTTAATGTGGTTGAATTTGATCAAAAAGGTAAGGTGATTGACTATAACCCGATTCAATATCTTAATCAGTTGGTCAGCAGTCAAACTTGGGTGAATCCACAACCTAGCATGGTCGTGGCACAAGAACCGATGGCAAAAAACGCATGGTATGAAAAATCTTGGGTCAAACCAGCTTTGGTGGTGCTGGGAGTAGAAGCCATTTACCTCACCGCATTTGATAATGATGACGATGATAAGACTGAGCAGTTAAAAGATATCACTGCACCTACAGTGCCAAGCGCAAGCATAGATGCCCAAGGTCAAGTGGTAACGGGTAAAACCGAAGCCAAAGCCAAAATTTATGTACAAGATTTACAAGGCAATCTGCTAGGGGAGGCGATTGCCGATGCCAATGGTAACTACAGCATTCAATTAAAACGTGATGTCACCGATGGTGAACGTGTTGCTGTCTATGCCAAAGATGCCGCAGGCAATCAATCCAATTTGGTGGCTGTTACAGGAAACAAAGACACCATTGCACCTGATGCGCCAGCCGCGCAATTTAATGATGCTGGCAGCATCGTATCGGGGCGTGCTGAAGCAGGCAGTCAAGTTCGTTTATACAGTGCAGATGGTAAGACTGTATTGGCAGGTCCAGTGACAGCAGGGGCAGATGGTTCATTTGCCATCAGTGTAAATCCTCCTTTAGCCACAGACACTACAGCAAAAGTCATTAGCCAAGATGCCGCAGGTCACCTATCTGTAGCCACTATTGTGATTGTTGGGCAAGACACTTTAGCGCCTGGTCAACCAACACTAGAAGTCAATCATGCAGGCACTCAAATAAAAGGCTATGCCGAAGCCAATAGCAGCATTGAAATCCAAGATGAGCATGGTCAAATCATCACCAGCACCATGGCCAATACTGAAGGTTATTTTGATATTCAGCTTACAGCTGCATTAACAGATGCCAGTACAGCCCAGCTTGTCGTTAAAGACACCGCAGGTAACAGCAGTGATGCGTTGAGTTTAAAGCCAAAGCTTGACACCTTAGCACCTGAGGCAGCTCAAGCGACGATCAATGCAGACGGTACACAGGTTACAGGCATAGCTGAGCCAAATAGCAAAATTAAAATCTCAATCATCAGCAATGGACAAGAAACTATCATTGGCTCAGGTCAAGCCGACAGTACGGGGCAATTTGGTATTAATTTAACGCAGCCGCTGATCAATAACAGCACGGCCAATCTGTATGTTATAGATGCTGCCAATAATCAGTCAGTTGCCAGCCAAGTGATTGGGCGTAAAGACAGCATTGCACCCAGCAAAATTAATTTAAGCACGCTGAGTGTGCATGATGATGTGGGGGATAAAACAGGCAACCTGAGCCAAAATTCCCAGACAGATGATGCACGCCCCAAATTTGAGGGACGCGGTGAAGCCAATGCCACCTTAACTATTTATGATCAAGGCATTGCTGTGACAACTGTAACAGTGAAAGCCGATGGCACATGGAGCTATATGCCTGATGCTGACTTAGCTTTAGGCATCCATCAGTTTAGCTTTACTCAAATGGATCAAAGTGGCAATACCAGCGCCATGAGTGATACGTTTAAATTGACTATTGTGCCAACTGTAGCAAGCCTAGATGTTGATACGCTGAGCTTGGATTTTGTTACACAGGAAAGTAGCGTTTTTTATACCACAACCCAAAGTCTAGTGTTGGAGCAGCCTCAAGACCATAGCGTTGAACCGATTTTGGCTACGTTATTGGGTAAGGCAGAGGAAATCGGCAAAAGTACTACTTTCCATCAACCCATCATCACGATGAGCGGATGGCCAAGCGATGATAGCCTCTTACACACTCAAAGCTATATTTAAGCGATAAAAAAAAGCGGCGTTTAAACGCCGCTTTTTTAGCATAATAGTTTAGATTTTTGAGATTAAATCTTGAACTTGTTTGGCTTGTTCAGCTGCATTACCTGTATACGTTGCAGGCGTCATTTCCGCTAAACGTGCACGGTCAGCCGCAGGAACAGCTTGTAATTCGTTACCGTTGACGAAATCAACCATCATTTCGCGTGTCATCGCTTGACCACGAGTCAGGGCTTTTAATTTTTCGTAAGGTTTTTCAACGTTGTAACGACGCATTACCGTTTGGATTGGTTCAGCCAATACTTCTTGTGCATTGTCTAAATCTTCGTTAATGCGTGCAGCATTGAGTTCAAGTTTACCAATACCTTTGGCACATGCTTCAAATGCGATTAAGCTTTGTGCAAAACCAACACCCATGTTACGAAGCACAGTTGAGTCAGTTAAGTCACGCTGCCAGCGAGATACTGGAAGTTTTTCGCCAAGGTGAGCAAGCACTGCATTCGCAATACCTAAGTTACCTTCTGAGTTTTCAAAGTCAATTGGATTCACTTTATGTGGCATCGTAGATGAACCCACTTCGCCATCTTTTAACTTTTGTTTGAAGAAACCTAAAGAGATATAACCCCAAACGTCACGGTTAAAGTCGATTAAGATGGTGTTGAAACGACGTAACGCATCAAACAATTCAGCCATATAGTCATGTGGCTCAATTTGTGTGGTGTACGGGTTAAACGTTAAACCTAAAGATTCAACAAATGCTTGTGAATGCGCAGGCCAGTTGATATCTGGGTAAGCAGAAAGGTGAGCGTTGTAGTTACCTACTGCACCATTGATTTTACCTAATAATTCAACGTTGTTGAATTGTTTGATTTGGCGCGCTAAGCGATACGCTACGTTTGCCATTTCTTTACCCAACGTGGTTGGGCTTGCAGTTTGACCATGTGTACGAGACAACATAGGTTGGTCTGCATGTTTTTCAGCTAAAGCCACAATTGAATCAATGATTTGTTGCATAGATGCTGCAAGCACTTCACGACCGCTTTTAAGCATTAATGCATGTGACAAGTTATTGATGTCTTCAGAAGTACATGCAAAGTGAATAAATTCGCCTGCATTTTTTAATTCTTCGATGCCAGCGATTTTTTCTTTTAAAAAATATTCAACTGCTTTTACATCATGGTTGGTGGTACGTTCAATTTCTTTAATGCGGTTGGCATCATCTTCAGAGAAATTGTTCACAATCAAATCTAAAGCTGCATTTGTTTCGCTTGAGAACGCAGGAACTTCAGTGATTTCTGGGCGGTTAGCAAGTGCTTGCAACCAGCGTACTTCAACAGTCACACGGGCATGGATGAGACCAAACTCAGATAGGAAAGGACGGAGAGCATCACATTTGCTCGCATAGCGTCCATCTAATGGAGAAAGTGCAGTTAAAGCGTTCATAGCAATTCCTTAAACTTTGGAATGAAACGTAAAAAATCTAAAAACATCAAGTTGCTGTCTGATATTGCAGGCGAGCAAGGTCTTGAATATCGCGTACAAGCTTGCGCTTGCCAAAAAAAATAAAATTCCATGAACTTCCGCCCACTTGGCGCCACAAATGTGCCATTTGTAAGCCGGTAAATAAAGAAGCACGAATCCGATTGGTATGTGCTGCATCCTTAAAGGCTTCGGCATTGCCACGCACCATAATACGCGGATTGATTGATCCGGCCGTGTCTACATAGGTTTGGGCAAGGTTGGCAATAATACTAGGGTGGGAGTAATTGTGATCGAAAAAAGACAGTTGTTTTAATATTTTTTGCTGAGATTGCTCAATAATTTTAACAAATTCAGGGTTTTGATAAACTTTCTTTTCTAAGTGCAATAAAGCCATGGCATAGCTCATAGGCAATTTGGTATTGGCTAATTTAGGTAGTCTAGATTTTGGTGCAGTATTAAAAGGTTGGCTTAAACAGTTTTCAAATGATTTTAAGCCTAAGGACAGATCGGACAATTGATGAAAAAAATCTAAGGTCTGTTGAGTATTGGTTTGGGTGGGGCGAATATTGAGACTGGCTTTAATCAGCTGTTCAAAATAGAACTGACCACTGTCTCCCATACCCTGTCGACCCCCTAAAGCGGTCATATGGGTAAGTTGGGTGGCTTGAAAGACACCGGCTAACGCCAAGGCACGATTTTGCCGTGGCGTTAAGGCTATGGTCGACTGCTGAAAAGGAAAGCCAGTCATGTTGAATCCTTTAGATAAATGCAGGTGTTGGCGCATTGGTGTGGTGAATGACACCACCACCTAAACACACTTCACCTAAATAAAACACCACACTTTGTCCGGGTGTGACTGCGCGTTGGGGCTCATCAAACTCAACCCGTACACCATGTTCAAAATTTTCATCTTTAAATACAGTACAGGCTTGATCCGGCTGACGATAACGCGTTTTGGCGGTGCAGCGGAATCCTGTGGCAGGAATATCTTGTTCGCCTGCCACCCAATCAATACTTTGGCTCCAAAGTATGCTGCTTTGCATCAGTGGATGCTCATGTCCTTGACCCACCACCAAACGATTGCCCGGAATGTCTTTATATAAGACAAACCAAGCACCTTCAGCTGCACCTTTTAAGCCGCCAATCCCAATGCCACCACGTTGACCTAAGGTGTAGTACATTAAGCCGTGATGTTCACCAATTTCAGTGCCGTCTTCAAGCACAATTTTACCCGGTTGTGCCGGTAAATATTGCTGTAAGAAATCGTTAAAACGACGTTCACCAATAAAGCAGATTCCGGTGGAATCTTTTTTCTTAGCAGTGACTAAATCCAGTTCTTCGGCAATTTTACGTACTTGTGGCTTTTCAATTTCACCCACAGGGAACAAGGTTTTATTAATTTCACGACCATGTACCGCATGTAAAAAATAGGTTTGGTCTTTGTTGTTATCTACACCACGTAACAGCGGTGCATATGCTTCACCGCGTGAATTGGTTTGGGTTTCACCACGACGACAGTAATGACCTGTGGCAATAAAGTCCGCGCCCAAATGAATGGCATGATCTAAAAAGGCACGGAATTTAATTTCTTTATTACATAAAATATCTGGGTTTGGGGTACGACCTGCGGCATATTCCGCTAAGAAATGCTCAAAAACACGATCCCAATATTCCATGGCAAAATTGGCGGTGTGTAATTTGATGCCAATTTTGTCGCACACAGCTTGGGCATCGGCCAAATCGTCCATGGCTGTGCAATATTCGGTGCCATCATCTTCTTCCCAGTTCTTCATGAACAAGCCTTCAACTTGATAACCTTGTTGAAGCAGAAGGGCAGCAGACACAGAAGAGTCTACACCACCAGACATACCGACGATGACACGTTGTTGCATAGGACTAGGCATCCAAATTTGAAATTAAAGGAGAATTTTGGTGCTCATCAATGAGCGATAAAGGATAACGCTTGGCGGCTTGGGCATCTTGCAGAGCTTTAATCACCAGTGGGCTACGTGCGCGTGCCGTTTCCAACAGTTCATCTAAGCTCATCCAAACAGCACCTATAATGCCTGTATCGAGTTGAGCGTTTGGAATATGCTCAAGAACTTTGCCAATAAAACAAAAACGATAATAAGTACGATCAGGAAATAAAGGTGGGGTATAGGTATAGATGCCCAGTAACGATTCAATCTCGATACGATAACCGGTTTCTTCCATGGTTTCACGGATCGCGGCGTCAATAATGGTTTCGCCTGCTTCAACGTGGCCTGCGGGTTGGTTAAATACGCTATGCGTAACGCCTTCAGTCTGTTCTTCAACAAACAAAAATTTGCCGTCTTGTTCAATAACGGTGGCAACAGTCACATGCGCAGTCCAAGCAGTCATCGCAAAGCACCATGGAATAAAACGCATATTCTACGCAATTTCTATGAAGTTGGCTATGCTCAGCTCTGATTTGTTGCTTAGATGGCTGATTTTTGATGAAAATAGGTCAAAATAAGTGGCTGTTAATATTTAATTTAAAAGCAATGATATGATCTAAAAGCGTAACATTTTTAGCGTTCAGGAAAGAACTAAGGCGAATTTTAGCGTTTTTATAATATGCCAAGCTGAGTGCTTCAGCACTCAGCAACAATTACTTAATTTTGTTCTAAATAATCGCGTGACACTTTGACATAGTTTTGTGCTGAATAGGGTAAAAAGGCGCGTTCTTTTTCGGTCAATTCACGCACTTTTTTCACCGGACTGCCCATATATAAATAACCGCTTTCTAAGCGTTTACCCGGTGGCACTAGAGATCCAGCCCCAATCATTACCTCATCTTCAATCACCACGTCATCGAGCACCACTGTGTTAATGCCCACCAATACCCGATTGCCAATGGTACAACCATGTAAAGTCACATGATGCCCAATGGTGACATCTTCACCAATAATCAAAGGTGAACCTTGTGGTTTAGTCGCTGTTTTATGGCTCACATGCAGCATGGCATGATCTTGTACATTCGAGTTTTTACCAATTCGAATATGATTAACATCGCCACGGATACAGGCAAATGGCCAAACCGAAACATGCTCGGCTAAATGTACATCACCAATCACCACAGACATAGGGTCTATGTAGCAATTGGGTGCAACTTGCGGGTAAACATTTAAATAGGGGCGAACAGAAACAGCCATCGATTTTTCCTTAAAGTAGCTTGTGTAAAATAAAAAAAGCATGCTCAAGAGCATGCTTAATGTAGCGTGTTTTAATTAAAACAAGTTACTAAAAAATTGTTTAATGTGATCGAGCATGCGTGCAAAGAAGCCTGCTTCTTCAACTGGTTTAAGCGCAACCAGTGGTTTTTCTGCAATCACTTTACCATCTAAGGATGCGACATATTTACCAACCACTTGACCTTGCGTTAAAGGTGCGGTGAGTTTGGGTTGTACCACCAACTGGGTTTTAATCGCGTTGGCCTGACCTTTTGGCATGGTGACATTAAAGTTTTCGGCTAAGCCAATCTCTACATCATTGGTTTGGCCGTACCAGACTTTGGCTTTGGCTAAAACTTGATTGGCAGGCTGTACTTTCACAGTTTCAAAGTTGGCATAGCCCCACGCCAACAAATCACGGGTTTGTGTGGCACGTTGCTGTATGTTCGGTGCACCAAAAATCACCGAAATTAAACGCATTGGACCACGTTTAGAAGATGTGGTTAAGCAGTAACCCGCTTCTTCAGTATGACCTGTTTTTAAACCATCAACACTTGGGTCGGTATAGAGCAAGGCATTACGGTTACCTTGCTTAATGCCATTAAAGGTGAATTCTTTTTCAGAATAAATTGGATAATATTTTGAACTGTCATGAATGATGTGTTGGGCTAAAGTCGCCATATCTTTGGCGGTGGAAAAATGCCCCTCGGCTGGCATACCCGTCGAGTTCATAAACTGAGTATTGCTCATGCCAATACGCTTGGCTTCTTCGTTCATCATATGTACGAAGGTGCCTTCATTACCGGCAATATGTTCAGCCATGGCTTTAGAGGCATCATTGCCTGATTGCACAATAATACCGCGCAGCATTTCAAGTACCGTCGCCGTGCCATTGAGCGGCACATACATACATGATTCAGTACTGCTACCACGGCACCATGCCGACTCGTTCATACGAACTTTTTCGTCTTCGGTGAGTTCGCCTTTCAATAATTTTTGTTCGATGATGAAACTGGTCATCATTTTGGTCATTGATGCGGGTGCTAATTTTTCATTTTCGTTTTTTGAAGCAAGGATTTGACCTGTTTCATAGTCCATCAAAACATAAGATTTGTTATTGAGTTCTGGTGGTGCTGATAACACAGTTGCTGCATATGAAAAACTAGGCAAGAGCAAGAATGCAGCAAGGGCACTTTTACGGGTCATTCTAGAGGGTTCCAATATCATGAGGTGAGCACAATGAGCCTAGCATTCTAGGACAAACGACACACAACTGCTATGGGGCAAAGCCAGTCAGACTCAACATATTGTTCGCATTTTGTGAGATTGTCTTAAAATGGGCATAGATGACTGAGCTTAAAATACAATAACGGACTTTTTAACTGATAGAGATATGATTGAGTGACTAAAAAATTAGGCTGTAGCGTAATAAAAATAACTAAAAATTAAACATTGTGTGGGTGTTTTAGATTGAGAAAAAGGCAATGCGCTTTAGAATAAGCCAAACAGTATTTGAGTAGAAAGGATCACAATATGAATATTTTGATTGCCAATGACGATGGCGTATTTGCACCGGGCATTCAAGCTTTGGCACAAGCATTAAAGCCTTTAGGTCGTGTGGTGGTGGTGGCACCTGAAGCGGAACGTAGTGGTTATTCATCGGCACTGACCTTAGATCGTCCTTTACGTCCGGTTGAAATTTCCCCTGATATATGGGCCATCAATGGAACGCCTGCTGATTGTGTCTATTTGTCTATGAATGGCTTATTTGATTTTGAATTTGATTTAGTGGTCAGTGGGATTAATAGTGGTGCCAACTTAGGCGATGACGTGTTGTACTCAGGCACGGTGGGTGCAGCTTTTGAAGGGCGTTTAATGAAACAACCGGCAATTGCAGTATCCTTAGCGGGAGCCAATGTACGGGGTTATTTAAGTCCACAAGATTATCAAGTGGCGGCAACCTGGGTGCATGATTTTATTGCCAAAGGTATGCCTGAGCTACCACCACGCCATATTTTAAATATCAATATTCCCGATGTTGCCAAGCTCAAAGGACAAAAAATTACCTATCAAGGACGTAAACATTTATCTAAACCTATCACTAGTCAAGTTGATCCACGCGGTCGTCACGTATTTTGGATTGGTTTATCGGGTGAGGCGGTGACTGAGGCCAAAATGGGTTTAGGTGAAATTGGTTCAGATTTTGCAGCGGTGCAACAAGGTTATGTCAGCATCACCCCAATTCAAATGGATGCGACTAACTATGCAGTTTTACCTGACTTATACCAGCAATTTTGCGCAGATTTAGCGTGAATGTTATAACTTTGTGATAAAAAGAAAGAACTGAAGATTTACAGCTTTTAATTTTGTTAGTCTGCGTGGTTGTAACTTAATTTACTTTGTGGAGAGTTTTATTGATGTCCATCCTACATATGGTGCACAACACGCCCAATACGGTGTTTAAATCGGTTTTTTTATCTGCAGCCTTGCTGGCAGTTATAGGGATGACGGGATGTGCGTCAAAGCCGCAAGTTAATCATAGTGCGCGTTATGCTGTAGCCCCTGATTTTTATACGGTCCGTTCAGGTGATACCTTAAGTGGGATTGCAGCACGCTATGGCTTAAATTATCAAAGTATTGCTGATATCAATGACATTGCTGCGCCGTACCGAATCTTTGTAGGCCAATCACTGCGTTTAAAAAATACCGGTGCTAAACGTAGCATTAGTACACAGCCCATCACACAAACTGCGCCTATTCAACGTCAAAGTATTGCCTTGCCAAGCACCACGGTGACTCAAACCCCTAAACCCGCAACCACCACGCCAGTGGTCACGCCAAAAGCGCCAGTGGCTAGCGCAACTGCATCACAAAATTTGCGTTGGGTACGCCCAAGCCAAGGTCCTGTCTTACAAGGTTTTGATGCGGCCAAAGATGTTAAGGGTGTGCGCTTTGGGGGTAAAATAGGTGATCCAGTGTTGGCTGCGGCACAAGGTCAGGTAATTTATGCTGCTGATGGTTTAAAAGAGTATGGTCAATTGGTGTTGGTGAAGCATGTCGATGGCTATATCACCGCATATGCGCATAACAGTAAGCTGTTGGTGAGTAGTGGGCAGCAAGTGACAGGTGGGCAAAAAATTGCCGAAATGGGCAACAGTGGTACTACGCAAACCATGCTTGAATTTCAGGTGCGTTTAGACGGAAAACCCATTAATCCAAGTATTGTTATACCAATTGATTAAATTTAACGGATACAAAGCCTAAATTTCACCGTATAATACAATGAGTTGCTTTTATCAATTTTTTTTTGTTAAAGGCACTCATAAGTTCAGAGGGAAATTTATGTTAGATCAACTTCGAGCAATGGGAGTATTTGCTTGTGTGGTTGAAAAAAGCTCATTTAGCGGTGCTGCACGTGAACTTGGAATCACGACCAGTGCGGTGAGCCAGCAAATTCGTTCGCTAGAACACGAGATGGAAGTAACTTTACTGCATCGTTCAACACGTAAATTGAGTTTGACTGAGGCCGGACAAGCCTTTTTTTATAGCTGCCAAGAGATGCTTGCTGCTGCAGAGCGCGGTAAAGTCCGCATTAATGAGTTACGTGATGATTTGATTGGTGAATTGCGTATTTCAGCCACACCAGAGCTTGCAGCACAACATGCAGTGCCGGCATTGTCGCATTGGATGCAGGCACATCGTGGTTTGGCGGTGCATTTTGAAACTGATAATGACAACATTGACTTAATTGATGGTCGCATCGATATTGCTTTACGTGTGGCCACAGAAATAGACGATACGCAATTTTGCGTACAGCCATTGTTACGGGCAGAACAAATTTTGGTGGCATCGCCGAGCTATTTAAATCAAAATAATCCGGTATCTCGTCCAGAAGATTTACAACAACATGATTTATTGTTGGTCAATACATTTAAAAATCAGCACGAACTGAATTTTACCCATGTGAGCAAAGCAGAGCAGCTCAATTTGAGTATGCATAATCGCTTAAGCAGTAACAGTGCCGCCGTGGCGCGTGCTTTATGCTTACACGGTCATGGTATTGCTCGGGTATTTTATTTAGATGTACAAAAAGATTTAGTGAGTGGGGCGTTGGTAGAAGTACTCCCCGAGTGGAAACTGCCGCCTTTAAATCTTTATGCAGTGACTTTAAAGCACGAACAATCGCCAATGAAAGTGGATCGTTGCCTAGATGCCTTAAAACAATACTTTTGCCAAATGGCAGCAGGGCGTGTTTACCAAGAAGCGTCTTAAAATCAAAGTTCGCAAATAAAAAAGCCGCAGATTGCGGCTTTTTTTATCTTGGGTATTTAAGCTAAGAATTTTTTAATCATGCTCACTAAGCGTTCAATGAGTTGATCCGCTTGGGCTTGGCTAATGTTTAACGTTGGTAATAAACGTACCACATTGCCTGCCGTCACGTTAATGATCATATGATGCTCATCGCGTGCTACATCGACCAATTCAGCGCAAGCTTTTGGTAACTCAATACCAATCATTAAACCAAAACCACGTACAGTCACGTTTTGATCGGCAAGTTGTGCACGTAATTGATTCACAATATAAGCGCCTTGCTGTGCTGCATTTTCAACTAAGTTTTCTTTTTGCAAAGTGTCAATCACGGTGTACACTACACGTGAACCTAATGCTGTACCACTATAGGTTGAACCATGGTTACCTGCGGTGAGCACACCCACACCACGACCTTGGGTCATGACAGCGCCAATCGGGAAGCCATTGCCTAGGCCTTTAGCCGTGGTCAGTACATCGGGTACAATGTTGGTGTGTTGGTAGGCAAAGAATTGACCAGTACGACCATTACCGGTTTGCACTTCATCAAGCATCATTAACCAGTTGTGTTGGTTGCAGATACGACGGATGTCTTCTAAGTAGCTAAAGCCTTGTGGTGCGGTATTGACGCCACCTTCACCTTGAATGGGCTCAACCAAAATTGCCACAATATCAGGATGATTGATGGCCGCTTCTTCAATCGCCTCTACATCACCAAACGGTACACAGATAAAGCCTTCAACAAGCGGGCCAAAGCCCTCTTGCACTTTTTTATTGCCTGTAGCGGATAGGGTCGCCATGGTACGACCATGGAACGAGTGATCCGCGACAATAATTTTTGGTGTGCTAATGCCTTGCATATGACCAAATTTACGTGCAATTTTAATTGCGCCTTCATTTGATTCTGCACCACTGTTTGAGAAGAACACTTCTTCCATACCGGCAACTTCAGCTAATTTTTGTGCCGCTGCAATTTGCCAAGGCACTTCAAATAAGTTACTGGTGTGAATTAAAGTGGCGGCTTGTTCAGCAATGGCTGCTGTGATTGCAGGATGAGCATGACCTAACCCACACACCGCAATACCGGTTAAAGCATCCAAGTACTCTGTACCATCTTCTGTATATAAATATGCACCTTGTCCTCGCACAAAGCTGATCTTTTGGCGGCCAAAGACCGGCATCAAATGCGAGGGTTGATCAGTTTGTACGGGCGCAACGGTGAAATTATTCATGACGAACTCTTATCTGAGGAATAAAAAAAATAAGTCTGTATTGTGCCAAAAAGGCGTAAAATACAGGGTCTATATAAGCAAAAAGTGTTTCACATTGAAAGTGTAATTGGAAATAAAAATAGAAATATTGCTTTTGTCATACTGTTTTATACGGTTTTGGGTATAATGCAGCACAGATTAGTTGAGGATTTATCAATGACTGAACAAGTACGCGATACTGAAGCGTTAATTCGCGATCAAATTGCTAAACATGCAGTATTACTTTACATGAAAGGCACACCACAATTTCCACAGTGTGGTTTCTCTGCGCGCGCGGTTGAAGCTCTCAGTCAAATTGGCCGTCCGTTTGCTTATGTAAACATTTTAGAAAACCAAGACATTCGTGCAACTTTACCGCAAATTGCTAATTGGCCGACTTTCCCACAATTGTGGATCAATGGCGAGTTAATCGGCGGTAGCGATATTATTCTTGATATGTTCCAAAAAGGTGAGTTACAACCTTTAGTTGAACAGTATAGCCCAGCGCCTGAAGCTTAAGCTTTGTGTTGAGTGTAAAAAAAGCGCCCGAAGGCGCTTTTTTTATTTATGGGCTTTCTGTGACATGCTCAATCACATCTTCAACCGCATTTTTGGCTTTTTTATCTTTGACCTTTTTCTTGTTCTTTTTTTTCTTTTTCTTGGGTTCTTCCTCAAAAGCGGCACCATCTTCTAAGGCTTGCCAATATTCCAACTGATTCATGACTGCTGCAAAAATAGAGCCTTTAGTGTAGCGACCTTTTTTATTGAGTTGTCCCACAGGGCGCGCCATTAAAATTTCTAAGGCTTGGGCAATGTTATCAATCGCATGAATATGGAATTGACCTAAATTCACCGCTTCAATCACGTCTTTACGCAGCATTAAATGCTGCATGTTTTGACGTGGGATAATCACGCCTTGTTTGCCCGTTAAACCTTGTAATTTACAGGCATCAAAGAAGCCTTCAATTTTGGCATTCACGCCACCAATTGGTTGTACTTGCCCCAATTGGTTCATGGAGCCGGTAATGGCCCATGACTGATCAATGGGAATTTGACTAATGGCCGAGATCAGGGCAGACAGTTCAGCAACGGTTGCGCTATCGCCATCGACTTGACCGTAACTTTGTTCAAAAGCAAGGGCGGCTGAAAAGTGTAAGATCTGTTCACGACCAAAGTGGGCTTTTAAGAAAGACGACATCAATAACACGCCTTTGGCATGTAAGGAACCGCCCAATTCCACACTGCGTTCAATATCTAAAATATCGCCGCCGCCTTGATATACAGAAGCAGTTAAACGCGAAGGCAAACCAAATTCTACATCTGCATAATGAATCACCGACAAGGCATTGATTTGCCCTAAACGATGACCTTTGGTTTCAATCAGTTGTGTGCCACGGGTTAGATCTTCCCAGTACAACTCACGTAAATAGCCTAAGCGATACTGACGGTGTTGTAAGGCCATATTAATATGCTGCTCAGTCACCATTTTATCGGCGGATTTCTCCGCATGATGATGCGCTTCACGAATCAAATCACCTAAGGTTAAAGCATGCAATGACAACGAGCTTTGATCTTCTGCTTGACGGCTTGAGTCGGTCAGCAATGCTGCAAGGGCAGAGCGATCGAAAGGCAGCAATTTATCGCTTTGTACGTAATCGGCAATCAGCTGCATATAGGCTTGTTCATTGCTTTCATTGCGTTGTAAGGTGTCGGTAAAATCGGCACGGATTTTAAATACGCTGCCAAGCTCAGGCTCAACTTCTAAAATTTGATAATAAATTTCAGGCTCAGCCAACAACACCACTTTAATATTCAGTGGAATCGCTGCCGGTTCAATCGAAATACTGCCGGTTAAGGTCAGCATATGCTCAAGCGATGAAAGTTTAAGTTGCCCTGACTTTAATGCACGCTTAAGTCCTTGCCATGCATAGGGCTGTTCAAGCAATTGCTCAGCTTCTAGCATTAAAAAGCCACCGTTGGCACGATGCAGGGCACCGGGGCGAATTAAGGTAAAGTCGGTGGTAATGCTGCCGTGGCGTGTCAGTTGTTCTACATGACCCAATAAATTGTAGTGCGTTGGAAAATCCTCAAACACCACCGGGGCGCCAGCATTGGCTTTGTTGCTAATCACCACATTGGCATGGTAACGCGCAGGGACACGGCTAAAATGACTTGGGCAGAAGTCATCTTCTTCTTGATCTAAAATCAGCTCTACATGTTGAATAATGTCATCGCCATAATCATGTAGATATTCTTTTAGCCCGACAACATCTTTGTATTTGTTGGCAAGCGCGGTCATACGTGGCATGACCACTTGTTTAGCAATATCACGGTTGAGCACTTGGACTTGATCGCGCGCATCATCTTCTAAATCACCCAAATGTAACCCTAAGCGATCGAGCTTTTTGTCCATATAACGCATGTTGGCAGCAATTTCTTGTTGTTTATCACTGCTCAGTTGCGCCAAGTCTTGTTGGGTTAATTCAATGAGTTTTTGCTCATGATATTTCACCGGTACAAAACAATGCGCTTCATCACGAGTTACCAATTTTAAATCCAGCTCTGCACCTTCTTTGGTCAGTTCGATTAAGGCTTGTTGCTGTTCTAAACCGGTTTGTTGACGAATCAGGTCAAGACGTTGTTGATAGATTTCGGTGCTAAAGCGACGTTGCAACTGTCTTAAAATAGTTTGCCAACTTTGGTGTAATTGCGCTTGGAATTTCACCCCTTGACCAGCAGGCAGTTCAAGCGCAATTGGTTGGCGCGCTTGTTTAAAATTATTGACATAGACCCAATCACTTGGTGTGGGCATGTCCTTGGCATGCTGTTCAAGTAAACGCTTAACCATGGTGCGTTTACCCAAACCTGCTGTACCGACCGCAAAAATATTGTAGCCAGAATAGGGCAAAGCAATCCCGGCTTCCACCGAAGCACGGGCCCGATCTTGACCTAAAAAGTTATTCAGCGGTTTAATGCGTTTGGTTGACGCCGGAATTTTGGCATAATTGGGAATATGC
The DNA here is from genome assembly GCF_947626835.1 of uncultured Acinetobacter sp. Lineage (GTDB taxonomy): Bacteria > Pseudomonadota > Gammaproteobacteria > Pseudomonadales > Moraxellaceae > Acinetobacter. Next base: position 96,587 of record NZ_CANQTS010000004.1, on the reverse strand, counting down.
GTCAGTTCACTTGAGCGTAGACGGGTGCTACTTAAGGTGTTTTGAATATCCTGTTGATCGAAAGCAGAGACGAATCCTTTAGGCGAGGGTTGTAATTGTGGTTGGCTTGTGGCGTTATTTTGCTCAAGTTTTTCGGTCACTGTATAGAATCCAAAACAATAAATAAAAGTAAAAGGAAGCCTTAAGGTATATGGGTTAGCCCTATAAATTCAAGCAAAACTACAATCGATTGATGAAAATATTGCACAGGATGCTCAAATACAGTTGAAAGCCTCGCCGTTAAGCGGTTGAATAGCGCTATTCATTTTGCAGAAAATAATAAGCAATGACCACACAATCGACTGGATGGAAATCAGCATTTGCCGCATTTTTGGATCGACGTGCGCTGATCATGTTGTTTTTGGGTTTTTCAGCAGGTATTCCAATCCTGTTGATTTTCTCAAGCTTATCGCTTTGGCTAGGCGAAGCAGGCATCAGTAAAAGCGCAGTGACGTTCTTTAGTTGGGCAGCTTTAGGCTACTCATTTAAATTTGTGTGGGCACCTTTAATTGATGAACTACCACTGCCATATTTAACGCAAAAATTAGGGCGCCGCCGTGCATGGTTGTTGGTTGCACAAGTTTTAATTATTTGCGCCATCGCCATCATGGCATTTTCAGACCCTGCTTTAGGTCAAAGCCAAGTCTATCAAATGGCGATTGGTGCGGTATTGCTTGGCTTTGCAGCGGCCACCCAAGATATTGTCATTGACGCTTATCGCATTGAATTGGCCGAAACCAAAATGCAAACCGTGTTGGCATCTACTTATAACGCCGGTTATCGTATTGGCATGATTGTGGCAGGTGCAGGCGCGCTCTTTTTAGCAGCATCATTGGGTACGGCCAAAGGCAATTATATTTATGATGCGTGGAAAATCACCTATTTAGCCATGGCGGGCGTGATGTTGGTGGGAATTGCCACTACTTTGGTGATACGTGAGCCCAACGTGGCACGCGTCAATAAAAACTACCAACGCCGTGACTATTATCGTTTGGTCATGGTGTTTTTTGTCGCAGTGGCGAGTTTTGTTTTAAGTTATATTTATTCAGGCAATCTAGTAGAAATAATTAAACAGCAATGGCAAATAACCGACACATTTGTATTGTTTAGCTTAGAAAGTTTACGCTTTTTAACAGCAACAGCTGTGGCTTTATTGGTGGGTTCAAGTTTAGTTAAATTTGGCGCGGTCAATCGTGAGATGGCCTATGCCACATGGGTCAATCCCATTGCAGATTTCTTTAAGCGCTATGGTTTAAAACTGGCTTTGGTGTTATTGCTGCTCATTGGTTTTTACCGTATTTCCGACATTATTGCCGGTGTGATTTCCAATGTGTTTTACCAAGATTTAAACTTTAGCAAAGAACAAATTGCCGAAGCAGTCAAAATCTACGGGGTAATTTTTAGCTTAGTGGGTGGTTTTTTAGGCGGCTTACTGGCACAGCGCTTTAATATTATGAAATTGATGTTTGTCGGCGCAATTTTAGCCTCTTCAACCAACTTAATTTTTATTGGTTTGGTCAAATCAGGTCAGCCTTTAAGTGCTGTACAAGTGGATGTCGCTGGGAAAAATTACTTAGTCCATCCAGATGAAGTGGGCTATTGGAGCGTACCGGTTGATGTGCAAGATTTAAAAGCCGCACAGCATATTGATGTGACAGTGGGTTATGCCAATTCAGCAACAGCCACACAAGCACCTATTACGTTGTCGATGCCATATCTTGTACAGGCCCATCAGCACACGCAATTACAGATTTTACCGATTACCAGTGACAATACTTTAACCCTTCACGAGCAAGACGCCACCATTGTGGTACGTGGACAATATACAGGTCAGGCATTAACACAGCATCAGCAATTGGTATTTGCCTTAGATCAACAGCAATTTCCAGCCAAGTTAGAAAGTCATGGTGTATTTAGTGCTGCCATTCCTGCGCAAAAATTAATAACGGCACAGCAGCCACGTTTAACTGCATTGTTGATCGATCAAGCTCAAGTGCTACAGCAAAGTACACATGCTTATCAAGTCAGTCAGCAATTAACTTTGACACAAGATTTAGATATTGATATTCAACCTATTCACCCAGTGAATCTTGATCAAGAAGGTCAAGTCGAAATTAGCGGTAAGGTGATTAAACCGTATAGTGATGGCTGGCTATATTTTGCCATTATTGTGGATAATCTAGCATCAGGCCTTGCAGGGGCTGCATTTATTGCCTTTTTATCGAGTCTAACCAGCGTGTCATTTACAGCCGTGCAATATGCCATTTTTAGCTCACTGATGACCTTAACCCCTAAAATTTTAGGCGGTTACTCGGGCACTATTGTGACTAATATTGGTTATCCAAACTTCTTTTTAATGACCACGTTAATTGGTATTCCAATTTTATTGTTGGTGATTTGGGTGGCACGCTTATTGGCTAAACATCAACAAAGTGCTTAAAGCATTTGGGTGTTCAAATTGAATTTTCAGTTTGAACTGCCTATAGTAAGCGCAATACATCAATTAAAAGGAAAAGATTATGCGCATGTTGCATACCATGTTGCGTGTCGGAAATTTAGAACGTTCATTGGCGTTTTATACTGAAGTACTCGGTATGACTTTGCTTCGTAAACGTGATTACGAAGAGGGTCGTTTTACCTTGGCTTTTGTTGGCTATGGCGATGAAGAAAATCATACTGTGCTTGAATTAACGCATAATTGGGATACACCAAGCTACGAGCTTGGCAATGCCTATGGTCATATTGCGATTGCTGTTGATGATGCCTATAAAGCATGTGAAGAAATTAAAGCGCGTGGTGGCAATGTGGTGCGTGAGGCAGGCCCAATGAAAGGTGGGGTGACGGTCATTGCCTTTGTTGAAGATCCAGATGGTTATAAAATTGAGTTGATTCAGCAAGATGACAACGCGCGTAACAACTAAGTTTTGCCATTAAAATCATAGATCAGACAAAGCCCAATTTTTTGTATTGGGCTTTTTTATGGAATATTCAAGGATGATGTATGCTTAAACTCTTAGCGCTTGATCGCTTTACCATTTTATTGTTTGTGATGGTGCTCTTGGCTAGTTTTGTACCGGTGTCGGGACAAGCTGCAGTATGGTTTGGTTATTTCACCACAGTGGCGATTGCCATTTTATTTTTCCTACATGGCGCAAAATTATCGCACGAAGCTGTCAAAAGTGGCGTGTTGCATTGGAAGTTACACGGTTTAGTGTTTGCTTTTACCTTTATCTTATTTCCAGTATTAGGTTTATTGGCCAAACCTGTGTTGCTGCCATTGTTAGGGCAAGAGCTGTATTGGGGTTTTTTATTTTTATGCTTTTTACCGTCCACCGTGCAATCCTCGATTGCTTTTACCTCAGTGGCCAAAGGCAATGTAGCAGGCGCGGTATGCAGTGCTTCGTTTTCTAATTTAATGGGTATGTTTATTACTCCAATTTTGGTCAGCGTATTTATTTTAGGGCAAACCCAACACAATTTTGATCCAACTCAATCGATTGTGCAGATTACCTTATTGTTATTGGTGCCGTTTATCTTGGGGCAAATCCTGCGTCCTTGGATATTTCCCTATATGCAAAAACGCCCTAAGTTGGTCAAAACTTTTGATCAAGGCTCGATTTTAATGGTGGTCTATGCTGCATTTAGCAGTGCCGTGGTGGCAGGGCTGTGGCAGCAAGTGGGACTGGGCACTTTATGTCTTTTGATTGCACTGTGTTCGTTACTGTTGACCATCGTGATGCTTTTGGCACTATGGCTGCCTAAATGGTTGGGCTTTAACCATGCCGATCAACGCACGATTTTCTTTTGTGGTTCCAAAAAGACTTTAGCCAGTGGTGTACCCATGGCGCAAATTTTATTTATTGGTCAGCCATTAGGTATGATTGTATTGCCGATCATGATTTTCCATCAAATTCAGTTGATGGTGTGTGGAATGATTGCCAATTATTGGAGCAAACAAGCGGACACAGAATAATTCGCTTTTTATAAGTGATGAGCGTATAATACACGCAGCTTGTTGTGCTTAGCTCTGACGGTATCCGTCTCGGTGGGCCAAAAGAATGGTCTGTTATGGTGTTGATCTGCTAATGTTTTAGCCATTCCTCAGTCTTGAGAGTGATCAATTGCGATGACAGCAAAACCTTCTTAAACTTTATGGAGTAATCGACCATGCGTGCCGATATTCACCCAAAATACGAAAACATCGTTGCAACTTGTTCATGTGGTAACGTAATCGAAACTCGTTCTGCTCTTGGTAAAGAAACGATTTACCTTGACGTATGTTCAGCTTGCCACCCGTTCTACACTGGTAAACAAAAGAACGTGGACACTGGCGGTCGTATCGACAAGTTCAAACAACGTTTTGCTGGTATGTCACGTTCAATCAAACGTGGTTAATCCAAAGCGAAAAAAACGAGCCATTGGCTCGTTTTTTTATGCAAAAAAATGCGGGCAATGCCCGCATTTTTCATTAATCATCAACTGCAATTAAATGATCGAGTTTCTTTTGGAAATAATCGCCTTGAATAAAACGGGCATCAAGATTCCAAGAATTGGCAAACAACGTCATATCATCTAAACCATGCAAAATAATATCTACGGGTTTAATTTCACTAAACTCAGTCAAACGTGCTTGTAATTCAAGGGTTTGCTGCTCATCATGTAAAGCTAAAGTTAAATCATCATGTAAAGTCACTGCACGAAAATCAATTTGCGTTAAAATCGATTCGCTATACATCGAGTAGCCAAAATCACGGGCGCTAATTGCTGCGCCATGCTCAATCAACACTTGGGTATGTTTTTGTGCTTCGGCAAAATGTTCACTTAAATCTCGCTCGGAGAACTGCAACCAAATTGGCTGTTTTTCTTTGCTACCGACAATGCTAAGTAATTTTGTAATCAGCTCGGCAAGGGTTTGATCTTCAAGCAAGACATGTTTGTTTAAATTCACAATCAGCTTGGCTTTTGGATACTGGGTAATAAAGTTATGCAGTTGTTTACATGCTTCGACCAAAATCCAGCGATCAAGTTGAATCGAAAGTGCTGGGTCTTCATTTAAATCAGTTAAGTTTTCAAGCGCTATCCATGTATTGTTATAAATAAAGCCACTGGTGACTTCATAGACATGTAATTCACTATCATGTTTATCATAGATCTGTTGATATTTAAGATGCACTTGTCCAGTGCTTAAATTGTGGCGCAAGGTATCGAGCAAACTTAACTGCTCTTCAACCACAACTTCATCTAAATTTAGTTCTAAAGCATCTTCGCGTGAATTGCTTGGCAAAGGTTGGGCAAAAGCATCATGCATGATCTGCTTTAAATGCGCCTCATCTTCAAACTCGCGTTCCATAACGCGATAACCAATACTTAAATGCAGTGGATAGCTTTGCTGTCCGACCACTAAAAGTTGCGGTTTTAATAAACTGGTCAAACCAATCAGTTTTGATTCAAGCTTTTCTTTGCTCTCGGCTTGCAACACACTGATATATACTGGTGCATCCATTTCAAAAATTGGTGCATGCGTTTGTTCGCTTAAAAAGGTTTTCATACTCATGATATAGTCATGAGGGGTATGCCATTTGTATTGCAGAACTTCAATCGGAAAAGAGGTTAGTGAAAATAACACTAAGGCATTAAAGCTTGCCGGTTGCTGTTGCACATGACGATTGATCTGTTGATAGGTGCTCACTTTGGTCACAGCTGCTGTTTCAAGAGGTTTAGCGGTAACAGGTGAAAGCGTTAAAATGTGGCCACCTTGATCAATGCTCAGTTGCAGCGCATCTTCATGCTCAACCGCGCTTAAAAACTCAAGGTTTAAGGCAGCATCTTGCCCAATGGATGGGTGATTGCTGTGGATGCTAAAGCGGCCAAGTTCAAGCTGACCTTGGCTGATTTTTTTAAAACGTGCTTTAAACTCGCTGGCATTTTGCGGTTGCAAGACATCCATAAGCGGCAAACCAATCAGGTCATCTTCATCTTGAAAACCAAACAAGGTTAGATATTCAGAATTGGCATGCAGGTGGATACCTTCTTGAATAATCGCCACTGCACTTTTTTTCTCCTCAACCAAGGCTTGAGCGTGGCTTTGCACAATTTCCAGTTCGCTAAGTAAATGGCTTTGGTTTTGTTGCAAACGGCTAAAAGACAGGGCACGTACTAAACTTAAGTAAAAATGATCAGGCGTATGTAAATTCACCACATCATAGACGCCTTTATGTAAATAACGGCTATATTGTGTTTCGTTGTAGTCTTCAGGACGTAATAACAACACAGGCAAATAAGGTTGCTTTGACGCATGAATTAAGCTTAATGCCTGTTCAAGAAGTAAATCATAAGCACGACCAAAAATCACCAAATCCCAAGGGAGATGTAATTGCTTTTCAAAGCTATTGAGGTCGTCAAGCAACAGACCTTCAACTTGATGTTCATTGAGATTGAGTAAGTCAAAAATTTGATTAAAACCAATTTGGTTATCATCAATAATCAGAAGCCTAGTTTTGGTCTGCTTTAACTTTTTTGACAAGAGTGGATTTCTCATTTCAATGCTTCCCATAAATGATGATGTTTGATCTCGTGCTGCTGTTGATGAATAAAGTTTTCCATGATGGTGCTTTGACTCTCATCAAGCAGTTCATATTCAAACTGCATAAAACTTTGTGTAATCAACAATGTTTTCACGAGATAAACCTTAATCTCGGTATTCCCCAAGCGTAAAAAGACAGTTTGCTTTTCTCTAAAAATTGGTAGGCCCGGTAAGATCAGGCTATTTTTAACCAAATCTAACTCAATATTTTGCGTCAATAGCGCAACGTGATAATTATTAATGTTGTTTTCACTACGAATATGCAGTGCACATGGGTACATGTGTTGAGCAAGAATTTCAATCCCAAGTTCTAAGCTCTTGTCAGTGGTTTGTTTAATCCAACGAATCGTGGCACAGCGCCATAAACTTTGTGTATTTTCTTGGACTAAGATGAGTTCGCCAGTTTTTAGGTTTTTAGGGGTTTCACCACTCCAACGAATCCGATAACCATTTAAGCTAATATTGACCACATCGGCTGAATAAATCTGACGTGCCTCACGATCAACAAGTTTAGGTTCTTCAGAATTTGCTTTGCTCACATTCCCCATAATATGGGCATTGTTATGCAATTTATATGGTGTGTCTAATTCTAGGGTGTCATAAAAGGCTTTGCCGCGAGACAAATAATAGTGTGCCACGGCCAAACTAAAACAAATCCGTAAAGGGGCTGAATAATCATAGCGTTCTGATCGACGCCCAGTTTGATTGCTGAGTAAATTATGAATATGAAAATGCAGCGCAGGCGTGAGCAACATTTTTTCATTACTCGATAAATATTCGCTTTGTTTGCGCTGTAAATCACTAAAGTGTTCAAGCAGTTTTTGTGTGGCAATAAAGATATTGGGGCTTAACGCTTTGGCATGGTTATTGTTATATACCGGTGGATGGTCTTTACGGGTGTCTACTGCATAACGCGATAAGGTAGTTTCTTTGGGTAAGACTTGAATTAAACGCGCCCAATCCATACTGCATAAATATAAGCCTTGAATTTCAGCAGGCCGAATTTGATGGGTATTAAAGACCTCAAGCAACATTAAGCGTGCATAGGCTTGTGCGATGGTACTAAGTTTATGCTCAGTGCCTTGAATATGGTTAATGTTACTGTGTTCGAAATCATTTTTCATTGCCCAAATCAGCAATTGATGTGCGATTAACCATTGTCCGGGTAAAGGCGCGCTATAGAGCATATGTTGTTGATAAAATAACGCAGTAATCTGTTGCAAGGCATAATAGGTAGCCATAGTGCGCACAGTATTTAAATTGCGCTTTTTACGAAAGGCAAATACAGAAAATGACTGTTGCAATTGTTGGTGTGTACGTTTAGTAATATCAATATAAATTTTACTAAAGTGACAACGAATGAGCGTGGCCAGCTCAATGATATGGTCATTACGATCGCTTGAGATCAAGCCTTGATTGAGAAAATGCTTTTCTAGACTGCCCAATACATTCTCAAGGGTGGGATGCAAGGTTTGAATTAAGTCAAAACGCAGTGTTTCTGAACACTGTAATTCAGAAATTTCCAATACTGCATTAAACAGCGTTTTGGAAGAATCACCCAATTGTAAAATGGACAGTGTACCTACCCAATCTTGTACACTTTGAATATTAGGTTGGCAAAAGCTTAATTTGTCTAACTTAAGTTGCGTTGGAGTCTGAAATAAATCCGAAGTTTGCGTCGTCATGATCTTAACTCAAAAATTCGTTGTGCCAAAAAGCGGGGTTTTATTGTTTTCACCTGCAATTTCTCGAACTAGTTTTGGAACCAAATATCCCGGTAGGTTCGCTAAAACATCCTTATAAATCTGCTCAATATCGCTTGAGTCTAGGTCAAAATGTTGTGCACCTTTGACTTTATCGAGTACATGTAAATAGTACGGCATCACTCCGGCATCAAATAAACGATAGCTTAAATCAATGAGCGTTTGTGCTGAATCATTGACACCTTTGAGCAATACTGCTTGATTTAAAACGACTATTTTTTGCTCAACAAGTTGGTTTAATTTACCGCAGGTAAAATCGTCTAATTCGGCAGCATGATTGGAGTGTATCACTACAATTATGCGTAGCCTACTGTTTTTTAAGATGGAAATAAGCTGTTCATCGACACGGTTGGGGATTACGATCGGAACCCGTGAATGAATTCGCAGAAATTTAAGTTGTTTGATGCTCGATAAACGTTCAATCCATTCAGCTAGCTTACGATTGGATAAAGTTAAAGGGTCACCGCCGCTTAAAATCACTTCATTAATGTCTGGTTGGCTTTCAATATACTGTTTAATATTTAGCCAATCTTGCTGTTTGGGTAAATTGTCTTGATAGGGAAAATGCCGACGAAAACAATAACGACAATGCACCGCGCAAGCACCGGTTAAGGTCAATAAAAAACGACTTTTATATTTATGTAACACCCCAGGTTGTTGATTGGCGTGTTCTTCACCCAAAGGATCAGTTACAAATTCTGGGTGTTCTTCAAGTTCTAAGTGATGTGGTAGGACTTGGAGCAACAAAGGATCATCAGGATTACCCAGTTGCATTTTAGCCACAAAAGCACGCGGCACACGCAGTTTAAAACTTGCTGTGGCTAGATTGGCGCCTCGTAATAAGCTCTCAGGAAGTTGCAAGGTATTGAGCAATTCTACTGGATCGGTAATTAAATCACTCAATTGTGATTGCCAGTTTTGCTCTTGATATAAATAGTTTATCATGCGGGATGCTTTAAATAATGCTCAGAGAGATGAAAGGGCGACACTGGTTTTTGCTTAAAATTTCAGCAAAAAACGCGCTTAAGATAAACCTGAGTGACTAAAAAAGGCCACCCCTTTTTTGTCTGTCGCTAAAGTATGCGATAATTCTACCGATAAGTGAGGGACGGATAAACCTAGGTTTGCTCCGATCCGCGCGTAACATAAGCAGTCATACTGCAAAAAGCGAGAATTTTTCTGTTGGTTGAAATTAATCCGCAGTAAAATGCCGATCTTGTGCGATGTAAATGCTGATTAGGCATTTATAGATTTTATTAGTTAGTTTGGAGTGTGCCAGTCATGGCCTATTATTCTACGAATGATTTCAAGTCAGGCCTTAAGGTTATGCTTGATGGTAACCCATGTTCAATCATGGAAAATGAATACGTAAAACCAGGTAAAGGCCAAGCTTTTAACCGCGTAAAATTACGTAACCTGAAATCAGGTAAAGTGTTAGAAAAAACCTTTAAATCAGGTGAGTCTTTAGAAGCGGCTGACATCCAAGAAGTAGAAATGGAATATTTGTACAACGACGGTGAAATGTGGAACTTCATGGATCCTGTATCGTTTGAACAAATTGCAGCTGATAAAGTGGCTATGGGCGACGCGGCTAAATGGTTAAAAGACGATTCTAACGAAAAATGTACCATCATGTTGTTCAATGGTGTGCCATTAAACGTAGTTCCGCCAAACTTTGTAGTTTTACAAATCGTTGAAACTGATCCAGGTGTACGTGGTGATACGTCTGGCGGTGGTGGTAAGCCTGCAAAACTTGAAACAGGTGCTGTGGTACGTGTTCCATTGTTTGTTCAGCAAGAAGACAAAGTTCGTGTAGACACGCGTACAGGTGACTACCTAGAACGTGCATAATGGTTTAAAAATAGACTATTATCAAAAGGGGTGATGCAAATCATCCCTTTTTTTATGCCAAAGTAGGAGATTAACATCATAACAACAGGGGTAAAGTCACCTAAACAGCAGAACCTCGAACAAAAATAATCAAGCTGATTGACATGCAAAACAAATGAGGGATGAAATGGAAAATGTAAAGCAGAAGATGAGTCTATCTTCAAAAATGATGTGGCTGCTTGTCGCCGTGGTCGGGGCAGTCTCATTTGCAATCTTGGCCTTAAGCCGAGGTGAACAAGTTAATGCGGTGTGGTTGGTATTGGCCGCAGCCTGTGTTTATAGTATTGCCTACCGTTTTTATAGTTTATTTATTGCCAACAAAGTCTTTGAATTAGATGCACGGCGTTTAACCCCAGCACATCGTTTAGCCGATGGTTTGGACTATGTACCCACCAATAAAGGGGTATTGTTTGGTCATCACTTTGCAGCGATTGCCGGTGCCGGTCCTTTGGTCGGTCCGATTTTGGCCGCGCAAATGGGTTATTTACCCGGCACTATTTGGTTGCTGGTGGGTGTGGTATTGGCCGGCGCTGTACAAGACTTTCTAGTGCTGTTTATCTCTACGCGCCGTGATGGTCGCTCCTTAGGTGAAATGGCCAAGCAAGAACTAGGCACTTTTGCCGGTGTCACGGTCATGCTGGGTGCGCTTGGGGTAATGATCATTATTTTGGCAGTACTGGCACTGGTGGTGGTAAAAGCGCTGACCAATAGTCCTTGGGGGGTGTTTAGTATTGCAGCCACCATTCCAATTGCCATCTTTATGGGCATTTATATGCGTTTTATCCGTCCGGGTAAAATTGCAGAAGTTTCCATTATTGGTTTTGTGTTGATGATGCTGGGCATTATCTATGGTGAAAATATTGCGCAGCACCCTTATTGGGGACCTTTATTTACTTTATCAGGTACAGAGCTGACATGGGCGCTGATCATTTATGGCTTTGTGGCCTCGGTATTGCCGGTTTGGTTGCTGCTTGCACCCCGTGATTATTTATCAACTTTCTTAAAAATTGGTGTGATTGCAGGTTTAGCATTAGGCATTGTCTTTGCCATGCCTGAGATGAAATTGCCTGCGATTACCCAATTTGTGGATGGAACAGGTCCTGTATTTGCAGGTTCTATGTTCCCATTCTTATTTATTACCATTGCCTGTGGTGCGATTTCAGGTTTCCATGCTTTAGTGTCGTCGGGGACTACGCCAAAATTGGTCAACAATGAACGTGATATCCGAATGATCGGTTATGGCGGCATGTTGATGGAATCTTTTGTGGCGATCATGGCGCTGATTTGTGCCGCGGTACTTGACCCTGGGATTTACTTTGCCATTAACTCACCAGCAGCCTTATTGGGCACGACAGCTGAATCTGCAGCTGAAGCAGTGCGTAACTTAGGATTTGTGGTTACACCTGAAGCACTGACCTTATTAGCTCAAGAAGTGGGTGAAAGCTCAATTTTATCGCGTACTGGTGGTGCACCTACTTTTGCCATTGGTATGGCACATATCATTACCGAAATCTTTAATAGCCGTGAAATGATGGCGTTTTGGTACCACTTTGCCATTTTGTTTGAAGCATTATTTATTTTAACAGCAGTCGATGCCGGTACCCGTGCGTGTCGTTTTATGGTGCAAGATACGGTGGGTATTGTCATTCCTGCGGTGAAAAATTCATCCAGCTTCTTTGGTAATTTATTGGGCACTGCCGTTGCCGTGTCTGGTTGGGGCTTCTTTGTCTATCAAGGTGTGGTTGACCCGCTTGGCGGCATTAACAGCTTATGGCCACTGTTTGGTATTGGTAACCAAATTTTAGCGGCTATGGCACTGATGCTAGGTACCGTGATTTTATTTAAAATGAAAAAACAAAAATATGTATGGGTCACGATTGTCCCGACCATTTTCTTGTTTATTACCTCGATGACCGCAGGTTGGCAAAAGATTTTCCATGAAAATCCAAAAATTGGTTTCTTGGCCCAAGCTGAGCGTTTTAATACAGCAATTGCTAACAATGAACTATTAGCCCCAGCAAAAAGTGTCGCCGAGATGCAAACTGTGGCATTGTCCAATCAAATTAATGCAGGTCTATGTGCCTTCTTTATGATTGTGGCGTTTGTGATGTTATTTGCAGCCATTAAAGTGGTGCGCCGTGCTTTGGCAAATCCTGAGCCAAGTGTGAATGAATCCGAAGCGATTTATCGTGATCCTGAGGAAATCAAGCCTCAAGCCCATCATTAAGGAGCAGTCCATGAAACTTAAATTTGCCCAAAGTGGTAAAACGGTCATTTATAAGATCATTAAAATGACCATCATGTCGCAAAAAGAGCTGATTTTTAATCCTAAAAATTGGTCACGTATTGCAACACTTTGGCAGCGCTTACAGCAAAGTTTTCGCTTAATGGTGGGTGTGCCAGATTATGACAATTATGTAAAACATATGCAGCAGCACCATCCGGATTTAACGCCTATGGATGCCAAAACCTTTTACCGTTACTGTGTCGATGCACGTTATCCATCGGCAGGTGGCGGGATGAAAAAGTGTCCGTGTTAAGTTGTGCATGTAAATAAAAAAGCGCCTTTTGGGGCGCTTTTTAAATCTTGTTTTACCCCAATCAAAAAGCCGTGTATGTTAAAGCCACACTATTTTTGATTGGGGATAAAAATCAGTGATTTGGGGCACACAAACACACACGACTGTACAGCACAACAAAATTGCGCAATTTTTACAGCAACTCAATCAAATTATCTTAGATAAACCACAACAAACCAAATTAGCTTTAACCTGTTTGTTGGCAGGTGGTCATGTCTTGTTTGAAGATTTACCCGGTTTAGGCAAAACCACATTGGCCAGTAGCTTGGCGCATTTAACTGGGCTTGATTTTCAGCGCATTCAATTTACCAATGACATGTTGGCCAGTGACGTGATTGGGATTAATCTGTTTAATCAGCATAGCCAACAATTTGAGTTTAAAAAAGGTCCAGTGTTTAGCCAAATTTTATTGGCCGATGAAATTAACCGCTGTAGTCCGAAAACCCAAAGTGCTCTACTTGAGGCCATGGAGGAGGGCTATGTGAGTGTAGATGGAGTGCGCTATGCTTTACCGCAGCCATTTTGGGTCATTGCCACGCAAAATCCGTTGTTTCAAAGCGGCACTTATGCCTTGCCTGAATCGCAACTCGATCGCTTTTTAATGCGTCTATCTTTAGGGTATCCCTCGCGCCAAGCCGAACAATTGTTATTACAACAACGTTCACGCCAAAGCCTATTGTCTGACTTAAACGCAGTTTTTAGTGTTGATGAAATTATGGATTTTAAGGCCAAGGTAGAGCAGGTGCATTTAAATCAGACGGTCATTGATTACTTACTTGATCTGGCTCAAGAAACCCGAAAAAATCGGCATGGTTTATCCACCCGTGGGCTCTTGGCCTTAAAAAAAGCTGCACAAGCGTATGCCTTCATTGAAGGGCGTGATTTTGTCAGTAGTGATGATGTGCAAGCGGTATTTGTGCCAGTGGCGGCGCATCGTTTGGGTTTAAGCGATGAACACACCCATGCCCTTATGCAACAGGTTTTGGTGGTTTAAAATGCGGCAGCGTTGGCAAAGTTGGCTGGAACAACGTTTTTTGTGGCAAGGTCAAAAATGCTTGCAGCACAAAGATATCTTGGTGTTTTTGCATCGCTCAGGCTATCTGTATGTGTTACTGATTTTGATTACCTTTATTGCCGGCGTTAATTACGCCAATAACCTGATTTTAGGCTTTTGTTTTTTGCTCAGTGCAGTACTTGCGATCAGTTTTTATTTAGCTTATTTACAACTCAAAGATCTTAATGTTCAAATTGATTGTGCTCAAGTGTCACAAGTGGGGCATTCTATACAATTGACAGTGAGTTTAAGTCGATTAAAGCCATGCTCGCGTTATGTACTGATTGAATGTAATGCCCAACGTCATTACATCTATGTACAAGATGCACGGCAACAATTGTCCATCAATTTTGACGCGCAAACGCGTGGTGCATTTTATTATCCTCGCCTTCGGATCAGTTCAGGTTATCCTTTGGGCTTAGTACGCGCGTGGAGTGATTTTTATTTTAAAGACCATTTGGTGACTTGGGTTGCACCATCGCCTGCGCCATTTGAACAGGAACAACGCCACGCCATTCAACACGCCGGCTTTGATGAATTTTATGAGCTTAAAACTTATCAAATTGGTGACCGATTAAGCCAAGTGGCTTGGAAGCAACTCGCACGTGGACAAGGCATGCAGATTAAAAATTTTGCCCCACATGCTCAGCAGCAACATGTTGAGATTGACTATATGCACATGCCTGCCGTTGGTCATGAGCAAAAATTGAGTCTGATGATGGGCTTGGTTGAACAATGTGAACAACAACAGCTCGCTTATACGCTGCAACTGCCGCATAACCAATTGAGCTTAGGGCAGGGGACGTCACAATTACAGCGTGCCAAACGTATATTGGCGGAGGCTTAAGCGATGCCAAAGACCATTCGTGATGCAATTTTGCTGAGCTTAACGCTGTTACTGATTGCACAAGCCATGTTTATGCCCATGCTATTGGTGGCATTATTGATTGTGGTATTGCTGGTATTTGCTGTAAGCAGCCAAAAACAGCATCGCTTACCCAAAGCTGTCAATTTTGCTGTGATCTTGTTGGCTCTAGGCATTGTTTATATACAATACGGAACATTTTTGGGCATAGAAGCTGGCGTTGCCATTTTAATCAGCTTTTTATTTGCTAAGGTCATAGAAAGTCATCAACCACGGGATTGGTTGGTGGTGTTTAATTTTGCTTTATTTGTTAGCGCCAGCAGTTTTTTATATAGCTCAAGTGTTTGGATGACGCTGTTGATGCTGTTAAGTTTAACCAGTTGCTTGGTCGGTTTTTATCGTTTACATCAGCTTAAATTTAAAATTGCAGCAGATTTCCCTCAAGATGCGCGGCAGGTTGCCAAAGTCTTGGGGTATGCACTGCCATTTTTTATGCTGTTATTTTTATTTTTCCCACGTTTGCCACCGCTTTGGCATATGCCACTGCAAGGTGGCGATGCCACTACCGGCATGAGTGACAGCATGGCACCGGGCGATATTGCCAATTTATCCCAATCGAGTGAACTGGCATTTCGTATTGTGACCAATATTGCTGCTTTACCTCCACAGTCGCAGCTGTATTGGCGCGCCATGGTTTTGGATGAATATGATGGGTATACTTGGACTGCAAGTCAGCGCAATCAACAACCGCTATTTCGATATACCGAGCAACCTATAGCACGCTTAAACTATCAATACCTTGCCGCAGAAAAACAGCCCAAATGGATTATGGGCTTAGAAACCTCAGTACCGAGCCAACCGGGTTACTATGTGCAACACGATGGCGCAATTCGTAAAGGCTTACAACGCCATACCGCTCCTATTGATTTGATTTGGTTAGGCAAACAAAACATACACCCAATTTCTGTTCAGGTTTTAAAAGCCAACCAAAATTATTTAAGCAGCAAAGATTTACAAGCACAGCGTTTGGCGCAAGAGTTATTTAAGCAAAGTGGTGTTCGGCCTGAGGTCTATATTGCTCAAGTATTAAATTGGTATAAATCGCAAGGCTTTGGCTATAACTTAAACCCCGGACGTCTGCAAAACGATCATATCGATGACTTTTTATTTCGCCAACGCCAAGGGTTTTGTGAGCATTATGCTTCAAGCTTTGTCATGCTGATGCGTTATGTCGGCATTCCGGCACGTGTGGTAGTCGGCTATCAAGGTGGGCAAGCGGCACCTGATGGCAAAACATGGGAAGTGCGCCAACTTGATGCACATGCATGGAGTGAAGTTTGGCTTAAGGGGCAATGGCAGCGTATTGACCCTACAGCTGTAATTGCACCTGAGCGCATTGAATCCGGTATTCAAACCAGTCTGTTACAACAATCTGAATTTAAACAGCAGCAGTGGGCATGGCGTAACCGTATGCAGGTATGGAGCGACTTTGTGGCTTATCAGTGGCAAAGTAAAGTGGTGGGTTATGACCAAAATCGTCAAGTCAATTGGCTATCTCAATTTGGCTTGTCTACGCCATTACGCTTGGCTTTATTTATGATCAGTGCTATTGCACTGCTGATGATATTGGTGCTGGCTTATCGTTATGTTCAGATCTATCGGCAGCAATCACCTTATGAGCGTAACTTACATTATTTTAACTGTCAGTTGGCTTTGCCTTTGCAAAAGCAACATGCCGAAAGCCATGCCGCATGGCTGCTTCGTTTAAGTCAACAACTCGATGCTGAGAGTGCGCAATTTTTAGTAAATTTAGCAGCCTACGACCAACAGTGGCGTTATGGGCAACACAGTCCACAAAAATTAGCGCCTGATGTAAAGAAAATGCTTAAAAAGTGCGCGCTTGAATTAAATCAAACTCTAAAACCCTTGTTTTAACTCAATGCTTTGCATTAATATGCTTAGCATTCTAGGTGTATAGCTCAGTTGGTTAGAGCGCTACGTTGACATCGTAGAGGTCAGCAGTTCGAGTCTGCTTATACCTACCAAGATTCCAAACGTTATGTTATAAGGGTTTTAAGCG
Source organism: uncultured Acinetobacter sp. (assembly GCF_947626835.1). GTDB lineage: Bacteria > Pseudomonadota > Gammaproteobacteria > Pseudomonadales > Moraxellaceae > Acinetobacter. The sequence goes on along the minus strand of NZ_CANQTS010000004.1, from coordinate 79,734 downwards.
AAAACAATAGCTTAAAACCCTTTTTTATTGTCTTGAGTAATGTACGCCGTTATCTGCACTATCTTTATAATCGCTACTTTTTGCCGATATTGCAGTTAAATTTACGTCAAGATTACGTCAAGACTTTTGGAATTTACGTCATGAAATTACCGAAGCCTCGTAAGCGTGGTGAAGCTTTTTATATTGAGATCATGATCAATGGCAAGCGCTCATCTGCAACTCGTGATACTGCAAAAGAATGCGAGCAATGGGCAGCGCAAAAAATGCTTGAGGCAAAAGCAAATCAACTTGCTGAGGATTCGGGTGTAAAGCATCACTATCCATTCAAAACACTTTTTCATAAATACTATGATGAGCAGGGCCGAAAGCTTCGCGGATCCAAATACGTCAAAGAACAATTAGCGCCGTTTGATGAAAAATTTGGTGCACTGGCAGATATGTCTATTCATGAAATTTCACCAAAACATTTAACCACCTGGCGCAATAAAAGATTAAAAGAGGTTGGTGCAAATACGGTCCTTCGTGAGATTGCGCTTTATTCTTCTGTATTCAGTTATGCGGTTAAAGAACTATTTCTATTAGATAACAATCCATGGATGGGTATTAAGAAACCGGCTAAACCGAAAGCACGTAATCGACGTATTCGTGATGAGGAGATTCAGCTCATTTTAGAGGGATTGAATTATCGTGAAGGGCAAACCCCAACATTACCAGAGCACTATGTTGCATGGGCCTTTCTATTCGCATTAGAAACGGCAATGCGCCGTGGTGAAATCCTAGGCATTGCAATGTCAGAGATTTACGATAGGCATGTGCATTTGCCTAAAACCAAAAATGGCGATGCTCGAAATGTGCCCCTGACGAAAAAGGCTTTATCTCTTTTGGATCTGATTGATCATGATGGTCCTAAACTGATTCCACAAAATGAAAATGCCTTCAGATTGATGTGGGAACGCCGTAAAGCGAAAGTAGGGTTATCAGATATCCATTTCCACGACACGCGCCATGAAGCTATTACTCGATTCGTGAATAATCAGAAATTGCAGGTAGAAGTATTGGCGAAGGTGACAGGGCATAAAAATATTAAGGTACTGGTGAATACTTATTACAACCCGGATGTTGAAGATATTGCGGATATGATGGATGCATAAAAAAATCCCTATTCAGTGGTTGGTTGAATAGGGTTGCTGTGGAGGTGATCAGATCGGGTTTGCTATGTGATTACTTGGAATTATTCTCAATGTATTTAATATCTTTTAGATCAATTATTTTAAAATCATTTTTTTCAATTCCATTGCTAATCAAAATTGCTTTATCAGAATATTGATCTAATAGATACCAAGTCTTAGGGCTATTCACTTCTTCCAAAATAGCAGTTGGTAATTTATTTATACCTCCTACATTTTCTATCGCGCTCCCTCCCATATGCCAAGGTATAAACAACAAGATCAATATACCTATAGATTTACCAACAAGTTTTCGATACAAAACTAAATAGAAAGCTAAAAAACTAAAGAATATGTAGCCATAAAAAACTAATGGGTAATCAATAGAAAAATAGAAAAAAATGGCTAGAAAAATCATAATTACACCTTGTACGGTAAATTCCAAAGACCTTTCTTCAATTTTTTGGTCAAATACTTTTGCCATATATAAAGCTGCAACAGTATAAAATCCATATACTTCTAAATTTGCCTTAATAAAATCAGAAGGGTTAAAAAGCTGCAATATCCATAAAGCTTCCACCCCTTTTGATTGATAAAACCCAACTTTGTAGCACACCCCAATAATTACACTAAAGGTTGTGACTAGAGCTATAAACTCAGCTTGTTGAGACAGTGTTAGATTCTCGGTTTTTGGTGTTATATTCATATGCGCCAGACGCTTTATATTAATGATCTTCTAACTATCATATTCGCAAAATCCTGTAATAGCGAAGCTAATGTATTGATTGTAAATATGATTAGCGACTAATAAGATTTTCTCACCTAAGCTTATTTAAAAAATTACTATTCTTCAGCCCGATATAACGAATAAAGCCCCTTAATTGGGGCTTGAGTTAATTTTTACGTTGGCGACCACGTTTAGCCACAGGCCTAGCAGTCAAAATCAAATTCGCCTGCTCTGGATCGTAAAGGCATTTTCCACGAGTACCTTTGTTGATCTCTGCACAGCGATCACGGACCGCATCAACACTAATCCCATACTGCTGAGCCAATTCAGAAGCGGATACCAGTTTTGGGCTTACATCCTTGATCGATACAATCTTTGCACCGCCCACCTCAGAGCCTACAAATAGCTGAGGTGCTTCACCTTGTACGGTGATTTGAAAAACTCCTATCATGACACCTCCAATCTTTTGCATGCTTCAACATCTGCGATGGCTTGTTTTAAGGCAGCCTTAAGTTCTGGCGCTGTGTAATTTGATTCAGCGTGTTCTTTTGCTCTAGCTAAACCGTAGTAATCACTCACCAACTCATGACTTTCAACCAATTGCTTCAACTGCTCGGTATGAAATGAAAGATCACCTTCAGGGCTGACAAACCCAAAGCCCATACCTACAAGTTCTTTCGATGCTTGAAGCCCATTTTTTTGAAAGTATTTCACTGCATCACTCATGACACCTCCCGCAAACTTTTCAAAACCTCAAATGGCAGCTTCACATTCACATTTGGCTCATCATTTCGCATCCAAAAATCAACAGCGATATAATAAAGCGCAGATACCTGCTCTGCAGTAAGCGTTTTGACTGTACCTGTTTGACTGATTACATGTGGAGCCAAGTCTTCGGCAAAATCTTTTGCGATTTCGAGTATTTCAGCCATATCAGCTCCCTTGTTCCTGAATTACATAACTGCGAATCTGAGCTAAAACAGAGTCAAGTTGCTTTATATCTAAGTTTTGGAACATTTGAGATAAAGCATGGCCAGCAACACTACCCATGAAGTGCAATGCTTCAATTTCACTCTGATCAGCAATTTCATTTGCTGCTTGATTAAAATAAGTATTGCTAAACGCTTTTGCTAGATCCGACCCACTTTCAGCAATCAAGCCACCCGGTTCGATATGGCTTATTTTTAGAAGTTTAATTTTTCTCATTGGCTAGATCCTTACGTTTCGATACCCTAGTTATATTATTCCGAACACATCGCATCGCAGCACTCCAACCCCTATCAAACGGATCGTTATCAATGAAGTTATTTTCTAAATGTGAATCCACGTGCTCAATGATTGATTTAACTAATATTTCATAGTGCAAATTTGAAGATGCTTGGGCTTTGGCTGCTTTTGAATCAATCGTGCCAATTTCGATAAAATCAGATGCGTATAGTGGCTTTACTGTTTCATTCCAGAACTTCTTATCTGCGAGTTCAAAAGTCTGAACACCACGACCTAAACGTTTTTCAACATCAGCATGAAAGTCTGAAAACTCACCGCACAAAATACCGGTAAATCCTGAAATAATGACTGCTTGATCCTTTGTTAATTTTTCAATATCCATCACGCCACCTCATCATCAAAAATTGGGTGAAGAAAGGTAATTTGACATGGTTTTACTCCGCCACCTTCAGGATGTGGGTCATGCCATAATTGACCATTTTTATAAATCACAGAATGCATATAGCCACGCGGTGAAATACCATTAACCAGATGCTTAATTCCTGCACTCGTGGAAATATCACGCACCCAACTTTCGGAATCTTCACTTGGCTCGTGAAAGCCTAAAGAAATTGCCTTAAATCCTTTGCTTGCAAGGAATCTATCAAGATTCGCTTGATACTTTGCGCCTTCAATCGTGCACGTCGGCTTTGACTTGTCACAACCTTCCCAAAAATCAGGAATATCATTAATATCCAAACCAAGTAAGGTTGCGAGTGTTGCACCTTCACAGTTCCCACCAATCCCTGTTTTTGTCTGCATAACTTTTTTCATCACGCTGCCACCTTCAATATTTTTGGTGCCTGGGCACGCAAAGACTCAATTAACGATTTACCCACTTTCAAATACTGCTTAAGAAAAATCGCATAGCGTTTCTGTGCTGCAGTATTCATTTTCCCGGTGCCATCAATTTCAAGCGTTTCTTTATTTGCCATGCTGTAACGAACAACTGCCGCATGTTTAATAAATTTAGCCTGGTAACCGCCGTTTAAAATCCAAGTTTCAAATGGTCCGGCAAGTTGGAAGTGAATATGCTTGGTGCCTTCTGGCTCAGCTGTCAGGTATTTAATTTGTAGATCCATTACCAACCACCGGTTTAATTAACTTCTTTGTGAAGCTTGTGTTGAATAATTTTTTTACGAAAAGTGCCACGGTTAAGACCTAGAATCTCGGCTGCTTTGGTTTGATTACCATGGCAGCGAATGAGCACTTCTTTAAGCAATGGTTTTTCAAATTGAGCCAAGGCTTTGTGGTACGCCGTGCCATGGTTGGTGTCGAAAAACTCAGCAGGGAACAGGGTTGTCATTATTGATTTACTCCTTTGTATTCAGCCTGGCGCGCCAAAGACTGTTCTTCTTGAAATTGAATTTCTTTTTCAGAACTGCGCAAATACATATAAGACAACGCCAAGACCGTGATTGCGATTAATAGAAACGCACTAATATTTGCGAAAACATTCGCAGGCTTGCCGTGCATTTCTTCATACGTTGGTTCGCGGTGAAGGATCGCAGTCGTTTGACTTTTGTTATTACCAAACTGTGGTGTTTGACTGTGTGAAGGGTTTAGATTCATAATTGCCTCGTAAGCTTGCAAGTGTTTACATGAAGCCCTGATCCCGTCGAAAGCATCAGGGCTTTTTAATGTCTAAAATTAAGCTGCAAATGTTCCGATACGAACTGGATTTTCAGGAAGTAAGTCGATTACTTTTTCTTTAAATTCCTGAACAATCTCATTGCACAGCAATTCTTCTTTGACGATCTGAATTGAGAACACAGGCTTGTCATCATTTGTATTAATGATCAGGCGCAAAACGATAAGACGTTCATCTAAGCCCAAATAAGCAGAATCATGAATTTTGAAATAAGCAGGGGTGAATTCTTCTTTTGAACGCGCTTCAACCTTATCAAAACGAGAACGGCTTTCTGATAAATTGCCAACTGAGTTATCGACTGTGACCGAAGAATCGATTTTCATGTTACGAATTGCCGCTAATGCTTGAGCACCAGAAATTACATTGCCATCAGCATCGGTAATTTCTAATACGCTTACCCAATCTTCAATAAATACAGCAAAATCACGTTGCGACAATTTACGATCTTTAAGTGAATTTAATTTCGACCAGACAACAGTAGGTTCAAGTTTTAGATTAGCCAGGTGGTCGCAATGGCCTTGAGCATGGAATTCTTCAGAGTAATTTAATACCGCCGTAGCACTTACATTTTTATGATCAACAAATACAGGGGCATCTCCAGACTGAGCATCCAATACATAAGTTTTGAAGTCTTCAAGAGAAGGTGTATTTAGAACACCGCGTGCACGATTACGACCATCTTGGTATTTTTCCAAATCCAAAACTTTATAGTTGTCATTGATGGCAACTAGATCGCCACGGCCTAAGTTTTCAACTGGTTTTGCTAGTTCAACAATTGTATTTGCTTCTGTGTTTTCCATTTGGAATGTTCCTATTGGTAGTTAAAAATTAAAGGGCGAAAGGGGTGCTTAAGATCTTTCGAATTCTTTAAACAATTGACTGGTGTGATTGGCAAAAATGGTGACGCTACCATCGTTGTTTAAATACATAGGCGTTTCAGATGTGGTGTCTTCTGAGCGCTTACCTTTTGCAGTTGGTTCAACATAGGCAAGGGTGTGTGAAATGTTGACCTGGTTCGATTCACCAATACGTGCGATATCGATAGTTACTTTCACTTGGCCTTTTTTGCCGTTAGCCACTACGCCTTGAGCAACTTCTGAAATTGCGATACCAAGTTGTTGTGCGAAATTACCGCCTGATAGGTCGGCAACGAATTGGGGTGCATCGGTTTGTTTGTTTGACATGATCTCTTCCCGTATCTGGTTATGATGTGTACGGGAATAATTATGCATATATGCATATATGCATTATTTAATGCAATACTAAATTATGCAAAAGTGCATTATTTTTTTTAAATATGATTTAATAGACAAAAGAAAACCCACCGCTGGGGTGGGTTGGTTGGAGTTTGTTATGTCAAAAGAGCAAAAATATAATCTTATGTTGGCTTTAATAGCTCAAGGGGTTTTAAAAGCTGAAGATATTAAGTCTGCTATTACTCAGTTGGAGATGTTTCTTAATCCTGTAGAGCCTAAAGAGTGTCCAATATGTTGTTCTTCGGATAATCAAAGTGTACAGGTTCGTCTTGAAGGTATATTACACGGTAAGACTTTTCTTGAGCGTTTAGCCAACTTTGTGTATTTGCTAGAAGATGAGAAGCATGCTCAAGCTCAAAAAGAAAAACACTAGTTGATAGTATTTCGTAGCCTTTGCTTGATTTAACCTGCGCAACCTCATTGAATCGATTTAAGTTAAATTGGTGGTCTTTTAAAATTAGTAAAGCCTTCATTTTATCTCCACCCGATCTGTTGTAAGGACTGTGTCGGGTTCACAATTAATTTAAAATTTTTGCTTTTTGTGTAGCTAATTCTTCATCGGTCAAAATACCTGCCTCTTTTAGTTTTAATAGGCGTTCCAAATGTTGAATTTTATCTTCCATACTTAGCTCAACATTTTCTGATGATTTTTGAGTATTTGTAGTCTCTGGTTTTTTATTAAAGTTTTCTATTTTAGCTCGAGCAATTTCACCAAATATTCTAGTCAAATTTTTATCTGTATCTTTAATTACAGCTTTATTACCAGAAGCAAAGATAGTAATTTTTCCTAATAATAATCCTGTCTCATACTGAACAGATGTTATTTTATCTAAAGGAAAGTCCTCTACTTTTAAACCAAATAACAATCCTTTATCTACAAATATTAATCGTTTATTCGTAACAAATAAGGCACCTAAACCATTGTTGTATGTCCCAGTAATCATACCCTCGACAATTTCGTCATCCCATAGGATAGATGGTAGTTCTTTGATTTCTTTTCTACCGAAGAGATTTTCCATACCACTAACATGTGATAATTGTTGTTTGATTTCTTCTAAATTTGGCATGCTTTGTCCTTTTAAAAATTATGGCTCTACGGAATATGATGCAGAATCGTTATATTTTCTACATGCTTATTAAAAAATGGGTTAGCTTCCGTTTTCAATCCTTTTTACTTAACTCAGCAAGTTCTTCCATACTTAAAACAGGTATGTATACAAGGTCTTTAAACTCCTCATATAACTCAACAACCTCATCTGAATTTAGAGTAATTCCTTGCTTACTCTCAGAGGCTTGTTTTAATTTTTCAATAATTTGATTGATAGGTAATTTTGAGTTATCCATTTTGTTTCCTTGCTGCTTAAATTATTCGGCACGCCAAATTTGGTGCTTTCTTTGATTATCTAAATTTTTCTATATAACCCAACAACCTTACCAACTAGGCGGCAATCCTCAGTGAGCTGCATTATTTTTTCTTGCCATAGTGGATTTAATGGCTGTAGATATTTCTCATTACCTTCAATAATTAATTTTTTAAAAGTTGTTTCGTGATCACCAGCGCAAGACACAATAACAAGATCATTAGTTTTTAAGTCGAATGTCTGAATATCTGGGTTCACATAGATACGATCTTCGGGGTCAAATTTTGGCGACATAGAAAGACCCTTAACCACCAATGCGTAACCATTCTTTCCACAATCTGCATTGGGTGGGAGCCATTCAGTAAATTCTGTATCGTGGGGGACACTCTCAACACCAGTCCAACTACCTGCTTGAACCCAAGAGATAACAGGAATAGGTCGACCTTCAATAGCTATTTTTTTAGATAAGTCAACATTGTTGTCTAATTTTAATGAGTTGCCTGTCTCCCTAAAATCAACCTCAAATAAATCACTTACAGAAACTCCGGCCCATTCAGCGAATGGCTCAAGAGTTGATCTTCTTGGATCTTTTGTCGCCCCGCTCTGAATGCGAAAAATTGTGGACTGCTTAATCCTTGGGTTCTTATGCTCAAGATCATTTGGGTTTGTTTTGTACTTATCTAGAAAATATTCAATGTTGGTTCTTAAGTAACTCATAGCAATCACAACCATTATTTTATAAACATTTTATGCGATAAAGCATAAATAAAAAGTAATAACTCACTTATGCATTGACAGCTATGCAAATATGCATAAAATAGCAATAATAAGGTGAGAGGTATTAACAATGACCCTAAAAGAGAAAATTCTATTTCTGCGCTCAAATGGGTATACACAGCAAAAAATCAGCGAAGAGACAAGTATTACTCAAAGCTCAGTTTCCCGGATTCTCAAAGAAACCCAACAAAGCGTGCAGTATGAAAAAGGCAAGGCGCTAGATTTGTTAATTGAGAAAATTTCAAAATCAGCATCAATCATATAGGTGAATTTATGAGTCTCGAAAAGAAATCTACACATGTCCGTTTGTCTCCAGAGAACCATGAACGAGCAAAAGTTCTCTCAAATATTAAAGGCAAAGACCTTGCTCAATATCTTGCGTATTTACTTGAGAAAGAAATCGCAGGTGAGTGGCATGTACTTAATTTACAAGCAAAATCATTTGAGCGCTTGGGAGTATCAGCTTTGTTGCGGGATTTGAGTACCGAAGTACTTTTGACAGAGGGATCGGAAGGGATTCACAGGGATTTAGGCAAAGAAAAAGCCTGATCTCGGGGATCAGGCTTTTTAATTCAAAATCATCGGGTAGAAGAAAATGAACATGGCATTAAGTTTATCAAATTTTCAAGGTTTATCAAAGCCTTTGGGGAAAGATTCAGAGGTTTTTATGGGTGGGTATACAAAAAAACCAAACTTTATTATTGATTCGGGTTTGATGTCTGAACTCAGTGGTAATGCATACAAGGTTTTGGACTTCCTTATTCGTATGGCTTATGGATTCGGTAGCAATTCATGCCAGGTGGGTAGCAGTCTTGCTCGTACGAAAACAGGGATTAGCAAAGAAGAAACTTTTTCTCGCGCCGTGCGTGAATTAGAGCAACTTAAATTGATCCATGTGTCTCGTAAAACTGGTGCAACAAATGTTTATACATTGACCCTTAACCACCACCGCCAAACGGTAGTACCACCTACAAACGGCAGTACCCCCGATGAGGGAGGGTATACCACCACCGATCATGGGGATAAAACTACCCCCGATCATGGGGGGACTGTTAAAGATATATTTAAAGAAAACTTTAAAGAAAGTATTTATGTGCAAAACGCACATGACCAAGCAAAACAGGATCAAGTTCTTGTTGAGCAAAAATTAGAAGCTGAACGTCTTGAAAAACAAAAAGCGGAACAGGAAGCGAAAGCCAACTTGGAAGCCAAGGCAAAAGCAAAAGCGGAATCAGAAAATCAACTTTTGAAAAACTTCGAATTGTTCTGGTCTGCATATCCAAACAAGAAATCAAAAAAAACAGCATTTGAAAAATTCAAACGCATTGATTTCAAAAAGACCTCATTTGAATCGATCATGATTTCACTTGAAAAACAAAAGCAGTCTGATGATTGGACCAAGAACGACGGTCAATACGTACCAATGCCAACGACTTGGATTTTCAACGAACGTTGGGCTGATGAGATTCAAACACCTGCTCAACAGCAACACACTGACGTAAACGCCTACTGGACTGACAAACTACAAGCGCAAGAACCAGCAACTAATTTTGTGCCAACACTGGTACTTGGTGAGGAGTTCAACTGAGATGACTTCAATGTTTAAATTAGAGAATTCAACGGCGATCTGCCCGACTCATCAAGTGAATATGGTTGTGATTGTGGGTAATACGATTTGCCCGCAATGCGCGACTGAAGCTGTACAGAAATCAAAAATAAATGAAGCGAATGCCCAATCGGAACAATGGATCAGCACTCGCATAAAACAGGCATTTTTCCCGCGCCGTCATGCTGAATGCACTTTGAAAAGTTATTCGGTGAAAACACCAGGTCAGCAAGTTGCACTTGAAGCATGTGTGAATTTTTCAAAGGACTTGGAATTAGGCCTGAATAAAAATTTGATGTTAGTTGGAAGCACCGGTACAGGTAAAACACATTTGGTTTGTGGTACTGGCCGTTACTTGTTGCGTTCTAAGAAAAGTGTTCGCTACATCACCAGTGCTGAAATTGCTGAAAAGATCATGGGCAGTTGGAACCGCAAAGACCAAACAGAGCAATCCGTAATTGATGAATTGGCTTCGTATGATTTTCTGATCGTTGATGAAGTAGGTCTGCACGATTCAAGTGCAAGTGCTGATGGTAAAGCCAAAAGCATGAATGATATGAAGCGTGAAGCTGTACATAAGTTGCTTTACAAGCGTTATGACGACATGAAAAGCACAATCCTTGTATCTAACTTTGATGCACCGGCATTAAAAAAATGGATGGGTGATCGTCTATGGTCTCGTTTTCACGATAACGGATCTCGCCTGGTTGAATGTATTTGGGCTGATGCTCGTACAGGGGGTGCAGCATGACCAGACTCGAACATTTATCACAATTCAGCAATGCGGTACTTAGTCCTGAATTGAATGCGTGTGAATCTCTAATGAAGAAGGGTGGCTCTGGTCATGCTGTGTATTTTTCAAATAAACACAGCAAATTAAAAACGGATGAGATTGCATTTCGTAAAGCCTGGTGTGAACAGCAAGCCGATCTAATCGGTGAATTTGGCGCAGTGATTGAGGTAGTAGCATGAAGAAGCCAGTAAAGCGTAATAAGAAATACAACCCAAATAAACCGCTACCTAATCCAGTGCGTAAATTTCAATTTGCAGGTGAAGCTATTGAAGAAAACCTGCAGATGGATTTATGGCAGTTATTGAATGGCAGATCAGAGCATGAAGGTCCAGAACTTGAACACATGCTTACTATGGTGAAGGGTGATCTAGTGATTGCTTTTCGCAAAGGTTTGATTGATTCAGAACAAAGCTTTCATATTGCTTACAAGATATATGCAGAACACCCAAATGGTGCATCTATTGAGCTTGATTATGAAATAGCTGTACCAGAGCGTATGACGTATGGCCAGTTCTTATGTGGTGCTGATAGAGAAAATGGCGAGGAACCGATTTACATCATGGAAGCTGGCTTAAAAACCGAATGGAAGGGCGCGAATAATTTGATGAACGATTACTTCCATGCAACCGCTGGACCGGACTTTAAAATTGTTAAACAGCCGTATGTAGTTACTTGTTTTTCAGCATTTAGAAATTTGGCGTGTGCAAGAGAATTTAAGGCTATTCAGTTAATTAATTTGGGTAATGGCTTGGGAGTAGCTGCATGAGTTTAATTCAATCAGGTACATGCCCGGACAAGCGCAAAGAGTACGAAGCCTTTTTCATGAACCAACCGTTTTACCTGCAGTTGAAATATATCCGGGGTGATCGATTGTTTGATTTTGATCAGGGTATTGGGTACCGCGATTTAACTGTTCAGATTGGGTATGTGTGTTGGTGTAAGGGTGACATGGAGTTTGTTGTATGAAGCATCAATGCTTAGAGCATGGCGAAGTGGGATTTTGTGATGGTTGTTTGGTTGATAGCCTGCATTATGAGATTGCTCAACTTAAATCCAAACTCAACCAGAAGAAAAGTGAGTGTGCAGGGTTGCAGGGTCAGATTGATAAGGCGTTGGTTGCTTGTCATGAATCTGGAGTGTTAGGCGTTTTTCTTGCTATCAAGGTTGAAGATGCCCTGCGAGGTGACTCTAAGTGAAAATCCTCATCGGTATCGATACTGGTGTTCATACAGGCTTCGCCGTGGCATTCGACCATGGTGAAGGTGGTGTGCTTCAAAAGGTGGAAAGTCTCAGTATTACTCAAGCCATGCAAAGTGTTCTTGAATTGGAAGATGAGCACGATCTTAAAGACATCATGCTTTATATCGAAGATGCACGAAAACGTACCTGGTTTGGTGGTGCTGATGCTCGACAAGCCAGAAGTGGGGCAGGAATTCGCGAAGGCGTTGGATCGGTTAAACGTGATGCACAAATTTGGGAAGACTGGTGCACTGAGCAAGGTCTTAATTTCAAGATGATTCACCCAGCGGCAAATGCAACAAAAATGAAAGCAGCAGATTTTAAACGTAGGACCGGTTGGACTGGTCGCACGAATGAGCATGCACGTGATGCAGCTATGTTGGTATTTAAAAGATTTGCGAAGTTTTGAGGGGAATAGGGATTAATGCAGCGCTAAAACACACGTGATGCAGAAATGTTGGTATTTCACCGTATAGCTAGACACCAAAAGGACTGATATGGAACGCATTAATGATTTAAATGGGGATTTAAGAAGTATTGCTGAGGTCATTGGTCGACAAAATGCGCTTTATCTTGTCAGCCAGTGCCCGCGATACAAAACAGAAAAACGTGCAGGACAAGGGCAATTATTTCTTTATGTGCCAACACTGAAAAGGCTCGAAATGAATCATTTCCTTGTAAAAACTCTTGGCTATCTAGATGCGGAAAAACTCTCAAAAGAATTTGGCGGAGAGTTGCTTGTATTGGCTCAGTGTAAGCAAATCATTTTGAAAACACGCGACAACGGTATTCGCCAAATGATGAAGTATGGCTTTGGGGTTCAAGAGCTTGCGAATATTTTTAATGTAACCGAAAGAGTTGTTTCAAGAGTCTACGGAACAGAGTTAAGCAACCAGCAAATGACTTTTAAATTGTGAATAATGAAAAATAATTTGCACTCTTAAACAATAAAGAAAATTAAAAAGGTGTGTGGAAAAATGGGTGGAAATGAATGGTGGGTCGCTGTGTTGAAGTTGTTGAGCGATTTTCAGTATTGGATTGCAGGTTTGATGGGGGCGGTTGTGGCAACTCGATATAACAAAGAGCAGCTTAAAACACCCAAAGACTACGCCGTGTTTTTACTGTCGGGTGCATTTACGGCACATTACCTCACTTTACTCATTATGCATTACACGGCGCTTGCACCGAGTCATGCGGGTGGTATTGGGTTTTTGACTGGAGCGCTTGGTGGGTTGGTCTTACAAGAGTTCTTCGCTTGGATTAAATCGGGTGCATATAAGCAGGTCGGATTTACATCATTTTTCATAGAAATGATGAAAAACTGGTTTAAGCGGGGTGGTAAGTGATGAGTATTGATCAATCGAGTCAAGTTGCACAGGCATATTCATGGTTACGATCAATCTCAGGCGGAAAGCTTGAGCAGTCACAAGTGATTGCTGGCGATGAAATTATTGCATGCCATGGCTTAACAACATTCGCAACGCTGATCGGGTTTTCATTAACCAATACTGTAAGTGGTCATTTTGATATTTCAGGTTATGGCTATTCCATCATCCGTGAAAGTGAAGGCTTTCGGAACCAAGCTTATAAAGATACTGGCGGTGTTTGGACAATTGGCTATGGAACGATCAAGTATCCAAATGGTGTGACCGTCAAACAAGGTGATACCTGCACCCAAGGCCAAGCAAACTTATGGCTGATAAACGATTGCAAATGGGTGGATGCATGCCTTGATAAACACATCAAAGTAAAACTCAATCAAAACCAATTCGATGCATTGGCTTCATTCGTTTACAACGTTGGCGAGACAGCATTTGTGAAAAGCACCATGCTGACGCTAATCAACCAATCAAAGTTTGGATTAGCTGCCAATCAGTTCGACCGTTGGATCTATGACAATGGCAAAGTCATTAACGGGCTGGTGAACCGCCGTGCTAAAGAAAAACTCCTATTTTTGAAATGAGGTGGTGTTGGGTATGTCTTTAAAAATTGGTCGCATTCTTATCACTTATCGTTTTAATCCACCTAAATATGATCCGCATTCGCCTTACTGCGTTGAGGCGTTAGGGCGCTTGGTGGTTGGTGGTGGATATAAGGGTTTTTTGCTGGGCGTACATGGTTGCAGTTTTGGGATTTTCTTAACTGCTAAAGATAAAAGCGTTTATCGCAAAGTTGGATAATTGCATACGATTATGAATATTAAACTCATTGTTGCTCTTGGCTTTTTACTGACCAGTATTTTCATTGGTTGGTGCTGTTATGACTATGGTTATACACAGGCACGCACACAGCAAATAGACAATTACGAAAGCATGATTCGAGAACTGAAAGCTGAATCAGATCAAGCACTCGAAAGAGAGCGTGAGAGTTACAAAAAACAAGAGCAACTTGAGACTAAGTACCTTGAAAAGATTAAGGAATTACAGCACAATGAAACAACTCTTATTAATGAGTATCACGCTAACAATCTCAGGTTGCGCGACTCACTTAAAGCCAAGCAATGTCCCGATGTGTCCAGCACTGCCAACAGCACCAGCGGCAATCATGCAACCACAACAGGCGGACTTCACGACAGAGATGTCGAGTTTCTTATTCGGTATGCCGCAAGAGCAGACGCCGTAGCAGAGCAACTCAAGAGTGCTCAAGCTCTCATCAAGCAAGACAGAGAGCTTTGTAACGGTCAGACCGATATATCTAATATCAATGAAAAAATAGTTTCCCAAGGTACTTCCAGAGGGGCACCCAAGGCGGGGGCAAAGACCTCGCAGGTTTTCATATCTGTGTGAATTTCAAAATCGCAACATACTACTACTTCTTAAATATAAATAGGTTTGGATGATGTCTTGTCATGACGAATGCTGTAAAGGGTCAAAACGTAAGTAGAGCAGGGCTTGCAGAGGTTTTTGGGGTTGCTTTAACAACCGTTGATTCGTGGGTAAAAAAAGGCTGCCCAGTAGTAGTGCGTGGTCATGGAAAGGGGCAAGAATGGAAGTTTAATACAGCCCAAATTTCATCATGGCTCCAAGACGAAGCAGTTGATCGAGCAACAGGTGGCATTCCAGATGACCTCGAAGAATTAAAATTGCGTGAGCAAAAAGCAAAAACAGAACTTACTGAATTAGAGTTGGCCACAAAAAAAGGTGAGGTTGCATTAATTGCAGAGTTTGAGCGTGCTCAAGCAATGGTATTTGCTGCTATACGTGCAAATATTATGAATGTGCCGCAGCGTGCCGTTTTACAGCTACTTGGTGAAACTGATGAAAGAGCTTTTAAAGAGAAATTAAAAGCTGAATTGGTCTTGGCGCTTGAAACTTCAGCGGAAGAGGAGCTGGAGGAGGAAGAGATTGAGTGATTTATCTATATTCAGTAATCACGGATCTGTTTTAGATGCTGTAAAACGCTCTATGCATCATCTGGTACCGCCACCAGATATTTTGCCAAGCAAGTGGGCAGAAAAAAATATTAAAATCCCTGTGGGTAATGCGATACCGGGTCCTATTAATTTTGATAACGCACCTTATCAAAGAGGGATGATTGACGCCATTAAAGAATATGGTGTTCGTCGTATTACCTACATGACAGGCGCACAGCTTGGTAAAACTACCATTCAGCAGTGCGCAACCGGTTATTTCATTGCTCATGAGCCTAAATCACAAATATTCGTACAGCCAACACAAGGCGATGTGCAAACTTTTCTAGAAACTAAGCTTCGTCCAATGATTGAAGCGAACAGGTCTATTTCACAAAAGATGGCCAAGCCACGTAGCCGTGATGGTGTGAATAACAGTCGCATGATTTCTTACGTTGGTGGTTGGTTGATGTTTTCCTGGGCAGGCTCTCCAAAAACTTTGCGTTCGCGTTCTGCACCAATTACGCATGCCGATGAAATTGACGGCATGGAGGCAACGGCAGAAGGTGATCCAATTGAATTACTTGCTCAGCGTTCTGCAACATTTGGCGACCAAGCATTAAGAACTGAATCAAGCACACCCACTATTGCAGGTGCAAGCCGTGTTGAAAATGCGTTTAAGCAAGGTGATATGCGCCGGTATTATGTACCTTGTCCACATTGCAATGAAGCGCAATTTTTAAGGTGGGAAAATGTCACTTGGCAGGGTCGAAAATCTACAAATATTCAAGATGCAAAAGAGGATTTGGATCAAGAACATGATGTTGAAACAGCGGGTTATCGCTGTGAATGCTGTGGTGTAGTGTGGTCTGATGGTGAGCGCATTGCATCGATTCGCAATGCTGAAAAACTTGGTCATGGTTGGAAAGCCGAAAAGCCTTTTAAGGGGCATATTAGCTTTCACGCACCAGAGATGCTTTCTACATTCCGTAAGATGCGTGACATCGTGCAATCCTATTTGGATAAATTGACACTTGATGATTTACAGGTATTTGTAAATGTGTCACTGGGTGAAACTTATGAAGAAAATGGAGATAAGGCAGATCCTGAAATACTTCAATTGCGTGCTGAGGAATATGTCGCACGTGTGCCGAACGCAGGTGTCTATCTAACTTGTGGTATCGACATGCAGATGGATCGTTTAGAACTTGAGATTGTCGCTTGGGGTGTAGGTGAAGAAAGTTGGTCTATTGATTACCGTGTGCTTTGGGGTGATCCGCTGGGTGATGAAATCTGGGAAGAATTAGACGACATTCTTGAAGCTACGTATCTGCATGAATCGGGTGCACAACTGAGTGTTTCGGCTGCATGTTTAGATACAGGTGGTACGGCTGGTTATACACAGCGTGCCTATGAATATGTAAAAAGTCGTAGAAATAGAAAATTATTTGCAATTAAAGGGCGTGCCGGTTGGGGTATGCCGATTGTGCAAAGTCCACAGCGTAAGCAATCGGGTAAAGATAAGCGTAAAGTTGATTTATTCATTGTGGGGGTTGATGAAGCCAAACTCACTGTCATGCGCCGTTTGGATTTAGAAAAGAAAGGACCGGGATATTGTCATTTTCCACATGACCGAGAAAGTGAATGGTATAGACAATTAACGGCTGAAAAATTGATTATCCGCTATGTCAAAGGACAGCCAATACGTGAATGGCATAAGCCAGATCGAGCACGAAATGAAGCACTGGATTGTCGTGTATATGCTTTGGCTGCTTTAAAAATTATGCAGCCGAATTTAAAGCGTGTAGCTGAGCGTGTATCAATAGATGTGTCAGATCAACCTGTGATTGAAAATAAAGAGAATACCGAATCTAAGCCTAAAACTGTTGTTAAACGTAAGGTTGTTAAAAAGCCACAAGCAAAAATAGTCATGCCAGCTATCAAGAGTGCTGTGGTTAAGAAAAAACGAATATTTGGAAATAAGAAGCCGTCCTAAATACCAACAACAAAACTGAATAATGATTTCAAAGTTAGCTTTGACTACATTCAAATTTTATATTTGAGTAAATAAAATGGTTACTGAAATCTCTCCAGCTGAGCTAGTTACTCTTAAAAATGGTCAAATTTACAAAATAAAAGGCTTGTCATCTATATATACATATCAATCAACAGCAACAGCGAGTGCTGTGTATGGGAGTCACGATCAAGTCAACTGGGTCAAGATTGTAGATTTGGCTATTAATGATTCATCTGTATTACAGCAAAGCTGGCATTACATCAAAGTTGTTGGTGGTGATGTTTTATTAAGACGAGGTTAATTATGGCTATCGTCAATTCAAGAGCAGCTATTGAGCCTAAAACTGGTAAAGCTGCCATTTTTGTTAATGAAACCATACACTCACTAATGCGCAAACTATTCTCAAACGGTGAGCAGGGCTTCGCATACGACCCTAACGACTTAAGTACACTCTATCAAGATGCAACAGGGATTGTTCCAGTCACAGCAGCAGGGCAGCCTGTAGGGTTGCTGTTGGATAAGAGCAAAGGGTTGGTACTTGGCAATGAATTGTCAAACTATTCAGCAGGGTTTAACTCACTTGCAGGAATATCGCCTGTATGGGCTACGCTTAGCATTGAGGGTACTGCTTTGGTTGTCACAGCGCAAACAGGCCCTGCTAATCGAGCTGAAATACCTATTTCAGGTCTTACGGTTGGCAAGTTCTACAAAATTAAATTCATTGCACGTAAAAATGAAATTGGCGGTACTCAGCATTTCCGATTGTTTTCTGCATTTGATAAATTCAGCTATCGGACTACCCTTACTTCAACAACTACAACTGAATACACTTTTATCTTGGAAGCTACGTCTGTTTCGGGAGTGCTACGTGCTTATGCAGTCGCGACAGAAGCTATTGGTGCTCAAATAATAGTCGAGTCTGTTTCGGTTAAAGAAGTGGCTGGAAATCACGCATATCAAATTGATAGCGCTAAAAAACCACTATTACAAAACGACATTAAATTTGACGGCATTGATGATGCACTAAACATTGCATTCCCAAGCGCTTTAACAAACTGCACGATTGTAACTGTAAAGCACGGTGAGCAAACACAGATTTTAGATAATCAAGCAATCAATCAAGCACATATTATTAATCAAGATTTTAAGCAGTACTTATTGATTAATCGCGCACTTACTGATCTAGAGCGCAGTCAAGTTGCAGATTATTTTAATAAAATTGGGGCGGCTACATGACAAGTGATCTTTATATTTTATCAGTCGTGAATATCATCCCTGCCGCTTACCTTGCTTTAATCAATGCGCTTGCAGAAGTCTACGAATGCGGCCCGAATAACATCAGCGTGCCGCTTTGCGATAAAAGTGGTGAAGTGACTCACTACGGCTGTCATAGCTACTGGCGCATTGATGACTATGCCGAATTTAGCAGTGACGAACTACGCAATGCATTTATTAGTCAATTATCTGTTGAGCTACAAGAGCCAATGCAAGCAGCTATTTCCGTTTTATATGAACGTGTAGTCGTAGACGGTGACGCACAAGAGAATTGGCAGGCAGCATTAGCCTTAAATGGGCTTTCTGAAGTTCTGGAAGAAGTTTAAATTTAAATTTTTACAAGCATCCGAAAGGGTGCTTTTTGCAATTGTGAATAATGAAAAAAAACGCCTAAAAAATAATGATAAGACCAAGAAAACACGCATTTTTGGTTAAAAATACATGAGTGGTCAGCAATTTCCAAACCAAATCAAAGCAGGTACTACGTTTAAATTTAGTTTGAATTTGACCGCTTATCCTGCCTCCGATTGGACAATTCACGCCTATTTACGTGGTGCTGATGCAATTGATATGCAGGCAGAACCACAGGGCAATATGCATATTTTCAATATTTCAGCTTTGGTTACTAAAGAATACAAAGCGGGTCATTACGGCTATTCACTTCGAGCAATTCAAACTGAATCTGGTGAAGTTGATGAACTTGAAGCTGGTGCTGTTGAGATTAAAGCAGACTTGGCAGCGATATCTACAAGCCAAGATTTAAGAAGTCATGCACGTAAAACATTAGATGCAATTGAGGCAACTATTGAAGGGCGTGCATCTCTTGATCAAGAACGATACAGAATTAACAACCGTGAACTATATCGAACACCACTAGAAACTTTAAAGAAACTACGTGATCAGTATCGAGCAGAAGTGAGCCGTGAAGAAGCAAAGCTATCCGGCAAAAGCATGTTCGGTAAAACATTACGTGTGCGTTTGGGGTAAGCCATGTTTGGATTAGTAAAGAAAGAAGACCAAATCAGAACTCCACACGTTACAGAATTGAATGACGTAACTGTGAACAAGCCAAAAAAACTATATCGAAATATGGTTCGCTCTTTTAAAGCTGCTGTTTCAAGTCGCTTAAACAGTAAGTGGCCATCTATGCCGATCAGCGCGGATATAGTAATTGAACGCAATCAAAGAATTTTAGTGGCACGTAGTCGTGAGCAATGCTCAAACAATGACTATGCGAAAAACTATGTTCGCATGGTGCACCAAAATATTGTTGGCCCTACTGGTGTGACACTTCAAGCACAAGTTAAAAACTCCGCAGGTAAACTTGATGCCCAAGCCAATGATGCACTTGAGTTTGCATGGTCTGATTGGTCGAAAAAAGAAAATTGCGATATTCAATCAAAGAAAACATGGCGCTCTATTCAGCGTACTTGCGTGGTTTCTGCAGCTAAGGATGGTGAGTTTTTTGCACGGATCGTTCGCGGTGGTGACGCTGGGCCATGGGGGTTTTCGTTACAGATGATTGATGCACAACGTTGTCCAATTGATTACAACGCTAAGTTGAAAAATGGCAGATTTATTCGCCAAGGCATTGAGTTTAATACTTATGGCAAGCCAATCGCATATTACTTTAATGCTACAGATGGTGATGATGTTTACTATCGAACAGCGACTAACAATTACACTCGTGTAGAAGCTTCTGATGTAATTCATGGATTTTTAGAAGACATGGTTGGGCAAAAGCGTGGCTTGCCTTGGACTTCTACAAGCTTATTCCGATTACATCAAATTTCAGAATTTGAAGACTCAGCTATTGTGAATGCACGTGTTTCCGCTAACAAAATGGGTTTTATTCAGTGGCGTGAGGGTTTCGGTCCTAAATTTGAAGAAGACGATGAGATTCAAATTGAATCGCAAGCGGGTGAATTTCCGATGCTACCCGAGGGGGCAGAGTTAAAAGAGTGGTCGCCAAATTATCCAACAGGTGAATTTCTACCATTTCACAAAGCAATGCTTAGATCGATGGCGGCAGGTATGGGGGTTTTATATAACAACCTTGCTTCAGATTTGGAAAACGTCAACTTCTCAAGTATTCGTCAGGGCACATTGGATGAGCGCGAACACTGGAAAGAACTACAACAATGGCTAATTGAAACACTGATTGAGCCTGTATTTTTTGAATGGCTCAAATATTCGCTATTGAAAGGCCATATTAAGAAAAAAAATGGTTCTTCATATCAGGCATTGGAGCTTGACCGATTAAGCAAGGTTTCTTGGCAAGCACGTCGTTGGACGTGGATCGATCCATCAAGCGAAGTAGCAGCCGCTGAAAAAGCAAAAAATAACATGCTGACTTCACCAGGCTCTGTAATTCGCGAACAAGGTAAAGATCCGCAAACCGTGTGGGCAGAATCCGCGCGTGATTTAAAAACAATGAAAGACGAATACATTAATCAAGGTTTTTCTGCTGAAACCGCAGAAGAAATGGTGCTTGCCAGCATGGGGCGCAAACAAACAGGGGCGGTAGGTCGTCCAAAGGAAGGTATGTAAATGAAAATTAACCGTATCAATTTAGCGATGGCTTTGGCTGGTACCTATTTTACACGTGATGCTTCAAACACTGTGTTGCCTGAATTTAACAAGGAGGCATTAACGCGTTCTTTTACTTTTGAGCGCGCTTCAATTGATGAAGAAAAACGCACTGTAGAGCTTTCATTTTCAAGTGAAGTGGAGGTTCAGCGTTGGTTTGGTTTTGAGGTACTAGATCATAGTGCTGGCGCTATGCGTATGGACCGCATTATTGGTGGTTCTTTGTTGCTGAATCATGATTGGGATGATCAGGTGGGTGTTGTTGAATCTGTGCGCATTGATGCAGATCGCAAAGGTCGTGCGGTAGTTCGTTTTGGGCGCTCAGCACATGCAGAAGAGATTTTTCAAGATGTTAAAGATGGTATTCGTAAGCATGTATCTGTGGGTTATCGCGTACTCGGTGCCAAGTTAAAAGAAACACGTGATGATAATGATGTTTATCTCATTACAGATTGGGAACCTTATGAGATTTCACTTGTATCTGTACCTGCGGATATCACAGTGGGGGTGGGGCGTTCTGCAATTGTGAATAATGAAAACACGCCTACGAATTTGCAAAATGAAAAAATAAACAATACTCAAATTCCTCATCAACAGAGAACACACATTATGAATTGGGAATATTTTACTGACGAAAAGGGCAACCAAGTACGTCAACAAGTAGACGCAGAAGGTAAGCGTTTTGGTGCAATCGAATTGGTTCGCGCTGTTGATGATACAGCAGAGCAAGGCGCGCAAGCAGAGCGCAAACGTGTAAGCGATATTATTGCTTTAGGTGAGCGTTTTGGTGCGAGTGACTTGGTTCGTCAATTCATTGATGAAAATAAAACAGCAACAGATTTGCAAGCCGCAATTTTAGAACGAACCCATAAAAAACAAAGCAAACCGTTACGCGAACAAACGCGTGATAGTAACCTTGGTTTGTCTGATTCGGAAGTTCAGCGTTTTAGCTTGGTCCGCGCAATTCGTGCATTACTTCCAAATGCAACACAAGCAGATAAAGAAGCAGCTGCTTTTGAAATGGAATGTAGCCGTGAAGCTGAAAAAGCGTATGGTCGTACTGCACAAGGTATTTTAGTGCCAAGCGATGTTTTAAATCGTGCGTTTGAAAAAGGCGGTACTTCAAGCTCTGGTGCAAGCCTTGTTGCTGAAGACCATCGTGCAGACATGTTTATTGACATGCTTCGCAACCGCACTTCAATCATGGGTCTTGGTTATGTGATGGGTGGTTTAGTTGGCGATGTTGATATTCCAAAACAAACTGCTGGCTCAACAGCATATTGGTTGGGTGAAGATGAAGAGGTTGGCGGTTCAAATCCTACTACTTCACAATTAAAAGCATCTCCTAAAACAGTTGGTGGCCGTGTTGAGATTACACGTAAGCTTTTACAACAAAGCTCTCCAGCAGCAGAAGATTTGGTTTGGAATGATTTAAACCGTTCAATTGCATTGAAAATTGACCATGCTGCTTATTACGGTTCAGGTTCTGCAAATCAGCCACTAGGCCTTAAAAATATTTCAGGCATTAACGCCGTGAATTTTGCTGCGGATAATCCTACTTTTGCTGAATTGGTGAAAATGGAGTCTGAAATTGCATCTGATAATGCAGAAGCAGACCGTATGGCATATGTGATTAACGCAGTAATGCGCGGTCATGCAAAAACAACAGCGCGTTTTGGATCTGGTACAGAAAGTACAATCTGGGAAGCAGGCAATACAATGAACGGCTACCGCACAGAAGTAACCAATCAAATTGCCAATGGTGATGTGTTCTTCGGTAACTTTGCCGACTTAATCATCGCACTTTGGGGTGGTCTTGATATTACTGTCGATCCGTATTCATCAAGTGCTAAAGGTGGCGTGCGCATTGTTGGCTTCCAAGACGTAGACTTTATTCTTCGCAATACTGCATCAATTTGCTATGGCAAGAAACCAGCTTAATGCTGGTTTCTAACCTGTCTTTAGACTTTATATAGGCATATAAAAATGGTTAAGAAACTAACTGTAGTTATCGCTTTAACTTCTGCTGTTGTAATTGATGGTGAAATTCGTGTTGCAGGCGCTGAAGTTGAAGTTGATCAAGATCTTGCAAAAGATTTATTGGCGCGTGGTCGTGGCGTATTGGTTGAAGCAACCGATTCCACCCAAGAGGGGGATGAAGAGATTGATTTGGCTAAAATGACAAAAGCTCAATTGGTTGAATTTGCACTGCATGAATATGAAATTGAACTTGATGCATCGCTTACCAAGTATGCATTAATCGAAGCGATTCAAGCAGCTGCGGCAGACGAATAATGACTTCGCCGAGCTGGGAAAATTTAGACGTTTTTCTACAAACTGATGCAGTAGGTGGTTTTGCTATTACTGCAACGGTTCAGTTTGCAAATGGATCTGATGATAAGCCAGTAACAGGCATATTTGATGAGCCGTATTTAAATGCTCAGCTCGGTGAATATGAAGTTGATGATGCTCAGCCACGCTTTACATGCAAATCAAGTGACGTTAAAGGTGTTGCACGCGGTGATGGTTTGTTACTTTCTGATGGTCGAAAATTTCATGTGATGACATATCCACAGCAAGACGGTACTGGAATGTCTATTCTTAAACTTGAAGTGAATGCATGATTTCTCTTGATATTAGTGCTCAAGGCATTGAATCAATTATTGCTGAGTTAGAGCCTACAGAAAAACAAGTTAATGCTGCATTAAGCCGTACTTTAAATAAGATGGCCAAGTGGATTCAAACGAGAACTGTAAAAGGTTTGAGTGCAGAGCTTCAAGTTATGCAGAAGGTTTTACGCAGAAGAATGCGTAAGACGACGATTCAAAAAACAAGTACAGGTTGGACAATCAATCTTTGGTATGGCTTAAACGAAATATCATTGATTCATTTAAATGCACGTGAAACTAAACGTGGTGTGACTGCTGGCAAACATAAGCGAGACGGTGCTTTTATTGCTAAAGGTCAAGTTTTTAAAAGACAAGGAAAAGGACGTTTGCCACTTGAAAAGCAAACGTTAGAAATTAAAGAAAAAGCAGATTCATATTTAGATGGCCAAGCTTTTTCTAATGGGTACCAAGAGCAATTTTTTAAAGTTTTGGAGCATGAATTGAAATGGCAGATGCGATAGAAGGAACAGACATCGTTGCAATGCATGAGAACATTGTAAAAAAACTTTCAGATCAATTTAAAGATGATTTTAAGTTGATTGAATTTTATCGAAGTGAAAATGATCGCACGCCATTAAAAAAAGAAAATTTACCAGCATTGTTGCTTGAGGTTCCAGACTTTGAATTAAATTTGGAAGAAGATGCGGGCACAGAACAATTACCTATGCTTGCTCGCATTGAAGCGCGCGTTGTTATTGATGCAATGGAAAAAGAACAAGACAATCCAACTTTTGCAAAATTAAAGGTAAGAGCACTTGCCTTAAAACTCGCGCAATACCTTTTTAAAAACAAACATTTTCATGAGTTAAAAACAGGTCCATTAACTCTTTTAGATGTGACTGAAGATGCATTTTATCCTGGACTAGACCGCTATGATGTTTGGCGTGTGGATTTTTCTATACCCATTCATATTGGTGAGAGTATTTGGAAATCTGGAGGTGTGACGCCTACAGCATGGTTTGGTTGGTCGCCTGAAATTGGTAGCGCTCATTCAAGTGCTTATCAGGAGATACTGCCATGAGTTATGCATTAGCAC
This sequence comes from uncultured Acinetobacter sp., assembly GCF_947626835.1. GTDB lineage: Bacteria > Pseudomonadota > Gammaproteobacteria > Pseudomonadales > Moraxellaceae > Acinetobacter. Next base: position 54,957 of record NZ_CANQTS010000004.1, on the reverse strand, counting down.
AGATGGATCGCATCCTTGCAAACCTTATAAAGATAGGTCGTGTAGATAGCGTTGATTTAGCTGCTGGTACTGCAACGGTGGATTTTGATGGTGAGTTGGTATCAGGTCTTGAGTGGTCTAAATCACGTGCTGGAGCAGATCGTTCATGGAATGGTGGTTATACCAAAGGCGAGCAAGTTGTAGTGCTATCTCCATCGGGTGATTTGTCACAAGGTGTTATTGCATTTGCGATATCTCAAGATGCCTTTCCGAATGCTGGTGATGGTGAAAATCCTAAGCATATTTATGCAGATGGGACTGTGGTTGAATACAACAAGGCGAGTCATACATTGAATATCGATCTTTCCGCTTCAGGTGGCAAGGTTGTGATTAATGGTGAATTGGTTGTAAATGGCTTAGCTGAATTTAATGGTTCTGATGTAACACATAAAGGTAAAAGCATTGGTAAAGACCATTCACATAAAGGTGTTCAAACTGGCAGTGGTAATACTGGGGCGGTGAACTAATGTGTATGAATGCTGAAACGGGTCGTGAATTGACAGGGCTGGAGCATTTAAAACAATCGATTGCCGATATTTTAAATACTCCGATTGGTTCGCGAGTGATGCGCCGTGATTATGGCTCTCGATTATTTGAGTTAATTGATGCTCCAATTAATAGAAGTACAGTGGTTGATATTGTTGCAGAAACAGCTGAAGCCTTAATGAAGTGGGAAGATCGCCTTGTGGTTAGTGCTGTAGATATAACGAGCGCAGTAGTAGGACAGATTGTTCTAAGAATCACTGGTAAATACAAACTTGATGGAAAAACTGTTCAATTGGACGGGATTGTGGTGGGCAAATGAGTACAGTCGATTTTTCACAGCTTTTACCGCCTAGCTTAATCACAGAATTAAGCTACGAAGCTATTTTCACAAAAAGAAAAGAAAGCTTCATATCTCTATATGATGCATCTGAACAACAAGCAGTACGAGAGTTATTGCAACGTGAATCTGAACCAGTAGTAAAGTTACTGCAAGAAAATGCATATCTGGAAATGCTTTATCAAGCAAAATGTAATGCTGACGCTAGATCTTTGTTGCTTGCTTATGCGGAAAAATCAGATTTAGACCATTTAGCACTCACAGAATATGGATTAACACGTTTAATCGTAACTCCTGAAGACATTTCTGCCACTCCACCATTGCCAGCAGTTTATGAATCTGACGAACGATTGAAAGAACGTTGTATTTTGTCATTTGATGGTATGAATACAGCAGGCTCTGCTAATGCATATCGTTATTTCACATTATCAGCAGATGGTCGTGTTGATGGTATTAAAGTCAAATCAGATGAAGAAACACCGTGTTTTTTAGACATTGTGATTACACAAGTCGATAGTGAAAATGGTGCAGCATCAGCAGAATTAATTCAAATAGTTCAAACCGCATTAGATCCTGATACAGTGCGTCCAGTTGGTGATAGACCAACCGTCAAATCAAGTATCGCAACAAATTACCAAATTGAAGCATCTCTATATGTTGGTAAAAATGCTGAGGATGCATTGTTACTTGAAGCAGCAAATATTCGATTAGATAAATATATTAAAAATGCTCAAAAAAATGGTGAGAGTATCTATCTATCTGCAGTTTATGCTGCATTGCATGTGGACGGTATTGAACGAGTAGAGATTATTTCACCGACAGCAGACTTGGTGATGGATAGTTATCACCACCCATACTGCACTGCTAAAAATATTACTGTTGGAGGTGTAGTTTGAAAACTTTACTTCCTCCAAATTCCACAGAACTAGAACGAAAACTTGCTGAAGTAGGTAAAGATGCTTTTGATTTACCGTCGATTCGTATCATCAAAGATATCGATCAGGTACCAGCGCAGTTTTTACCATTTATCGCATGGCAAAAGTCGGTCGATTATTGGGATGAGAACTGGCAAGACTCCCTAAAACGAAATGTGATTAAGAATTCACTTGAACAACATCGAATTAAGGGAACAGCAGCGGCAATCAAACGTGCACTAGAACCCTTTGGTTATGAAGTAAAGCTCATCGAATGGTTTCAGGCTGAGCCGAATTTAATACCAGGTACTTTCAATCTTGAGTTGGATTTAATTGGGAAAAGCTTAGATCAAGAAGTCTATAACGAAATTAGTCGACTTGTTTCTGATGCAAAAGCGGCTTCAAGACATTTAACCAATCTGACTATTACAACAAATCCGATTTTAACGATCCGCAATATTCTTGTGCATCAAACAGCATTAACGTATACAAGTGAGCCGAGGGCATAAATGGCTGAATATTATAATGTCACAACAAATTTAGGTGACGCTGAAATAGCGAATGCAATTGCCACAAATACAAAGTTGAATATCACTCATATTGCTTTTGGAGATGGCAATGGCTCTGTACCAACGCCAAATAAGGCACGAACATTTTTAGTTCGTGAAGTTCATCGTCAAGCTGTCACTAAATATGAACGTCATCCTACCAATGCAAATTGGATTGTCATTGAAACCATTATTCCATCCGATGTTGGTGGTTTTACCATTCGTGAAATGGGCATCATTGCGAATGAAAAATTGATTTCACATGGTTCACATGCACCTTTTGAAAAGGTAGCTGATCCAAGCGGTGTAAGTGAATATCGACTTCGTTTTACTCAAAATGTGACAGATGGTTCTGTTGTTGAACTGACGTTAGATGAATCGTTAATTTATGCAACACAAGCATGGATTGACGAAAATTATATTAAGCGTTCTGAAATCGTAGACGACTTAACCACGAATGATTCAGCTAAGGTATTGAGTGCTGCACAAGGTAAAGTGCTGAATGAAAAGATAACAAACATTCCTGTTTACTCTCTGCCTACAGCAAGCACAACAACAAAAGGCGGTGTTAAAGTTGGCACAGGCTTAAGTGTTGCAAATGAAGTTTTATCTGTTTCACTTAACAACACACTAACAAGCACTAGCAACACACAAGCTTTAACTGCTGCACAAGGTAAGATTTTAGGTGATTCACTTGATATTTTGAATTACTGTCCGATTGCATACCCAAAAAGCACACCACCAACAGGTTATCTAGCTATGATGGGTCAAGCAATATCGCAAGCCACATATCCCAAGCTTTATGCATTGTACGGCCCAAAGCTACCAGATTTGCGTGCATATAGTATTCGAGGTTTGGATTACGGACGTGGTATTGATACTGATCGTGTTGTTTTGAGTGAGCAAGATGATGCCATTAAATCGCACAGTCACCCAACTTGGAACCGTAATGTAAATATACAAACAGCGACTGGGGCAGGACATTTTAGTGTTACAGCAGGTCAAACAGGATCAACAGGCGCAGTAGGAAGCACAGAAACTAGAGTTAAAAACATTGCATTTTTATATATTGTGAAAGCGGGGTAATCATGTTTGCAGAAGAAACAAAAATAGTAAGACTTTATTCATTTGACAGTCTCGGCATTTACTGCGGAAATTTTGATTATAAATGGGAAGTCGGAACAGGACTTGCTGCAAATAGCACGCTTGTTGTACCACTAGAGTTTCAAGAAGGTTTTGTAAGAGTCTGGAATGGTGAAGCATGGCAACAAAAAGAAGATCATCGTGAAAAAACAGTGTACTCAACTTTAGATCAAACTGAATCAAAAGTCGATTATGTAGGAAAAATCAAAGATGAGTTTACAGAGTTAAAACCTAATTCTCACTTTGAAGTTTGGAATGACAATGACTGGCTTGATCTACGAACTGAAGAAGAAAAACTCGCGTATAAACGCTCACAATATCCAAAACTCACACGCTATCAATTTATGCGTGGCTTAATTGAAATGGGCTTTAAGTCCTTAGACATAGAAGCTCAAATCTTATTAATTGAAGATGAATTTACACGTGAATTAACAATGATCGGTTTTAAAGATGCGACTAACTTCGTTCGTACAGACCCCAGCATTGATGTGATGCGTGACTTGTTAGGTAAAACAGATGAAGAAATTGATGAGTTTTGGGAATTGAGTATGACTTTTTAAATCACAATTGTGAATAATGAAAATAACTGTTTAAAGCGTAAAAATTGACTAAAATCTTCAACTGAGATTGCGGTTAATGAGCGATATTTTTTTACATGGGATTCAAAACGTCACGGTAGATGATGGTGCGCGCCCCATTACTACTGTGCGTAGTTCCACTATTGGTTTGATTGGATCTGCACCAGAAGCCGATCCTTTAATTTTTCCACTGAATAAACCTGTTTTAATTGCAGGGTCACGTGCGCTTGCAGCAAAGCTTGGAGCAGAAGGAACATTGCCACAAGCGCTTGATTCTATTTTTGATCAAATTGGCGCCGTGGTTATTGTTGTGCGTATTGATGAAGAGGAAACAGCACCAGCTACATTAGCAAATGTAATTGGTGGTGTTGATGCAAACACTGGCACATATGAAGGTGTTCATGCATTCCTAGCATCTGAAAACATCACAGGCTTTGTTCCTAAAATTCTAATTGCACCTGGTTTTACACACACTCGTACAGAAGCAGTTGGCGAAACACCAGCTACATCAAATCCAGTTGTTGCGGAATTAATTGGTATTGCAGAGCGCTTAAAAGCAGTCATTGTTGCCGATGGTCCTAACACTAATGATGCTGATGCAATTGCATACTCAAAAGACTTTGGTTCTAAACGCGTATTCCTTGTTGATCCTAAAGTTTTAAAATCAGTTGCTGGTGAAACTTCTCAAGAATGGGCAAGTGCATGTGTTGCTGGTTTAATTGCTAAATCAGACAATGATCGTGGTTGGTGGTGGTCTCCGTCTAACCAAGAAATTAATGGTATTGTTGGTACTGCTCGCGCAATTGATTTTGCAATGGGTGATGCAAACTGTCGCGCTAATTTGCTCAATGAAAATAACATCACAACAATTATTCGTCAGCAAGGCTATCGTCTTTGGGGTAACCGTACACTTTCCACTGATCCGAAGTGGGCATTTTTATGTGTAGTACGTACAGCCGATATGATTGATGAATCTTTAAAAGCTTCACATCTTTGGGCAGTAGACCGTGGTATTACAAAAACTTATGTCAGTGATGTAGTTGAAGGGGTAAATGCTTATTTACGCTACCTTACAAACATTGGTGCTATTTTGGGTGGTTCTTGTTGGGCGGATCCTGAGCTCAATTCACCAGATCAAATTGCTCAAGGTAAAGTGTACTTTGATTTTGACTTTACGCCTGTATATCCAGCTGAGCATATTATTTTCCGTTCGCACTTGGTCAATGACTATATCAAAGAGATTTTTTCTTAAGGAGTATTTGAGATGGGTGTAGCAAAGGATATTCGTAAGAATTTTAATCTATTTGTTGATGGTCGTGGCTACGCTGGTAATACAGATGAAGCCAATATGCCTGAATTGTCTTTACAGACTGAAGAATATCGTGCTGGTGGTATGGATGCCCCGATTGATATCACGATGGGTATGGAAAAGCTAACAGCTGACTTTACTTTGAATTCACATGATCGTGATGTGCTATCTCTATTTGGTGTAAAAGAAGGTAGTTTGACTTCATTTACTGTTCGTGAAGCTATGGAATCATTCGATGGCACAGTTACACCAGTAGTTCATAATTTAACAGGTAAGATTGTCAAAATTAACCAAGGCACATCAAAAGCTGGTGAAGCACCAAAAGATAAATATGATTTATCGCTAACGTATTACAAACAGACCATTGGTGGTCAAGTGATCCATGAAGTTGATGTGATCAACATGGTTCGTATTATTAATGGTACAGATGTACTTGCAGATATTCGTTCAGCATTAGGAATGTAAAAAATGGAAAATCAAGAAAATCTAAAAAAAGATTATATTCAAGAAGGTGAAGGTGAAAATACAATTGAATTAAGCCGTGCTTATGGTGGGATTCAACATATTGTAATGCGTGAGCCAACTGTACAAGATTTATTGACTGCTGAATTACAAAGCAAAGGCAAGTCTAGTGCAGAGCAAGAAATCACTATGTTCACAAATCTTTGTGAAATTGAACCTGGCTTTATTAAAGGTCTTGGTTTACGTGATTATGGTCGCATTCAGGATTCATATCGACTTTTTACATCATAAGTGCAAATGACATTCGCCAGCTTGTGATTGCACTATCATCATTTACCTCATGGTCACTTTCGGAAATTGAGAGATTACCAATTTCAAGATTGATCTGGTGGTGTGATGGATTACCAAGAGAAACCGCTTAAGTGCGGTTTTTCTTTGCATAAGTGAATAATGAATAAAATGTATTAAAAATAACAAAATGGCACATTGGTTTAAGTGTGTCAGATGCAATGTCAAATAAGAAATTAAATGCCATTATCACGATTGGTGGTGAAGTCGCAGGATCTTTACGCACTGCAATTGGCAGTACGACTTCTCAATTAGGAAAAATCGGTTCTGAAATTCAACGCGTACAGAATCGGCAGCGAATGCTAACAGATTCTATTCAAACGTTTGGAAGAATGGGGCATAACGTTGATAACTTGCGCCGTCGCTATTCACAGACTGTTGGAGAACTTGAACGCCTTCGCATAGCACAAGATCGGCTAAATCGTTCCGAACGCGCACGCCTTGCAAATGCCGAACAAGCCAAAAAATTATACGGTGAGATTGGTTCGACTGTTGGTACTGCTTTGGCGGTTGGTTTGCCTATTGGTAAAATGTTGGCAGAATCGTCAGAATTTAATTATCAAATGCAAATGATTGGCAACACTGCCGATATGACGAAAGCGCAGATTAGTGGGCTTAAGTCAGAAATTATGGATATTTCCAAGGAACTGGCAGCCACACCACAGGAAGTGCAACGCGCACAAGGGTTCTTGACTGCCGCAGGCTTGGACATTGGCACCGCTACAAAAATGCTTAGACCGATCGGTAAAGCAGCAATCGCAACAGGCACAGACGTTGAATACGCAGCACGCGCCGCATACACATTGCAAGACTCGCTAAATATTCAGCCAGACAAAATGATCGGCGCGCTAGATGCATTAGCTCAAGCTGGTAAAGACGGGAACTTCGAATTTAGAGCGATGGCCGAAAACTTACCAGTTCTTGGTGCGTCATTCAAAGCATTAAAAATGGAAGGCAAGGAGGCAGCGGCCACAATGGGCGCAGCTTTGCAGATCGCGCGAAAAGGTGCCGCAGATGAAGCGGAAGCCGCGAACAACATGAAAAACTTTTTCGCAAAAATCTTGTCACCAAAAACATTAGGGAATGCTGATGCATTGGGCGTTGACCTATATGGAGCTATCACCAAGGCACAGAAAGAAGGCGGCAACCCATTCGAAGCAGCAATGGAAGGTGTTATCAAGGCGACAAATGGCGGCGACCAGAAGCTAATCGGTGAATTATTCCAAGACATGCAAGTACAAAATTTCTTGCGTCCAATGATTCAGCAATGGGATGATTACAAAAAAATCAAGGAGTCGGCTCTAAACGCTGACGGTGTTGTAGATAAAGATTTCGCTCTAATCAGTGAAACTTCGAAGTCATGGGGTGGCACTGTTGTTGCATCATTCAAGCGTATGGCTATCGCTATCGGTGATGCGCTGGAACCAACCTTCATTGCAATTGCAACCGCAATAACACCAGTGATTGACGGAATAACGACTTTTGTTCAACAAAACCCGAAAATTGTTGGCGCAATTGTTGTTGCACTAGCTAGCTTGACTGCATTTAAGGTTGGGTGGTTAATGCTCAGACTCGCAATGGTGGCGGTTAAAGCACCGTTTCTTGCTGCGACTGGGATGTTCGCACGCTTGCAAGCTGGTGCGACAATATCGCGTTTATCATTCGCAAAATTTATGCCAGTAATTCGGCAAATTGGCTTTGCATTGATGCGAACCCCTTGGGGCGCAGTAGCAGCCGTTGCGATTGCCGCTGGTGTGATGATCTATAAATACTGGGATCGAATCAAAGCATTCTTTAGTGGTTTCTGGACTGGATTAAAACAGGGGATTGCACCTGTAGTTACATCATTCACTGATCTTTATAAATCTATGTCATGGCTTCATCCTGTTGTCGAATTGATTGGTCGTGGGATTGGGATTGTTTACGACTGGTTTATGAAGCTGATATCACCGGCTAAAGCAACTGAAGAACAACTAAAGACAGCCACTAGTGCAGGCGAGTCATTTGGTAAGGTAGTTGGGACAGCGATTGAATGGATCCTAAAACCAATTACGACATTGGTCGATGCCCTATCTTGGATTCATAAAAATATTGGTGGAATTATTGGTAAGGTTGCAGATCTTGCAAATAAAGCACCGACTATTGGCGGATTCTTTGGTGCTGTAAAAAGCTCTTTAGGTTTTGGTAATTCAAAAGCACCAGCAAAAGCACAGCCAGCAGCAGTACCATACCGAACAGGAGTTGCACCACAAATTAGAGGAGCTAATACAAAGAGTATTGTTTCTCAACCAAACATAACCAACTCTTTTACGGTTAATGCTGCACCAGGTCAAAATCCAAATGAAATTGCTAATTTGGTCATGCAAAAAATGAATAGAGCCAGTGCAGTTGCTCAACGCGGTTCAATGTTAGATGTGGGGTATAGCCAATAATGAAAGGTCAAATATTCGGTACATTCCTCTCAATGATGAAGTTGGGAACATTTAGGTTTTGTATTTATACAGCTGCATATCAAGAACTGAATCGAACCACAAATTATAAGTGGGGAGAACAAGCGGTTTTTGGCGGTTGGGATAACTTACAGTATTTAGGACCAGGTGAAGATGCAATTTCATTAACAGGCGTAGTTTATCCTGAGTTTAAAGGTGGTACTGGGCAAATTGACGATCTAAGAGCATTGGCTGCAACAGGACAGCCTCAATTACTTGTGAGTGGTACAGGTAGAATTTTAGGTTATTGGGTGATTGGTAGCATTACAGAAGGCCAGACTAGGTTTGCTGCCTTTGGTGTTCCCCGCCGTCAGGAATTTACAGTGAATATGCGCAAATACTCTGATAGTCCTGAGCGCTTAGGTTTACTTGGCACACTAATGAATGCAATAGGTATATAAATGGCTCAATATTCAACGAAAGATGGTGATACTTTAGATGAAATCGCTTATCGCTATTATGGAAACACGAACAACAAAGTCGTGGAAAACATCATTGAAGCGAATTTTGGTATTACAGATTATCCAGCAATTTTACCTGCGGGTGTTTTGATTGAGCTGCCTGAAGTAACACAATCAACTGAAAAGCAGAAGGTGAAATTATGGGATTAAAACCTTGCTTCTCTGTCATTGCGAATGAAACTGATATCACCAGCATCATTTCAGATTTGTATGAATATATCTCTATTACTGATGGCACAGGCTATGAATCAGATACTTGCGAAATATCTTTAATTGATGACCCTATACGTCCTATTGAGTTACCAAAAAAAGGGGCTGAGTTAAGAATCTCCATGGGATACGACTTAGCAATGATTGATATGGGGCTTTTTATTGTTAGTGAAGTTTCGTTATCTGGACCACCTGAAAAAATGGTGATCCGTGGTCGTGCTGTACCTCAATTGACAAGTAAAAGCGGAATTACATCATTAGCATCTCAAAAAACAAGATCATGGCCAAAAGATACAAGTGTGTCGGCAGTAGTCACTAAAATTGCACGAGAGCATGGTTTAGATCCGTTTGTAAGTGATGCTGTTGCTAAAATTAAACTCCCGCATTTTGATCAGTCTGATGAATCGGATTTAAACTTTTTATTACGTATCGCTAAAAGGTACGATGTGATCTGTAAACCTGCAGGTGGAAAGCTACTTTTCGTAAAACGTGGCGATATTGACTTACCTAATTTGATTTTGGCTAAAGAACAAGTGAGCGATTGGGAAATGACATCGAGCACAAGTGATAGTGCAGGTACTGTAATTGCTTATTGGCATGATAAAAAAGGTGCTAAAAGAAAAGAAGTTAAAGTCGGAGATGGTGAGCCTGTAAAAAGATTAAGACATAGTTATCAGGATGAGAAAAGTGCATATGCTGCTGCACAAGCATCACTTGATCAATCACGCCGTGGTGAGGATAGTCTTAGTTTAAATTTACCTGGTAATCCTAAAATTTCAGCAGAAATGCCAATAACACTTGTGAATTTCAGAGAGGGAATTGCTGGTGATTGGATTGTTGAGCAATGTACACATAATATTGACAAGAGCGTTGGTTTTAAAACATCTGTTAATGGTGTGAAAAGTTTGAAAGAGGAAGAGTAGCTAGTTTGATTAGACATGTTATAATGTTGTTACACAGCTAATTACAGACTGTGGATAATCTTGTGTTTACGTCAATATTACGTCATATTAAATTAAATTATTGATTATGTTGGAAAGATACTACGTTGACATCGTAGAGGTCAGCAGTTCGAGTCTGCTTATACCTACCAAGATTTTAAAAAACCACGCGCTTGCGTGGTTTTTTTATGCCTACACCTTTTGCATAATTCAACTTGATTGATCAGCATTCTTGGCTTAAATTGAATGCGTATATTTTTTATACACTTTGTATATGCTTTGACTTAGAATATAACACCGATAAAACTGAAAAATACGTATAAAATTTCAGCAAAATCGCGATCTAAAAGCATATTTCGTTGACTGAAAAGCCCTGAGGGACGATACTCTCAGGGTTTTATTTAAGCAAACCGGTTCTAGGGGCTGTGCCACAAGCGTGGCTCTTAAAAACACAATCCAAAAGGGGATCTATATGGCTGGTGGAAAGTCAAAAATCATTTACACACTAACTGATGAAGCACCATTATTAGCAACTTACTCGCTATTGCCGATCATCGAGACTTTTACTAAGCCTGCTGGCGTTGAGATTGTTAAAACTGACATCTCTGTTGCAGCTCGTGTACTTGCAGAATTTTCAGAATTTTTAACTGAAGAGCAAAAGGTTACCGATAACCTTGCTGAATTGGGCCGTTTAACCCAAGACCCAGACACTAACATCATCAAATTGCCAAACATCAGTGCCTCTGTTGCACAGTTAACGGCGTGTGTGAAAGAATTACAAGCAAAAGGCTATGCAATTCCGAACTACCCAGAAAACCCAACCACTGACGAAGAAAAAGCACTTAAAGCACGTTTTGGTAAGTGCTTAGGTTCTGCGGTAAACCCTGTGTTACGTGAAGGTAACTCAGACCGCCGTGCACCGACTGCTGTTAAAAACTACGCGAAAAAACACCCACATTCTATGGGTGAGTGGAAACAATGGTCACAAACTCACGTATCGCACATGCAAGAAGGTGACTTCTACCATGGTGAGAAGTCAATGACTTTAGACCGTGCGCGTAATGTGAAAATGGAACTCATCACCACAGCTGGTGAAACCATTGTTTTAAAAGACAAAGTGGCGTTACAAGACGGCGAAATCATTGATTCTATGTTCATGAGCAAGAAAGCGCTTTGCGATTTCTATGAAAAAGAATTGGCTGATTGTAAAGAAGCAGGCATCTTGTTCTCTTTACACGTAAAAGCAACCATGATGAAAGTTTCACACCCGATCGTATTTGGTCACTGTGTGAAAATTTACTACAAAGAAGCATTTGAAAAACACGGTAAGCTATTTGAAGAGCTTGGCGTAAACGTAAATAACGGTATGGCTGGTCTTTATGAAAAGATCGCAACCTTACCAACGTCTTTACGTGAAGAAATCATTGCTGATTTACATGCATGCCAAGAACACCGTCCTGCACTTGCAATGGTCGACTCTGCTAAAGGCATCACTAACTTCCATTCTCCAAACGACGTGATTGTAGATGCTTCTATGCCTGCAATGATCCGTGGTGGCGGTAAAATGTGGGGTGCTGACGGCAAGCCTTACGACTGTAAAGCAGTGATGCCTGAATCAACATTTGCGCGTATTTACCAAGAAATGATCAATTTCTGTAAGTGGAATGGTAACTTCGATCCTAAGACCATGGGTACTGTACCTAACGTTGGTCTTATGGCGCAAAAAGCTGAAGAATACGGTTCACACGACAAAACTTTTGAAATTTCAGCAGCAGGCGTTGTCAACATCACTGACATCGAAACCGGTGAAGTGTTGATGTCACAAAATGTTGAAGAAGGCGATATCTGGCGTATGTGTCAGGTGAAAGACGCACCGATTCAAGATTGGGTTAAACTTGCGGTAACACGTGCACGTAACTCTGGTATGCCAGCGATCTTCTGGTTAGACCCGTACCGTCCACACGAAAACGAAGTGATCAAAAAAGTTGAAAAATACTTAAAAGATCATGACACGACTGGTCTAGACATTCAAATCATGTCACAAGTACGTGCAATGCGTTTCACACTTGAACGTGTAGCGCGTGGCCTAGATACGATTTCTGTAACAGGTAACATTTTACGTGATTACCTAACAGACTTGTTCCCAATTATGGAATTGGGTACATCTGCCAAAATGTTGTCTATCGTGCCATTAATGGCAGGTGGCGGCATGTACGAGACTGGTGCAGGTGGTTCAGCACCTAAACACGTACAACAACTTGTTGAAGAAAACCACTTACGTTGGGATTCTTTAGGTGAGTTCTTGGCACTTGCTGTATCTTTAGAAGAGATGGGCATTAAAGAAGACAACGCAAAAGCAAAACTTCTTGCCAAAACTTTAGATGCTGCAACAGGCAAATTGCTTGACAATGACAAGTCTCCATCACGTCGTACTGGTGAACTTGACAACCGTGGCAGCCACTTCTACCTAGCGAAATTCTGGGCTGAAGAGCTTGCAAACCAAGATCAAGATGCTGAGCTAAAAGCACAATTTGCACCACTTGCAGAAAACTTAGCTACAAATGAAGAAAAAATTGTTGCTGAGCTTGCACAAGTTCAAGGTCAATCTGTAGATATCGGTGGTTACTACGCTGTTGATCCTACAAAAGTAGATGCAGTAATGCGTCCAAGCACAACATTAAACACTGTGTTAGACACATTTAAAGCTTAACTTTAAGCTTGCGAAAAAACCGGTGCATGGCACCGGTTTTTTTATGGGTGGTAGCGTCAGTTCACTCAGTAAAGTTACACTCTGTTTAGACAATTGATATTCAAGCAGGCAATAAAATACAGTACACTCAAGCACTATCGCCACAACAATAACTTTTAGCACAATGAGTCAATTATGATAAAAATAATGTTGGGTACAACGCTTATTGTTGTATCAATCACGAGTTATGTACTGTATCAGCACAAAAAACAACAGCAGCAACATTATGTGGATCAGGTGTTAAATGAAGCCAAAAGGTCATTGCATACTGTACAAAAAAACCCATATTACCAAAATCAACCCATTGAAATATCAAATAAAACTGTTATCACTCATTAAGCGTTAGAGTACTTTACAGCCCTATACTTGTACAGTAATGCCATACAAGTTAAGCGATTAAATGTAATTTTTAGAAAAAATAAAAAATCAATGTGTTATAATTACCGTACTGTAAGTTAAATCAATGTGTTTTTTTTATAAGTACTTGATTTAAATGAAAGTGAGGAAAGCTGCATAAATGATATGCAGCTTTTTTGTTTACACTATTTCAATATTGGATTTAGGGTAAATAATTTTCCTCTTAAAATGGAACATTTGGCATATCCATTGCTTAATTTGCTGCTAACTCTTTGATAGTGTCATCAAGAGTCTCTCCTATCGCACAGTTAGGTATTACTTATTTATAGGGGCTAGGTCATGACGACTCCTAATCCATCTTCCGCAAATATGCTAGAACGTCTGTTTAAACTCAGCGAAAATAAAACCAATTTTCGCACAGAGGTCATAGCAGGTATCACCACATTTTTAACAATGTGTTACATCATTATTGTCAATCCAATGATTTTATCTGAAACAGGTATGGATCATGGGGCTGTCTTTGTTGCCACCTGTCTTGCCGCAGCTATTGGCTGTATGGTGATGGGATTGGTTGCAAATTATCCTATTGCATTGGCACCGGGTATGGGCTTAAACGCTTACTTTACCTATTCGGTGTGTATGGGCATGGGTGTGCCATGGCAAACTGCACTGGCTGCAGTGTTTGTCTCAGGTTTGGTATTTATTGCCATTAGTATGTTTAAAGTCCGTGAGGCAATTGTCAATGCCATTCCGATGTCGCTTAAACTGGCGATTGGCGGTGGTATTGGTTTATTCTTGGCTTTAATTGCACTCAAAAATGCTGGTGTCATTGTAGATAACCCAGCGACTTTAGTGGGCTTAGGTGATTTAAAACAACCTTCGGTTTTACTGGCTTTATTTGGCTTCTTGATGGTCGTGGTGATGCATCAATTTAAAGTACGTGGTGCTATCATCATCAGTATCTTAGTGTTGACCGCCATTTCAACTGCCTTAGGCTTAAGCGAATTTCATGGTGTGATTGGTGGCGTTCCTTCAATTGCCCCAACTTTTATGCAAATGGACTTTGAGGGTCTATTTACAGCCAGCTTAATTGGTGTGATTTTTGTTTTCTTCTTGGTCGATTTATTTGACTCAACCGGTACTTTGGTGGGCGTATCACACCGTGCAGGTTTACTCAAAGATGGCAAATTACCACGTTTGAAAAAAGCCTTATTTGCTGATTCATCTGCGATTGTGGCAGGTGCGGCTTTAGGTACATCATCTACCACGCCTTATATTGAATCATCAGCGGGTGTTGCTGCTGGTGGTCGTACCGGTTTAACTGCTCTTGTCGTAGGGTTGTTGTTTGTGGCGTGTTTATTTTTAGCACCGCTTGCACAATCAGTACCTAGTTTTGCCACAGCGCCTGCATTATTGTTTGTTGGTGTATTGATGATTCAGGGCATCACCCATATTGATTGGGACGATATTACCGAAGCGGTACCTGCCTTTTTAACCATTGTATTTATGCCATTTACCTATTCAATTGCAGATGGTATTGCAATGGGCTTTATTAGTTATGCCTTAGTCAAATTACTTACAGGTAAGGCATCAACCGTACCGTATATGGTATGGATTATTGCGGTACTTTGGGCATTAAAATTTGCGCTGTTTGGTGGTTAATTTCATCAAAACAACCAAAAGGGTGCAACCTTTAAGGTGAGCACCCTTTTTTATATCAATAAGAGGATAAGATCATGACGCAACTTGATTTAATTCGTGCATTACCCAAAGCTGAGTTACATGTGCACATTGAAGGCACCTTTGAGCCTGAGCTGATGTTTGCTATTGCACAGCGTAACCAAATTGAAATTCCATATAAATCGGTTGAAGAAGTTAAACAAGCCTATAACTTTCATAATTTACAGTCATTTTTAGACATTTATTATGCAGGCGCTCAAGTGTTAATTCATGAACAAGATTTTTATGATTTAGCATGGGCATACTTTGAAAAATGTGCCGAAGATCATGTGGTACATACCGAAATGTTCTTTGACCCACAAACCCATACCGACCGTGGTGTGGCTTTTGAAACCGTACTCAATGGTCTAAAACGTGCTTGTGATGATGCAAAAACCAAACTTGGTATTAGCTCGCATTTAATTATGTGTTTCTTGCGTCATTTAAGCGAAGAAGCAGCCTTTGAAACCCTTGCACAAGCTTTACCGTATAAAGCCCACATTATTGGGGTTGGTTTAGATTCAAGCGAAGTGGGGCATCCACCGAAAAAGTTCGAGCGTGTTTTTGCTAAAGCGCGTGAAGCTGGCTTTTTAATTGTGGCACATGCCGGTGAAGAAGGACCTGCAGATTACGTATGGCAAGCTTTAGATTTACTTCAAGTCAATCGTATTGACCATGGTGTACGCTCAGAAGAAGATCCAAAATTGATGCAGCGTTTAATTCGCGACAAAATGCCACTTACCGTGTGTCCACTGTCTAATTTAAAGCTGTGTGTGGTTCAAGATATGCGTGAGCATAATATTCGTCGTTTACTACAACAGGGTGTTAAAGTCACTGTCAATTCAGACGATCCGTCTTATTTTGGCGGTTATATGAATGACAACTTTATTGCCATTACACAAGCACTTGATTTAAGCGAAGATGAACTCAAACATTTGGCAATCAATTCTTTTGAGGCATCTTTTATCAGTGAGCAAGACAAACAACAGTGGATTGAGAAAATCCAAGCGCTTTAAACACAAGGGCAGCTTCGGCTGCCTTTTGCTTGCAGGATATTTAGACCATGCAAAAAAAATATCTCATTTTATTGGCTATGCTGTTGTCATCACATACAACAGCCGCCAGCCTCACCCAAAAAATGCTCAGACCTGTGATTGCTTATCAATGCCAACAAGAGCTCAAAGACTCTAAAGTCTGGAGTGCTGCAAGTTGGTTAATGAGCGCACAACAAAAGCAAACGCATCAAGACAGGATCTGTGGCTGTGTCAGTCAACATGCCATGAACGATATGGATGCCAAAGATGTAGCGTTAGCTGTAATTAACGAAGACGAAAAAAATAGATTGGTTCGTCAAGCGGTCATGAACAGCTTAAAAGGCTGCATCGCAGAAGCTGTGCGTTAATTTTTGGGTTGGCGGGTCATGCTGATCAAGACATGGTCTTTGTCTATAAAGTGATGTTTAAGTGCAGCAGCAATATGACCCAGTAATAAAACACCTACGGCCCAAGACAAGTAAATATGTAAGGGTTTAACAATCGCCAACAGTTCAGGGTTTTTATCTACTAAGCGTGGAATTTCAAACCAATATAATACCGGTGCAGGATGTCCTGCGCTCCAACTAAATAAACAGCCCGTCACCGGCAATGCAATTAGCATCAAATACAAAGCTAAATGACCCAAATGCGCCATTTTTTTCATAAAAGGGTTCATGGTGTCGGGAAGTTGCGGTATAGGATGGGTATAACCCCAGAAAATGCGTACCAGCAATAAGAAAATAATTACGGTAGCAATATTTTTATGTAAAGTGATCACACTGCCTTTAAAGCTACCATCGACCGCATAAGATAAAAAATTCCCACTGTAAAAACCAATCAGCCATGCTGCAATAAAAATAATGGCCATGATCCAATGTAAGTATTGCGCTGTACGGGTGTAATAGTTTTGATGCATGTTGTTTTAAGCTCGTCTAAATTGTCATCAGTATAGGATGGATTTGGGTTTCAGCACAGCTTGTGCTTGCAACGCTCTATTCATGTCATTGAAACGCTAGTTGCTGTTATTTTATGCATCTAAATGGGGGATGCATGTCTTATATAGTAAGATTTGGGCACAATAGCGCCATACATGTTGTATAACCATTTGGGAAAATAATCGTGAAAAAATTACTTGCTGTGCTAGCACCTTTTGCTCTTGCTTTAACTGCCTGTGCAATAACCGATGGCACAACTGCTACAGGTCAAACTTCAGCTGCGACAGGTGCACAGCAATTGGCTATGGCAGCGGTAAAGGTCGGTGTACAGGCGAAGTGTGTCACTGAAGTTGAAAACAACAGCTATTGGCAAACTGCTTCACAACTTTTGACGCAAACACAAAAGCAAGAATTACAAACCGAAGTCTGTAGCTGTGTGGGCGAAAAAGCCACCACCTCAGTGACTGCAACAGATTTAGTTATTGCCGCGATGGATAAAACTTCACAAGCCAATTTAGCCACTAAAATAGTGACGAATACCTTAAATGCTTGTGTGGTTGAAACTTTAAAAAACTAAGCAAATGAATACATAACCAAAAGCGATCTTAAGCTGTGTCTTAGGGTCGTTTTTTTATGAACAAAAGTGAGGAAAAGATGTTAATTGCGGGTACAGATGAAGCAGGGCGCGGGCCTTTGGTTGGCTCAGTGGTGGCAGCAGCAGTTATTTTAGATCCAAAAAATCCGATTGATGGACTCAATGACTCTAAAAAACTCACCGAAAAAAAACGTGAGCAATTATTTATTGAGATTCAAGAAAAAGCCTTAGCATGGTCAATTGCGCAAAGTAGTGCAGCAGAGATTGATGAGCTCAATATCTTACAAGCCTCACTGCTTGCAATGCGCCGTGCTGTAGAAGGCTTAAATATTCAACCTGAACATGTTTTGATTGACGGCAACAAGCTGGTGCAAGGTTTAAGCATGTCGTGCGAGGCTGTGATTGGGGGGGATGCTTTACATGCTGAGATTTCAGCGGCGAGTATTTTGGCCAAAGTGACTCGAGATCGCCAGATGCTTGAGCTTGATGCACAGTATCCGCAATTTGGTTTTGCCAAGCATAAGGGCTATCCGACCAAAGCACATTTTGCTGCTATTGCAGAGCATGGGGTGATTGCTGAACATCGTCGTAGTTTTGCACCAGTACGAAAAGCCTTAACTGAGCAGTAATCCCAATAAAGCGGTAGATCAAAAACGTTTAAAGCGGCATAAATGCCGCTTTAGGAGAAAAACATCGATCTTAACGATTGTAGTTATTCTGCGAGAAATCACCTTCTTCAAAAGTCGGTTGATAATCTTGGTCAAGGTGCTGTAAATGCTCATGCATGGCACGCTCATGTTGAATGCGTTGGTAAATTTCTTCACGATGCACCGACACTTCTTTTGGGGCATTTACACCAATACGAACTTGGTTACCTTTAACACCAAGCACAGTCACGCTGACTTGGTCCCCAATCATTAAAGTTTCTCCGACACGTCGGGTCAGAATCAGCATGCTTATCTCCTTGCCAAATGCTATAAACTGCGATTTTTAAAACGTAAAACACAACCTTGAGAATGAAAAGTATTCATCTAAAAAGATGTATCGCATTATATGCTATATAACGCAATATCTATTTTCTATAGATTTACAAAAATCCTTATTGGCTAATATAACAGAGCCACTATAAAAGAAAATATAGTGGCTCTGTTTTTTTGTAGCATTTGGCAATTACAGCTAAAATCAACTTATCTTTCAAAGTTGATGGTCACATTAAGCACGTACGCTAGATTCGCCTGATTCGCGGTCTAAACCAAATGCTGTGTGTAGGGCACGTACTGCAAGTTCAAGATAATTTTCTTCAATAATCACAGAAATTTTGATCTCTGAAGTTGAAATCATCAAGATATTGATGCTTTCATCAGCTAAAGAAGTAAACATTTTGCTCGCCACACCTGCATGTGAACGCATACCTACACCTACGATTGATACTTTTACGATATCATCACGTGTGGTCACTTCACGCGCGCCAATGTTTTGCGCTGTTTCTTCTAAGATTTTTTTAGCTTTAGCCAATTCGCCACGGTTTACCGTAAAGGTAAAATCAGTCGTACCATCTTCTTCTACATTTTGGATGATCATGTCGACTTCGATGTTTGCATCACCAATTGGCTTTAAAATTTTAGATGCAATACCTGGCTCATCAGGCACGCCTAAAATTGTTAATTTTGCTTCGTCACGGTTAAATGCGATACCCGAGATAATTGGTTGTTCCATGTTGTCTTCCAATTCAGTAGTGATAAGTGTTCCGACGTTTTGTTTAAAGTCTTCGTCAAATGCGCCATCGTTGTCATTGTCAAAGCTTGAAAGTACACGTAATGGCACTTGGTATTTACCTGCAAATTCAACCGAACGAATTTGCAATACTTTTGAACCCAGTGATGCCATTTCAAGCATTTCTTCAAACGAAATACGATCTACTTTTTTTGCTTTTGGTGCAACGCGCGGGTCGGTGGTGTAAACGCCATCTACATCGGTATAGATTTGGCATTCATCTGCTTTTAATGCAGCAGCTAAAGCGACACCAGACGTGTCTGAACCACCACGACCTAAAGTAGTCGTATTGCCATCGGCATCAAAGCCTTGGAAACCTGCCACTACAATCACACGACCTGCATCTAAATGCTCAGTCATCACGTCGGTATCAATTGATTCAATACGGGCTTTGGTAAATGCGCTGTCGGTTTTAATTCCGACTTGACGACCAGTTAAAGACTTCGCCGCAACACCAATTGAGTTCAATGCCATTGATAACATGGAAATCGTGACCTGTTCACCCGTAGACACCATTTGGTCTAATTCGCGTGGGTCAGGGGTCTCAGTAATGGCTTTCGCTAAAGCAAGTAGACGATTGGTTTCGCCACTCATTGCCGATACCACCACCACCACCTTGTGGCCGTGGTCATGCCAGCGCTTTACACGACGAGCAACATTTAAAATGCGCTCAGGAGTACCCATTGAAGTACCGCCATATTTTTGTACGATTAATGCCATAGTTGTTCCATATAAACCATGACCCTAAGCGCCTTAGGGTCAGTTACACAAAAGGTGAAGTGATTATTTTGCTGCAAGCCAAGCTGCTAAATCAGCCATCACAGGAGCAAATTTTTCGTTGAGTGGCGCGCCACCTTGTGCTAAATCAGGCTTACCACCACCTTTACCACCAAGCTCGGTGGCAAGATGTTTGATGATGTCACCTGCTTTAATAAACGCGGTAAAGTCTTTTGCGACAGAAGCAAGTAAGCTGACTTTGTCACCTTCTACTGCTGCAAGTACAATCACTGCGTTGTCTAATTTTGATTTCACGCCGTCGTGTAGGGTACGAAGCGATTTGGCATCCATACCTTCAACTGTGGTGATTAAGGTTTGACGACCGGCAATGTCTTGAACTTGGCCTAATAATTCAGCCGCTTGTAAGCTGGCCAATTTTTGATTGAGCTGTTCAATGTGTTTTTGCAAGCTTGATGCTGTGGCACTTAAAGCTTCTACTTTTTCTAAAGTTTGGTCTTTTTGCGCTTTTAACAGCTCATTAATGGCATGAATGTCGCGGTCGGCTTTTTGCGCCGCTGCAACAGCTTTATTGCCAGTTACCGCTTCAATACGACGCACACCTGCGGCCACGCCACCTTCTGAGGTAATTTTGAATAAACCAATATCGCCTGTACGTTTAACGTGAATACCACCACAAAGTTCGATTGAGAAGTTTTTCTCTTCGATTACAGAACCCATTGAAAGTACGCGAACTTCTTCGCCGTATTTCTCACCAAACAACATCATTGCGCCTTTGGCTTTGGCAGATTCGATGTCCAGCAGTTCAGTGGTCACTTCAGTGTTGGCAACCACTTCAGCATTCACAAGACGTTCAATTTCTTGCAATTGTTCAAACGTAACCGGTTGATCGTTGGCAAAGTCAAAACGTAAGATGTCAGAGGCAACCAATGAACCTTTTTGTTGAACGTGTGAGCCTAAGATTTGACGCAGCGCAGCATGTAAAAGGTGCGTTGCAGAGTGGTTACGTGCAGTTGCAGCACGGATGTCTGCTTTAACCACAGCTTCTACATTTTGAGTAACTTTTAAGTTACCCATGGTCACGATGCCTTGGTGAACGAACGCGCCACCAGATTTTTTGGTGTCTTGTACTTCAAAAATACCGGTATCGTTTTTAAACAGACCTGTATCACCGATTTGACCACCGCTTTCTGCATAGAACGGTGTTTGGTTTAACACGATCAGTGCTTCGTCGCCTTCAAGGACTTCATCAACTTGCTCGCCATCTTTATAGATTGCGATAATTTGACCTTGGCCTTGAGTTGCATCGTAACCATCAAACTGAGTTTCACCTTCAACGTTCACCACACTGTTGTAGTCAATGGCAAACTTACCTGCATCACGCGCGCGTTGACGCTGTGTCGCCATTTCAGTTTCAAAGCCTGCTTCGTCAATAGTTAAATCACGTTCACGCGCAATGTCAGCAGTTAAGTCAGTTGGGAAGCCGTAAGTGTCGTACAGTTTAAATACTACTTCACCCGGAATCACTGAACCTTTTAAGTTTCCAAGTTCACCCTCAAGCAATTTCAAACCTTGCTCTAGAGTTTTTGCAAATTGCTCTTCTTCTTTTAAAAGTTGCGCTTCAATGCGAGCTTGGTTGGCTGCCAGTTCTGGATAAGCTTCACCCATCACTTCAATTAAAGGCTGCAACATTTTGTGGAAGAATGAACCCGTTGCGCCTAATTTGTTACCATGACGCACGGCACGACGGATAATACGACGCAGTACATAACCACGACCTTCGTTTGAAGGATTCACGCCATCGGCGATCAAGAATGAGCATGAACGCGCGTGATCGGCAACCACTTTTAAAGATGCAGGGTATTCAACAGGCTTACCCGTTTCTTGCGCTTTGGCTTCTAATTCAGTGGTGTCTAAACCAATGATTCGAGCTGCCGATTTAAGTAAGTGTTGGAACAAGTCAATTTCATAGTTTGAGTTGACGTGTTGTAAAACTGCGGAAATACGCTCTAAGCCCATACCTGTATCAACAGATGGTGCAGGAAGTGGATGCAGTACGCCATCAGCGGTGCGGTTAAACTGCATGAAGACGTTGTTCCAAATTTCAATGAAACGGTCGCCATCTTCTTCAGGTGTGCCAGGCAGGCCGCCCCAAATGTGATCGCCATGGTCAAAGAAAATTTCAGAACAAGGACCACAAGGACCGGTATCACCCATCGCCCAGAAGTTATCTGATGCGTATTGACCGCCTTTGTTGTCACCAATACGGATAATGCGTGATGCATCTAGACCAATGTCTTTGTTCCAGATCTCAAACGCTTCGTCATCGGTGTGATAAACCGTGGCGTATAATTTGTCTTTAGGTAGAGCTAACCATTCATCTGAGGTTAAAAATTCCCATGCATATTGAATCGCATCGCGTTTGAAATAGTCACCAAACGAGAAGTTGCCTAGCATTTCAAAAAAAGTGTGGTGACGGGCTGTATAACCGACATTGTCTAAGTCATTGTGCTTACCACCGGCACGTACACATTTTTGTGAAGATGTAGCACGTACATAATCGCGCTTTTCAAGACCCAAGAAGCAGTCTTTAAACTGGTTCATACCAGCGTTGGTAAACAATAACGTTGGGTCATTGGCGGGTACCAGAGAACTCGACGCGACACGTGTATGGCCTTTTGTCTCAAAAAAGCGCAAATATGCTTCACGAATTTCAGCTGATGTCATAAAACGAGTACTCACAACCAAGTCACTCCATAATTTCTGATTTGGCAAAAGTATAACAGTTGATGTGGCAAAAAAAGCCGAACTGTTACACGGGGCTTAAATATTAAAAAACGACAAATTATACCCAAAAAAGCGCTATCCACCAATGCTTTTAGCCCGATTGGCTGACAATTGCCAAGTACAATATTTTAAGCGCAATAGGTTGTGCTCAAATGCTCATCTTTGAGGCGATGATACTCAGCGCCTAAACTTCAAGGTTTAGATTGAGTGACGGATGCATTTTTTACTCGTTTTAACGCATAAAGTAAACAAAAAAGGGGGATTTTTTTAATTTTTTTGCAATTTAGTCAAATTTAATTTCAATATATTAGAATATAATTCTATTTTGTTGGTATTTTAGGCATTAGGCGCGTTTGTTGTGCAAATTTTTCTCTCGTACTCATGTGAAATCTATTAACATAAGCCCGCTAGGCTAAAATGAAAAAGGAACGCGCATGCAACGGGTAGCCATTAATGGGTTTGGACGAATTGGCCGTAATGTATTACGTGCATGGTTTGAACATCCTACACAATTTAACTTTGATTTAGTGGCCATTAATGACATTGCAGATGTAGAGACCTTAGTCCATTTATTTAAATACGACACCACCCATGGACGTTTTAATGGCGTGGTAGAAGTAGAGCAACAACACAACGCCACCTTTTTAAAAATTTGTGCAGCCAATAAATCTTTACGTGTACAAGTGTTGCAATGCAAACAACCATGCGATTTACCATGGCAGCCCTTGAATGTCGATGTGATGCTTGAATGTAGTGGATTATTTCGCTCCAGAGCTGCTGCTACAGAACATTTAAGCGCAGGGGCTAAACGTGTGATTATTGGCGCAGCGCCTTTTGATACGGTTGATGCTGCCATTGTGTATGGTGTCAATCATCATGAAGTCAAAGCATCCGATCAAATTATCTCCAGTGTGTCGTGTACCACCCAAGCCTTAGTGCCGTTGGTCAAAATTATTGACGATGCCTTTGGGATTGAAAGTGCCTTAATGACCGAAATTCATGCAGTGACAGCCGATCAATCGGTGCTGGATCATGCGCATCGTGATTTACGTCGTGCGCGTGCTTCGGGTCAAAATATCATTCCGACTACATCAAGTGCTTTAGGTGCACTCAAACGGGTTTTACCTAAAATGGATGGACGAATAGATGGCTATTCAATTCGTGTGCCAACCATTAACGTAGCCGCCATTGATCTCAATTTTATTGCACAAACTGCAATTGATGTGGCGCGTTTAAATCAAGTTTTAAGCCAAGCAGCACAAGGCGACTATGCGTGTATTATGCAAGTCACCGATGAGCCGTTAGTCTCATCTGATTTTAACCATTCACCGTATTCATTGATTGTAGATTTAAGTCAAACCATGGTGGTGGGGCAGCAGGCCAAAGTCTTTGCGTGGTATGACAACGAATGGGGTTATGCCAACCGTTTGTTAGATCTTTGCCAATCCTTTGAGGACTAAACTATGCTGCTATTGGCGATGATCCTGAGTTTCACTGCATTGGCCTTGTGCATATTTTTATATCAAAAAATGCAGCAACGCGTGCAGACCACTGAAACAGCGCTTGAGTATGCGACACAAAAAACTGCGCATTTAGAGCAGCATTTAAGTCAAACCTTGAGCCTCATTCAAGACATGACGCAAAAGATGCAGCAACAACAGCACATACAGACACAACAAGCTGCTCGTTTACAGCAGCTTGAGCAGCAACATGCGCAATTGGTTGAGCTAATGACCCAATTGGTCAAAGCACAGCAAAAAGCGCGCTGAGCTCTGGCTTTAAAACACATTAAAGAGCAACCTAAGCAGATCTCGTGGGCTTAAATGCTTTGAGATAAAAAGCTCTAGATTCGCTCATTGCCAAGATTATTTATGATTTTTAAGTTTTGGCAAAAAAGACGTGTGCAAGCACTAAACTATCGTGCTAGACTAAGAGAAATCGGGTGTGTTCCCGATTTTTTTATGCGGATTTTGTTCCGCGCTGACAAGAATTTAGGTTTACAACATGCCCATTTCAGAGACATGGTTATTACCTGATGGTGTAGCTGATGTATTACCCGAACAGGCGCAAGTAATCGAAACTTTGCGCCGTGACGCATTAGATTTCCTCGCATCGCGTGGTTATCAGTTGGTGTACACACCTTTCATCGAATACATCGAATCTCTCTCTTCTCTTTCAGAATCGAATCAAGATTTAGACTTAGCCACTTTTAAAGTAATCGATCAATTGTCGGGTCGTTTACTTGGTGTGCGTGCCGATATGACACCACAAGTGGCACGTATCGATGCACATGTACATCCTGTACATGGTGTGGCACGTTATTGCTATGCAGGAACGGTCTTACATACGAAACCTCAAGGGTTTAATACCACACGTGCACCGCTGCAACTTGGTGCGGAATTATTCGGTTCAGACAGCATTGATGCTGATGTTGAAATGATTGATGTGATGCTAGGTTTGCTTCAAAAAGCCGACTTTGCACATGGGATTCATCTTGATTTAGGTCATGTCGGTTTATTCCGTAGTCTTGTCAAGCATGCCGGTTTAAATAAAGCCACCGAACGTCATTTGTCTGATTTGTATCAGCGTAAAGCGTTACCGGAATTGGCTGAATTTACCCAAGATTTAAACTTCGGTCAGGACTTTTATGCGCTTGGTCGTTATGCAAGTGATCTAGAGCAACTCCAAGCACATTTAAGTGCGGAGATTGTGCAAGATTCAGCATTTAAACATGCATTTGATGCCTTAAGTTCAACCAAAGCGGCCATTCAAGCCCGTTGGCCTGAGCTACATATTGGCATTGATGTGGTCGAATTACGTTCTTATCATTACCACACCGGCTTAATGTATGCCGTGTATGCACCAAATCGTGCTGCACCCTTGGCACAAGGTGGGCGTTATGATGGTATTGGAGAACACTTTGGCCGTGCGCGTCCCGCAACAGGTTTCTCATGTGACTTGTATGCCTTGAGCGCCGGTCAATACCAACAAGTTAAGGTTGTGGTTGCACCAAATGGCAGTGATCCAGCATTACTTGCGGCAATCGAAGATAGCCGTAATCAGGGTTTGAGCGTCATCCAACTCTTAGGTGATGATGCGATTGAATCTGTTCCTGCAGCCACCCATCAAATGGTGCTTGTAGACGGACAGTGGCAAGTTCAACCAATCTAAATCAGTGATTGCCAAGCAATTGGCAATCGTTTTTTATTTTAAGCATGATGCAATGAGGCTATTATGGGCAAGAATGTTGTGGTACTTGGTACCCAATGGGGCGACGAAGGTAAAGGTAAAATCGTTGACCTGCTCACAGATCAAGCGGCTGCGGTTGTTCGCTATCAAGGTGGACACAACGCAGGTCATACACTGGTAGTTGGTGGTAAGAAAACTGTATTACACCTCATTCCATCTGGTATTTTACGTGAAAACGTATTGTGCTTAATTGGAAATGGTGTCGTTCTTTCTCCTGAAGCGCTCATCAAAGAGATGGATATTCTTGAAAAAGAAGGCGTTCCAGTAAAAGAGCGTTTACGTATTTCTCCAAACTGTCCATTGATTTTGCCAAACCACATTGCACTTGACCAAGCGCGTGAAATTAAGCGTGGCAACGCAAAAATTGGTACAACTGGTCGTGGTATTGGTCCAGCCTACGAAGATAAAGTGGCACGTCGTGCAATTCGTGTTGCTGACCTTGTACGTGGTGGCGAACATCTTAAAGCACAGTTAACTGAGCTTCTTGAGTACCATAACTTCCAATTAACTCAATTCTACGGTGTGGAAGCAGTTCAATTAGAAGACGTACTTGCACTATGTGACCAATGGCGTGAAGTGGTTGCACCACTGGTGATTGACGTTACTGGTGAACTTCATAAATACCGTAAAAACGGTGACAACATCATGTTTGAAGGCGCGCAAGGTTCACTTCTTGACGTTGACCATGGTACATATCCATATGTGACTTCTTCAAACACCACGGCTGGTGGCGTAAGCTCAGGTTCAGGTCTAGGTCCATTGCACTTAGACTATGTACTTGGTATTACCAAAGCATATACCACGCGTGTGGGTGCAGGTCCATTCCCAACTGAGTTGGTGTATGATGCTGCAAGCGATGTTGGTGATGCAATCGGTAAACACTTAGGTGTTGTCGGTAACGAAATTGGTGCCTCTACTGGTCGTCAACGTCGTTGTGGTTGGTTCGATGCTGAAATTCTACGCCGTTCGGTAGAAGTCAACTCATTGTCTGGTATCTGCTTGACTAAGCTTGATGTTCTTGATGGTTTAGAAGAAATCAAAATCTGTGTAGGTTATGAAGCTGCAGATTCTGGTTGTGTAGGTTCTTCTGATGCACTTGCATTTGAAACACTTAAACCAATCTACGAAACTATGCCAGGTTGGACTGAATCTACTTTTGGTGCGAAATCTTTAGAGCAATTGCCACAAGCGGCAATTAACTACATCAAACGTCTTGAGCAGTTGATCGAATGTCCAATCGATATCGTATCAACTGGTCCTGACCGTGATGAAACGATTATCCTTCGTCATCCATTTGATGCTTAAGCATAATTAATAAAGGACCCATCTTCGGATGGGTTTTTTTATGTCAAGACTAAAGTTGCACAGACCAAAGCTGACAGCTTGTTACAATCGAAAAAAGTATAAAATTAGGATAATCACAACACATGCAGCGTCATATTGCCAATACCATGTTTTACTCACTTTTATTTGCCATGGGTGGAGCACCGACCATTGCGATGCTGATCATTCAGTCACAACCGCATGATCCTGCAATGTTTTATCAGATTTTTATTGGTTTAAGTGTCATGATTGCATGCGTATTGGTGCCCGTGATTTTGCTCCAAAATGGCTATTTGTATTTAAAACGCAAAGATGACGTTTTAAATGACAAGATCGAACCATTGGCGCACTTTTATTTGGTGTTGAATGTTTTATGTTTGCTGTATTGGTTGATTTATCAATTTACATAAATCGTATGAATGCGTTAAAAACTGATATAGGTATATGGTAAAGGATTCTTTATAATTCAGTTTATTACATCAAAAAACGAATGTGGAAAATTATTTATGAAGAATATCATCTTAAGTACGCTTGCGATGAGTGCAATCACATTATCAGGGTGTACAACGATTGCAGATATGGCGGGTGCAGACACCACAACCTTGAATATGACAGCAACTCAAGGGTTTAATCAAACACTTACAGAAGCACGTGCCAATGGTACTTTAGACACTTCGTCAACCACATATCGTCGTATTAATACTGTATTTAACAATCTACGCCCTTACGCTGATCAAATGAATCAAACTGGTGTTAAATTTAATTGGCAGTTGGCAGTGCTTAAAAATGACCAAGTCAATGCTTATGTGGCGCCGGGTGGCAAAGTGGTGTTTTATACT
This sequence comes from uncultured Acinetobacter sp., assembly GCF_947626835.1. Classification (GTDB taxonomy): domain Bacteria; phylum Pseudomonadota; class Gammaproteobacteria; order Pseudomonadales; family Moraxellaceae; genus Acinetobacter. Next base: position 26,597 of record NZ_CANQTS010000004.1, on the reverse strand, counting down.
GGTATCGTGAATAAGCTGAATTTAACCGATGCTGAAATTGCAGCCATTATGGGACACGAGATGGTACATGCGCTAGAGGAGCATGCGAAGCAAAAAATCGGTGCTCAAGCTTTGACCAATTTGGCCCTGAATGTAGGACTGAGCTATGCGGGTGTGGGTGAAGCCGGTACAGCTGCTGCGCAATTAGGTTCACAAATTGGCATTGGTTTACCATATTCGCGTAATTTAGAAAGTCGTGCCGACCAAGGTGGCTTATTACTGATGGCACGTGCTGGTTACAATCCACAAGCTGCAATTAGCTTATGGCAAAAAATGAGCGCCTATGATGGTGGTAAGGAAGGCTTAGCTTTTTTATCGACTCATCCATCCAATAGTGCACGTACTGAAGCCATGCGTAAGAATTTAAGCCAAGCGCAAGCTTTATATAATCAGAGCAAGAAAAAATAATAAAAGGCTGCATCATGCAGCCTTTTTTGTAGCCATAAATCAAAATCATGCTGGATAGACAAAACATAAGTCTTGTGTATTACATCAACTCTTAGTCTTTGGATAAAATAGGGCAGTGCTTTGTTTTATCTTCAAGGTGCAGGATTAGGCTGTTGAATATGAATGGCTTCAATGGCTGTTAAAATTTCATCAGACAAATTCACCTCAAATGCATCCATATTTTCCTTGAGTTGAGTTAAATTGGTTGCACCAATAATGGTGGAGGTAACAAAAAATTGTTGCTTAAGAAAGCCCAGTGCCAATTGGGTTAAGCTTAAGCCATGTTGCTCGGCAAGCTGAGCATATTGTTCGGTGGCCGATAAACTTTGTTCATTACTATAGCGACTAAAACGGCTAAAGCGGGTAATTCGAGCATTTTCAGGACGTGCACCATGCCGGTACTTGCCTGTTAAATAGCCAAAAGCCAGCGGAGAATATGCCAATAAGCCAACGCCTTCATAATGGGCAATCTCAGACATACCAATTTCATAACTACGATTAAGTAAGCTATACGGGTTTTGCACACTCACCAATTTTTCTAAACCCAATTTTTCAGCTAAGTGTAGAAATTTCATGGTGCCCCAAGGCGTTTCATTGGATAGACCAATATAACGAATCCGTCCTGCTTTGACTTCGTCACTGAGCGCAGTTAAAGTTTCTTCTAATGTGGTAAGGTCAATGACTTGAGATGCTTCTGGATTGCCATAACCTAAGCGACCAAAGATATTACTTGGGCGTTCTGGCCAATGTAGTTGATATAAATCAATATAATCGGTTTGCAAACGTTGTAAATTGCCATCTAAAGCGTCACGAATATCTGTGCGATTAAAACGGGTTTGTCCGTCTCGAATATGACTGCCACCATAGCCTGGACCTGCAACTTTACTGGCAATAAATACTTTGTCACGTCCACCGCGTTGTTTTAAATAATTGCCAATAATCTGTTCGGTAGAGCCTTGGGTTTCAGGCTTAGGCGGCACGGGGTACATCTCGGCAGTGTCCCAAAAATACACACCACGCTCTAAAGCGTAATCGAGTTGATCAAAGGCTTGTTGTTGATTATTTTGTTCACCAAATGTCATGGTACCTAAACAGATTTCAGGCACAACGATGCTACTGTTACCTAAGGCTTTAAATTGCATAATGATCCTTTGAAATTATTAAGTCACGATGCTGTAGCATACGCAAATCATTGTGCTGATGAAAAGCATAAATTATGCTTGAATGTGTTTGTCTACTGACGCAATAAAGAAGCAAAAAAAAGGCAAATGTCGAAACATTTGCCTTTTTGAATTTAGAATCAAAAGATTTTATTCTTCGTCGTCAAAATCATCTTCAATGATTTTATTTTCATCAGGTGCGATATCAAAGATTAAGATCGCTTTACCTTCAGTTTCGATCATGCCTTGCTCTTCAAGGGTTTTAAGTACACGACCGACCATCTCACGTGAACAACCGACAATACGACCAATTTCTTGACGGGTAATACGGATTTGACGACCGTTTGGTAAAATCATCGCTTCAGGTTGTGAAGACAAATCAATCAAGCAACGCGCAATACGACCTGAGACATCAATAAAGGCAAGGTCAGTCACTTTACGTGTGGTATTTTTTAAACGACGTACCAATTGTGCAAACACAGCATAGCTTAAATCAGGATAAATTTTGCTTAAGTCATGGAAGTTTTCGTAGGTGATTTCAGCGATTTCACACACATCACGGGTACGAACTTCTGCTGTACGTTGTGGATTGGATTCAAATAAACCCATTTCCCCAAAGAAATCGCCAGGGTTTAAATAAGCGACTACAATTTCGCGTTCATCATCTTCACGCAAAATAATTGATACAGAACCTTTTAAAATTAAATACAACGATTTTGATTCTGTGCCCGCATCCACAATGGTGGTACGTTTTGGATAACGATTGATATAAGCACGTTTAAGAAGCGCTTTAACCGAGTCTGGGAGTTGACCTGGTGATAGGGCATCAGTACTTAATTGTGAAAAATTTGCAGTCATGCTAACAATTCCGAATGTGGATAAACGATAGGCGTTGTAACCTAAATCTGCTGCTCACACGTCAAGAGATGAAATTCCGTATCAACTCAATTTATGTTAGTGTACAGTTACCGGGTAAATTTATAGCTTTTTTTAGGTAGTTGCAATGCAAACAACAGTGCAGTGGATGGATAACGTCGCATTTGAAGCCCAATCAGAAAGTGGTCATCGTATCATTATGGATGGTGCTGAGGCCTATGGGGGTCAAAACCGTGGTCCACGTCCGATGGAATTAATATTAATGGGGCTTGGTGGTTGTGCATCGTTTGATATTGTGACCATCTTAAAGAAATCACGCCAAGATGTGACCGATGTAGTGTGTCAGCTACAAGCACAGCGTGCCGATAGCGTACCTGCAGTGTTTACTAAGATTCATTTACACTTTGTGGTGACGGGTCATGGTGTCAAAGACAAGCAAGTGGCGAAGGCAGTTGAGTTGTCGGCGGAGAAATATTGTTCAGCCAGTAAGATGTTGTCAGATGGTGGTGTTGAAATCACTCATGATTATGAAATTATTGAAGTTTCTGAATAATTTGGTTTAAAAAATAGACACTTGAAAGGTTGATGTTCTATCAGCCTTTTTTTTGATCAATTTTTGCAAAAAATCACAGCCTTTGTAACAATTTATATGAAGAAAAAAACCAACTAAATGAGTAAGTTATTTAAAATAAACTTGAGTAAAGTGCTTGGATTAAAAATAAACAGCTTTTTTAATTGTAAGACTTGAAATTTAAAATGCATGCTACAATATTAAAGCTAAAATTTACCTAATATTTTTATTTAAAACATTGAAAAATATATAAAAAATAAATTGAAAAAACAAAACTTGCACCCATATATATTTCAAGTCGAACATTTACATAGGAACAATAACAATGCGTTTCGAAAAATTTACTAATCGTTTACAGCAATCTCTCTCTGATGCGCAGTCTTTGGCCATGAGCCGCGACCATACTGCCATCGACACCATTCACCTGTTAGCCACCTTGCTAAATGAGTCGAGCAATCTCAGTTTATTACAGCAAGCAGGCAGTCATTTACAGCAGCTTAAAAGTGCTTTAAACCAAGCCTTAACTGATGCGGCAACTTTAAGTACGCCAAGTGCAGACATTAATTTAAACCCTGATGCAGTTAAAGCCTTAACCCTTGCCGATAGCTATGCCACCAAAGTGGGCGATGAATTTTTATCTACCGATTGGTTGTTGTTGGCTTTAAGTGAAGTGGGTAACACGAAACCATTGTTGCAAAAAAGTGGGCTCAATCAAGCAAGCCTGCGCCAAGTCATTGAAAAAATTCGAGGGGATGAAAAAGTCATGAGCAATAACCATGAAGAGCAACGCGACTCACTCAATAAATACACCATTGATTTAAATGAACGTGCCTTGGCTGGCAAATTAGACCCTGTGATTGGCCGTGATGATGAAATTCGTCGTACCATTCAAGTCTTATCGCGCCGTACCAAAAATAATCCAGTATTGATTGGTGAACCAGGGGTCGGTAAAACCGCCATTGTAGAGGGCCTAGCGCAACGTATCATTAATGGTGAAGTACCTGATAGCCTCAAAGGCAAACGTGTGCTGTCGCTTGATTTAGGCGCATTGCTGGCCGGTGCCAAATACCGTGGCGAATTTGAAGAGCGTTTAAAAGCGGTGCTGAAAGATTTAGCCAAGCTCGATGGTGAAGTGATTCTCTTTATTGATGAATTACATACCTTGGTAGGTGCAGGTAAAGGCGATGGGGCAATGGATGCGGGCAATATGCTCAAACCTGCGCTTGCGCGTGGTGAATTACGCTGTGTCGGCGCCACCACTTTAGATGAATACCGTCAATTTATTGAAAAAGATGCAGCCCTTGAACGTCGTTTCCAAAAAGTCTTGGTCGATGAGCCAAGTGTGGAAGACACCATTGCTATTTTACGTGGCTTAAAAGAGCGTTATGCCACCCATCATGGTGTACAAATTCTAGATTCAGCCATTATTGCAGCGGCTAAAATGTCGCACCGTTATATTACCGACCGTCAATTGCCGGATAAGGCCATTGATTTAATTGATGAAGCAGCATCACGCATTAAAATGGAACTGGATTCTAAACCAGAGAGTTTAGATAAACTTGAGCGCCGTTTAATTCAACTCAAAATGCAATTGGCAGCGGTGCAAAAAGATGAAGATGCAGGGGCTAAAGCTGAAATTAGCCATTTAGAAAAACAGATTATTGAAGTTCAGCATGAGTTTAATGATTTAGAAGAAATTTGGCGTGCCGACAAAGCGTTGGTTGAAGGTAACAAAGATCTACAGGTTAAACTCGATCAAGCTCGTATTGCGCTTGAAAAAGCCCAACGTGAAGGCAATTTAGAAGAGGCGGGACGTTTGCAATATGGCGTGATTCCAGAATTGCAAAAACAGATGGAGCGTGTAGAAACCGCCACAGAAAGTGATGCACCCAAATTGCTGCGTAATAAAGTCACAGACAATGAAATTGCAGAAGTGGTGAGTGCGGCAACGGGTATTCCTGTAGCAAAAATGCTCCAAGGTGAGCGTGAGAAACTGCTACAAATGGAAAGCTTCTTACACAATCGTGTGGTAGGACAAGATGAAGCCGTAGTGGCTGTGTCTAACGCGGTACGTCGTTCGCGTGCCGGATTATCTGACCCGAATCGTCCAAGTGGTTCGTTCTTGTTCTTAGGCCCAACGGGGGTGGGTAAAACCGAATTGACCAAAGCCTTAGCCAATTTCTTGTTTGATGATGACGATGCCATGATTCGTGTGGACATGTCTGAATTTATGGAAAAACATTCGGTGAGCCGTTTGGTGGGTGCGCCTCCGGGTTATGTGGGTTATGAAGAGGGTGGCGTGTTAACCGAAGCGGTACGTCGTAAGCCATACAGCGTGGTGTTATTCGACGAAGTCGAAAAAGCCCATCCAGATGTATTTAACATCTTGCTACAAGTACTTGATGATGGTCGTTTAACCGACTCTCAAGGACGCGTGATTGACTTTAAAAACACTGTGATTGTGATGACTTCAAACCTAGGTTCGCATGATGTGCGTGAATTAGGTGACCATGCAACAGAAGAGGAAGTACGTACTGTGGTGATGGCTGCGGTAAGTGAGCATTTCCGCCCGGAATTTATTAACCGTATTGATGAATTGGTGATTTTCCACTCGCTTAAAAAAGCGCAAATTCGTGGCATTGCTGATATTCAATTGCAACGTTTACGTAGCCGTTTGGTTGAGCGTAATTTGCAATTAACTTTAGATGATGCCGCGTTCGATCAATTAATTGATGCCGGCTTTGACCCAATTTACGGCGCACGTCCACTGAAACGTGCGATTCAGCAACAAGTGGAAAACGGCTTAGCACAGCGTATCTTAGCCGGTGACTATGCGCCGGGTGATACCATTTTAGTCACTGCTCAAAATGGTGAATTGGTGTTTGATAAAGTCAAGTTAAGTTAAATAAAAAAACCGCGCCAAGGCGCGGTTTTTTATGCACTATGTTTAGTTTTGTGGATGGGTGATTTTCCATGCACGGTGAATCTTTTGGTTACGCTTAAAGTCAGGGCCAATGGTTTCATGCGAAATTTCTTCGACATCAAAGAACGCTAAAATTTCTTCGTCCATTTCAAAACCACGGTAGTTATTTGAGAAGTACAAAGTACCTTCTGTGGTTAAGCGGTTCATAGCACGTTTAAGTAACGACAAATGGTCACGTTGTACGTCAAAAGTACCATGGAATTTCTTTGAGTTTGAGAAGGTTGGTGGGTCAATAAAGATCAAGTCATATTGTTCATGACCTTCTTTGAGCCACTCAAAGCAATCTGATGAGAAGAACATATGTTGTTCATCTACATGATCGACAGTTAAGCCGTTGAGTACAAAGTTCTCTTTTGACCAGTTTAAGTAAGTATTGGATAAATCCACACTTGTAGTACTCGCAGCACCGCCTAAAGCCGCATGTAAGCTTGCTGTAGAGGTATAGCTATACAGATTTAAGAAGTGTTTACCTTTGGCTTCTTTGGCAATGCGTAAACGCATTTGACGGTGATCAAGGAACAAACCGGTATCTAAATAATCGGTTAAGTTGACCAAGACTTTGGCTTTGCCTTCTTGCACAATAAAACGCTTTGAAGCCGTACTTTGTTTGGTGTACTGATTCTTACCTTCTTGGCGAGCACGGGTTTTAATAAAGATCGCATCACGACCTAAACCGGTGACTGCACGAATCGCTTGTAAGCCTAAGTTGAAACGCTTTTTGGCTTTTTCAGGATCAATGGTTTTTGGTGGCGCGTATTCTTGCACATGTAAACGATCGCCATATAAGTCAATCGCCACGTTAAAGTCAGGTAAATCGGCATCATATAAACGTAAGCAATACACGCCTTCTTTGACTGCCCATTTCTTTAAAGTTTGCATGTTTTTGGTTAAACGGTTGGCAAATTCAACAGCACCTTCAATCGGTTCAAACTGTTGTGGCTGCCACTCGGCTAAAAATGGCACCGTCACATTGCCCGGTTTAATTTTACCCGAACGGATATAAATTGGTAATTTACCGTTCATTAAACGCAAAGTTTGTGGCTCATTAAAGGCCAACACATCGGCTTGTTCAATTTGTGAGGCAATCACAGCTGCAGTTTGATTTGGGAAATTCTTTTGCAACAGTGCCGATAAACCTAAATACAAGGCACGGTTGGAGGCTTTTTCACCTAAACGCTCACCATATGGTGGGTTGGTCACAATAAAGGCACGTTTACCCTCAGCGTGAAAATCAGGCCAATCGGCTAAGGTACGTTCTTCAATTTGAATTTGATCAAGCAAAGCTTCAAAACCTGCCGCAGCAATATTTTTCTTGGTGGCTTTTACTGCTTCCCAGTCGGCATCAAAGGCATAAATTTTTGGCAGTTGCTTGGCAAGACCCGCCTGATGACGCTCAGCCGCTTCAGCTTTAATGCTCATCCAAAGTTCATGATCATGGCCATTCCAGCCATTAAAACCAAAACGACGTACTAAACCTGGGGCACGGTCGGTAAAGATAAATAAAGATTCAATAATAAAGGTACCCGAACCACACATTGGGTCGAGTAAAATTTCAGGTTGCACTTGTGCCAATTGGGCTTTATGTAAAATGGCAGCTGCTAAGTTTTCTTTGATTGGTGCATCGGTCATGTAATGACGGTAGCCACGTTTATGCAATGAATCACCAGATAAATCTAAGCAGTAAGTGTGCTCAGTTTTACCTGCCAAAATATACATGGTGATTTCAGGGGCTTTAGTGTCAATACTTGGGCGTTTACCTACAGCTTCCATAAAGGAGTCAACTACACCGTCTTTGGCACGTAAAGTGGCAAATTGAGTATTGACCTTAATATCACGTTCGGTATGTAAACGAATCGCAAAAGTGCTTTGTGGTGCAAAAATCAGTGACCAATCAAAGGCCATTGCACCTTCATACAACTCTTCAGCAACATCACGCGCATCGTGAGTAAATTCAATCTCATGGGTATGAATCGGTAACAATACACGTGAAGCAAGGCGCGACCACATACAAATGCGATAGGCATGTTCGAGTGTGCCTTGGAAAATTAAACGACCCGGTAAACGCTCAATCTTTTGAATCCCTAGATTTTCGAGTTCTTCTTGAAGCAGGACTTCAAGTCCATCTGCACAGGTGACCCAATAGGTAGAAAGACGGGGTTTCGAATTCATGTAAATTTCCAAAAGCAATAACGCAATCTGCTATTTTAGCGTATTTTCATGGCTTTGGGTGACAGGCTTTGTCTTTGTTTACACGCTTTTCTAGATTTGAGGAAATTTGCTCATCAAGTACACACCCTAGCGCAAAGCGTATCGCTTAAAAAGCCGAGCATGCCACAGGCTAAAGACTGAGTTTTGTTTAAATTATCTAATTGAATTATCAAATAAGAATTTGCTTTTTGATTTTTATTTACCAAGCTGCTTTTTGTACGAATGAGGAGGCAAGCCTGTGCCCAAATCCATGAATCTCTGTATAATGCATCAACTTAACCGCTAAGGAATCTCTCATGCACTTTGCTGCATTACACACCCCGAGCCAGATTCAACTCAATAAACACGGCAATTTAAAACATTTTTTGACCATTGAAGGTCTTTCAAAACAAACGCTCACCAAAATCTTAGACACTGCACAATCTTTTTTTAATGACCAAAATCAATTGATCACCAACAATATGTTGGAAGGTCGTACGGTCATGAACTTATTTTTTGAAAACTCAACCCGTACCCGTACCACCTTTGAAGCGGCGGCTAAACGTTTATCGGCCAATGTGTTAAATATTGATATTGCCCGTTCAAGTACCTCAAAAGGTGAAACGCTACGCGATACGCTGTGGAATTTAGAAGCCATGGCTACTGATATTTTTGTGGTGCGTCATTCATCTTCAGGTGCAGCGCATTTTATTGCCAAAGATATTTGCCCCAATGTGGCGATTATTAACGCAGGCGATGGTCGCCATGCGCATCCAACGCAAGCGATGTTGGATATGTTGACCATTCGCCGTGAAACCAAGAAAAATTTTGAAGAGATGTCGATTGCCATTATTGGCGATATTAAGCACTCACGTGTGGCACGCTCGGATGTAGCCGCATTACAAACTTTAGGTTGTAAAGATATTCGTGTGATTGCGCCAAACACCTTATTGCCATATGGTTTTGAAGAATACGGCCCTGAAGTGCGTTTATTTAACGACATGGAAGCGGGTATTCAAGATTGCGACGTGATTATCACCTTACGTATTCAAAACGAACGTATTGATTCACCGGCACTGGCGTCACAAGCTGAATTTTACCGTATGTATGGCTTAAACCAAGAACGTTTGGCCATGGCAAAACCTGATTGTATCGTGATGCATCCGGGACCAATGAACCGTGGTGTTGAAATTGATTCAAGTGTTGCCGACGGTCCACAGGCGGTGATTTTAAATCAGGTCACCAACGGAATTGCGGTGCGTATGGCGGTGTTGGCACTTGCCATGCAAGGGCAACTAGAAGAACAAGGTTTAATTGAAGCGATTGCAGGTTAAGGGATTGGGCATGACTATTGTAAAAATTGAAAACGTACGCGTACTTGATCCGATTACTCAAACTGATTGCGTAGAAACCGTTTATATTCAAGATGGCAAACGCGTTGCTGCTGTAGACAACGTAGATGAAACCTTAGAGGGTCAAGGCAAATGGCTGATGCCGACTATGGTCGATTTATGTGCACGTTTGCGTGAACCGGGTCAGCAGCAGCATGGTACCTTAAAATCTGAAGGGCGTGCGGCGCGTGAAAACGGGATTTTGCATGTGTTTACCCCGCCTGATTCTCAGCCGATTGTGCAAGACAATGGGGCTTTGATTCATGGTTTGGTTGAAAAAGCCATGCTTGATGGTGGTATTTATTTAGAAGTGATTGGTGCTCAAACCCAAGGTCTTAAAGGTCAACAACCAGCCAATATGGCAGCCTTAAAAAAGGGTGGTTGTAGCGCTGTGACCAACGCCAATGCGGCTTTTGCTGATGATGATGTAGTAATTCGCACCCTTGAATATGCAGCCGGTTTAGACATGACGGTGGTGTTTTATGCCGAAGAGCCACAAATTGCCAAAGATGGCTGTGTGCATGAAGGCTTTACCGCATCACGTCAAGGTTTACCGACCATTCCTGCCATTGCTGAAACTGTCGCGATTGCCAAATATTTGATTATGGTTGAAGCGACTCAAGTCCGTGCGCATTTTGGTTTATTATCAAGCGGTGCATCTGTGGCCTTAATTCAAGCAGCAAAAGCCAAAGGCTTACCTGTAACGTGTGATGTGGCAATGCACCAATTGCATTTAACCGATCATTTAATTGATGGTTTTAACTCACTTGCGCATGTGCGTCCGCCATTACGCTCAGAACAAGACAAACAACTGCTACGTCAAGGTTTAAAAGATGGTGTGATTGACGCCATTTGTACTCATCATGAACCACTCAGTGGTTCGGCTAAACTTGCGCCGTTTGCAGAAACTCAACCGGGTATCACAGCTTTTGATACATTTGTGGCATTGGGTGTGCAATTGGTGGACGAAGGTTTATTGTCAGCATTAGAGTGGGTGGAAAAAGTGACCCTTGCACCGGCAACTGTGGCGCATATGCAAGCGCGTTGGCAAGAGCAAGCCGGTTTGCTCTTAGTAGATCCTGCACAGACGTGGACGCTCAGCAAAGAAAGCATTTTGTCACAAGGTAAAAATACGCCATTAATGGGTCAACAACTGACAGGTAAAGTGCTACGTACCTTTATTGCTTAATTATGATGTCAAAAAAAGTCAGCTACGGCTGGCTTTTTTTATACCTGTAATAGCTGAAGTTTACTTATGTCATGCTTATAATTTATACAATTATTTACATCATCTTAAAAAAGCCGCTTTACACTGATAAAAGTAACTTCGATTACAAAGCAAGAATAATCACAATAAAATACAATGAGGTCTTGTTATGACATTTGATATTGTAGATGTACTCAAGCAGAAAGTGTCTGCACAGGTACTTGCCGACGAAAAAGATTATGCCGTAGAAAAGAGTCAAGCTTTGGCTGGTTTTTATCCCATTTTATTGGCATTACTGCAAGCCAAGCCGGGCTTGATTCAAAGTTTACAAAATCAACTCAACCCACGAGTAGAGGATTTATTTAGCGGCAATCAGAGCTTAAAACAGCAAATGCTGCAACATTTAAGCCCAACCATTCCCATTGATCAAACTGAAAAAACGTTAAGCCATGCTATTGCACCCAGCTTAACGGTGTTAGAACACGAGGCAGGTTCTAGCAACCCCGATACCATTGCCCATTTTTTAACTAGCAAATTAGCCACTATTCAAGCGCACTTACCTACATGGGCTGTGCCAATTTTGGCAGCTTTGGGGGTCAATCATGCCCAAGCACAACCTGTGCATTATCATCCGGTTGAACCTGTAAAAGAAGAAAAAAAATCGGGCTTTTTATTGCCTTTGATTGCCTTTTTAATTTTGGCCGGTTTATTGGCATTTTTATTTAAAGCTTGTAACAGCCAAAAAACACAACCTGTTGTGGTCGCAAGTAATCAAACTGCCAGCGAGTCAGCACGTTTTCAGCTCAACACCGGCGCAACTGGTGATTTGGTCACCTGTCAAATTTATCTTAATCAGCCGAAATACATGCAGATTTTGCAAAATGAGGTCAAACAAATCTTTAACCAAAACAATGGTTGTGGTGCCGATGGCAATGCGATGTATGGCACTGAATTTATGGATCAAGATTTAATTCCAACTGTGCTGAAACACATTAAAGGTGTGCCTAATACCAATATAGATTGGCAGGGTAATCAACTGAGCATTCAATCTGCCAACCCGACCGATGCACAAAATCTTGCAGATAAAATCAAACCTTTACTTAAAAATGTGAGTGTCATGGTGGCACCTGCTGTAGCTGCGATGGCAACTGATGCTAATGCCGTGCCAGCAAGTACAGCAGTTGAAGTGGATCGCGCGGTAAATGACAGTATTAGTCAAGCCGGTCAAGCACTCTCAAACATTGATCGTAATAACGTGACTGCCTTAGATGTCGCCACAGCATTAAATCTGCAAATCATTAATTTTGCTTCGGTATCAAGTGTCATTCCTGAGAGCAATAAGTTAATTTTAGATCAAGCCGCAGGTTTAATGAAAGGTGCACGACATGTGGTGTTGAATGTGGAAGGGCATACCGACAGCACAGGCAATGCAGCAGCCAATAAAACATTGTCTCTACAACGTGCTCAAGCCGTGGTGAAATATTTAGTTGGGCAAGGCGTGAACCCAAATCAGTTAAAAGCGCTAGGCTTTGGTCAAGAACAACCCATTGCTGATAATGCCACTGAATCAGGTAAATTTAGAAATCGTCGTATTGAGTTTGAAGTGGTCAATACTGAAACCGGTACAGTACGTAAAGTGGATGAACAAGGGGTAAATAAACAGCCTTAACTCAACCAAACCCAAAAGGACGAATTGCTTCGTCCTTTTTTTATTGGCATGCTGTGGGTAAATTTAAAGATAGATGGCTGGTATGAAGATTAGTTTTATTGGTGCAGGACGTGTGGCCCATCATTTAGCCAAGGCTTTAAGCCCAAAGCATCAAATTGTGGATGTGTATAGTCGTAGTGGTGCATCAGCACAGGCACTTGCTGATCAAGTTGCAGCACGTGTGGTGACCTCTGCAGAGGATTTAAACCCTGAAATTGATATTGCCATTATTGCAGTGAGTGATCAGGCGATTGAAGCTGTGGTGGGTGATATTGGTGTGTATCTACGCAACGTTTGTTTGGTACATACTTCAGGCAGCACGGCAATGCAGGTGCTAAGCGCAGTACATGATCGGGTCGGGGTGTTTTATCCCTTGCAAACCTTTAGCTTTGAAAGTGTGATTGATTGGAGCAATACTCCACTGTTGATTGAAGCTCAATATCCAGCGGATGAAAAGCAATTGCTGCAATTGGCACAACAGATGAGTCAACGTGTCTATGTTTATAGTTCTGAGCAACGTTTAAGTTTGCACTTGGCAGCCGTGTTTGCTTGCAATTTTAGCAATTATTGTTTTGATATAGCCCAACAAATTGTAGATGCTCAACAAGTCGATTTTAGTTTGTTACACCCTTTGATGTTGGAAACGGCCAAAAAAGCTACCCAGCATCCACCGCATAGCGTACAAACAGGACCTGCAAAGCGTGGAGATCAAAATATTTTAAATCTACATCAAAGTCTATTGCATGATGCAGCGCGTCAAGATTTACAACAGGTATATGCTTTACTCAGTCAACAGATTCAACAACGTGAACAGTAAAGCAGTGTTGTAATTAGGCATAAAAAAATCCGAGATCAAAGATCTCGGATTTTTCGTATTCTGGAGCGGGAAAGGAGACTCGAACTCCCGACCCCAACCTTGGCAAGGTTATGCTCTACCAACTGAGCTATTCCCGCAATGAGGTAAATTATAAGCAAAAAATTAAGCTTGTCAACACCCCAATGAAAAAATTAATCGGCACGGCGCCAAACTGTACCTTGACGGGTATCTTCAAGCACAATGCCTTGCTCAAGTAAGCTTTGACGAATTTCATCGGCTTGCGCAAATTGTTTGGCTTTTTTGGCATCCACACGTTGTTGAATCAAATCTTCAATCTGTTCAGGACTTAAGGCTAAGGCATCTTGACCAATATCTGATTTTAAGAATTCATCTACATCGTATTGAACAATGGCTAAAATATCGGTGAGGTGACGCAAAGTGGCATAGTACACATGCGCTTGTTCAGCCTGTTGTTCTTTGACCGCCGTGTTCAACGCTTTGTTAATTTCAAACAATACCGCAATCGCTTCTGAGGTATTAAAGTCATCACGCATCGCCGCATTAAAACGCTCAACTAAAGTTTCATCGGCGCTCGCTTTAACTTCATTGCCATACACAGCTTGATATGCTTTAAAGGAATGATAAAAACGCGTGAGTGTGGTTTTGGCTTCTTTGAGTGCCACATCTGAGAAATTCACTGGGCTACGATAGTGTGAAGACACAATAAAGTAACGAATTACTTCAGGATGGAATTTTTCCATCACGTCACGAATGGTGAAGAAGTTGCCTAAGGATTTAGACATTTTCTCGCCATCGACATTAATAAAGCCCACATGCATCCAATAATTGACATATTGTTCGCCAGTTGCCGCTTCTGATTGGGCAATTTCATTTTCATGATGTGGGAAGGTTAAATCTGAACCACCACCATGAATATCAAAATGGTTGCCTAAGCAGCAGGTTGACATGGCTGAGCATTCAATATGCCAACCCGGACGACCATTGCCCCAAGGTGAAGCCCATGATGGTTCATTTTCTTTGGCATGTTTCCATAACACAAAGTCAAAAGGATGTTTTTTCTCAACTTCAACATCTACACGCTCAGATGCACCTGCTTGCATATCTTCCAATTTACGACCAGATAAACGACCGTATTTGGCAAATTTCTCTACTTGGAAATACACATCACCATTACTTGATGGGTAAGCTGTGCCATTATTGACCAAGGTGCCAATCATATTTTGCATGTGTGGAATAAAATCTGTGGCACGCGGTGCTTCATCAGGTTGTAAACAGCCTAGATTTTCAGCGTCTTCATTCATGGCTTGAATAAAGCGGTCGGTGAGGGCTGTAATTGACTCGCCATTTTCGTTGGCACGTTTAATGATTTTATCGTCAATATCGGTAATATTACGCACATATTTCACCTGCCAACCTTGACTACGCAAGAAGCGAATAATGTAGTCAAATGCAACCATGACACGCGCATGTCCAATATGACAGTAATCATAGACGGTCATACCGCAAACGTACATGTCAATTTGACCCTCAACGCGAGGTACGAATTCTACTTTTTTGCGCTGCTCTGAATTATAAAGAACAAATGGTTGCATGGCTGTTTCAATAAAAATTAACAAAAAGATGCGCTAATGATAACGTAATGCCCATGTTTAACAAAGTTTTCCACGCTATGTTTGCTAAATGCGGTACTGATATGGCAAAAAGGCTGCGATTTTAAAAAAGCCATTTGCATAGATATGCTAAAATTTGCGAAAATTCATTTTTGCTGATCCTCCTTAAGACACGCAGTAGCGTGAAGGTTAAGACATTGAATCCACCGAATATGCCCAATCTTGTTGACTTTGAAAAAGTCGCATTAGCCACCTTAAAAATTGAAGAACAAGCACTGCAAGTGTTAGCCACTCAGATTGATGCACGTTTTCGCCGTGCCTGTGAGATTATTTTGCAATGCCAAGGTCGTCTGGTCATTACAGGGATGGGTAAGTCGGGACATATTGGTCGTAAAATGGCAGCCACTTTTGCTTCAACTGGTACACCCTCATTCTTTATGCATCCCGGTGAAGCGGGGCATGGTGATTTAGGCATGCTCATGCGCGGTGATGTATTAATTGCGATTTCTAATTCTGGCAAAAGCGATGAAATAATGATGCTGATGCCTTTGATTAAACATTTACAAGTGCCATTGATTACCATTAGTGGTGATGCATCAGGTCCAATGCCGCAAAATGCTGATGTTGCACTGACTTTAGGCAATATCACAGAAGCGTGTCCTTTAGGTTTAGCACCTACATCAAGTACCACAGCCACATTGGCTTTGGGTGATGCTTTGGCGGTGGCACTGCTTGATGCGCGTGGTTTTACTGCAGATGATTTTGCTCGTTCGCATCCGGCAGGGGCATTGGGTAAGCGTTTATTGTTACAAGTCAAACATTTAATGCATACTGGTCAGGACTTGCCCAAAGTTGCACCTCATACCCCGATGAACCAAGTGTTGTATGAAATTTCCAATAAACGTTTGGGGCTTACCACCATTGTTGATGAAAATGACACCTTACTGGGTATTTTTACCGATGGTGATTTACGTCGTTTAATTGATAAGCAACAAGGCTTTGATGTGAATTTGGCAGTGTCTGAGGTGATGACGGCACAGCCTACAACCATTGATGCTGAGGCACGTGCGGTAGAGGCTTTAGCACAACTACGTGATAAAAAAATCAACCAATTTGTGGTGGTTGATGCAGCCAATAAAGTGATTGGGGTGGTCAGTATGCATGATCTAATTCAAGCTGGGGTAAATTAACACATGGCATCTTATATTTTACTAGAACAAGCGCGTGATATTCAGGCCTTAGTCCTTGATGTAGACGGTATTTTAAGTGATGGTTTTGTCACACTCACCAATAATGGTGATGAGATTAAATCCTTTGATATTCGTGATGGCTTAGGCATGAAACTGGTGCAACAAGCCGGCATGAAAGTGATTATTATCACCGGTCGTAAAAGTCATATTGTTGAAAAACGCATGAGCGATTTAGGGGTTGATTTAGTTTATCAAGGCCGTGAAGATAAAGGTGTGGCATTAACTGAAGCCTGTCAGCAGTTAGGTTTAAGCCCAGAAGATTGCCTCTACATGGGTGATGATTGGCCAGATTTATCAGCATTTTCGATTGCGGGCATGAAAGTGACTGTACCCAACGGTCATTTAGAAGTGCGTCGTCGTGCAGATTTAGTGACCCAAGCCACGGGTGGCCGTGGTGCGGTACGTGAGATTTGTGACATGTTGTTAATGTCAAAGGGTGTGTATGACGCTTTACTTGAAAAGTATGCCGCGACCCCACACTAATATTTTATCTAATTAAAGTGAAACCACAGCGATGGATACTAAAGTTTTATACGTCGCAGCAGTTGTGATTGCTGCTGTAAGTGGTGGCTACTACTATTACAGCGGAAAACAGCAAAAGCTTGAAGCAGATGCTGCCCAAAGCATGACTTATTCTGCTGAAAACATTCATTTAACCCAAACCCATGAAGATGGTCAGTTGCATGTTAAAGCCACAGTCGACCGACTAGCGCAAGACATGCAACAAAAAACCGCAAGCTTAAGCAATCTAGATGCATCTTTGTATCAAGATGGTGTGGTCAATGCGACTTTTACGGCCAACAAAGCACAAAGCTTTGACGATAACAATAAAGTGGTGTTGTCAGAGCAAGTTTCTGCCACCAAGCTGTTGACCCAAGGTCAAATGCAACTTGATACCACTGAGTTAACCTTTTACCCAAAGACGCGTGATATCGAAACCGATAAAATGGTGATTGTGCAATCCCCGCAAGCTGAGTTTGTCAGCCAAGGTCTGAAAGCCAATTTAAATGAAGGGCAATACGAATTTTTTAATATTCGAGGAACGTATGAACGGTAATTTTAAGCATACAGCATTAATCAAAGCTGCCCTCCTTGGAATGACACTGCTTGCAAGTACGGCATGGGCCTTGCCATCAGATCGCAATCAACCGATTTCATTGGTAGCCGATCGTGGTAGCTTTAATGAAAAAAGCGGTGTCATGACCTATAGCGGCAACGTGGTGATTGAACAAGGCACCATGAAGCTGCAAGCTGCAACCATTGTGGCCAATTTAAATGCCAAAAAAGAAATCAGTAGCATTACTGCATCAGGTTCACCTGCACGTTTTCAGCAGCAGCTTGAAGCCAATAAAGGCTTAGCCAAAGGTCAAGCCAATAAAATTGTTTATAATGCACAAACGGGTATTTTAACCCTGTCGGGCAATGCAATCTTAGAGCAAAATGGCGCAAGCTTAAAAGGCAGCACCTTACGCTATAGCATGAACAAAGGTGATATTGAAGCGATTGGTACGCCAAATAGCACAGGTTCATCTTCAGGTCGTGTGCAAATTGTGATTCCACCATCGAGCACTAAATCATTCCCAGGAGCACGTGACTAATGTCAAGCACTCCAGTACAGACTCTAACCATTAAGCATTTGGCCAAAAACTACAGCAAGCGTTGGGTGGTCAAAGATGTATCCTTTAGCATGCAAAGTGGTCAAATTGTAGGGTTACTTGGGCCCAATGGTGCAGGCAAAACCACCAGCTTTTATATGGTGGTGGGTCTCGTACGTATGGATAAAGGCGAGATTCATCTTGATCATTTAGATTTATCTGATCTTGCCATGCATGAACGTGCTCGCAAAGGCATTGGCTATTTGCCACAAGAGGCCTCAATTTTTCGTAAATTGACCATTGCGGAAAATATTATGGCAATTTTAGAAACACGTAACGATTTAAACAAAGACCAGCGTAAGGCACGTTTAAATGAACTGTTAAGTGATTTTAAAATTACCCACATTAAAGATTCTTTAGGGATGAGTGTATCAGGCGGTGAACGTCGTCGTGCTGAGATTGCACGTGCTTTGGCGGCAGACCCTAAATTTATGTTGTTAGATGAACCATTTGCTGGGGTTGATCCAATTTCGGTGGGTGATATTAAAGATATTATTACCACTTTAAAGCAGCGTGGCATTGGGGTATTAATTACCGATCATAATGTACGTGAGACTTTAGCGATTTGTGAGCGTGCTTATATCGTCAGTGAGGGTGCTGTGATTGCAGAAGGTACACCAAAAGATATTTTAGCCAACGAAAAAGTGCGTCAGGTATATTTAGGTGAAGATTTTACTGTTTAATGGAACTTTAAAATCAGAAAAAGACCAGGAGATGACTGGTCTTTTTTCATAGAATTGATAAAAAGTAAGTCCTTGAAAATAAAAATACAAAAAAGTGTCGATAAACAAGGTAAAATACCGAAAAATATTAGCTCATTCAAACTTATTGATTATGGCATTCAGACAAAAAACTAAAGCAAAACAGGGCTATGGGGTACAAGCAAATGTGATTAAGGGAGTAATTTTAACGTTATCTCTTTTGGTTTCGACAGCGTATGCGGATACACCGAAGTCGTATTTCAGTACTTTTAAGGATAAAAGCTTGGGTTTGCTTGGACCGAAAAGTGATGAAAACTTTAATAAAGCAAATGTTAAAGCACTGAGCAATTTCCAAATTGATACCTCGGCAATTCCAGAATTGCCGATGGTGACCAGTTTTGACCCAAATATGCCTACTGGTACTAATTACATGCCAAACGTGCAGCGTTTAGCCTTTAATGAAGCTATTTTGCGTGCTGTACAACGCAATCCTGATATTTCTCAAGCGATTGCTAATTTAGCCTCACAAAATGCCAATATTGATGTAGCAAGAGCTGCATATTATCCGCAAATTTCAGGTGGTTTAGGTACAGGCGATTTAACCTCAGGTGAGCGTGGTCGACAAGTAATCAACTTAAGCCTCACCCAAATGTTATACGACTTTGGCAAAGTCAAAAGCACTGTAGATGTCCAACAAGCACGATTATTTGCCGAACAAGCCAATGTCTTGGTGAGTATGGATGATGTGGCCTATCAAGCGGCCAATTCAATTGTGCAAATTAAGCGCTATCAAGAAATTACTAAAATCGCCGAACAACAAATTGCAGGGATTTCACGCATTACCGAAATTGCCAATTTACGTGCTCGTGCCGGTATTAGCAGTCAAGCCGATCCTGTGCAAGCGCAATCGTATTTAGAATCCTCACGTTCTAATATGATCGTGCAGCAAACCCAATTGCGTCAGTATCAACAGAAATTACGTACTTTACTGGGCTTTGATGTGTCGGGTTTACAATGGAGCTTACCTGAGCGTTTAATTGTGGATTCTAATTTATATCAAGAACCAGAGTTTAACCAAGTTCCGAAAATGATCTTGGCACAAGCCCAAATTGAAGTGGCTAAGGCTGAACTTGAGCAAACCCGTTTAAGTAATTATCCAACCTTGAATGTGAAAGGCTCACTCAGTCAAGCGATTAATGGACGTAATCCCAATAATAATGAAGATGATGGTTTTTATCACTCGATTATGCTTGAAGCCAACAGTAACTTTTATCAAGGTGGTGCAACCACATCACGCACCAAAGCTGCAAGTTATGCTGAACAAGCGGCGCGCGCACGTTTAAATACTGAATATTTAAATGTGCTGGATCAAGTGCGGGTATTGCGTGAAGAAATTGAAAATAAGCAGCGTCAAATGAGTATCTTAATGGCGCGTAAAGAAACAGCCACGCGTACCAAAGAGCTGTATCAAGAGCAGTATAAACTCGGCACACGTACTGTTGTGGATCTGTTAAATGCAGAGCAGTCTATTCATAGTGCCTCACAAGAAATTGAAGCGGCACGTTATGACATCTATACCGCGATTGTGAACTATATTGCGCAAACAGGACGTTCACGCGATTTGTATGAACTAAATAATATTTCTATTCAGGGGTTTGAAGTTCAATAATGAGTACGAAAATCAACTACCAACCATGGCTGCAAGCGGTTTTATCCATCGCCAAGCATTACCGTATTGAACCATCGGAAGAACGTATTCGTTTGCAATTGGACTGGAATCCCAACCAAACTGTAGATGATGTACTGCATGTGATGACGCGTCAAATTGGCATGAGTGTGCGTAAAGCCGCGTTTTCAGATGATTTAATGAATCCATGGCGCTTGCCTGTTGTGGTTGAGTTTAATGGCGGTCAAGTAGGCGTCATTGACAAAATTGACAGTGAAGGCAATAGCAGTGTGCAATTTAGTGGTGATCAAGGCTTATCACAGACTTTAACGCTTGAACAATTGCGCGAAAATGCGCGTTATTTGTATGTAATTCGTCCTGAAAAGTCAGTGCCCGATGCGCGTGTCGATGAATATATCAAACCGTTTGAAAAAAATTGGTTTTGGTCGATTGTGTTAAAAGACTGGAAACGCTATATCGACATTATGTTTGCCTCACTCTTGGCAAACGTGTTGGCATTGGCCACGATTGTGTTTTCTATGAATGTGTATGACCGTGTTATTCCAGCACAGTCAATTCCAACGCTATGGGTTTTGGCTAGTGGTGTACTGATTGCGGCAATCTTTGAATTTATTTTAAGGGTGAGTCGGATTTATTTATCAGATGTGATTGGTAAGCGCGCTGATTTACGCATTTCTGATCGTGTCTTTGGACATGCCTTACGTATTAAAAATAATGAACGACCAAAATCCACGGGTACTTTTATTTCACAAATTCGTGAGCTTGAAGGTGTGCGTGAGTTAGTCACATCAACGACCGTATCTGCAATTGCCGATTTGCCATTTTTCTTTTTATTCTTGGTGATTTTTTGGATGATCGGTGGCGATCTGTTTTGGGTGATGTTAGTGGTGGTGCCACTGATGATTCTACCGGGTATTTTGGCACAAAAACCGTTGGCGAAATTGGCACAAGAAGGGATGCGTGAAGGTGCAATTCGTAATGCTATGCTGGTTGAGTCGGTACAAGGTATTGAAGACATTAAGTTATTACGTGCAGAGGCACGTTTTCAAAACCAATGGAATCACATGAATGAAGTGGCAGCCGATGTGGGTATGCGTCAACGTAAGATCATTGGTTTAATGACGGCATGGACACAAAAGATTCAAGGTTTAACCTTTGCTGTGGTGGTTTTGGTTGGTGCTTTTGCCGTGATGGATGGTGAAATGACCACAGGTGCGCTGGTGGCGTGTTCGATTTTATCGTCACGTATGCTCGCGCCAATCTCACAACTGGCAGGGGTATTAGGGCGTTTACAACAAGCCAAAGTGGCGAAACAAGGCTTAGATGAGCTGATGAAAAAATCAGTCGATCAGCCTGATCATGCCTCATTGATTCATCGTCCCGCGATTCATGGCCATTATGAATTGGCAGGGGTTGCATTTAAGTATGGTCCTGACGATGCAAAACCGACTTTAGTGGTGCCAAAACTTGAAATTAAACCGGGCGAGAAAATTGCGATTTTAGGGCGTAATGGCGCGGGTAAATCAACGCTGTTGCAACTATTGTCTGGTATGCAAGAACCTACCCAAGGTAAGGTCAAGCTCGATGGGGTAGAACTGAACTTAATTGATCCATCGGATGTACGTCGTGATATGGGTTTGCTCAATCAAGGTGCACAACTGTTTTATGGTACGGTGCGTGAAAACTTAACCCTTGGTGCACCACTGGCAACCGATGATGAAATTCTACAAGCGTTGCGTATTACCGGTGCGATTAACTTTGTTCAAGACAAAAAAGAAGGTCTTGATCATGTGATCTTAGAAGGTGGGGTTGGTTTCTCTGGTGGTCAACGTCAAGCATTATTGTTGTCACGTTTGTTGATTCGTCAACCCAATATTTTATTGCTTGATGAGCCTACAGCCGCGATTGATGATGTGTCTGAAAAACAACTGATAGATCATCTTAAAGTTTGGTTGACCAATCGTACCATGGTAGTCGCGACCCATCGCCGTGCAGTATTGCAATTGGTAGATCGGATTATTGTGGTCAATGACGGTAAAATTGTGATGGATGGGCCGCGCGATCAGATTTTGAATCAATCCGCGCAAAAACGTCCAGCACCAGCAGCAGGAGCGAAAGGATGAGTAAGCAAGCACAAAAAGTCACTGAGCTTGAACCACCATTACCAAAATCGAGTCTGCTGATTTGGATTGTTTGTGTTGGTTTGTCTATATTAATTGCTTGGGCATGGCTGTTTAAGCTTGAAGAAGTATCAACCGGTACAGGTAAAGTGGTTCCTTCTTCTAAAGAGCAAGTCATTCAATCGCTTGAGGGCGGTATTTTGACCAAACTCAACGTGCGTGAAGGTGAGATTGTTGAGCAAGGCCAAGTCTTAGCTCAGCTTGACCCGACACGTTTTGAATCTAATGTGGGCGAATCAGAGTCATTGTTACTGTCTTCTTTAGCGACCTCTGCACGTTTACGTGCTGAAGTAAATGGAACTGCTTTGGTATTTCCAGCCGAAGTGCTTAAAGAACCTAAGTTAGTCAATGAAGAAACTGCTTTATATAATTCACGCCGTGCCAATTTAGAAGAGTCTTTGTCGGGTTTACGTCAAGCACTGAATTTGGTTGAGCAAGAATTGCGTATGACCGAACCTTTGGTGGCCAAAGGTGCTGCCAGTGAAGTAGAAGTGTTGCGTTTAAAACGTCAAGCCAATGATTTAAGTAATCAAATGAATGACATTCGTAACCAATACTATGTAAATTCACGTGAAGAATTGGCCAAGGCTAATACGGATATTCAAACCCAATCACAGGTGGTTAAAGGTAAATCAGATACCTTAAGTCGTACTATTTTTAAATCACCTATGCGTGGTGTGGTCAAAGAAATTGATGTAATGACCATTGGTGGTGTGATTCCACAAAATGGTAAATTGATGACGATTGTCCCTTTAGATGAACAGCTGCTAATTGAAGCACGTATTTCACCACGTGATATTGCTTTTATCCGTCCGGGGCAAGAGGCATTGGTTAAAATTACCGCCTATGATTATTCAATTTATGGTGGTTTAGACGGTAAAGTGACCGTGATTTCACCAGACACAATTCGTGATGAAGTCAAACAAGATCAGTTCTATTACCGTGTGTATATCCGTACTGACAAGGACAAGCTAGAAAATAAGTCTGGGCAGCAATTTAGTATTACGCCTGGTATGGTTGCCACAGTCGATATTAAAACCGGCGATAAAACCATTATTGATTACTTAATTAAACCGTTTAACAAAGCCAAAGAAGCTTTACGTGAGCGATAATTATTAAGTGAATCTGAAATAAAAATCCTGTCTATATGGCAGGATTTTTTTGTGTTAGTAAATATGCAATATACCCATAAAATACGCACCATATGCCAACAATATAGGATTTTATACATGATTTATTGTCAACTAAATCACATTATTTCCTTGGGATTTAATGGTGTTATGTTAATATATAACGTGAATTATTTAACTTTTAATTAAATAATAATTGTGTGATAGGGCATAAATTTTGGGGTTGCTAT
Source organism: uncultured Acinetobacter sp. (assembly GCF_947626835.1). Taxonomy (GTDB): domain Bacteria; phylum Pseudomonadota; class Gammaproteobacteria; order Pseudomonadales; family Moraxellaceae; genus Acinetobacter. The sequence continues at coordinate 2,747 of NZ_CANQTS010000004.1, read as the reverse complement.
ATGCAAGTACAAATTATTTCTAAATCGGCTTGGAGCAATCAATTGGTCGATAAACCACAAGCAGGTATAGAGCTAGGTGAAGACTCTGTTGTTTTAGTGGATATTGATCCAGCACAGATTAAAACAATTGAATATGTTGGCAATACAGTGGTCATTACCTTAAAAAATGGTGATGTCATAAAGATTGAAAATTTTGTAGCAGAAGAAAGTTCATTGGTGTTTCGTACCCAACATGAACAATTTTTCTACTATGATTTGGCGAAAGTCGAATATGTCAGCTTAGATCAGCTTGAGCCTTTACTTTATTCTAAATCTGAATTTGCAGCATTCCCTTATTTATGGCCAATTCTAACAGGTTTAGGCATTGCAGCATTTGCAGGGATTGCAAACTCCAATAGCGATACCAAGCAACCTCAAGCACCAGATAATCATCCCGATATTGACCCAGCCCCTCAGCTTGAAAGCGCTGAAGTGACCGTTGATGGTGAAGTGTTATTAACCTTTGACGAAGCGCTTGATCCAGCCAATCCGCCACGCCTTGAGGACTTAACCTTAACGGTGGATGGCGAAGCCGTTGAGATTGAGAAGATCATCATTGATGGCAATCAAGTGACGCTTGTGCCTGCAACACCGATTGAAAAAGATCAAACGGTGAATGTGAAGTACGACGATCCAAGCGCAGAGAACGACACTGCTGCATTCCAAGATGAAGCGGGTAACGACGTTGCCAGCTTTGACGTTGCGGTGACCAATCCACTTGCACCAGCCCTTGAAACAGCTGAAGTGACCGTTGATGGTGAAGTGCTGTTAACCTTTGACGAAGCGCTTGATCCAGCCAATCCGCCACGCCTTGAGGACTTAACCTTAACAGTGGATGGCGAACAGGTTGAGATTGAGAAGATCATCATTGATGGCAATCAAGTGACGCTTGTGCCTGCAACACCGATTGAAAAAGATCAAACGGTGAATGTGAAGTACGACGATCCAAGTGCAGAGAACGACACTGCTGCATTGCAAGATGAAGCAGGCAATGACGCTACAAGTTTTGATGTGGCTGTAACGAACAACTCAGAGATCGAAGATTCAGAAGGTGATTCTGACTCTGACAGCGACTCGGACTCTGACAGCGATTCTGACTCTGACTCGGACAGCGACTCTGATTCTGATAGCGATTCTGACTCTGATTCGGACAGCGATTCTGATTCTGACAGCGACTCTGATTCGGACAGCGACTCTGATTCGGACAGCGATTCTGACTCTGACAGCGACTCTGATTCTGATAGCGATTCTGACTCTGATTCGGACAGCGACTCTGATTCGGACAGCGACTCTGATTCGGACAGCGATTCTGACTCTGATTCGGACAGCGACTCTGATTCGGACAGCGACTCTGACTCGGACAGCGACTCGGACTCTGACAGTGATTCTGATTCGGACAGCGATTCTGATTCGGACAGCGACTCTGACTCGGACAGCGATTCTGACTCGGACAGCGACTCTGACTCGGACAGCGACTCTGACTCTGATTCGGACAGCGATTCTGACTCGGACAGCGATTCTGACTCGGACAGCGACTCTGACTCTGACTCGGACAGCGATTCTGATTCGGACAGCGACTCTGATTCGGACAGCGATTCTGACTCGGACAGCGACTCTGACTCTGATTCGGACAGCGACTCTGACTCTGATTCGGACAGCGACTCTGACTCGGACAGCGACTCTGATTCGGACAGCGACTCTGATTCTGACAGCGACTCTGATTCTGATTCGGACAGCGATTCTGACTCTGATTCTGACAGCGACTCTGACTCGGACAGCGATTCTGACTCGGACAGCGACTCTGATTCGGACTCTGACTCTGATTCTGACAGCGACTCTGACTCTGACAGCGATTCTGACTCTGACTCTGACAGCGATTCTGACTCTGATTCGGACAGCGATTCTGACTCGGACAGCGATTCTGATTCGGACAGCGATTCTGACTCGGATTCGGACAGCGACTCTGACTCTGACTCTGACAGCGATTCTGACTCGGACAGCGACTCTGATTCGGACAGCGATTCTGACTCGGACAGCGACTCTGACTCGGATTCGGACAGCGACTCTGACTCGGACAGCGACTCTGATTCGGACAGCGACTCTGATTCTGACAGCGACTCTGATTCTGACAGCGACTCTGATTCTGACTCGGACAGTGACTCTGACTCGGACAGCGACTCTGATTCGGACAGCGACTCTGACTCTGATTCGGACAGCGACTCTGACTCTGATTCGGACAGCGACTCTGACTCGGACAGCGACTCGGATTCTGACTCTGATTCGGACAGCGACTCTGACTCGGACAGCGATTCTGACTCTGACTCGGACAGCGATTCTGACTCTGACTCGGACAGCGATTCTGACCTTAATGAAACAGCACCAACCTTGCAAAGTGCTGAGGTGACAACGGATGGCAACGTGTCGTTAATGTTCAATGAAGTGTTAGATGCAACCAATCCACCAAGCTTGAATGACTTCACTTTCATGGTGAATGGTAAAGACGTTGTGATTACCGACATCATCATTGATGGTGCGCAAGTGACCTTAGTACCAGCTACGCCGATTGAAGAAAATCAAACGCTGAATGTGCAGTACAAAGATCCAAGCCAAGACAATGATGTCAAGGCATTGTGAACCGTACCGGGTTTGTCGGAGAGTTTTTTATTTAAGTTAGGCCACCTGACCTAACGGGTTAATCTTATCATAGT